>NZ_RAUX01000016.1 GCF_013464485.1 Stenotrophomonas maltophilia
CCTCCCCCCCCCCCCCCCCCCCCCCCCCCCCCGGCCCGCATCCGGGAGTCGGGGCTTCCCGCGACCCACCCACCACGGAGGGGCTCCGCCGCTGGCCGGCCCGGCCGAAGGCCCGCCCTCCGCGCGATACAATGCCCACCATGAACACCCCACAGGATTCCAGCCTCGGTCGCGAGGTCAGTTACCCGTCGCAGTACGATCCCGGCCTGCTGTTTCCCATCCCCCGCAGCGGTGCCCGCGCCGAGATCGGCCTCGATGACGCCGCGCTGCCGTTCGTCGGCCATGACCGCTGGCACGCCTTCGAGCTGAGCTGGCTCGACCCGCGCGGCAAGCCGCAGGTGGCCGTGGCCACCGTGCAGGTGCCGTGCACCTCGCCGCGGTTGATCGAATCGAAGTCGTTCAAGCTGTACCTCAACTCCCTCAACAGCACCCGCATCGACAGCGCCGAGGCACTGCGCGAGCGCCTGGTGGCCGACCTGTCGGCCTGCGCCGGTGCGCCGGTCCAGGTCGAGTTCGGCCTGCCGGGCCTGCGTGAGACGCCGCTCGGTGAATCCATCGACGGGCTGGACGTGGAGATCGACTGCTACGGTCCGCCGCAGGCGGACTTCCTCGCCGCCGATGCGGGCGAGGTGGTGGAAGAGACCCTGGTCTCGGCGCTGCTGAAGTCCAACTGCCCGGTCACCGGCCAGCCGGACTGGGCCACGGTCAGCCTGCGTTACCGCGGACCGAAGATCGACCGCGCCGGACTGCTGCGCTACCTCATCAGCTACCGCGAGCACGCCGAGTTCCACGAACAGTGCGTTGAACGGATCTTCAGCGAAGTGTCTACGCGCTGCCAGCCGCAATGGCTGGAAGTGGAGGCCCGCTACACCCGCCGTGGTGGCCTGGATATCAATCCCTGGCGTGCCAGCCCCGGCATCGCTGCCCCGGCTGCGACCTATCGCGAACTGCGGCAGTAACCGCCGCAGGCGGTCGCCCGTTGTGCCGGGCCATGCCCGGCGAGCACCGCGGCCAAGCCCAGCACCGCCGGCCAGCGGCCGGCACTACCGCACACCTTCTCTCCCGATTGTTCAGCCGCCCCGGGGGGCGGCTTCACATCTGCACCATCCCCATTTAACAACCTCCATGGCACCGTGCGAACCACGTAGTCATGCAGACGGGAGTTGTGGATGAGTACCGAGAAGAAAGCCGATTTCTCCGGCGTCAGTGGCAGTGTCGACAGTACCGCCGAGCAGGTGCCGAAGGCGGACTTCTCCGGCGTCAGCGCCTCGGTGGACAGCACCGCAGACGTTGTCAGCGGCGGCACCTATACCGTGCAGAAGGGTGACTCGCTGTCGAAGATCGCCAAGCAGCATCTGGGCGACGCCAATGCCTGGAAGAAGATCTTCGAAGCCAACCGCGATGTGCTTGATGACCCGGACAAGATCTTCCCGGGCCAGACCCTGAAACTGCCGCCGAAGTAAGCCGGCCGAACGTCGTCCGACAATCCCTGGGAGGAACCCCGAATGATCAAGACCACCCCGCTCCAGACCGCCCTGATCGCCGCCCTGCTGGGCAGCGTCGCCTTGGTCGGTTGCAAGAAGAAAGAAGAGTCGACCGACAGCAACGCCGCTCCGGCAGCGACCGCTCCGGCCGAACCGGCAGCACCCGCACCGATGACCGGCGCGCCGCCGCCGATGGCCGAAGCCGCTGCAGTGAGCGTATCGGCGGTCACGGTCGGCAAGACCGCAGCCGCCGACAAGTCGGTTGCGACCACGGCATTGTTCGCACCGAAGGACGACGTCATTGTCTCGGTCAAGACCGACGGTGCCGCCAACAACGTCACCGTTGGCGCGAAGCTGACCTACCAGGACGGCCAGGTGGCCGGTGAACAGAACGCCACACTGAACACCAGCGGTGCAGAAACCACCAACGTCACGTTCAAGAATGCAAAGGGCTGGCCGGCCGGCAAGTACCGGGCCGAAGTCACCGTCGATGGCAAGGCGGCCGGAACGCCGCAGGAGTTCGAGGTCAAGTAAGTCCTGCCGACTCTCTCCCGGCAGGGCTCACGATGGACGCAGCCGCGAGGCTGCGTCCTTTTTTATTGGGCGATGCCGCTTTGGGGGCTACCGGGATACGCTGAACGGAACACGGACAGGTCGGGAGACAGGATGTTCAGCTGGATTGCGCTCACACTCGCAATGGGACCAGTAAATCTCTGGAGCTACAGTTGCGACCACTTCCTATACGGCGCCTGTGTGCGCGTGCCGACAGGCATGTCCGTGACCTACGAGGCACCTGTTGACTTTGGTCTGCACCGCATCAGGCATGATGGTAGGGAAATCGCCCTGATCTACGAGGGCGACGCCCCCGAAAAGCCTGCGTCAGGAAGCACGCCGGATCTTCGTTTCACGGACGGCGGATATGCCGTGTCGGGATACGTAAGGTCGGAAGGACGTTCCACTAGGTACGATGTCTACATTCGGCCCGGATCGTCTGACGCCGGTTCGCTGCACATCCGAGGTGCTGCAGCGACGGCTGATGAACTCGCCAGCCTGGCCGCCGTCGTTGGGGGATTCCGTGTCTGCAATTTCCAGCAAAGCAAGCGCGCACAGACGTTGACCTGTCCGAGGCGTGCCGAGTGGGGGCAGCGATTGTCGGAGTGGGTCATGCGTGCCTCCACGAGCGGGAAGTCGAACTAGCCATCAAGCCTCGGGTTCCAGACCGGAAGCGAGCCAACGACGAAACACAGCGGTCCAGTACCGCCGCGTATGGCACGGCTTTGCCCCGCGCGGCTGAAAACGCGACAATGCAGGGGTTTCCCCGCCGCGCGCCCACCCTGACGGCGACGGGGAAAGCGTGGGGCTCGGCCCCGCGCGCGACACGGTTGCACGTGGCCCGGCGCTGGCGCCGGCCTTCCCCTGAGCATTGCTACAGAGTCCAAGTCCCCCATGTCCAAGATCCTCTACACGCTGACCGACGAAGCACCGTTCCTGGCCACCCAGTCGCTGCTGCCGATCGTCGGCGCCTACACCGCCACCGCAGGCATTGTGGTGGAAACCCGTGACATCTCGCTGTCCGGCCGCATCCTGTCGCTGTTCCCGGAACTGCTCAGTGACGCGCAGAAGGTCAGCGACGACCTGGCCGAGCTGGGCCAGCTGGCGACCACCCCGGACGCCAACATCATCAAGCTGCCGAACATCTCCGCCTCGGTGCCGCAGCTGAAGGCGGCCATCAAGGAACTGCAGGACCAGGGTTACCCGCTGCCGGATTACCCGGAAACCCCTGCCGACGACCAGCAGCGCGACTACAAGGCGCGCTACGACAAGGTCAAGGGCAGTGCGGTGAACCCGGTGCTGCGCGAAGGCAATTCGGACCGCCGCGCACCGCTGTCGGTGAAGAACTACGCGCGCAAGCACCCGCACCGCATGGGCGCCTGGGCGTCGGATTCGAAGTCGCACGTCGCGCACATGGCCGCCGGTGATTTCTATGGCAGCGAGAAGTCGGCCACCGTGGCCAACGCCGGTGCGCTGAAGATCACCTTCCACGGCAAGGACGGCAGCGCCGTCGTGCTGAAGGAGAAGACCGCGGTCAAGGTCGGCGAGATCGTCGATGCCGCCGTCATGAGCCGCAAGGCACTGGCCGCGTTCATCGGTGAGCAGATCGCCGATGCCAAGGCGCAGGGCGTACTGTTCTCGCTGCACCTGAAGGCGACGATGATGAAGGTCTCCGACCCGATCATGTTCGGCGTGGTGGTCAACGAGTTCTACAAGGACGTGCTGGCCAAGCACGCCGACGTGTTGAAGCAGGCCGGTTTCGATGCCAACAACGGCATTGGTGATCTGGCCGCGCGCCTGCCGTCGCTGCCCGAAGCCACCCGCGCTGCGATCGAAACCGACCTGGCTGCCGAGTACGCACAGCGCCCGGGCGTGGCCATGGTCAACTCGGACAAGGGCATCACCAACCTGCACGTGCCGAGCGACGTGATCGTCGACGCCTCGATGCCGGCGATGATCCGCGACTCCGGCAAGATGTGGAATGCCGAAGGCAAGCTGCAGGACACCAAGGCGGTCATTCCGGACCGCTGCTACGCCGGCGTGTACCAGGCCGTCATCGACGACTGCAAGGCGCACGGTGCCTTCGACCCGGCCACCATGGGCTCGGTGCCGAACGTCGGCCTGATGGCGCAGAAGGCTGAAGAGTACGGCTCGCATGACAAGACCTTCCAGATCGTCGCCGACGGCGTGGTCAAGGTCACCGACGACGCGGGCACCGTGGTGTTCGAACACGCCGTGGAAGCCGGTGACATCTGGCGCATGTGCCAGACCAAGGACGCACCGATCCAGGACTGGGTGAAGCTGGCTGTCGAACGCGCCCGCCTGAGCAGCACTCCGGCCGTGTTCTGGCTGGATGCCGCCCGCGCCCACGACGCGCAGGTCATCGCCAAGGTCGAGCAGTACCTGAAGGACCACGACACCAACGGCCTGGACATCCGTATCCTGCCGCCGGTGGAAGCTACGGCCTTCTCGCTGGACCGCATCCGCAAGGGCGAAGACACCATCTCGGTGACCGGCAACGTGCTGCGCGATTACCTGACCGACCTGTTCCCGATCATGGAGCTGGGCACCAGCGCCAAGATGCTGTCGATCGTGCCGCTGATGGCCGGTGGTGGCCTGTTCGAGACCGGCGCCGGTGGTTCGGCGCCGAAGCACGTACAGCAGTTCGTCGAAGAGGACTACCTGCGCTGGGATTCGCTGGGTGAGTTCCTGGCCCTGGCCGCCTCGCTGGAACACCTGGGCAACCGCTACGACAACGCTGCCGCCCGTGTGCTGGCCAAGGCGCTGGACGAAGCCAACGGCCAGTTCCTGGACAACGACAAGTCGCCGTCGCGCAAGCTCGGTGGCATCGACAACCGTGGCAGCCACTTCTACATCGCCCTGTACTGGGCGCAGGCGCTGGCTGCGCAGAACGACGATGCCGCATTGAAGGCGCGCTTCGCTCCGCTGGCCAAGGCGCTGACCGACAACGAGCAGAAGATCGTTGAAGAGCTGATCGCGGTGCAGGGCAAGGCCGTGGACATCGGCGGCTACTACCGCCCGGACGTGGCCAAGGCCAGCAAGGCGATGCGCCCGAGCGCGACCTTCAACGCCGCGCTGGAGCAGCTGCGTGGCTGATCCATCGCCGCCCGCTTGACCCCGGAACCCGCGCTTCGGCGCGGGTTTCTTTTTTGGGTGGCCCCATTCGCCCCCCGTCCAGAACCGTGACTTCCGTCGGCTGTCGGAATGCCGTCAAAGGGGCATGAAACTTGCCCGCGATGGCCGTCGCAGAACCGATCGGACACCGTCTGCAACCGCTCCCGATCTGAGCAGTCGATCACGACGGCTGCCGCTGGCGATGCCCTAGCCTTGGCGACGCGAGGCCACCGGGGAGGTGGCCGCACGGGGAACACGGATGGCACGCGTGCTGGTAGTGGGAACCGACATCCAGGGCGAGCAGGCCCTGCTGCAACGGCTGCGTTTGGCGTCTGCGCTGCCGGACGGCCAGATCCGTCGCAGCCAGGACCTGGACGACTGCGACCTGCTGGTCATCCGCGATACGCCGGCGCTGCGCAATGCGGCCCTTCGCATGCGCGAGCAACGCCCGCGACTGCAGTGCTGGATCGAAGACCTGGGCGGCCAGCTGCGCGACGGCGATGGCCATCAGGACATACTTGATGACGGTGCCATCGGCCGCGCCCTGCGCGGGATGCAGTTGGCAGTGGAGCCCCTGGCCATGCACGCACCCGCACCGATCCGCCTGGCCGATGGTGCACACGCCATCACCCGCCTCCTGCGGGAGCGCCTGCCGTTGCGCCAGGGCCAGGCCCTGCTCTGCGATGCCGGAGAGCCGGTACTGCTGATGGACCTGGAACACGACCAGGCCGTGTTGTTGCAGGAGCCCGCGGCTGCGCTGGTCGAACGCCTGGCCGATGCCTTCGAGCGCCTGCAGCTGGATGCGCTGACGCCGGCGCGCCTGCATGCCCTGGCCGGTGAGCGGCCACGCCAGCCACTACGGCCCCTGCTGTGGCAGTGGGCACAACGCAGCCGCCATTGGCAGGCACTGGACGAGCGCCTGCACAGTGCTTCGGTGAAGCTGCTGCGCTGGCCCGATTTCCGCGTGCTGGGTCATGACCACGATGGCTTCCGCTTGTGCTCGTTGCTGCTCAAGCGTGCATGCACGGTAGACGAGTGCGCGATGCTGCTCGAGCTGCCGGTGGCCGCCGTGCGCGACTTCATCCATGCCGCCTACCTGTGCGGCTATGCGCAGCTGCAGTCCATGCCGGCGGCCCCGGTGACGGCGATACGTGGCAAGGGGGCCGACAGCGGCCTGCTGGCCCGCTTGTGGCGGCACCTGCGTGGGAGCGAGCGCAATGCGTGAGCACAAGGTGGTGGTGCTGGGCGGCATGGGCAGCGGCAAGTCGACCCTGGTGCGCAGCATCGCGGCCGGAGCGGTGATCGACACTGATGTGGCCAACAGTGACCGCGTCGGTGCCGACAAGGCGTCCACCACCGTGGCGCTGGACTATGCAGACATCGACCTGCCCAACGGCGAACGCCTGCGTTTGTATGGCACGCCGGGCCAGCAGCGTTTCGACTTCCTGTGGCCGATCCTGCTTCAGGGTGCCAGCGGCGCCGTGCTGCTGCTGGATGCGCGTCGTGCGGGCATTGCGACCGAACTGGAGGGCTACCTGCAGGTGCTGCAGCCGTTCGCATCGGCCTTGGCGCTGGTGGTGGCGATCACCCACCTGGACCGGGTGCCGCAGGCCGCAGTGGACGATTGGGCTGCACGCGCCTGCCTTGATGGCCAGCCGCTGCCCCTGCTGGCCGTGGATGCCCGTGACCGAGACCAGGGATTGTTGCTGATGGATGTATTGATGAGCGAAATGGAAGCGCACGCACTGGTGGCGGCGCATGGCTGACGGGCAGGTGGCGGTCCTGCCTGACGCTGGCCAGCGTGAGCGCCTGCAGCCGCTGCTGCAGGGCCTCCAGCAGCGGGTGGAAGGCGTGCGTACGGTGGTGCTGGCCAGCATCGATGGCTTTGCCCTGGTCAGCGCCGGTGCCGAAGGACGCGGCGAACGCCTGGCAGCGATGACCAGCGCGATGCTGGCGCTGGCCGCGGCGGTCGGGCGTGAACTGTTGCTGGGAGATCTGCAGACGCTGATGCTGGAGGCCGCAGGCGGCAAGGTGCTGATGCTGGCGATCCAGGCCGAAGGTCGTGCACCGCTGCTGCTGATGGCGGCCTGCGACCAGCGCAGCGTGATCGGCCAGGTGCTGTGGCAGAGCAGGGAATGTGGCCAGGCGATCCTGGCCGAACTCGGCGGACCGTGAGCCCGTCCGCAGGGGAACGAGGGGCTCGAACCAACACCGACAAGGGGTGCGACGTGGCTGGATTGAATGAATCGTTGAATGCACTGATGGGTATCGACGGCGCGCAGGCAGTGGCGCTGGTCGACTACGAAAGCGGCATGCTGCTGGGCGAGGCCGGTGCCGGCATGGACATGGAAGTGGCCGCCGCCGGCAACACCGAAGTGATCCGCGCCAAGATGAAGACCGCCGCATCGCTGAATCTCAACGACAGCATCGAAGACATCCTGATCTCGCTGGGCAAGGCGTACCACATCATGCGCCCGGTGGCGAAGAAGAAGGGGCTGTTCTTCTACATCGTGCTGGACCGTACCAAGTCCAACCTGGCATTGGCCCGGCGCAAGGTGCAGGACGTGGAGGCCGAACTGGCGATCTGAGCCATTGGCTTCGGTAGAGTCGAGCCCGCCCGACTGCTCTTTGCAACTGTAGAGCCGAGCCATGCTCGGCTGCTTCTGCCTGGATCAGCCGAGCATGGGCTCGGCTCTACACAAGCCACCCCACGCCAGCGTATGGTGAAGCCGGTCCTACCGGGTGAGCCACGCATGTCCGAGCCTGACATCGCTGCCGAGCTGGCGCCGCGCATTGCCGGCGTCATCCGCGATGGTTTCGAGCAGTACCACGCCCGCTTCGCGGCGATCTCCGCGCGCGCGCGGCAGCGCTTCGAGCAGCGCGACTGGGCCAGTGCCCGGCAGGACGCGGTCGAGCGCATCGCGCTGTACGACCTGTGCATCGCCGAGCAGATGGATGCGTTGCGCCGCCTCGCCGGTGACGCGATCGGCGAGCGCGCGCTGTGGTTGCAGGTGCACGCCGGCTACAGCGCGCTGCTGCAGGGCCTGATCGACGCCGAGCTGTACAAGACCTTCTACAACACGCTGTCGCGGCGCCTGTTCGCCACTCGTGGCGTGGACCCGGCACTGGAGTTCATCGCCTTCGATGTCGAGCCTTCCGACGCCATCACCCATCCCGTCGCGCGCCATACCTATGCCGTCTCGCCGACGCGGCCGGTGGAGGCACTGCAGCGGGTGCTGGCCGACTACCGCTTCGATGTTCCCTATGCGCACCAGCTGCGGTGCGCCGCGGCCATCGCCGTGCGCCTGCAGGACGATCTTGCCCATTGGGGTGACACGCCGGTGCGCAGCATCGAACTGCTCGATACCGTGTTCTACCGCGAGCGTCGTGCCTATCTGGTCGGCCGCGTGTTCGGCGAGCATCGGTTCTCGCCGTGCGTGATCGCGCTGGTCAACGACGAGCGTGGGCTGCGTGCCGATGCGGTGCTGACCCGGCGCCGCGACGTGGCTCACCTGTTCGGCGTGTCGCGCAGCTACTTCCAGGCCAACCTGGCCACGGTGGGCGATGCGGTGGTGTTCCTGCGCAGCCTGCTGCCAGGCAAGCCCATCGATGAGATCTACACCGTGCTGGGCCGTGCCAAGCAGGGCAAGACCGAGCGCTACCGCACCTTCTTCCGCCACTTCAACGAGCACCCGCAGGAGCGGCTGGTGCATGCCGAAGGCACGCCCGGCATGGTCATGGCGGTGTTCACGCTGCCCAGCTATCCGCTGGTGTTCAAGCTGATCCGCGACCGATTCGCCTGGCCGAAAGCGATGTCACGCCAGCAGGTGGAAGAGAAGTACGCACTGGTGTTCAACCTTGATCGTGTCGGTCGCCTGCTTGATGCACAGCCTTATCGCCACCTGCGGTTCCCGCGTGACCGCTTCGCACCGGCGCTGCTGGACGAACTGCTGCAGCAGTGCGCGCAGAGCGTGCGCATCGATGGCGATGAGGTGGAGATTGCGTTGTGCTATGTGCAGCGCCGCTTCCGTCCATTGAATCTGTACCTGCGCGAACAGGGCGGGGAGGCGATACGTGCAGCGGCGCTGGATTACGCGCAGGCGATCACCGACATGGCGCGCAACAACATCTTCCCCGGGGACATGCTGCCGAAGAACTTCGGCGTGTCGCGGCACGGGCGGGCGGTGTTCTACGACTATGACGAACTGTGCCTGGTCAGCGACTGTGTATTCCGCGCCTGGCCGCAGCCGCGTACGCCGGAGGAGGCGATGGCCGACGAGCCCTGGTTCCATGTTGGCCCGCGCGATGTGTTTCCCGAGCGCTTCGGTCCGTTCATGGGCCTGCCGGCTGCGGAGCTGGCAGCCGTGCGCGAGCACTACCGGCACCTGTTCGATCCGGGCTGGTGGCAAGGCCTGCAGGAACGCTTCGCACGAGGGGACTATCCGGATACACCGCCCTATGCGGGCGCACACCGGCTGGCCTGAGCCGGCTGTCATGGGTGTTGGGACTGAGGTACGCTCGCCGTTCATCACCAAGGATCCGGCAATGATGCGTTCCCCACTGTTTCTCGCCCTCGCGCTGGCCGTAGGTGCCGGCGCCCCCCTGCTTGCAGGCGACGCCACTGCGCAGACCGCGCGTGCTGTACGTGCGACTGCGGAAATGAGCATGGTGCTGTCCGGTCATATCGAGGTCACGCCGGAGGGCGCGGTCAGTTCGCTGGTGCTGGACCAGAAAGCCATGGTCGCCCCGAGCATCGCCTCCTTCGTGGAAGGCACCATTGGTGGCTGGCGCTTCGAACCCACGCTGCGCGATGGCCAGGCGGTGGCCACGCGGGCCCCTTTGCGCGTTCGCCTGCGCGGCAAGGCTGCGGCCGACGGCGGTTATGACATCAGCATGACCAGTGTCGACTTCAGCGAGTACGATCCGAAGGCTACTGATTCGGTGACCCCGCTGCACATGACACCGCCGCGCTACCCGGAGGCGGCCTACCGAAACGGTGGCCAGGGTGAGGTGCTGCTGTTGGTCAAGGTGGCGCGCGACGGAACTGTGGCCGACGTGGCCGCTGAGCAGGTGAACATGGCTGTGGTCGCGTCCGAGCGGACCCTGGCCAAGATGCGCGACATCCTGGCCAGAGCCAGCGTCAGCACCGCCCGCACGTGGACCTTCAAGCCGCCGACCACCGGCGAGGACAGCACCCGGGACAGCTGGACGGTTCGCATCCCGGTGAACTTCGCCCTGAACCATGATCCCAATGCAGAGGCGGAACGCTATGGCCGCTGGCGCGCCTTCATTCCGGGGCCGCGGCAGAGCGTGCCGTGGCACGAGGCGGACCCGGTCGAGCAGGCCGGCAGCGATCTGCTGCCGGAAGGCGGCGTCTACATGGTGGACGCCGCCAAGCGCGGCCTGCGCCTGCTGACCCCGCTGCAACAGAGCTGAGACCCGCTGCGGAGCCGGGCAGCCTGGCTCCGCGTCAGTCGGCGTACGGGTAGACCACCACCCGGTTGCGGCCCTGTTCCTTGGCCATGTACAGCGCCTTGTCGGCCAGCCGCAATGCCTGCTCGGCGTCGACATGGAAGCTGGGGAAGTGGGCCACGCCCAGCGATACGGTGATGGTGCCGACCGGTTCGAAGGGATGGTCGGCGATGTGCTGGCGCAGGCGTTCACCGGCCTGACGGGCCGATTCAGTACTGATGCCCGGCAGCAGCAGCAGGAACTCCTCGCCACCGGCGCGACAGAGGATGTCGCTGTCGCGCGAGTAGCGGCGCATCTGGTCGGCGATGTGGACGATGGCGTTGTCGCCGACGTCATGCCCATAACCGTCGTTGATCGCCTTGAAGCGATCGATGTCCAGCGCCAGGATCGCGAACGGGATGCCCTGCACCTGCAGCGCGTCCAGCGCCTGCTGCAGCCCGCGGCGGTTGAGCAGGCTGGTCAGCGGGTCGGTACGGCTGGCGCGGTTGAGCGTGCCGATGCGGTCCTGCAGCGCATTGAAGCTGTGCAGCACCGCCTGCTTGAGCTGGGCGACCTCGAAGTACCAGGCGCGGATGCCACTGACATGGTTGATCGCATTGCCGGTGTCCTCGCCGCCCTGCACATTGCGCGCCAGCTGCCACAGCGGCATCGAAATGCGGCGCGCGAACCACCAGGTGACCAGCAGCGACAGCAGGCCCAGCGGAATCGCGTTCCAGATCACTGCGGTCATCAACCGCGACAGCGGCTGCAGCGTGGCTTCGGTCGGGCGCTGGGCGATGATGCCCCAGCCGGTGGCCGCTACCGGCGCATAGCCGGCCAGCATCGACACACCACGGTTGTTGCGCACCTGCTGTGCGCCACGTTCACCGCGCACCACCGCCTTCACCGCCGGATTGCCGACCACGTAGTCGCCCACGCGCTTGCCATCGGCGTGGTACAGCAGACGGCCATTGCGGTCGACGACGTACAGGTAGGAGCCATCGCGGTAGTAGTGCTTGCCCAGTAACGTATGCAGTGCGCTGCGCTGGCGCAGGTACAAGGTGCCGCTTACATAGCCGCGATAGCGGCCTTGGCGGTCGAAGATCGGGTGCGACAGCGAGACCAGCAGCTTGCCGGTGGCCGACTGGTAGGGATCGCTGATCATCGGCTGGCGCGCGGCCAGCGCGGCATTGTTGCCGACACTGTGCAGCACCTCGCCCTGCAGCTGCAGGGTCTGTGGCGAGGTGGCGATCACCAGGCCGTCCGCGTCCACCACCAACGAGGAATTGAAGCTGCTGGACTGCAGCTGCAGGCGGCTGGCTTCGTCCTGTGCATGGGCCGGATCGAGGTCGGCCTCGCCCAGCCGGGTGGCGGCATAGGCCAGTTGCTGCTGCGCGGCGAGCAGGAAGTTCTGGGTGGTCTCGGCCAGCTTGGTGGCATAGACGCGGTTGGCCTCCAGCGTGTTGCCGACCAGCTGGTCGCGCTGCACCCGGTAGCTGGCCAGCAGCGTGTTGGCCAGCGCGATGATGGCGCTGAGCAGGGCCAGGGCGAGGATCAGCTTGCCCAGGTTGAGGCGGGGAGACAGCGTTCGCATGCGTCGACGGATCCGGCAGGAGGCTGGACCCGACCGGTTCTCCGGAAGGGGCGACAGCGGGAATCGGTGGCCCGGCCGTCAGGGCCGGGCAGGGGCCGGCGGATTATCGCCAAAAGCGGGCGGCGGCGAAGTGAAGTGCGTCGCCCTGCAGGCAAAAAAAAACCTGCCGCAGCGAGCGGCAGGTTTCTTCCGATACAGCCCCGTGGATCAGCGCTTCATCGAACCGAAGAACTCGTCGTTGGACTTGGTGTTCTTCATCTTGTCCAGCAGGAATTCCATCGCGGCCATTTCATCCATCGGATGCAGCAGCTTGCGCAGGATCCAGATCTTCTGCAGCAGTTCCGGCTCGATCAGCAGGTCTTCGCGGCGGGTGCCCGAACGGTTGATGTCGATGGCCGGGAACACGCGCTTTTCAGCGATGCGGCGGCTCAGGTGCACTTCGCTGTTGCCGGTGCCCTTGAACTCTTCGTAGATCACCTCGTCCATCTTCGAGCCGGTGTCGACCAGCGCGGTGGCGATGATGGTCAGGCTGCCGCCTTCTTCCACGTTGCGCGCGGCACCGAAGAAGCGCTTCGGGCGGTGCAGGGCGTTGGCGTCCACACCACCGGTCAGCACCTTGCCCGAGCTCGGCACCACGTTGTTGTAGGCACGGGCCAAGCGGGTGATCGAGTCGAGCAGGATCACCACGTCCTTCTTGTGCTCGACCAGGCGCTTGGCGCGCTCGATGACCATTTCGGCCACCTGCACGTGGCGCGCGGCCGGCTCGTCGAAGGTCGAGCTGATGACCTCGCCGCGCACGGTGCGCTGCATTTCGGTCACTTCTTCCGGGCGCTCGTCGATCAGCAGCACGATCAGGTGCACGTCCGGATGGTTGGTGGTGATGGCCGTGGCCACCTGCTGCATCATCATCGTCTTGCCCGCCTTCGGCTGCGAAACGATGAGCGAGCGCTGGCCCTTGCCCTGCGGTGCCATCAGGTCGAGGATGCGGCCGGTGATGTCTTCCGACGAACCGTTGCCACGCTCCAGGGTGAACCGGCGGCGCGGGAACAGCGCGGTCAGGTTCTCGAACAGCACCTTGTTCTTCGACGCTTCGATCGGCTCGCCGTTGATGGTGTCGACGATGTTCAGCGCGAAGTAGCGCTCGCCGTCCTTCGGGAAGCGGATGCGGCCGGAGATATGGTCGCCGGTGCGCAGGTTGAAGCGGCGGATCTGGCTGGGCGAGATGTAGGTGTCGTCCGGGCCGGCCAGGTAGCTGGCTTCGGCCGCGCGCAGGAAGCCGAAGCCGTCCGGCAGGATTTCCAGCACGCCGTCGGCGGCGACGCCGTCACCGTGGCGGGTCAGTACCTTCAGCAGGGCGAAGATCACATCCTGCTTGCGGGCGCGGGCCACGCCTTCGGAGATCTGCAGCTGCTCGGCGATTTCCAGCAGCTTCTGTGCCGGCATACGCTTGAGGTCGCTCAGCGAATAGACCGGGAAGCCTTCCGGCACGTTGGCGTGCGGGCGAGGTACGAAGGGCTGCTGCTCGCCGCCGTCGTTGGGCATGCCGTCGTCGCGGAAGCGGTTGTTGTTGCGGTCACGGTCACGGCGGTTGCGGAAGCGGTCACGGCGGTTGCCCTGGCCTTGCCCCTGGCCCTGCTGGCCGTTCTGGTTGTACGGGTTCTGGCCCTGGTTCTGGCCCTGGTTCTGGCCCCCCCCTTGGTGGTTCTGCTGCCGCGGCTGGCCGGATTCGCGACCCTCACCACCTTCGCCACCGCCACTGCTGGCAGGGGCCTCGGCGGCGGGCGCGCTCGGTGCGGGGGCGGGGGCCGGTGCCTCGGGCGCGGTGGCCAGCGGCAGGGTCGGCTGCGCCGGAGCGGCGCTGGTTTCGGCGGCTGCCGGAGCGGCGGCCTTGCTCACGCGGGGCTTGCGCACACGCTTTTCGGCGGGCGCATCGGCGCTGCCGGTTTCGGGAGTGTTATCGGACAAGAGCGTTATTCCTCGCTTGAAGGTGCGAGCGCCCGGCTGGGGCGGCGAACGTTGGGAATGGGTCTGGAAGAAACTGCGTCCAGAGGGTGCGGCACGCGAACGCGGCCGGATATGCCGACACTATCATCGGCCTGCGGCGCCGTGCAAGGGCTGCCGGGAACAGCATTCATCATGGACGCGGGGCGCCCGCCGGCAGCCGCGGGGGGCGGCTGCCGGAAAACAGCAGGATCAGGCCAGGGCCTTGTCCAGCAGGCCGGCCAGCTGAGCCTTGCCCACCGCACCGATCTGCTCGCCAACCTTCTCGCCGTCCTTGAACACGACCAGGTACGGAATCGAACGCACGTGGTACTTGGCAGCCAGCGCACGGTTGTGGTCGACGTTGACCTTGGCGATCTTGGCGCGGCCCTGGTAGGCATCGGCCAGTTCGTCCAGCGCCGGGGCGATCATCTTGCACGGGCCACACCATTCGGCCCAGAAATCGACCAGCACCGGTTCCTTGGAATTCAGTACTGCGCTATCAAAGTCGGCATCGCCGACATGTACAACCTTGTCGCTCATCTTGGTTTCTCGTCTTGGATTGCACCCGGCAGTGCCGGAGGTGGGTGAACTGGGCCATGCCCGGTGGCGCGACCCTCGTCGTTGCCTCGCGGCGCACTGCCGCGGTGCGTTCGGCGGAATGCCTGGACGCTCACGGCCGGCAGTGTACCCCTATCGCAGGGCGGGGACAGGCGCCGGCTGGAACCCAGCGTATCGTGATCGCTTCGAAGCCCGGTATGTGTCGGATTTCACTGTCTTCCCGAAGATGGGGGTGGCAGCGGGCGACACCAGCGATCCCGGCCAGGCCGTTCAAGTCCGGTGTGGCTGAGTGAAGGAAGGTTGTCTCACTGGCCGTGAGACCGTGCATTCCGGTTTGCCGGCCCGAGTGCGTTAAACTGGGGCATTGTGCGGCGCGCGGACCGGGTGGTCCCAGCCTGCCAACCCGCCGCAGGGGCCGCAGTTTGCGACGGTGCCCCTAGACGATGAAGTGCCAGCCGCCCTACAGGCCGGCGGCCATACCAAGACGGACTCATGAGCGACAAACCGCTGACCGATTTGACCTTTTCCTCCTTCGAGCTGCATCCGGCCCTGCAGGCCGGCCTTGAAGGAGCCGGATTCACCCGCTGCACCCCGATCCAGGCGCTGACCCTGCCGGTCGCGCTGGCCGGCGGTGATGTTGCCGGCCAGGCCCAGACCGGCACCGGCAAGACCCTGGCTTTCCTGGTCGCTGTCGTGAATCGCCTGTTGAGCAAGCCGGCCCTGGCCGACCGCAAGCCGGAAGACCCGCGCGCGCTGATCCTCGCCCCGACCCGCGAACTGGCCATCCAGATCCACAAGGATGCGGTGAAGTTCGGCTCCGATCTGGGCCTGCGCTTCGCACTGGTCTACGGCGGTGTCGACTACGACAAGCAGCGCGAGATCCTGCAGCAGGGCGTGGACGTGATCATCGCCACCCCGGGCCGCCTGATCGACTACGTGAAGCAGCACAAGGTGGTCTCGCTGCACGCCTGCGAGATCTGCGTGCTGGACGAAGCCGACCGCATGTTCGACCTGGGCTTCATCAAGGACATCCGCTTCCTGCTGCGTCGCATGCCGGAGCGCACCACCCGGCAGACCCTGCTGTTCAGCGCCACCCTCAGCCATCGCGTGCTGGAGCTGGCCTACGAACACATGAACGAGCCGCAGAAGCTGGTGGTCGAGGCCGAGACGGTGACCGCCGCGCGCGTGCGCCAGAAGCTGTACTTCCCGGCCGACGAAGAGAAGATTCCGCTGCTGCTGGGCCTGCTGTCGCGCAGCGAAGGCGCACGCACCATGGTGTTCGTCAACACCAAGGTGTTCGTCGAGCGCGTCGCCCGTTCGCTCGAAAAGGCCGGCTACCGTGTCGGCGTGCTGTCCGGCGACGTGCCGCAGAAGAAGCGCGAGAGCCTGCTCAACCGCTTCCAGAAGGGCCAGCTGGAAATCCTGGTGGCCACCGACGTGGCCGCGCGTGGCCTGCACATCGACGGCATCAAGTACGTCTACAACTACGACCTGCCGTTCGACGCCGAAGACTACGTGCACCGCATCGGCCGTACCGCCCGCCTGGGCGAGGAAGGCGATGCGATCAGCTTCGCCTGCGAACGCTACGCGATGAGCCTGCCGGACATCGAGGCCTACATCGAGCAGAAGATTCCGTCCGAGCCGGTCACCAAGGAACTGCTGACCGCGCTGCCGCGTCCGGAACGCCCGGCCCCGGCCGCCGGCGAGGAGGGTGAAGAGAACGAGAGCGTCGGCCAGATCTTCCGTGAAGCGCGCGAAGCCCGCGCCGCTGAGGAAGAGCGTCGTGGCGGTGGCCGCAGTGGTGGCCGCTCCGGCGGTGGCCGCGGCGAACGGCGCGACGGCGAGCGCAGCGGCGAACGCCGTTCGCGTGGCCCGCGCAAGCCGCGCGTGGAAGGCGACCAGGCAGCTGCAGCGCCGGCCGAAGGTGCCGAAGCCGCCGTAGCCCAGGCCCCGCGTCCGCCGCGCCCGCCGCGTGCCGAAGGTGCGCCGGAAGGCGCCGCCGATGGCGAGCGCAAGCCGCGCAAGCGCCGTCGTCGTCGCCACGGCCGTCCGGTCGAAGGTGCCGAGGGCGTGCAGGCCAATGCCGGCAACGGCGCCAGCCCGGTCACCCCGGTGCAGGTGGTGGCCAAGCCGGTGCGCACGGCTGCCGATACCGGTGATTCGTTCCTGACGCGCATCGGCCGCAAGATCCGCCGGATGCTGTCGGGCAACTGAGCCGCCGATGGTGGGTGCGGACCTTGGTCCGCACTGAGCCGAGCATGGGCTCGGCTCTACAGCCCCCATGCCGCCCTGTAGAGCCGAGCCTACGCTCGGCTGCTCCTGCGGCTACCACCCATCGCCCCACCATCTCCACGATGTCGCGCCGCTCCTGCATAATCGGGGCATGAGTGTCCTGCGCTTCGACAATGTCAGCAAACAGTACGCCGGTGGCCACGAGGCGCTGATCGATGTCAGCTTCGAGGTCGCGCCGGGCGAGATGCTGTTCGTCACCGGCCATTCCGGTGCGGGCAAAAGCACCCTGCTCAAGTTGATCCACCTGGACGAGCGGCCCAGCCGCGGCGCCGTGGTGTTCGACGAGCGCAACCTGCTGAAGGTGCGCGGCGGCGACGTGCCTCGCCACCGCCGCGCGGTCGGCGCGGTCTACCAGGACCATCGCCTGCTGATGGACCGCTCCATCGCCGAGAACGTGGCGCTGCCGCTGATCCTGCGCGGCACCCGCCGTGGCGACATCGGAAAGCGCGTGCGCTCGGTGCTGGAACGGATGGGCCTGGGTCATCGCGAGAAGGCGCTGCCCTCGCAGCTGTCGGCCGGCGAGCAGCAGCGGGTCGGCATCGCCCGCGCCATCGTCGGCGAACCCAAGCTGCTGGTGGCCGACGAGCCGACCGGCAACCTCGACCCGACCCTGGCGGCAGAGATCATGGCCCTGTTTGCCGAGCTGCCCTCGCGCGGCACCAGCGTGCTGGTGGTCAGCCACGACCTGCCGCTGCTGCGCCGCATGCGCAAGCGCGTGCTGATCCTCAACCACGGCCGGCTGGTGGACGACATCTCGCCGCAGGACCTGGCGGAGTAACGCATGGCGAAGAACGAAAACAGCGAAGCGGCCGCACCCTCGCGCGTGGGCGTCTGGTTCCAGCATCACGCGCACAGCGTGGTGTTCAGCCTGGGCCGCGCTTTCCGCAAGCCGTGGGCGACCCTGCTGACGGTGATGGTCATGGCATTGGCGCTGGCCCTGCCGCTGGGCCTGTCGATCGCGCTGGACAACCTCAAGCAGTTCGCCGGCAGCGTGCAGCAGTCGCGCGACATCAACGTGTTCCTGAAGGGCAATGTCGATGGCCCCGGCGCACTGCGCCTTGCCGGCCAGCTGCGCGACCGCGACGACGTGGCCGAAGTGAACGTGCGCACGCCGGAGCAGGGCCTGCAGGAACTGCGCGATGCCGGCCTCGGCGAGGCGATCGATGCGCTCAACGACAATCCGCTGCCCTCGCTGCTGGTGATCACCCCGGGCCAGGGCAAGGATGACGCACGCCTGGCGCGCGCGCTGGAGAGCCTGCCCGAGGCCGACCTGGTGCAGCACGATGCGCTGTGGCGCCAGCGCCTGGATGCCTGGCTGGCGTTCGGCGCGCGGCTGGTGCAGGTGCTGTCGGTACTGCTGGGCGTCGGCGCCGCGCTGGTGGTCGGCAACACCGTGCGTCTGGACATCCAGGCCCGTCGCGAGGAAATCGGCGTACTGCAGTTGCTTGGTGCCAGCGATGGTTTCATCCGCCGCCCGTTCCTGTACCTGGGCGCGTGGTACGGCCTGGGTGCCGGCGCGGTGGCGCTGGCCCTGATTGCTGCGGCCGGTGCCGCGCTGCGCGTGCCGCTGGCAGAACTCTCGCGCAGCTACGGCAGCCTGTTCGTGCTGCACGGCCTGGACCTGCTGCATGGCAGCCTGGTCCTGCTCGGCACGCTGCTGCTGGGCTGGCTGGGCGCGTGGCTGGTCACCGGCCACTTCCTCCGCCAGACCCGCCCGACCGACACCTGAGACCGGCATGCAACCGCAAGCGCTGAAGCACCTTGAAGGGCCCGCGACGCGGGTGATGGTGGTCGATGGTTCGAAGCTGGTGCGCAAGCTGATCGCCGATGTCCTGAAGCGCGACCTGCCGGGCGTGGAGGTGATCGGCTGCGACAGCATCGAGGACGCACAACAGGCGCTGGCGCAGGGTCCGGTGGACCTGGTGACCACCTCGCTGACCCTGCGTGATGGCGACGGTCTGGCGCTGGCGCGCATGGTCCGCGAAGCCGCCGGCCAGGCCTACGTACCGGTGATCGTGGTGTCCGGCGATGCCCAGCAGCACCTGGAGCAGCGTCGCTTCACCGAATTCGTCACCGACTATTTCGACAAGGCGCTGGGCCACGAGGCGCTGGCGACCTTCATCCGCGGCTATGTGCAGCCGCAGACCATTCCCGGCGCGACCATCCTCTATATCGAGGACAGCCGCGTAGTGGCCGAAGCCACCAAGCGCATGCTCGAACGCCAGCAGTTGAACGTGCTGCACGTGGTCAGCGCCGAAGAGGCGTTCACCCTGCTCACTGCCGAGTCGCTGGGCCGCAGCCGCCACCGCATCGACCTGGTGCTGACCGATGTCACCCTGAAGGGCGAGCTGAGCGGCCGCGACGTGGTGCAGCGCGTGCGCGTGGACTTCGGTTACGGCAAGCGCCGCCTGCCGGTGCTGGTGATGACCGGCGACGGCAACCCGCACAACCAGACCGGGCTGCTGCAGTCCGGTGCCAACGACCTGGTGCTCAAGCCGATTGAAGAGCGGCTGCTGGTCACCAAGGTGCTGTTCCAGCTGCGCCTGGCCCGTTTGAACGATGGACCCCTGATTCGATGATGGATGAAGTAGCCGACACCCCGACGATCCAGCTGGAACCAAGCTGGAAGCAGCATGTCGGTGATTACCTGCTGCAGCCGCAGATGCGTGAGCTGTCCAGCTTCCTGCGCCAGCGCAAGGCCGCGGGTGCGGCAGTGTTCCCGCCCGGCCCGCAGATCTTCGCCGCGTTCGATGCCACGCCGTTCGAGCAGGTGAAGGTGGTGATCCTCGGCCAGGATCCGTACCACGGTCGCGGCCAGGCCCATGGCCTGAGTTTCTCGGTGGCGCCGGGCGTACCGGTGCCACCGTCACTGCTGAACATCTACAAGGAGATCGAGAGCGATCTCGGTCTCCCGCGCCCCGACCACGGCTGCCTGATCCCGTGGGCACAGCGCGGCGTGCTGCTGCTCAACGCCGTGCTGACGGTAGAAGAGGGCAAGGCTGGCGCCCACCAGGGGCGTGGCTGGGAGGGCTTCACCGACCATGTGGTGGACGTACTCAACCGTGAGCGCGAAGGCCTGGTGTTCATGCTCTGGGGTGCCTATGCGCAGCAGAAGGGCAAGGTGATCGACACCCGCCGCCACCGTGTGCTGAAGTCGCCGCATCCGTCGCCCTTGTCAGCCCATCGCGGTTTCCTGGGCTGCCGGCATTTCTCGATGGCCAACGAGTACCTGCAGCGCCGCGGGCAGGCCCCGATCGACTGGTCGCTGCCGGCGCGTTCGGCCCTCTGAGCGGGCCGGGCAGGGGCCCGGCACCGCCAGGGATGAATCAGTGACCCGGTGCTGACACAGTGTCCGCCCGCCGGTAGTAGGCACGCGCGCCTTCGGCAATCACGCTCAGTGCCTGTACGCTGCCGTCGCCGCCGCGGTGGAACAGCAGCTCTGCCCCCACGCTGCCTGCCAGGAAGCGGACGGGCGTCAGCGCCTGCAGCGCGACCGGTGCATCACGCCCGGGCAGACGCAACTGCAGTCCAGTGTCGACCGACTGCACGTCCAGGGTGCTGGCCTCGAACCAGTCGGCCAGGCTGCTGCGGACATCCATCGGCAGGGCGTCATCGAGCATGAAGCGGCCGCTGAAGCCTGCGTAGCTGTCCACCAGCAGTGCCGGATCCAGCGTGCGGATAAGCGGCTTGGCGTTATGGCCGAGTGCATCGGACAAGGCATTGCGGATCTCCCCACGCAGTGCGGGACCGTTGTCGCCATTGGTCAGGATGACGAATCCATCGCCGCTCTCCGGATAGCCTTCGATGCCGGCGTGATAGCTGTCATTGCTGCCGTTGTGGAAGAAGCGGCGACTGGCACCGGCACCGGCCAGCTCCGGGCCCAGACCGCGGCCGGCCGGCGCTACTTCGCTGACCATCTGCAGGGCCAACGGCTGCGGCAGCCATCCACCCTTCGTGCGGATGCTGCGCAGCAGCGCCGCGACGAACCGGCCCATGTCGTTGGCGCTGGTCCACAGCCCGGACGCCGCCTGTTCTGGAAAGCTCTGCCAGCCGCGTGGCAGGGCCTCCGGCAGACCCTCGTTGTCGTGCGCATGGGCAACGTTGCCGTAGCCGGAAGGCAGGGGACTCTGATACGTGCTGCGCGACATGCCCAGCGGCGTGAACACCTCGCGGCGGGCGACGTCGGCGAAGGGTGTACCGGTCATGTCCTCGATCGCCAGCTGTACCACGGTGTAGCCGCCACCGGAATAGTCGACCTGCTGGCCGGGTGCGTGGATCAGGCGTATCGGTTCATTCTTTGCAGGCGCCAGCCCATCCAGTGTCTGCAGCAAGGTCGGCAGGCGTTCGGCGGGCTGATAGTCCTGGAATCCATGCACATTGAAGCCGGCGGTGTGCGAGAGCAGCATGCGCAGGTTGATCGGCGGGTGCAGTCCCTGCGCATCGGCAGGCACATGCCAGCGGCGCAGTCGGGCATCGATGTTCTCCTCCAGTGAGACCTTGCCGGCAGCAACCAGCTTCAGGGTGGTCGCCGCCGCGCCCATCTTGCTGACCGAGCCTACCGAGAACACGGTATCGGCATCCACCGCGTCGCGCGTGCCCGCCTGGCGCAGGCCATATCCGGCGGCGTACACCACCTTGCCATCGCGGATCACCGCAATGGCGGCTCCCGGTACCTTGTAATGGGCAAGGCGTTCGTCGATCGACCATCGCGGCAGCGCTGCGCCCAGCGGGGCTGTGCCGGGGCGCAGGCCATGGGCCATTGCTTGGGCAAAACGCGCAGTGTCTTCAGCGCCGGCGTCAGCGGCCATCACGCGGAACGGGGTCAGGCAGACCAGCAGCGAACACAGCACCAGGCGGTTCATCATCGACATCCTTGCAGGAATGGAAGAGGGTTGGGATCTGCGCAGGCGTTGCCACGCACGCCTGCCGCGTCCGGTCGTTGCGAATGGAACGGGGTATCGCTGCAATGCAGTAGGCAATGCAGCAGCGGCGTCAGCGTCGTTCGCGGCGGGCGCCCTGCGCCAGCAGGTAATCGCGCACGGCCGCGTTGCCGGCCTGGTTCAGCGGTGTTCGCCAGCGCCCCAGCCAGCCGTCGGCTTCCACGCCCAGGTTGATGTCGGCGCCGTGCGCGAGCAGGTACTGCACGGTGACCAGGTGACCTTCGCGCGAGGCATTGATCAGCGGTGTCTCGTCATAGGTCACGACCCGGTTGACGTCGGCACCGGCCTGCACCAGCTGCTCGACGATGGGTTGCAGGCCCAGCGCGGAGGCGACGATCAGCGGATTGCCTTCGCCCAGTGCGGCGCGATCGGGGTCGGCCCCCAGCCGCAGCAGGGCGTTGACCATCGCCGGGTCGCGTGCGCGGATGGCCTGGATCAGCGCCGTGCCATCGCCGAGCATGCGCGCGTCGAGATCGACGCCTGCTGCGGCCAAGGCGTGGACTTCGGCGATCCCATGCGTACTGGCAGCCCGCAGAAGATCGTTGATGCGCGTGTCGGAGGAAACGGGCGCCGACGGTGGTGCCAGTCGTGGTGAGACGGCTACCGCAGTGGCGGTGCAGCCCAGCAGAAGCGTCAGCCCGAGCATCAGCAGGCTGCGGCGCCGCGGTGCCGGTGGTGCCGTCTCGACGAGCTGATCGATGCGCTGCGCCAGCTGGCTGCGCGCGCCGAACATGCCCAGCGCCAGCGTCGGCGCCTCCTCGCGCAGGGCCTGCAGCTGTTCGACACTGGCCAGCAGGGAGCCTGCATAATCCAGCGGTTCGCGCGCCTGCAGCGCGGCACGCGCATCGCAGGCCATTTCGCGCAGTACCGCCAGGCGTGCTTGGGCAACGTGCAGGAGCGGATTCCACCAGAACAGTGCTGTTCCTGCCCGCAGCAGCGTGCTTGTCCACAGGTCGCGGCGCTGCAGGTGTGCAACCTCGTGGCGGACGATGTCGCGCAGCACGCTGTTGTCCAGGCGGGCCAGCAGCGGGCGCGGCAGCAGGATTGTTGGGCGCCACAGGCCGACGACCATCGGCCCGTCGACGGCGCAGGTAGCGATCGTCACGTGGGCGGGCACGATGTCGGCCAGGACCGCGCGCAGTCCGGCGGATGCCGGTTGCGCCAGCCGCCGCAGCCGGCGTGCCTGCAGCATCGCGTCCAGCAGGCGCATGCCCAGCCACAGGGTGCCCAGCAGCCAAAGCGCCGCCAGCACGGTGGACAATGTCTTCGGCAGTTCGACGTAATAGATGTCGGGTTGTCGTCCGGCCTCGTAGACGGCCTCGGCCATCGTTGCCCCCTCGCCAGGCATGGGGTGGAGCGCCGGAGCCGTCGGCGCGGGCAGGGGCAGCGTAGTCGACCAGCCTGGCAGGAAGGCACTGAGCGGCAGCAGCAGGGCAATCGCCATCGCGGCGGTCAGCAGCCAGGAACGTTGTTCGGCACTGAGGGCTCGCCGCCGAGCGAGCCACAGCGCTGGCAGCAGCACAACTGCGGACAACAGCAACTGTCGAACGCCCAGTGCCATCACCAGGTCGATGAGGTTCATTCCTTCCTCCCGGCCCTGGCATCGCTGATGCGCTGCTGCAGTGCCTGCAGTTCGTTGCGGTCGATTTCGCGTTCGTCCACCAGGTGCTGTGCCAGCACGTTCGGTGAGCCGTCGAAGAACTGATGCAGCAGATGGTCGAGCGCTTGCCGGCGGGCCTGCTCGCGGCTGAGCGTGGCGTGATAGATGTAGGCGCGACCTTCCTGGCGATGACTGACAAAGCCTTTCTTCGCCAGCACGTTGAACATGGTCAGCACCGTGGTGTACGCGACCGGCTTGTGTTCGCCGAGCACATCAGCCACTTCGCGCACGGAGGCTTCGCCCTTGTCCCAGAGGATGTCCAGGATGGCCTGCTCGGCCGGCGTGGGGGTCTGGGAGACGGGACGGGCCATGGCATCTACGTATGAATTAGTTGATGCATCGGAGCATGCCGCTGTGGGGCTGTCAACGGGTTTCTTAGTAGTAACGCTCCGTCGCTGTGGGGGCTCGGGCCTGAACACCTGGCAACATCCCCGGCCCTGAATGGGCCTCCAGGCCTACCCGTTCAGCTCCGCTTGACCGGAATCGGCCGGGTTCCGGTGGGTAATTGCTTGAATTCCAAGGGATTGTGAATCCCGAAAAGCGTGCTCGCCACTGTCATCAAATCGCGCTACGGTAGGGCTCTGTTTGGGACCAGTGTTGCATCAATAGGATGCTGGAACTTTTTCCTCCTTTAGCAGTCCAAATCCCGGACTGCTAAGATGGGTGCCTATGAGCCAGAACACCTCTACTGCCCTTGTGGCAAACAATCTCCCGATTCCCAGTGCGCTCGGTTCGCTGGACGCCTACATCGGTGCCGTGCACCAGATCCCGGTGCTGTCGGTCGATGACGAACAGGACCTGGCCCGTCGCTTCCGCGACGGCAACGATCTGGACGCTGCACGCGAGCTGGTGCATTCGCACCTGCGCTTCGTGGTGCACGTAGCCCGCGGCTACAACGGCTACGGCCTTGCCCTGGGCGACCTGATCCAGGAAGGCAACATCGGCCTGATGAAGGCGGTCAAGCGCTTCGATCCCGAAATGGGCGTGCGCCTGGTCTCCTTTGCCGTGCACTGGATCCGTGCCGAGATGCACGAGTTCATCCTGAAGAACTGGCGCATCGTGAAGGTCGCCACCACCAAGGCGCAGCGCAAGCTGTTCTTCAACCTGCGCAAGTCGAAGACGCGCCTGGGCTGGATGAACGCGGCAGAGGTCAGCGCGGTGGCCAAGGATCTGAACGTGTCCGAGCGCGAGGTCATGGAAATGGAGTCGCGCCTGTCCGGTCGCGATATCGGTTTCGATGCGCCGACCGACGAGGACAACGAACACGCACCGCCGTCGCCGGCTGCGTTCCTGGTTGCCAACGACGAAGATCCGTCGATGGCCTATGAGCGTGCCGACAGCGAAGACAACCAGATGCAGCTGCTGCGCGAAGGCCTGGCCGAGCTGGATGCGCGTTCGCGCGACATCATCCGCCGCCGCTGGCTGGATGCCGACAGCAAGGTGACGCTGCAGGAGCTGGCCGACGAGTACGGCGTGTCGGCAGAGCGCATCCGTCAGGTTGAAGCGAACGCGCTGAAGAAGATGAAGGCGCTGTTCACCGCGTAAGGCGGGAGGGCGTTGAAGCCATGAAAAGGCCCGGCATTGCCGGGCCTTTTCTTTTTGGTGGCGTTCTCATCCACGCATGGCGTGGATCTACTGACGCTAGGTAGATCCGCGCCACGCGTGGATGCCCTGATGCCGCGTGGGCCTCAGCCCTCGCGTGTGATCGCGCGCCAGCCGATGTCGTTGCGGTGGAACTCGTTGGCCCACGTCACCTTGGCCACACCGGCGTAGGCATTGGCATGCGCATCACGCACGCTGTCGCCCAGCGCGGCCACGCACAGCACGCGCCCACCAGCGCTGAGCACCTGGCCCTGCGCGTCCAGCGTGGTGCCGGCATGGAACACCTTGGCACTGGCCGGCACGTCGGCCAAGCCGGAAATCACATCGCCGGTGATCGGTGCTTCCGGGTACGGCTTCGCCGCCAGTACCACGCCCAGCGATGGGCGCGCATCCCACTGTGCCTCGATCTGGTCCAGGCGGCCGTCGATGGCCGCTTCCACCAGCTCCACCAGGTCCGACTGCAGGCGCAGCATCACCGGCTGGGTTTCCGGATCGCCGAAGCGCACGTTGAACTCGATCACCTTCGGCGCGCCGCTGGCATCGATCATCAGGCCTGCATAAAGGAAGCCGGTGAACGGAATGCCGTCGGCGATCATGCCCTGCACGGTCGGGTTCACCACTTCACGCATCACCCGTGCATGCACCTCCGGCGTCACCACCGGGGCCGGCGAATAGGCGCCCATGCCGCCGGTGTTCGGGCCGGTATCGCCGTCGCCGACGCGCTTGTGGTCCTGCGAGGTGGCCATCGGCAGCGCATGCATGCCGTCCACCATCGAAATGAAGCTGGCTTCCTCGCCGTCGAGGAATTCCTCGATCACCACGCGTGCACCGGCATCGCCGAACGCGTTGCCGGAGAGCATGTCACGCACCGCGTCTTCGGCTTCGGCCAGGGTCATTGCGACGATCACGCCCTTGCCAGCGGCCAGGCCATCGGCCTTGACCACGATCGGTGCGCCCTTCTCGCGGATGTAGGCCAGGGCGGCGTCCACGTCGGTGTGCACGGCGTAGAACGCGGTGGGGATGTCGTGGCGGGCCAGGAAGTCCTTGGCGTAGGCCTTGCTGCCTTCCAGCTGCGCGGCAGCGGCGGTCGGCCCGAAGATACGCAGGCCAGCAGCGCGGAAGCGGTCGACCACGCCGGCCACCAGCGGTACTTCCGGGCCGACCACGGTCAGCGCCACGCCCTCGGCCTGTGCCAGCGCCAGCAGGCCGTCGATATCGGTGACCTTGACCGCCACGTTGCGGCACTTGTCTTCGCTGGCGGTGCCGGCGTTGCCGGGTGCCACGAGCACTTCACTGACGCGGGAGGACTGGGCCAGCTTCCATGCCAGGGCGTGTTCGCGGCCGCCAGAGCCGATGACGAGGATCTTCATGGGACAGGGTTCTCGGGTACGAAGAAGAAAAAGCCGGGCAGGGCCCGGCTTCGTGATGCGGATCAGTGGCGGAAGTGGCGCACGCCGGTGAACACCATGGCCAGGCCATGTTCATCGGCGGCGGCGATCACTTCGGCATCGCGCATCGAACCGCCCGGCTGGATGACCGCCTTGATGCCGGCGGCGGCAGCGGCATCGATGCCGTCGCGGAACGGGAAGAACGCATCGGAGGCCATCACCGAGCCCTCGACCACCAGGTTCGCGTCGGCGGCCTTGATGCCGGCGATGCGCGCCGAGTACACGCGGCTCATCTGGCCGGCGCCGACACCGATGGTGCGGCTGTCCTTGGCATAGACGATCGCGTTGGACTTCACGAACTTGGCCACCTTCCAGGCGAACAGCAGGTCGGTGAACTGCTTGTCGGTCGGCGCCAGCTTGCTGACCACCTTCAGTTCGTCGCGGGTCATGCCGCGGTTGTCCGAGGACTGCAGCAGCAGGCCCGAGCCGACGCGCTTGCTGTCGAAGTTGTTCAGGCCATCGCCGTGCGGGATGCGCAGCACGCGCACGTTGGCCTTCTTCTGTGCGTATTCCAGCGCGGCCGGCTCGTAGTCCGGGGCAATCAGCACTTCCACGAACTGGCGATCCAGGATCACCTTGGCAGTGGCGGCGTCCAGCGGCTTGTTGAAGGCGATGATGCCGCCGAAGGCGCTGGTCGGGTCGGTGGCGTAGGCCAGCTCGTAGGCATCGCCATTGCCGGCACCGACCGCCACGCCGCACGGGTTGGCGTGCTTGACGATGACGCAGGCCGGTGCATCGAACTGGCGCACGCATTCCCACGCCGCGTCGGCATCGGCCAGGTTGTTGTAGCTCAGTTCCTTGCCCTGCAGCTGCTGGAAGGTCGCCAGCGTGCCCGGCACCGGGTACAGGTCGCGGTAGAACGCGCCGCTCTGGTGCGGGTTCTCGCCGTAGCGCAGGTCCATCACCTTCACGAAGGTGGAGTTCATCTGTGCCGGGTACTCGGTACGCGCCGGCACCGCAGCGTCGGTGGCGGTGACCGCCGACAGGTAGTTGCTGATCGCGGCGTCGTACTGGGCGACGCGGTTGAACGCGGCCACCGAGAACGCGAAGCGGGTGGCGGCCGACAGCTGGCCGCCGTTGGCCTCCAGTGAAGCCAGCAGCTCGGCGTACTGCGACGGATCAGTAGCCACCGCCACGCGGGCAAAGTTCTTGGCCGCCGAACGCAGCATGGCCGGGCCGCCGATGTCGATGTTCTCGACCGCGTCGGCCAGGGTGCAGTCGGCCTTGGCGGTGACCGATTCGAACGGATACAGGTTCAGGACCAGCAGGTCAATGGCACCGATGCCGTGCTCGGCCATCACTGCATCATCCAGGCCCGAACGGCCCAGCAGGCCGCCGTGCACCATCGGGTGCAGGGTCTTGACCCGGCCATCCATCATTTCCGGGAAGCCGGTGACGTCGGCCACGTCCTTCACGGCCAGGCCCGCATCGCGGATCGCCTTGGCGGTGCCGCCGGTGGACAGCAGCTCCACGCCGCGTGCCGCCAGCGCAGTGGCCAGCTCGACCAGGCCGGTCTTGTCGGAAACGGAGAGGAGGGCCCGACGGACGGGCAACAGATCAGCAGTCATGGGGACAGGGCAATCGGCAGCGGAGCGGGGCCGATATTGTAGGCGGTGGGGGCCGGTGGCGGGCGTCGCAGGGCGAAATCGGCGGCCGGCACGGGGCTGTGGCCGCCTTCGGCACAGCCCGGTGGGGCGCAGACTGCAAGCAGTTCGATGCGGCGGCACCGCCCCGATCGGGTAGGCTGTGCCCGGACTGCCAAGGATCCGCAGGGACAGATCGTGTCGATCTATGTATTGAAAGGACGTTTCCAGGACCTGCTGCGTCCGGCCGTGCGCGGCCTGCACCGCACAGGAATCACCGCCAACGCAGTGACGGTGGCGGCCGCCGTGGTCTCGCTGTTGGTGGCCGCCGCGGTGTGGTGCTGCGCGCCGGCCCAGCCCCTGCTGTACCTGCTGCTGCCGCTGTGGATGCTGCTGCGCATGGCGCTCAACGCCGTGGACGGCATGCTGGCCCGCGAATTCGGCCAGCAGTCGCGGCTGGGCGCCTATCTGAACGAATTGTGCGATGTGATCGCCGACGCGGCGCTGTACCTGAGCCTGCTCAGCGTGCCGGGCGTGCGCCCGGAAGCGCTGTGGCTGCTGGCCTGGACCGCGGCGCTGAGCGAATACGCCGGCGTGCTGGGGCTGATGGTCGGTGCCAGCCGCCGCTATGACGGCCCGATGGGCAAGAGCGACCGCGCCTTCGTGATCGGTGCGCTGGGCCTGCTGCTGGCGTTTGAGTGGGTTGGCGCGATGACGGTCACTGGCGTGGCCGCGGCCATGGCGATGCTGTGCGTGCTGACGATGATCAACCGCGTCCGTCGCGGACTGCGGGAAACGGCGGTTTCGCCGAATTAATCAAGCAGATACAAAAAGACAATCAGGAGATTGCATGCGTCAGGCGCAGGAACGGGAATTCCACAGCTTCGACCAGGTACCGCTGTTCTACCGGTACTGGGCGGGCACCACCGCAACGCCGGCCACCAAGGCCATCGTGCTGCTGCACCGCGGCCACGAGCACTCCGGCCGGGTCACCCACCTTGTCGATGAGCTGGACCTGCCCGACACGGCCTTCTTTGCCTGGGATGCGCGCGGCAATGGGCGTTCGCCGGGCGTGCGTGGCGATGCCCCCGGATTCCCTGCGCTGGTGCGTGACCTGGACAGTTTCATCGCCCACATCGGCAGCGAACATGGCATCGCGGTGGAAGACGTCGTGGTGATCGCGCAGAGCGTGGGCGCGGTGGTTGCCGCCACCTGGGTGCACGATTACGCACCGCGCCTGCGTGCGCTGGTGATGGCCTCGCCGGCGTTCAAGGTGAAGTTGTACGTGCCGTTTGCACGCCCGGGCCTGGCATTGATGCAGAAGCTGCGCGGCAACTTCTTCGTCAACAGCTACGTCAAGCCGCAGTGGCTGACCCATGACCCGGCGCGGGTGGAAAGCTACCGCACTGATCCGCTGATCACCCGGCCGATCTCGGTGCGCGTGCTGCTGGGCCTGTACGAAGCGGCCGACCGTATCGTGGCCGATGCGCAGGCGATCAGCGTGCCGGTGCAGCTGCTGGTGTCCGGCTCGGATTTCGTCGTGCACCGCGGCCCGCAGGACCGCTTCTACGAACGCCTGTCCAGCCCGATCAAGGAGCGCGTGCACCTGCCGGGCTTCTTCCATGACACGCTGGGTGAACGTGATCGGGCGCCGGCGCTGGCGCGCATCCGCAGCTTCATCCAGGCGCGCTTCGCCGAACCGCTGCGCGAACTGTCGCGACGCGATGCGCATCGCCATGGGCCGACGTTTGAAGAGTCTGAAGTCCTGGCCTGGCCACCCGAGCGCAGCAGCCTGGCCGACCTGCGCTGGCGCGTGGTGCGTAGCGGCCTGCGTTTTGGCGGCACGTTGTCCGAAGGCATCGCGCTGGGCCTGAAGACCGGTTTTGATTCCGGCAGTACGCTGGACTACATCTACCGCGACGAAGCACGCGGCAAGGGTCCGCTCGGCCGCATGGTCGACCGCAACTACCTGGATGCAATCGGCTGGCGCGGCATCCGCATCCGTGGCCAGCACCTGCAGGAACTGCTGCGTGATGCGGCCCAGCGACTGCGCGGGCAGGGCACGCCGGTGCGCGTGCTGGACGTGGCCGCCGGCCATGGCCGCTATGTGCTGGAAGCGCTGGGCCAGGGCGAACAGCGTGCGGAGCGCATCGTGCTGCGTGATTTCAGCGATCTGAACGTGACCCAGGGCCAGGCCCTGATTGAACGCCTGGGGGCGGCCGACATCGCCCGCTTCGAGCAGGGTGATGCATTCGACCCGGCGCAGCTGGCGAAGGTCGATCCGGCGCCGACGCTGGCGGTGGTATCGGGCCTGTACGAACTGTTCCCCGACAACGATGCCGTGCTGTGCTCGCTGAAGGGCATCGCCGCAACGGTTCCGGTCGGCGGCTATCTGGCCTATACCGGCCAGCCCTGGCACCCGCAGCTGGAATTCATCGCACGCGCACTGACCAGCCATCGCGGTGGTGCAGCGTGGGTGATGCGTCGCCGTACCCAGCAGGAGATGGATGAGCTGGTGCGCCTGGCCGGCTTCGAGAAGGTGGCGCAGCGGATCGATGAGTTCGGCATCTTCACCGTGTCGCTGGCGCGCCGGGCTGCATGATGGCGACGTTGGCCGCAACGCCGCTGGCCGTGGAAAGGCGTCCCTGGCGGCGCGCCCTGTTGTGGCTGGTCCTGCTCGGTCCGTTCTTCTTTGCCAGCTATGGCTTCGCCAACTGGATGGCCGGCCGCCATGCCGAACTGCCGGTGATGGCGTTCGCCTGGGAGACGCGCATTCCTTTCGTGCCGTGGACGATCGTGCCGTACTGGTCGATCGACCTGTTCTACGCGGTCTCCTTCTTCCTGTGCCGGCAACGGTTGGAACTGGACCGGCACGCGCTGCGGCTGTTCAGTGCGCAGCTGATCGCCGTGAGCTGCTTCCTGCTGTGGCCGCTGCGCTTCAGTTTCGAGCGGCCGGAGATCGGCGGCGTGTTCGGTTGGCTGTTCGATGTGCTGCTGGGCTTCGACAAGCCGTTCAACCAGGCGCCGTCGCTGCACATCGTGCTGCTGATCGTGCTGTGGGTGAAGTTCGCGCAGTACCTGCACGGCCTGTGGCGCTTGGTGCTGCATGTGTGGGCATTGCTGATCGGCGTCTCGGTGCTGACCACGTTCCAGCATCATTTCATCGATGTTCCGACCGGCCTGCTGGCGGGGTGGTTGTGCGTGTGGCTGTGGCCGGAGCAGGGCACGCCGCCGCTGCACGCCTGGCGCACTGCGCGTGATGCCAAACGTTGGCGATTGGCTGCGCTGTACCTGCTGGCGGCCGCTGTATTGCTGGTGCCGGTGGTGCTTCTGCGCGGCGCGGCGTTGTGGCTGCTGTGGCCGGTGGTGTCGTTGCTGCTGGTGGCGCTGGCGTATGCAGGGCTGGGTGTGGCGTTGTTCCAGAAGCGTGCCGATGGTCGCCTGACCATGGCGGCACGCTGGCTGCTGGCACCGTACCTGGGCGCCGCCTGGATCAATTCGCGGCTATGGACGCGGCGTGCGCCGCAGCCGGTGCCGGTGATGGACGGCGTGTGGCTGGGACGCATTCCCTCCGAGGCATTGCCGGCACCGCTGGTGGGCGTGGTCGATGCCTGTGCCGAGCTGTCCTGCCGCGCGCCGGGCGCGGTGTATGCCAGCGTGCCGATGCTGGACCTGGTGGTGCCCACGCCGGAACAGCTGCGCGAGGCGGCCGAGACCATCGAGCGGCTGCGGGCGCAGGGGCCTGTGCTGGTGTGCTGCGCACTGGGTTATTCGCGCAGCGCCGCCAGCGTGGCGACGTGGCTGCTGCGCACGGAGCGTGCCGTGGATGTCGAGGCGGCGGTCGTGATCGCGCGTGCTGCGCGTCCTGGCATCGTGCTGGGGACGGCCCATCTTCGTGTCATCACCGAGGCGGCGGGAGCGCACATATGAGTACGGTTCCCGATCTGGCGACCATGCAGCTGCTGTTGCGGCAGGGGCGTTGGCCGGCAGGCCTGTCGCTGGGGCTGCTGCTGGTGGCATTGCTGCTGCTCGGCACCGAGCCGGGCCTGACGATGTTCGCCGCAGGGTTGCTGCTGGCCAGCATGTTTGCGGGGGTGGCACAGACGTATCACGCGTGGCGGGTGGCGCTGGACGCCAGCCTGCTGCAGCTGCTGCGCGATGAGGGCCTGGACGGCGATGCCGCTGCGCGCCGTATCGACCAGCTGCTGCACGACAGTGGCCTGCGCCGCACACAGCCCGACGCGCCGCTGCGCGGCTGGGACGTGCGCTGGGCGGGCATGCGCCGTCTGCTGCTGCGCCAGTATCTGTTGACGGGGGGGCAACTGGTGCTGCTTGTGTTGGCCGTGCTGTGGCCGCAGACGTGAACGGGAGGGACCGATGTTCGCCGAACTGATTGCCCGCGCCTGCAGTGGTGCGATTCATGTAGTGACCGGTGCACGCGCGCTGTGGATCGGTTGTGCGCCGTCCAGCGAGCGTCGCGTCTACTATGGCAACCACGCCAGCCATGGTGACTTCGTGCTGATCTGGTCGTCGATGCCGCCTGCGCTGCGGCGCCAGGTACGCCCGGTGGCTGCAGCCGAGTACTGGCAGCGCGATGGCCTGCGCCGTTACCTGATCGATGCGGTGTTCAACGGCGTGCTGGTCGAGCGCGAGGCCGGCCATCGCCAGCAGGATCCGCTGCAGGCCCTGCGCGATGCCGTGGACGAGGACTGCTCGTTGATCCTGTTCCCGGAAGGCACGCGCAACGTGGGCGATGAGCCGTTGCTGCCGTTCAAGAGCGGCATCTACCACCTGGCCCGGCAACGCCCGGAGCTGGAATTCGTTCCTGTGTGGATCGACAACCTGAAGCGGGTGATGCCCAAGGGCCGCTTCCTGCCACTGCCCTTGCTGTGCACGGCCACCTTCGGCACGCCGTTGCGGTTGCAGGCCGACGAGGACAAGGCCGCCTTCCTGGCCCGCAGCCGCCAGGCGCTGCTGGACCTGGCGCCGAATGGAGGGCGCGCATGAGTTTCCTGATCGATGTGTCCGGCGACCTGGCAACGCAGAGCGTGGGCCAGCAGACCGGGCTGCTGTTCGCCGGCGTCGGTGCGGTGCTGGTACTGGCCACGCTGGTGGCCGAAACGCTGCGCTGGCGCCAGCGCGGCCGGCCCAGCGCGGTGATCGCCAACCTGGTGTCGCGCATCCGCGCCTGGTGGGTGATGGCGATCGTGGTCGGGCTGGCGCTGTTCTTCGGCCGCGCCGGGGTGATCGTGCTGTTCGCGATCATCTCGCTGTTCGCGCTGCGCGAGTTCATCACCCTCGCACCGACCCGCTCGGGCGACTACTACGCGCTGCTGGCCGCGTTCTACATCGTGCTGCCCTGGCAGTACTACCTGGTGTGGATCGACTGGTACGGCATGTACACGCTGCTGATTCCGGTCTATGCGTTCCTGTTCCTGCCGATCCTGTCGACCATCGGCGGCGACACCACGCACTACCTGGAGCGCACGGCGAAGGTGCAGTGGGGGCTGATGATCTGCGTGTTCTGCATCTCGCACGTGCCGCTGCTGCTGAACCTGCACGTGCCCGGCCATGATCCGTCGCGCAACGTGCTGCTGTTCGCCTTCCTGGTGATCGTGGTGCAGTCCTCGGACGTGCTGCAGTACATCTGGGGCAAGCTGCTGGGCAAGCACCTGATCGCGCCGAAGCTGTCGCCGTCGAAGACGGTGGAGGGCTTCGTCGGCGGCGTGCTCAGTGCCAGCGCGCTGGGCGCGGCGCTGTGGTGGATCACCCCGTTCACGCCGCTGCAGGCGTTCGGCCTGTCGCTGCTGATCAACCTGATGGGGTTCTGGGGCGGCCTTGTGATGTCGGCGATCAAGCGTGATCGTGGCATCAAGGACTGGGGCCACATGATCGAGGGCCATGGCGGCATGCTCGACCGGCTGGATTCGGTATGTTTCGCCGCGCCGGTGTTCTTCCATGTGGTGCGGTACTACTGGAAGGCGGGCGGCAGCGGTTGACTCTGCCGGGCTTCCATCCACGCATGGCGTGGATCTACGGGTAGTGCCGGCCGCWGGCCGGAAACTGCCACATMCTGCCATCGTCATGGGGTTGCCGGCCAGCGGTCGGCACTACCCACGCGCGCTTACGCGCTGATGCCGTATTCCTTCAGTTTCTTGCGCAGCGTGGCGCGGTGGATGCCGAGCATCGCGGCGGCGCGGCTCTGGTTGCCTTCGCAGTGGTTGAGGACTTCCACGAACAACGGGATTTCCATCTCGCGCAGCACGATCTCGTAGACATCGTCCGCGTCGCAGCCATCGAGGTCACGCAGGTAACGGCGCACGGACTGGGCGACGTGTTCACGCAGCGGTGGCCGGGGAGCGCCACGACTGTTGTCAGGACGAGAAAGGACAGCGTTCAAGGGGGTTCCCGATTCGGTTGGCCCGTGCGCGCGGAGCGCGCGGCCGGACGAGGTGGTGGCGGCCAGTCTAGCGCGAGCGTGCCCGGCCTGCCACGGTCGGACGCCCGTGCCCGGTCAGAGGAAGTCGAAGGTGAATGCGACGGTGGACGCGGCGGGCTCCTGTACACGGAAGGCGACGCGCGCGCTCTGGCCCGGTTCCAGCACGGCTGCGCCAGGGGGCTCGCCCAGATACTGCGCTGGCGTGAACACGCCGCTGCCGATCACCCGGCCATCGGCATCGGACAGTGACAGGCGCAGGTCCGGCCACGCCTGTGCCCAGCGTGCATCGTTGCGGATGCTGGCCTGCACCTGTAGTACGCCAGCCTGTCCGGGCAGCGGTCGGATTTCGCGGCTGGTCATGGTGAACGCGGTCGGCTCATGCCAGACCGGCAGGGTGCAATGCAGGACGCCGCACAGTGCGCCAAGCCACGCGCGGTTGCCGGCGTCGGCGGCCAGTCGAGCGCGGTCGGCCAGCACGCTCTGCAGTACCAGCAGCAATGCCAGCCCGGCGACCAGAAGCCAGTGCCAGCGGGGTACTGGCAGCGCGCGCGCGCGCGGGGTGCCGAGGAAGCTGGGGGCATCACTGGCGACCGCTGTTGCCTGCGCCGCGACCGGCGCCGGTTCGATGGCCGCTGCATCATCAACGATGACAACGTCATCGTCGTGTCGCATCTCTGTCGCTGGTGGGCGTGCCAGGTCGATGGGCTCGGCTGGCACCTGCTCCACAGGCATTGCGTGCCCGGCTTCGTCCTGCGCGCGCGCATCGGTTGCAGGCGCAGGCTTACCCTCCGGCGTCGTGCGCAGGAAGGTGGCCAGGGGACGGCGCGGTGGGTTCGGCTCGGACATGCTCAGGGCGCGGGCTCGGATCCAGCGGTCATTCAACCACGATCAGGCGCGGCGCACGCCGGTGATGCGCATCCAGTCACCATCCTGGGTGGCCTGCAGATCGTCGAACCATGCTGCATAGCGCTGCAGCAGTTCGCCTTCCTGGCCATGCAGGATGCCGGACAGGGCGATGCGGCCACCGGCAGCAACGCGCGCAGCCAGCAGTTCGGCCAGCGCGTCCAGCGCCGAGGCGAGGATGTTGGCGACCACGATCGGATAGGTCGCGACCGGTTCGTCCTGTGGCAGGTACACGTGCATGCGGGCCTGCTCGCCATTGCGCTCGGCATTGTCGGCGGTCGCGACCAGCGCCTGCGGATCGTTGTCCACGCCGATGGCTTCGGCGGCGCCCAGCTTCAACGCGGCCAGCGCCAGGATGCCGGAGCCGCAGCCGAAGTCGAGCACGCGCTGGCCCTGCAGCAGGCCATCCACGGCCAGCTGGTCCAGCCAGCGCAGGCACAGCGCGGTGGTCGGGTGGGTGCCCGATCCGAATGCCAGGCCCGGGTCCAGCCGCACCACCGCGGCGTCGGCGGCCTGCGCGGCCTCCGGCAGTTCATGGTTCCAAGGCACGATCCAGGTGCGGCTGCCGAAATCCATCGGCTGGAACTGGTCCAGCCAGGCGCGCTCCCAGTCTTCGTCCTCGACCGCGCGGAAGCTGCCGCTGCTCCAGTCCAGTTCCGGATCGAAGGATTCCAGTGCGGCCAGCAGCAACAGCGCGTTGCTGTCGGCGGGGAACAGCGCGCTCAGCACCAGCGTGTCCCACAACGGGGTCTCGCCGACGCCCGGTTCGAGGATGGCCTGTTCGTTGCTGGTATCAGCCTCGGCATCAAGCAGGGTCACGGCCAGTGCGCCAACGTCCTCGAGCGCATTTTCATAGCGGGGCTGGGTGGCTTCGGTGCAACGCAGGGTCAGTTCCAGGAACGGCATGGCGGTGGGGGCAATCGCGGGAAAGGGGGTCATGCTAGACCATCGCGGCGTCTCCGTATTGCATGAGATCTCGCCCTCGGATGAACGAAGCCGATTCAGACAGGCCCGCAGGGCCTTGCTAGACTTGGTGCTTTCCTGTGTGCCGCATCGCCACTGTCGCCAATGGCCTTCGCCCCGACCCTGAAAACTTGGTTGCTCGTGCTGCCGGCCGTGGCCGTGCTGGGCGTGGCCGGTTACCGGGCGAGCGGCCATGCAGCGGCATCCTTGCGAGCGCCGGCGGACCTGTCGGGAGTGGTGGCCAGCGACGGTGCTGCGCCGTTGCCGGTGATGCCGGAGGCGCTTGCCCGTCGCCTGGCGCCGTTCGAGCGTGGCAATACGCTGCCCTCGGGCCTGCCCCTGGATGTCCGTGCCGACATTGAAGACGCCACCGATCTTTATGCCTATGCACAACGGCTGCGTGCGCAGGCGGACGAGGGCAACCACGAGGCACGCTGGATGCTCAGTCGTGTCTACGACTATTGCGCGCAGTATGCAGTCGATCCCGGCGGCTACCGCTTGGACAACAACGTGCTGGCCGGGCTGGGCCTGACGGCCTCACCGGCAATGGTGCAGGCGCGCGAACGCGTCGCGCAGCGTTGCGGTGGTTTCGTTCCCGGCGACAAGCTGGGCACGGCGCTGGTGCTGGCCGAACGGCGCAAGGCGGCTGCTCAGGGCAACCTGGCCGCGGAGGCCGCGCTCTTTGCCGAGGGCGAACCCCTGCAGGACAGCCCCGAGTACCGGCGCGACCTGGCTGAACGGGTGCGCGCCTCGCGCGATCCGGAGGCTTTCATGGCGATCGCGCCGGGCATGGGTGTGCGTGCATCCGGTGACCGTGCGCTTGACGGCCTGGTGGCGGGCGAGCAGCTCAGTGAACTGGCATGGCGGCTTGCCGCCTGCGAACTCGGTCTACCGTGTGGGGCCGACAGTGTGCTGGTGAACAGTTTTTGTGCGAACGGAGGGATCTGTTCGCAGGATGGGACGCAGGATTTCCGGGATTTCGTGTATGACGCTGCGGTGTCGCGGCAGGGCGCTGAGAAGATGAAGGAATGGATCAAGCGACTGGTTGGAAAGAGGAACGAGCAATGAACTACCGCCGATTCCTGCACGGGGCCAAGTTCTGGTTCTGGGTGGCCCTGTTCGTGGCCTACTCGGCCGGCGCGGTTGGCCTGTTGATGATCGATACCTATGAAGATCGCTACCGGCATCTGTCGAAGGTGGAGCTGACCACGGTGAAGGCGCAGGAAGATGTGCGCCGTGCCGGTGCCAGCCAGGTGGCGGCGGTCTACCGCGCGCAGAGCGGCATGCCGTTCGCCTCGTTGCCGGCAGGCAGTACCTTCCAGGTGGTGTGGCCGGATGGTTCGACCGAGACCATGGTGATCGTTGATCCGACCTCGCCCAATGGCGTGCGTCCGCTGGCGAACTCGCAGATTCCGGCCGAAGCAGCCGGCAAGCGCTGATGCGCCTGCTGTAGAGCCGAGCCTACGCTCGGCTGTGCTTTCCGGCAAGCCGGGCATGGGCCCGGCTCTACAGCAACAGAAAAGGGCGGGGAAATCCCCGCCCTTTCCATGTCCAGCATCTGGAGCCGCTCAGGTCAGCGCGATCGGCTTGTTCTTGCGTTCGGCCAGGCGCTTTTCCAGGTAGTGGATGTTCTGCCCACCGGCCTGGAAGCCCTTGTCACGCATGATGCGCTGCTGCAGCGCCACGTTGGTCTTGATGCCGTCCACCACCATCTCGCTCAGCGCCACCCGCATGCGGGCGATGGCGGTTTCGCGGTCCGGGCCGTGCACGATCAGCTTGCCGATCATCGAGTCGTAGTTCGACGGCACGCGGTAGCCACTGTAGATGTGGGTGTCCACGCGCACGCCGGGGCCGCCCGGCGGATGGAAGCCGGTGATGGTGCCCGGGCTCGGCACGAAGGTTTCAGCATCTTCGGCGTTGATGCGGCATTCGATGGCGTGGCCGGTCAGCACCACGTCGCTCTGCTTGATCGACAGCTTCTGGCCGGCGGCGATCTTCAGCTGCTCGGCCACCAGGTCGATGCCGGTCACCATCTCGGTCACCGGATGTTCCACCTGGATGCGGGTGTTCATTTCGATGAAGTAGAAACGGCCGTCCTCGTACAGGAACTCGAACGTGCCGGCGCCGCGATAGCCGATGCGGATGCAGGCTTCCACGCACACCTTGCCGATCTGCTCGCGCTGCTCGGCGGTGATGCCGGGTGCCGGCGCTTCTTCCACTACCTTCTGGTGGCGGCGCTGCATCGAGCAGTCGCGCTCACCCAGGTGGATGGCATTGCCCTGGCCGTCGGCCAGTACCTGGATTTCCACGTGGCGCGGGTTCTCCAGGAACTTCTCCATGTAGACCTCGCCATTGCCGAACGCGGCCTTGGCCTCGCTCTTGGTGGTTTCGATCGAGGTTTTCAGCGAGGCTTCGGCGTGCACCACGCGCATGCCGCGACCGCCACCGCCACCGGCGGCCTTGATGATGACCGGGTAACCGATCTCACGGGCGATCTTGGTGTTGGCGACGATGTCCTCGCCCAGCGGGCCGCCCGAACCGGGCACGCACGGCACGCCGGCGGACTTCATCGCGCGGATGGCTTCCACCTTGTCACCCATCATGCGGATGGTGTCGGCCTTGGGGCCGATGAAGATGAAGCCGGACTCTTCCACGCGCTCGGCGAAATCGGCGTTCTCCGACAGGAAGCCGTAGCCCGGGTGGATGGCCTGGGCGTCGGTGACTTCAGCGGCGGCGATCAGTGCCGGAATGTTGAGGTAGCTCTGCGGCGACGGCGCCGGGCCGATGCAGACCGACTCGTCGGCCATGGCCACGTGCTTGAGGTTGCGGTCGACCGTGGAATGCACGGCCACCGTGCGGATACCGAGGGTGTGGCACGCGCGCAGGATGCGCAGCGCGATCTCCCCTCGGTTGGCAATGACGACTTTGTCGAGCATGGCGTGCCCCTCAGCCGATCACGAACAGCGGCTGGTCGAATTCCACCGGCTGGCCGTTCTCACCCAGGATGGCGACGATGGTGCCGGACGTGTCGGCCTCGATCGGGTTGAACATCTTCATTGCTTCGATGATGGCCAGGGTCTCGCCCTCCTTGACCTGCTGGCCAACGGTGACGAAGGCCGGCTTGTCCGGGGCGGAGGACGCGTAGAAGGTGCCGACCATCGGCGAGCGCAGCACGTGGCCTTCCGGCAGGGCCGGGCCCGGCTTGGCGGTGCCGCCGGTGGAGGCTTCGGTGGGCGACTGCATCGGCATGGCCGGCGCAGCCGGGGCGGCCGGCGCGGCGTACACCGGGGCGGCGACCGGAGCGGCATAGCCGGCCACCGGGGCGCGCGACAGGCGTACCGACTCTTCGCCTTCCTTGATTTCGATTTCAGCCAGGTTCGACTCTTCCAGCAGGTCGATCAGCTTCTTGATTTTGCGGAGATCCATGGTGGCCTCTTTGCTATTGATGTCAGTGTGGTGGGAAGCGCATCGCGCTCGGGTCAAAGCAGTTCGTAGAACTCGCGCAGCTGCCGCGTACGGTCGCGCGTCTGGGTAATCAGGCACTGCATTTTCGCTGGGTTGCGCGAGGTGCCGTCTGCGTTGAAGGCATACACCGCCTCGCAGTCTGCATCGCGCAGGGTGATCCAGATGCGCTGGGCCTTCACCAGGTGCTGTTCGGCCGCCGCGCAGTGGCTGCAGCTGCCGTCGGCGGCCTGCGCCTTCAGTTCACCGCGCGCCTGCGCGTAGACGGCGTTCAATGCGCTGTCGGCATCATCCAGGCGATCGGAATCGCACATGTCGCGTTCGTAACCGCCGGTGGCCTGCGCGCAGTCGATGCCCGCAGCCGCGCGCTCGGCAGCGACACTGGCGCCGCACAGACCGGCCCACAGCAGAACGCCGGCAAGCACGCGCGGCAGCACGTTCACGCGCGGGCCGCCTGCACGCGCAGCAGTGCTGCGTCCATCGCGTAGCGGTAGCTGTCGGTGCCAAAGCCGCAGACCACGCCCACGGCCTTGTCACTGAAGTAGCTGTGCTGGCGGAACGGTTCGCGGCTATGCGGATTGGACAGGTGAATCTCGATGAACGGCACGGCCACCGCCGCCAGCGCATCGCGCAGAGCCACCGAGGTGTGGGTGAAGGCGGCGGGGTTGATCAGGATGAAAGCGGTTCCGTCGTCGCGCGCGGCCTGCACGCGGTCCACCAGCACGTGCTCGGCATTGGACTGCAGGCTCTCCACCGCGTGCCCGGCGGCCGAGGCCTGGGTGGCCAGCGCCTGGTCGATGTCGGCCAGCGTGGTGTGGCCGTAGACCTCCGGCTCGCGGGTGCCGAGCAGGTTGAGGTTGGGGCCGTGCAGGACCAGCAGCTTCGCCATGGGATCCGGAAGACGGGAAAGGGCGGCAGTCTGGCGGAACCGGCGGATGCTGTCCAGTTCGGCGAAGTTTGGCGCGTTTCAATCGTATGTTTGAAATTCCCCGGAGGGCTTGCGGCCGTATGGCGGGCGCTGGATCAAGGCGCGCTGAACGCTGTGCTGGCGGGGGGATGCGCGCATGTAGGGCGACGATGGCGGCAGGGTCATCGCAGGGGGATCCACGCCATATGTGGATGAAGGAAGTTCGATGCGCAGCAAGCTACGCACCCACCTGAAAGGCGGTTCAAGTCTCCAGCGGCACCGTCGGCACCACGTTCGGGAACACCTCTTCAAGTGCTTCCCGCTGGCCCGGCTTGGGCACCGGCCAGTTGTAGGCGTTCACCGGCTGCGCGCGGTTCACCCACAACGCGTAGTACAGATGATCGGCGCGGCCATCGCCGGTATTGGGGTGGATCAGGATGGTCAGGCCCAGGCTGTTGAGCTGCAGCCAGGGCACCAGCACCGGCAGCAGGTCGTTGCTGAAGCCGAAGTAGAACGACGGCGTGACATGGGGGCCGCGCGGCTCCAGGTTCCAGTTGCCCAGTTCCACCGGGAAGCGCTCGGTAGCCCAGCGCCGCAGCAGGGCGGCCTTCTCGAAACTGTCCTCATCGAAGTAGATGTGCGCGTGATAGCTCTTGATGTCGGTGTAGGGGCGGGGCGTGCTGGGTAACGTGGCTTCGCCGGGGCGCACGCTGACCGGACGCGGGGTGGGTTCGCCCGCGGTGGCCTCACCCCAGGGGCTGCGGCCCTTTGGCGTCGGCGGCACGATGGCGCGAAAGCCGGGGCGTCCTGGATGCGTGGTGTTCACTGTGCCCTCGTCGCGCGGGGCCGCAACGGCGGTCGTCGCACTGGCAAGGCTGCCGACAGCCAGGCCGGCTGAAGCGATCAGATGGCGGCGTGCAGGCGAGAGCAGGTCGGCCCAGTGGGCGTCATGGTCACCGGTGTCGATGAAGGTGTCGGCTGGAAAATGAGGATCCGGGTGCATGAAAGGCTCCGTAGCGGCATGCCGGGGACAGGTAAGCACGCTCGGACAGCAGCGCCGTCTGCGTCCAATAAGCTGCCGGCATCACCTCATGCACGTTCGCCCTCGCTGCCATTGAGCGCGACCCAACGGTGGGCTAGGGTGCAGGTCCGCCCCCCGGAGCCCGCCATGATCCCGCTCGACGCCGACACCCAGCGCAAGCGCGCGACGTTTCGCCAACTGCACGCACAGGGGTGCTTCGTGCTGCCCAACCCGTGGGACGTGGGCAGTGCACGCTACCTGCAGCGGCAAGGCTTCCTGGCGTTGGCCACGACCAGTGCCGGCTGCGCCTGGAGCGAAGGGCGGCCGGATGGCGCGGTCTCATTGCAGGCCACGCTCGAACACCTGCGGCTGATGGTGGCAGCGACCGCGTTGCCGTTGAATGCAGACTTCGGAGATGGCTTCGGTGCCACGCCGCAAGCGGTGGAAGTGGCGGTGGCTGCGGCAATCGATACCGGCATTGCAGCGCTGTCGATCGAGGACGCCAGTGGCGTGGCTGATGCGCCCCTGCGTCCGATCGATCAGGCGGTCGAGCGCCTGCGTGCTGCCCGTGCAGCCATCGACCGCGCGGGCGGCGACGTGCTGCTGGTCGGGCGTGCGGAGAACTTCTTCGTCGGCGTGCCGGATCTGCAGGACACGGTGCAGCGCCTGCGCGCCTATGCCGAGGCCGGTGCAGACGTGCTGTACGCACCCGGCATCACTACCGCCGAGCAGATCCGCGCGGTTGTTGCCGCTGCGGGATCGAAGCCGGTGAACCTGCTGGTCGGTGGGCCGACGCCGCTGAACCTGCAGGACATTGCCGCGCTCGGCGTGCGCCGGGTCAGCCTGGGTGGTGCGCTGGCGCGCGCCGCATGGGGAGGAATGATGCAGGCGACACAGCCGATCGTGCAGGAAGGTCGTTTTGATGGCCTGCAGCAGGCGGCCTCGGGCGCGGCGTTGAACGCCTTGTTCCGCTGACGAAAACCTCGGCGCGGGCCCAGGCCAGCACACAGCGGTAGATCCACGCCATGCGTGGATCGATGCGCCTGCGATTACAGCGCTTCCATCCCACCCTTGGGTAGCGTCACGCCAGGCTCCAGCGCTGGCAGCAGCTGTCGCAGCAGCGCGGGGTTGTCCAGCAGTGCGGCGCCGTCCAGGTAACTCCATTGCGTGCCACCGACACGGCGAACGGCCACCATGAACGAGGTGCTGCGCATCGGCGTTTCGCGCACACGAAGCAGCGACTGCCGCGGCACGAAGCAGACTTCTTCGTCACCGGCCGCGTAGGTGCGCCCCGGCACGCCAGCCTCGTCGCTGATGACGATGACCCCTGCCTTGCGCAGCGCCCTCACCGAGTCCCGGGTCATCTGTGCATAGCCTTCATCACCGCCGGCCAGGCGTTTCAGGCTGGGATGGGTGCGGGCAATGATCAGCTCGGCATCGCCACGAGCGAACGCGTTCATCATTGCCTGCGCGTCCTGGCGAAGGGTGGCCGATTCGGCCGGACTGAGCTCGCCGGCCTGGGACGGAGCGGCGGTCGTGGCCAGAAGCAGGAACAGCGGCAGGGCAAGCAGGTGTCGATACATCGTCGAATGTCTCACGGGCGGCCGCCGCACTATACGGTGAACGCGAAAACAGCGTCCCGCCGATGGCTCTGGTGTCTCTGGAGTTTCTACCTACCATTGGTAGATAGTAGATTCTGGAGATGTTCCCATGCACAGCCTCGTTGTCATCGCCCACCCTGAGCCCGCTTCGCTGACCCATGCAATTGCACAGCGCATCGGCGACGCCATCGCCACAGCCGATAGCGGCAACACCGTGGCGCACGTCGACCTGATGGCGGAAGGCTTCGACCCGCGCTTCAACCCGCAGGATCAGGCCCTCTTCCGCGGCACGGGCCCCGTCCCGCCCGATGTGGCGGCCGAGCACGCACGGCTGGACGCCGCCGATTCACTGGTCCTGGTCTATCCGCTGTACTGGTGGTCCTTCCCTGCGTTGCTGAAGGGATGGATCGATCGCGTCTTCACCCAGGGCTGGGCCTACCAGGAGGGGGCCGATGGCAAGGTACAGAAGAAGCTGCAACGCCTGGGCGTGCAACTGGTCGGCGTCGGCGGCGCGGGTGCCGAGATGATTGAACGGCGCGGCTATGGCGCGGCGATGAAGACCCAGATCGACATGGGCATCTTCGACTACTGTGGCGCGCGCGTGCTGTCGTCCGAACTGCTGCTCGACGCCGACAGCGGTGCCGCGCAGACGCATCTGCAGACCGCCGTGGAAATCGGCCGTAAAATCGGTACTCCGATGAGTTGATCACCGTGTTCCGCCGATGCCTGCCAACGCCGTTCCCACGCGCCGCCGATTGACCCGCGAGCAACGCGCCCGCCAGTTGCTGGATGTGGCCTGGGCGCTGGTTGGCGAAGAAGGCACCGACGCGTTGACGCTGGGACGGCTGGCCGAGGCGGCGGGCGTGACCAAGCCGGTGGCCTACGATCACTTCGTGACCCGCAACGGCCTGCTGGCCGCGCTCTACGATGACTATGACGGGCGGCAGACGGTGGTTTTCCACGAGCGTATCGGCCGCGCCCGGGCGCAGCTGCCCGACCGTGCGGCTGCTATCGCCTCCGGCTACATCGACTGCATCCTCAGCCAGGGCAGTGAAGTGCAGGGCATCCTCGCCGCGCTGGTGGGCGCGCCGGAACTGCACGAGGTGCGGCGGCGCTACCAGCAGGACTTCATCGACAACTGCGACGCCTGGCTGGGTCCGTTCGCCACCGATGGCTCGGTGCCGCTGGCGGGACGCTGGGCGATCCTTGGTGCGGCTGAAACCCTGTCCGAGGGCGTGGCCGCGGGCGCGCTGGACAAGACCGACGCCGAGGCCGAGCTGCAGCGGCTGATCGTGACGACGGTCAAGCGTCGCTGAGCCGCTTCGAAGGTCAGGCCCCGGCGGTACTGCCGGCCAGCGTGGCGAATCCTGCCGCCAGCTGATCGCGCACCAGTGCGTCGCGCGCGTCGCGGCTCTCAGAACCCAATACCACGGTGATCAGGCGTATCGGCTCGTCCCGCCCGCGTACCGCCCGGCATGCGGTGGCGGCCAGGCAGAAGCCTGCGGCCTGGGTGTAGCCGGTCTTCAAGCCATCCACGCCGTCATCGCCAAGCAGGGCGTTCTGGTTGTTGCGGCTGAAGCTGCCGTGCGCGAACGTGCGCTGCGCGGTGACCGCCAGGATCTGCGGATGATCGTTCAACAGGCACGCGGCCAGCACCGCCATGTCGCGCGCGCTGGACGCATGATGCGGCGTGGTGATGCCGGAGACGCTGGCGAACCAGGTGTTGCGCAGGCCGAGCTGGCGTGCGTGCCGGTTCATGCGCTCCAGGAACGCCGTCTGTGATCCGTCCAGATGGCGCGCGATCGCCAGCGCCGCGTCATTGCCGGAGACGATCATCAAGCCTTCCAGCAGGCACGCGAGGGTGACCGTTTCGCCGGGCACCAGGCCCATGCGCGTTTCATCGTCGGCGACCGCATGCACGTCGTCGGCGGCGATGGTGACTTCGTCCTCCCACCAGCGCCCGCGCTCCTCGACACATTCGTAAGCCGCGTAGGCGGTCATCAGCTTGGTCAGCGAGGCCGGTTGCCTGGCGATGTCCGCGTTGTGCTGGTGAATCACCGCGAAGGTTGCCGCATCGAGGGTGATGGACGACAGCGGTGCACGCGCAGGGGCAGGAGACGGCATGGAAACGACGATGGCAGTGGGGACCCTGGAGGATAGTGTGCGGCGGCTGCACGAAGCTGAAATATTGCAACGATATAACGTAGCATTATTGCGGGCCGACGACGGCCCGACGGGACATCCGATGACTGCACGCATTCCACGCCGCTGGCTTAACTCTTCGTTGCTGCTCGCGCTGGCCGCACTTGGCGGCTGCCAGCCCAACCTGCGCACCGAGGCTGTTTCCTCCGCCGAAGCCGGCGCCGAAGCCGGTCCGCTCAATGTGATCGTGATGATCAACGACGGTGCCGGCTGGGGTACCTGGGACGCGGCGGCCTACTGGCAGTACGGCAGCCGCGAAGGCGCACCCTATGCGGATTTCCCGCTGCGCCTGGCGGTAACCACCTTCCCGTTGAACGCCAGCAGCCAGCCGACCCGCGACAACGCACAGACGCTCGGCTACGACCCGGGCAAGGCCTGGGATGACACGCCGGTTTCCGCGCAGGACCTGCCGTTTGCCGGCTACCAGTACCTCGCCGCGGTGGCTACCGACAGTGCGGCGGCGGGCACCGCGTTGTCCTCGGGCATCAAGACCTACAACAACGCCATCAATTACAACAACGATGGTCAGCCGGTCGAGTTCAATACGCTGCGCGCCAAGCGCCTGGGCATGGCGACCGGTGTAGTGACTTCGGTGCCGTTCGCGCATGCCACGCCGGCCGCGTTCGCGGCGCAGAGCGAATCGCGCAACAGCTACCACGCCATCGCCCATCAGATGCTGGCGCAGGGCCATATGGATCTGGTGATGGGCACCGGAGGCCCGGGCTACAGCGTCGACGGCCGCGCCTGCAACGAAGGCACGGACGCCGCAAAGGCAGAGGGCTGCGCGAATCCATGGGAGTGGGTGTCGCAGCAGGATTGGCAGCAGCTGGAAGCGGGCAGCACCATTGCCGGCAATCCGGCGGGACCGTGGCGCCTGATCCGCAGCAAGGAAGCGTTCGCCGCACTGGCGCAGGGGCGGTTGCCGGCCGACCGGCCGCTGATCGGTGTACCGCGCGTGGCCAACACCCTGCAGCAGGCGCGCCAGCTGCACGTGCTGGGCAAGGATGCAGCCACGCCTTCGGGAGTGAGGAAGATCGACAGCGTGCCCGATCTGGCGACCATGACCCGCGGCGCGCTGCAGTTCCTGCAGCAGCGTTCGTCCATGGGCCTGTTCCTGATGGTGGAAGGCGGGGCCACCGACTGGGCCGCGCACACCAGTGCCTGCGGTACCGAATGGCACTATGGCCAATGCAGCGACCAGCCGCAGTACGGCCGCCTTATCGAGGAAACCGTGGAGTTCAACGACGCGGTGGCGGCGGTAGTCGAATGGATCCAACGTAACGGTGGCTGGGAGCGCAACCTGCTGATCGTGACGACCGACCACGACAACAGCATGCCGATGGGCCCGGATGCGCAGAACGTGGCCTTCGAACCGGTAAGGAACCATGGTCGCGGCCGCATGCCGGGGATGAGCTTCCGCCCTACCGGCAATCATTTCAATGCGCTGGTGCCATTGTGGGCGAAGGGCGCGGGCGCGGAGCTGCTCGGCAAGCGCGTGCGTGGCGTCGATCCGGGTTACCGGCAGCACGTGGGTTGGAATGACGGCAGCTACATCGACAACACCGATGTGGCGGCGGCGGTGCAGGAAGCGCTGCAGCGTTAGGGGTGCGCCGGCCGTTGGCCGGCAGTTGTGGGATGCCCGGTCGGCGAGGTTGCCGGCCAGCGGCCGGCACTACCGGAGGTGCTGCTGGGCTGCGGAGTCGCGGAAGGGCTGGCCAGCTGCCGGGCCAGCTCGGCGCTGGCGATGTGGCCGTGCAGGAACAACAGGCTGCTGAAGATGTTCATGAGCGTGCCTCCACTTGAGTGGATTGCACGATACGGGCAGCATGGGCGGGGAAAAAGCGACATTTCCGCAAGCATGCCTTGAGAGGAATTCAAGCTTATGTCCCGCCCTCCGCTCCATGCCCTGCAGGGCTTCGTGGCCGCCGCCCGGCTCGGCAACCTGTCGCGCGCGGCGGCCTCGATGAACCTGACCGTCAGCGCGCTCAGCCATCAGATGCGGCAGCTGGAAGAACGGCTCGGGCAGCCGCTGCTGATCCGCCAGCCGCGTGGTGTCACCCTCACCCTGGAGGGCCAGCGTCTGCTCGACCAGGTGGGGCCGCACCTGGATGCGATCAACGACGCCTTCCAGCCCTATGCCGCGCGTGCCGAGCACGTGCTGACGATCAGTGCGGTGCCGTCGATGGCGTCGGCCTGGCTGGTGCCGCGCCTGGGTCACTTCGTGGCTGAGCACCCACAGATCGAGATCAACCTGCAGTCGAGTGAACGCCTGATTGATTTCGAGCGGCAGCGCCAGTTCGACGCCGCGCTGCGGCTGGGCAGCGGGCAATGGCCGGGCCTGGTGGTGGAGCCGCTGTTCGACGAGTGGCTGGTGCCGATGGCGAGTCCGGCGCTGATCGAGCGCATGGGAGGCGTCGACCGTGTGCCGCTGGACCAATGGCCGCTGCTCGGTGACCCGGACGGGGCGTGGGGGGCTTGGTTTGCGTTGAGTGGGCAGAGACCGCCGTCGCGCTTCGTGGCGGTGTTGGATGATTCGGAGGCGCACCACAGGGCCGCATTGGACGGGGTGGGCGTGGCGCTCGGGCGGGTCACCCGTGCGCGCCTGCTGCTGGATTCCGGCCAGCTGGTCGCACTGTCCAGCCAGCGCCTGAAGACCGACTGGCCGCATTGGCTGGTGTACCCGCAACGCTCGGCCCGCCATCGTGGCTTCCTCGCGTTCCGCGACTGGCTGCACGCGCAGGCAGCTGAGCATGTGCGGCATATGGCAGGCGCGCATCTATAGCGTCGCGCCATGCTCGATCCCGCACCTGTAGCGTCGAGCCATGCTCGACTGCTCCTGCAAGAGGCCAGTCGAGCATGGCTCGACTCTACAGTCACTGCACCAGCGTGACTGCCTGCCCGGCACGGGCGAACGCATCGCCCACCAAGGGGCCGGCTTTGATCGCTTCCACTTCATCGAACAGCGCCTGCAGTGCCTCGGCCGGGCGCGAGGCCGGCGCCGCCACTGCCTGCTGGATCACGGTGAAGCGATCGGCCAGCACGCGGTGGCCGGGATGCGACCGCGCCCAGGCTTCCAGTGGCTGGCGCACGCCGGCGGCAGCATCCAGTTGCCGTTGGTCGAACAGGTCAATGGCGGCCGCAGAGGTGTCGGCGCGTTCGCTCCTGGCGTGGCGCAGCTCGCGGCTCAGGAACAGGTCATAGGCCGCTCCACGCCCCACCGCGATGCGCAGCCCCTCGCGGTCGAGGTCGGCCACCTGCTGCGCAGGGCTGTCCTCGCGAACCAGATAGGTGCCTTCGATTTCCACATACGGAGCACTGAAGGCGATGCGGTTGGCGCGTGCCGGATCGATGGCCAGGAAGGCCAGATCCCAGCCTTCTTCGCCTGCTGCGGCGACCACCGAGGCTGCGGCCTCGTGGCAGGTGAAGCGTGCCTGCACCCCCATCCGTTGCGCCAATGCGATAGCCAGTTCCAGTGAAGGGCCGCGCGGTGAGCGCGCATCGCCCTGTGCCAGCACCGGGTTGCCCAGGTTGATCGCCACGCGCAGGAAACCGTGCGGTGCCAGCGTGCTTCGATGGTCGGCCAAGGACATGCAGGACTCCACGGGGCAGGGGAGACCCAGCATGCCAACAACGGTGTCCGCGTGGCGTGGAGTCAACCGCGCGCGGCAAAGGTGCCGTGGAACCCGAGGGGCACAGCATACGGCAGCCAGGCCTGTGCCAGCGGGCGGTCATCCACATGGCGCGCATCCAGCACGGCCAGTCCACTGCGCTTGTTGACCGGGTCAAGCAGGGTGCCGATCAGCCAGCCGTCATCGGCGTTGCGGCTGCCCGGACGCGGTACGAACACATGCTCTTCGGCCATGATGTCCGCCCCGTAGTTCCACAGCTGGCGGCGCCCATACGCGATGTCGAACGCGGCCACGGCGTTGAAGTACGGCGCAGTGGCCGTGCCGTCGATGGTCGGCGCATACAGCCGTGCGCCACGTGTGTTCGTCGAGCGCGGGTCGAACAATGGGAACTCCACCGCGCTGATGCCCAACGTCTCCCAGCGGGCCTGTCCACGACGCAGGTCCAGATGCAGCTCGACCAGGCTGGCGCCACTGTTGGCCGCATGCGCGCCGTCACCGGCCATTGCTTCCTTCATCGGCGAGCGTGCTTCGTTGATGTCGTCATGCCGTACTGCACGCAGTACGATGCCGCCATCGCGGGTGAAGGCGTCGCCGAAGTGATAGATCGCCGCGAACGGCGCCTCGAACCATTGCGCCTTGTCCGGCGCATCCTTGGCGACCACCGCGATGCGCACAGGACGCTGCGGTGCGAACTGCATGCGCTCGAAGAAGCTGCCACCTGCGCCGGTGAAATCGAACGGCATCATCACGAACACCAGGTGCTGGTCGGTCATCGCGAAGGCATGCAGGTAGCCATGCTCGGGTGTTTCGATCACATTGGCGCTGCGCAGCTGGCCGTCCGCACCGATGTGCCAGACCAGCAGGCCATGGCCCCCCATCAGGCTGATCGAGCCGAAGTTCCAGAGGGTGCCGTCGCGGTCGGTCAACGGGTGCGCCGAGAACGGCAGCGCCGCCAGGTCCGGACGCCAGGTGACCGGGCCGAGGGTCTTCAGCGAATCGGGGTCCACCTCGAACGCCGAGCCGGATTCGCACAGCGCGAACAGGTGGCCGTTGATCATCGTCACCGAGGTGTTGGCCACGTTGGCATCATCGTTGTTGCGCACCGCCAGTGCACCGGGAACGCTGGTGCCGGCCGCCGGGTACTGGAAGCGGTCGGCCTTCTGTTCACGGGTGAATTTCGGCGTGGCGACCATGCGCCCGTGATGGGTCAGGCTGCCATCACCATTGAAGCGCCAGCCATGCACCATGCCGTCTCCATCGAACCAGTGGTCGTAGCGGAAGCCATCGCGCTCGGTCCACGCGGGGCCGTTGCGGTACAGCGTACCGGCCAGGCCTGACGGCAGCTTTCCCTGCAACTGCACGGTGGCCGGGCCGAGGCTTTCGCTGCCGACGCTGCGCCAGCCGAGCAGCCATGGGTGTTCCTGCATGCCCTGCGCGAACCGCGCCGGGTCGCCGGCGAAGGCGGGAGTGCTGCGCAGCGCAGTGGCACCCAGGGCCAGGCAGGCGCTGCTGCTGAGCAGGGTACGGAGGAAGCGGCGACGGTCCATGATGGCCTCGGGTCTGAATGCAGGAATCAGCGCAGGGTGATGTCGATGGCAGCGCCGGCGGCCGGCACGTCGACGCGCGCCTCGTCGAAGGTCGGCTTGCGCATCACCTGCGGGTTGTTGCTGAAGCCGTAGCCTTCCACCGGCATGCCGACCAGGTTGGTGTCGAGCTTGCCGTTGTCGTTCTCGTCGTGGGTGAGCAGCACGGCATAGCTGCCGGCCGGCACGCCCTTGAACGTGAAGTGGGCGCTGTCGCCGCTGGGCGCCGCCTGCTGGGCCTGCACGGGCTTGGCCTTGCCGTCCCAGGCGGCAGCGCTGTCGACCAGCGCAACGCGCAGGGTGCCGGTCTGCACGCGGACGTCGTGCACGGTCAGGGCCAGGTCGGCGGCGTGGGCACTGCCGGCCAGGGACAGGGTAGTCAGGGCGGTGCTGAGCAGGGCGGTGCGGATCATGGCAGTGGCTCCGGAAAAGGACGTGGTGGTGTGCTGCGGTGTGCAGCCAGTCTGCGCGGGGCACAGCGCCGGGTTCAGGGCCAGTGGTCATCGATTCGACGTGCCAGAAGTCACTTTCTGCGTTGGACCCATTGCCGGCTGCAGTCGCGGCCGTCAGCATCGGGTCATGCCCAGCCTGTTCCGTCACCTGTTGCGTCCCCTCAGCCTCGCCGGTCTGGTCACCGTGCTGGTGGTGGGCCTGTCATTCGGCGTGCAGGGCCCCGTTGCCGGCCCCAGCCAGGGGTTGCTCGGTACGTTCCTGCTGCTGTTCGTGGTGCACGGGTGGGTGGCCATGCAGACCCGCGCGCGCGCGGTGGCCGCAGTGCTGCAGGCCGTGCTGGCGATCGCGCTGGTCGCCCTGCAGCCGCGCACCGGAACCGCACCGGTACTGCTGGTGGTGCTGGTGGCGCAGCTGGCCGAGCATTGGCCACCGCGCTTTGTATTGGGTGTTGCACTGGTGGCCAACCTCGCCATGTATCTCGTGCTTCGCCACAGTGGCTTCACCCAGCCGTTGCTGGTGGTGCTGCTGTATGGCGGCTTCCAGGCGTTCGCCGCACTGACCGCGCACTACGCACGCAGCACCGCGTTGGCCCGTGACGACCTGGCCCGCGTCAATGCCGATCTTCTGGCCACGCGTGCGCTGCTGGCCGACAGCGCACGCGATGCCGAGCGCCTGCGCCTGGCGCGCGAACTGCACGATGTGGCCGGCCACAAACTCACCGCGATGCGCTTGAACCTGCGTGCGCTTGCAGCCGAACCCGTGCTGGCAGGGCGCGAAGGGTTGGTGCTGGCCGAGCAGCTGGCCGGTGAGCTGCTGGCCGACATCCGTCAGGTGGTGCAATCGATGCGCGACGACCGCGGCCTCGATCTGGCGACCGCACTGCACGCGCTGGCTGCTCCGTTCCCGCGCCCGTCGCTGCAACTGCGCATCGGCGAGGGCGTACGCGTGACCGACCCGCTGCTGGCAGAGACCGTCCTGCGCCTGGTGCAGGAAGCGCTGACCAATGCCGCCCGGCACGGCAACGCAGACACCGTCTGGTTGACGATCAACGAAGAGGACTCCCGGTTGCGCATCGATATACGTGATGACGGCCAGCGCGCCGAACGTATCCGCGAGGGCAACGGCATCGCCGGCATGCGCGAGCGTCTGGCGGCGGTACGCGGCCAGCTGGAACTGGCCCGCACCGCACAGGGCGGCATGCATCTGACTGCCTGGGTGCCGGCATGAGCGGCGGCGCGATCCGTGTTGCCTTGGCCGACGACCAGGCGCTGGTCCGCGCGGGCCTGCGCGCGCTGTTGCAGGGCCTGGGCGTGGACGTGATGCTGGAAGCCGAAGACGGCCAAGCGCTGCTGGATGCGCTGTCCACCCAGCGCGTGGACGTCGTGCTCAGTGACATCCGGATGCCCGGGATGGATGGCATCGAGGCGCTGCGACAACTGCGCGCACGCGGCGACGCCACGCCATGGCTGCTGCTGACCACCTTCGATGAGAGTGATCTGCTGCTGCGCGCCAGCGAGGCAGGCGCTCAGGGATTCCTGCTCAAGGACGCGGCACCGGCCGACCTGCGCGAGGCGATCGAGCGCGTTGCCGCCGGCGAGACCCTGCTGCTGCCGGTCAGCACCGAGCCGGTGCGCGCCCGCTACCGCTTCCATGACGAAGCACCGCCCACCGACACCTTCGGCGAGCGGGAAGTGGCGATCCTGCGCCTGCTGGCCGGTGGCTACAGCAACAAGGAGATTGCGCGCAGCCTGTTCCTGGCCGAGGGTACGGTGAAGAACTATGTCTCGGCCATCCTCGACAAGCTCGGTACCCGCGACCGCACCCGCGCGGTGCTGAAGGCGATTACCCTGCGCATCATCTGAGTTGCCGGCATCAGGAAAAAGCATGAACCCGATCCTGCACGTTGAGATCCCTGTCAGTGACCTGGCCCGTGCCATCGGGTTCTACCAGCAATGGCTGCAGGTGGACGTGGACGAGCCGATCCTGTTGCACGACTGCCGGATGGCGTACCTGCCGTTCGCCGACGACGCGGGCGGCGCCAGCATGGCGCTGGTGCAAGGCGCGGACTACCGGCCCTCCGAGCAGGGCGCGCGCATCTACATCGGCGTGGACGACCTGGGTGCCAGCCTCTCGCGCGCGCTGCAGGCAGGTGCCGAACTGCGCTTCGGTCCAGCCGATGCAGGCGAATGGCGCGTGGCCGAGATCCGCGACAGCGAAGGCAACCGCATCGCGCTGCAGGCCCGGGTGGTTCTGTAGAGCCGAGCCCACGCTCGGCTGCTGTTGGCCCAGCCGCCCAAGCTCAGCCGAGCATGGGCTCGGCTCTACAAGATCGCGGCACGTGAGCGCTGCAGCCAGTCGTTGATCGCCGGGTCCAGTCGTGGGTCGTCGGGCAGTTGCATGCCGAAACGCTGCTGCAGCACCTCGCGCACATCGCCGACATCGTGCAGCGGGCGCTTGTCGGGCGCCTGCCCGGGCCGGTACTCGGTGTAGTTGCCGCTGCCGATGGTGCGGCGCCAGTCCGGTCCGGTCAGAGAGGCGCGCAGCTGGCCGGGGAAGCTCGAATCCGGATGCGTGCACACGTACCAGTTGCCCACCACGTTGTCGATCGGTGCAGGCACCTGCAGATCGAAGCGGTACATCGCCCGCCAGCCATCGCTGGATTCGGCTGACAGCACGAAGTCGCCCTCCTCGGGCAGGCGCTGCAGCAGATAGCGCTCGTGCGGGGTGGCCTGCGGTTGCGCATCGTGCAGGCGCAGTGGCACGGTCGGGGTCAGGCTGCCGAATCCGGCGTCCACCAGCCAGTCGTCGCCGTCCACCTGCACGCGCAGGAGCAGATGGGTCCGTGCGGTCAGCTCGCTGTCCTGTGCGGCCAGCAGTACACGTGCACTGAGCGGCTGCGCATCGAAGCCCAGGGCCTGCAGCAGGGCCAGCAGGCCGCCATTGAGTTCGAAGCAGTAGCCGCCGCGACGGTCGTCGAGCAGTTTGCGCTGCACGCTTTCCAGGTCGATCGGCACCGCGTCGCGCAGCAGGCAGCTGAGGGTCTCGAACGGCAGCAGCGCGTTGTGGCGCTGCTGCAGCAGGGTCAGTCCGGCCAGGGTCAGTGGTGGCGGCGCATCCAGCTGCAGGCGTTGCAGGTAGCGCGGGACATCAAGCGTCGTCATGGCGGCACCGGGCGGGGGAGGGAGGTCCACTTTGCTCCCCCAACCGGGGTTGAGGTCAAGCGCGGCGCCCGTGTCATGCCCCCGTCGTCTGCACCCGGTACAAAGGCCGCGTCCACCCGCGACGGGGGGCCCGGGCGAAGAAAGCGCTAAAGTTGCCCTGAATCCGGCCGATACAGGTGCGTCTTTCCGCCTGGAGTCTGTCATGTCGGCCGTTGTCCCCCACCTCCGGTCCCTGCGCACGCGCCTTGCTGCGTTGCTCTCGGCATCCCCCGGGCTGCTGCGCTGGCTGCAGCCGCATCGGCTCAGCGTGGCCAACAAGCTCAAGGCGACCCTGTGGGTCTGTGGCCTGGGCCTGGTGGCGATCGCCGCTGTCTACGCCTGGACTGGCCATGCCAACGCACTGGCTGCACGCAGCCAGGCCAGCTACCAGCGCGGCAGCGATCTGGCCGCCAGCCTGTCCACGCGGGTGGCCGAAGCGCGTCGCCTGCAGACCCAGTATGCACGCAGTTTCGATGATGCTGACCGCGCACAGCTGTTGGCCACGCAGAAGGCATTGCAGGCCGATCTGCAGGCGCTGCGCGCGACGCCGATGGATGCTGGCCGGCGCAAGGCCCTGCAGGCGCTGACCGAAGCCGCCGACGCGTTCTCGCAGGGTGTGGCCGCCCTGTTCGAACGTGTCGACGAGATGGGTCGTGGTGATGCCGGCCTCGCCGCGCAGCTGCAGCAGGCCGCCGATACCCTGCAGGTACAGGTGGATGCGCTGCAGCGGCCGTCGCTGGCGCTGTCCCTGCAGAAGATGCGGAGGCAGGAGGCACTGCTGCTGCTCGATGGTGATTCCACCCACGCCGACCGTGCCAGCGAGGAGAAGCTGCCGTTCGATCTCGCGCTGGCCGGCCTGCCTACCGATGTGCAGGATGCCCTGCGTGGCGGGATGGAGGGCTATCAGGGCGCCCTGCTGGGTTACACCGCCGCCCGCGTCGGCCTGGACGTGGAGGCGCAGTCGCTGCTGGATACCGCTGCTGGCGTCGCGCCGGCATTGGCCGCCTTCCAGCAGGCGCAGGTGGCGGCGTTGGCCAAGGCGCAGGCGCGCCAGCAGGCCGGTGCGCGCACCATGAGCGTGCTGTTCGCACTCACGCTGCTGTTGGTTGCTGGTGTACTGATCACCAGCCTGGTCCTGGTCCTGCGCGCGGTGCGCCAGCCGATCCAGGACACCCTGCGTTTCGCCAGCGACATCGCCGACGATCGCCTGGACACCACCCTGCGCATCTACAACGTCAACGATGAAATCGGCCAGCTGGCCCAGCGGCTGGTCGACATGCAGCAGCGCCTGCGCACGCGCATCGAGACCGAGCGTGCGGTGGCGCGCGGCAACACCCGTGTGCGACAGGCATTGGACAGCGCGCAGACCGGGCTGATGGTGATCGATGCGGAAGGGCAGGTCGCCTACGCCAACCCGGCACTGCTGCTGCAGCTCGAGCGCCAGATCGAAGAGCTGGTGGGCAGCGACGCGGCACGCCTGCATCCAGTGCTGGGCAACCTGGCCAGCGTGCGCCAACGTGAGGAGCGCGAGATCGGGCATGCAGGGGTGCGCTACCAGCTGATCGCCAACGCCATCATCGACGAAGGTCAGTTCCTTGGCGTGGCGGTGGAATGGCGCAGCCGTGCGCTGGAAACCCTGTTGGAAACCGAAGTGGCCGCGCTGGTCGACGCCGCTGCTTACGGTGACCTGCACGGGCGCATCGCGCTGGAGGGCAAGCAGGGCTTCGTTCTTACCCTGTCGACCAGCATCAATCGCCTGCTTGCCACCTTTGAAACCAACCTCGGCGACCTGCAGGCACTGCTGGCCGCGCTGGCCAGCGGTGACCTCAGCGTACGCATGGAGGGTGAACTGCAGGGGGTGTTCGCGCGCATGCGCGACGATGCCAATGCCACCGTCGCTCAGCTCGGCCGCATCGTCACCCGCATCCAGCACGCAACCGCCAGCCTCGATACCGGTGTTGGCGAGATCGTTGCCGGCCATCACGACCTCTCGCAGCGCACCGAACAACAGGTGGCCAACCTGGAGGAGACTGCCGCATCGATGCATGAGCTGACCGATACGGTGGGTCGCAACGCGGATGCGGCGGGGCGTGCCGATGCGCTGGTCAAGGGCGCTGCTGAGGTGGCGCATCGCGGTGGTGAGGCGGTCGGCCAGGTGGTGGCGACCATGCATGGCATCAGCGAGGCATCACGCCGGATCGGCGATATCACCCAGCTGATCGATGGCATCGCTTTCCAGACCAACATCCTTGCGCTCAACGCGGCCGTGGAGGCTGCACGCGCGGGCGAGCAGGGCCGCAGCTTTGCCGTGGTGGCGGCCGAAGTACGCCTGCTGGCCCAGCGCAGTGCAGAGGCTGCCAAGCAGATCAAGGGATTGATCGAGGATTCGGTGGCGCGTGTGGGCCAGGGCAACCAGCAGGCCGAACAGGCCGGCACCACGATGGGCGAGATTGTCGGCAGCGTGCAGCAGCTGGCGGATCTGCTGGCCGGTATCCGCAGCGCGTCGCAGGACCAGCATGCCGGCATCGCCCAGGTGAACCAGACCATCGTGCAGATGGAGGCCAGTACCCAGCGCAACGCCAGCCTGGTGGAAGAGGCTGGTGCTTCGACAGCGCAGATGCAGGCGCAGGTGCATGCGCTGGCCGAAGCGGTGGGCGCGTTCCGTCTGCAGTCGATGCCACAGGCGCGCGCTGCGGCGGCCTAGCCTGCGGTTCCTTGTCGGCTGGCCGGGAATCAGCCGAGCGTAGGCTCGGCTCTACATCGGCTGCAGGAACACTGTAGAGCCGAGCCCATGCTCGGCTCACGCCAGCGTTCGGAGGCAGGAATCAATACACGTCGCGGCGGTAGCGCCCGTTTTCCAGCAGCGCTTCCACAACATCATCGCCCAGCGCAGCGCGCAGCACCTGGTCCACGCCTTCGGCCATGCCCTGCAGCGAGCCGCAGACATGGATCACCGCACCACGCTGCATCCACTCGCGCAGCGCGTCTGCGGCTGCATGCAGGTGATCCTGCACGTAACCACCTTCGCCATCGCGCGAGAACGCCAGGTCCACCCGCGCAAGATGACCGCTGGCCTGCCAGGCCTCGATCTCGTCGGCGAACAGGAAATCGTGCGCACGCTGGCGTTCACCAAACAGCAGCCAGTGCCCGTGCTCTCCCGCATGGGCGGCTTCACGCAGCAGGCTGCGCAGGCCGGCGATGCCAGTGCCGTTGCCGATCAGCACCATCGGTACGCCGGCCACACGGTGGAATCCGGGATTGCGGTGCACGCGGGCGACGATGCTGGCACCGATCGGTGCATGCAACGACAGCCAACCCGAGCCCAACCCGGCGCGACCTGCCTCGTCCTGTACCAGGCGCACCACCAGTTCCACCGCGCCATCGTCGGGGCATGAAGCGATGGAGTATTCGCGTCCGGGCAGCATCGGCAATCCGGCCAGCCACAGGCATGGGTCCTGCACCGCCAGTGCGGCATCGGCATCGGGTAGTTCGCGTTCGCTGGCCAACGCCAGCAGCGTGCGTGCAGCGCCGTCGGCCAGCAGCGGCTGCAGTGGATCCAGCCCATGTGCATTCAACACGGTGCTGGCATGCCGTGCGTTGTGACGGGGGGCGATATGCAGGATGTCGCCCGCCTGCCACTGCACCTCGGCCGGTGCCGCAAGACGGATGCGCCAGATCGCACCGCCGACGCTGCCCGGGTTGAGACGATCGCGGCCGAGCAGGCGCCACTCGTGCATCTGCGTGGCGGCCGGCAGCACGCTGTCATCGGTGACGATGCCGGACAGCGCGCCCAGCTGCTGCTGCCACTGGCGCAGTGCGGGTACCGCAGCGGCATCGACATCGATGCGATCGAACAGCGCACGCGCACCGTTGCCCAGCAGCCAGTCATCGACCTGGCGGCCAAAGCCGCAGTAATGCGGGTACTGGCGGTCACCGAGGGCGAGCAGTCCGAACTGCAGGCCCGACAGATCGGGTGCTTGTGCCAGCAGCCGTCGCGCAGCACCCCGCGCGGCATCCGGTGGCTCGCCGTCGCCGAAGGTGCTCAGCACGAACAGTGCCTGCGTGGTGCACGCCAGCTGCGCCGTATCGACATGGGCCAGTGGCAGCACCTGCACCGCATGGCCAGCAGCCTGCAGCTGCGCGGCCGCGCGCCATGCGAGTTGTTCGCCCAGTCCGCTCTGGCTGGCATGCACCACCAGCCACGGCGTGCCACCGCCATCGGCAGGCGTTGCTGGCAGCGACTGGCGCAGGCCACGCGCGGCGCGCTGGCTGCGTCGGCGGTCCAGGTAGAGCATCCAGCCGGTGATGAAGAACAGGCTCATGCCCAAACTGCTGAGCATCACCACGACACGCCCGGGCACGCCGAAGTAGCTGCCGGAGTGCAGCGCGAATACGCTGGTGGCCAGCTGCGCGCCGGCGCCCTGGCGCGCGTAGGGGCGGGCATCGAGCGTGGCACCCGTGCCCGGGTCGAGCTGCAGCAGATCATGCGCGCGGTCATGCTGGCCGCCGCGCTGCGACGGATCACCGGCCATCACGCGCACATTCAGTACCTGCCCGGGCTTCTCCGGCAGGCGCAGGTCGATGTAGCCGGTGCGCACGCCAGGCAGTGCATACAGCGTGGCTTCGATGCGCTCCAGGTTCAGGGCGGCACCGGTGGCGACCTTGTGCTTGGCGGCCGGTGCGACGCCCAGCAGGGTGTTGGCGGCGCTGCGGTACCAGTCGAACGACCACCACAGGCCGGTCAGTGCGCTCATCAGGTAGATCAACAGCACCCAGGTGCCGACCACCGAGTGCAGGCTCCACAGGAAGCCGCGGCCACTGCGCTTCCATTCCACTGCCAGCCAGCTGCGCCAGTGCCACCAGCGGCGGGGCCAGCGAAGGTACAGGCCGGACAGGGTGAAGAACAGTAGAGCGATGGCGCAGCTGCCGGTGATCCATTTACCGCGCTCGCCGGCGGCGAGGTGGCGATGCAGGTCTTCGACGAAATCGAAGAAGGCCTGTCCCCGCAGGGCACTGAAGCGCTCGCCGCTGTACGGATCGAAGTACACCCAGTGCTGCTTGCCACCGGCAAAGCGCGCAACCGAGGGTCGCTGCCCGGTGGCGTCGATGCGCAGGCGTTGCAGTGGGCGGTCACTGCCGGTCTGCAGCAGAGGCATCAGCTCGCTGAGCGCCAGCGGGTGTTGGCCGTCGGCGTGGTGCTCGGCGATTTCTGCGAAGCCAGGATTGGCTGCACGCAGCAGTTCATCCTCGAAGGACAGCACGGCGCCGCTGAGGCCCATCACGGCCAGTACGGCACCGGCGGTGATGCCTAGCAGCCAGTGCAGATGGAACAGGACGTTCTTGAACATCGAAGGAGGAGGGCCCGAAAGGCTGCCGCCCGCATCCTGCGCAACAGCAAATGAGAATTAGTCGCGGAATTCTCCGGGGCGGACGGGCTACGGTCAAGGAGGGTTTTGTTGCAGGGCTTTGCAGCCCTGCACCCGCTACAAGCCGGAGCAACGTCAACGTCAAAAGCTGGCTATCCGTAGGTTGGCGGGGTGGGTCCGGTTGAGGGGGACGCTGCAAGTACGTACATGTAAGCTCGGTCGCCGCACGCATGCGGCTCACGCCCCCTCAACCGGACCCACCCCGTCTTCAACAGTTTTCCGCGATCTGTCGGAACGGCGTTCTGCTTTGGTGGGTGCCGACCTACGGTCGGCACCCACCAACAGCCGCCGCGGGGATCTGTCGGGGGGTGGGGCGGTGTGGGCGGTCAGGACCGTTGGCGCCATGGATGGCGCCATCGAGCCCCCATGGATGGGTTTACGGCGTGTCCTGACCACCCACAGTGCCCCGCCATCCCACGGAATGCCCGCTTTGGCTTTGGCTTTGGCTGTTGCCGTTGCACTGAGCAGGGTGCAGGGCTGCAAGCCCTGCAAAAAACACCCTCACTTCACCCAGCGTTCGATCTCGCCGCGGGCGAACGGCCCCAGCTTCGCCTTGACCATCCGCCCCTGCGCGTCGAACAGAACGCTGTACGGCAGCAGACCCCGTGAATTGCCCAGCTGCACGCTGGCATCGCGTGGTCCCGGGGTCTCGATCACGATGGGATAGTCCACCGGCACCTGCAGCAGGAAGCGGCGCACGTCTTCCGGGGTATCCAGCGCCAAGCCCAGCACCTGCACACCGTCGTCGCCCTGCGCATGGGCGAAGCGGGCAAGCTCGGGCATCTCTTCCACGCATGGGCCGCACCAGCTGGCCCAGACATTGACCAGCAGCGGGCGGCCGGCGAAGCGCTGGCGCAGGTCCAACGGTTGGCCTTCAAGATCGGGCAGCGACAGTGCCGGCAGGCTGTCGCCGACCTGCAGGGCGGGTGCCGCAGCCGCCACAGCGGGCGCCGCCGGAACGGCCTTGGGCGCGGCCGGCGCCGGCGCCAATCGATGCCCGGCCCACAGGCCAAGGCCGGCGGCCAGCACCGCTGTCCACAGCAGCGCTGGCCGTTGCCACTTCATCGCGCGGTGCGCAGCAGCGCTTCCTCGACCACGGCCTGGGTCAGCAGGGTTGGCAGCACGGTCGGTGGTGCACCGGGGCCGTACACCACGTACAGCGGCACGCCCACAGCCTTGTGCTCTTCCAGGAAGGTGGTGATCTGCGGGTCCACGTTGGTGTAGTCACCGCGCATGTAGACCGCGTTGGTGCGCTTGAGCAGGTCCTTGAACTCCGGCCGCGACAGCACTGCGCGCTCGTTGGCCTTGCAGCTCACGCACCAGTCGGCGGTCATGTTGACGAACACCACGCGGTTGTCGGCACGCAAGCGGTCCAGCAGCTGCGGTGAATATTCGACCACATTGTCGCTGGCCACCTGCGCGGCGCGCGCCGGTGCGGCCAATTGGGTCACGCCCCAGGCCGGCACCAGTGCCCCGATTGCCAGCAGTACGCCCAGCAGGGTCACCGCGCGCGAGCCGGTCCAGCGATTGCGCTCGAACAGCCACAGGCCGAAGGCGAGCAGCAGCAGGCCACCCAGCACCAGCGCCATGCCGTCCACGCCACGCTGCTTGCCCAGTACCCACAGCAGCCACAGCGCGGTGGCGTACATCGGGAAGGCCAGCACATGCTTGAGCGTTTCCATCCACGGGCCCGGCTTGGGCAGGCGGCGGGCCAGCGCCGGCACGAAACCGATCAAGAGGAACGGCAGGGCCAGGCCCAGGCCGAGGAACAGGAACACGGTCATCGCCTTCAGCGGCGGCGCAATGAACGCGTAGGCGATCGCGCCCCCCATGAACGGGCCGACGCAGGCGCTGCCGACCACGCAGGCCAGCGCACCAGTGAAGAAATCACCGGCCGGGCCGCTGCGGCTGGCCAGCGACTGGCCCAGGTTGCCGATGCCGCCGCCGAGGGTGAATACACCGGACAGGCTCAGGCCCACCGCGAACATGATGTAGGCCAGTGCCGCCACCACGCCCGGGTGCTGCAGCTGGAAGCCGATGCCGACGGCGTTGCCGATCGCGCGCAGGCCGACCATCAAAGCGCCGATCACCGCGAACGCGACCAGTACGCCCAGCGTGTACCAGAGCGCATGGCTGCGCGCACGCTGCGGGCTTTCGCCGCTCTGTGCCAGGCTCAGCACCTTCAGCGACAGGATCGGCAGCACGCAGGGCATCAGGTTCAGCACCAGGCCGCCCGCGAGTGCCAGCAGCAGGACCCACAGGAACGAACGGTCGGAATTCGGCGTAGTCGCCGGTGGGCGCGTGCGCAGCGCGTTGTCACCACGCGCATCAGCAGCGAATCCGCTGCCGGCGGCGGCACCCGCAGGGCTCCCGGCAAGTGCGGTGGCAGCATCGGTGTTGGGTACGGTAGGCAGCAGGCGTAGCGGAGCACCATTTGCGGCTTCGCGCGGTGCAGCTGCGGCACCGGCCAGCGGGCTGATCACCTCGTTGCGCGGCAGTGCCTGGTCGGCGCTGGCGCTGATCTTGCCGGCCGGGATCGACAGCTTCACCCGGCGGGTCATCGGCGGGTAGCAGATGCCATCGGTCTGGCAGCCCTGGAAGGTCACCACCAGGGTGCCGTCCACCGCGTCGGCAACGGAGCGGCGCAGCGGCAGCGGTACTTCCACCTGGTTGAAATACACCGAGACATCGCCGAAGTGCTCATCGCGATGCGACTGTGCGGCCGGCCAGCGCGGTTTGTCGGCCAGCACGCCGGTGCTGCCTTCCAGCTTCAGTGAGGTGCGGTCGCGATACAGGTAGTAGCCCGGCGCCGGGCTGAAACGCAGCAGCAGGGTGTTGCCGTCGCTGGCGATGGCGTCGAAGCCGAACGCCTGCTCCGAAGGAAGCGGCAGCGCCTGGCTGTTGCTGGCGGCGCCCGGCAGGCGCAGGCCGCCGCGGTTGCCGGCACCGGCCAGCGGGTTGTTGAACGGGCTGGCGGCACTGCTACGCGCGGCAGGCGGCGCGGACGCCGCACCGGCGCCCGGCAGGGTGACCTGCACCACGCGCTTCTGCGGCGGGTAGCACACACCGGCATCGGCGCAGCCCTGGTAACGCACTTCCAGGCTGATGGTGCCGGCGCCCTCGGTCGGCGTGCCGGGCAGGGTGGCCTGCAGGCGCTCGCGATAGGTTTCGACCTCACCGAAGAAATCGTCGTGGTGCTTGTCGCCCTTGGGCATCTGCAGCGCGCCGGCATTGAACGCTGGGTCGGCCTTGACGCTGGTGCGGTGGCGGTACAGGTAATAGCCCGGTGCGATCTTGAACTGCAGTTGCACCTGGCCGCGCTCGGGGGCGGTGGCGGTCAGCGCGAACGCCTGGTCCACCGGCAGCAGGTCCTTCTCATCCAGTGCAGAAGCCGGCAGCGAGAGCCACAACAGGGCGCACAAGGCAGCGCCACGCGCAAACAGAGTCTTCAATCAGTGTCCTCCCGGGTCTGTGCCCGGATCCAATCCAGATACGCCGGCAGGCCGGCCCGGGTTTCGACCGCGATGCACTCCGGAAGTTCATACGGATGCAGTTCGACGATCCGGGCAATCGCGTCATCGACGCGGCGTGCGGTGGTTTTCACCAGCAGCTGCAGCTCGGCGTCGGTGGTCACCTCGCCCTGCCAGCGGTAGGTCGACTGTGCGCCCTCGAGGCGTGTCACGCACGCGGCCAGGCGCTCGCCGACCAGCGCGTGCGCGATGCGCTCGGCACTGGCCCGGTCCGGGCAGGTGGTCAACAGCAGCAGGACGGGATCGACGGTCGACATGGCCGTCGAGTATAGGGCCGCCACCGGGTCAGGGCCCGGCGGCGGCGATGGACCGCTGCGTTGCGCGGTTAGTTGGCCAGCTGGCAGGTCGCCGGCTTGGCCGAGGTGAACAGGCCCGGGGTCGCCCACTCGGGGTGGTCGATGAACGGGTTGCGGTTGCCCTGGAAGCTGTAGATCACGTCATTGCGCGCACGCTCGGCATCATCCGGCGGGTCGGACAGGTGCCAGTCGATCAGCGTCGACAGCAGGCCCATGTAGGCCGGCGAGCTGCTGGTCTTGACGATTTTGCTGCGGTCGTCGGTCAGCTCCAGGTCCGGCTCGGACTGGCCGGTGGCCGCGTCCTTGCCGCCCTCGTAGCGGATCGCCATGTACAGCACCGCACGCGCCATGTCGCCCTTGCGCTTGCCCCACACCTCGAAGGTGCCGGTGTTGCCGTCCGGCGTGCGCACCCAGTTGGAGTTGCCCGGATAACCGCCGCTGCCCCCGCCCTGGCCGTTGTTGGCCTCGGTGGCACGCTCGCCGCAGCTGGCATCGCACTTGCCGAAGGGCTTGTTGCCACGGTCGGCGTTCCACTGCGCGTCGGTCAGGTACAGCATGTGGGTGTCGGTGTACGGCGCGTACGGCAGGCCCTTGTCACCGGTGGTGCTGGCAAAACCCAGCGAGTTCGGCCAGGTGTGCTCGCGGTTGTACTTCAGGCCGCCGCCGCTGCCGGCGCGGTCGGTCACCTTGGCGTAGCTCCGGTTGCGGTACGCATCCAGGATCCTGCCGCTGTTGTTCGGGTCTTCGTCGGCGATCTCCAGGATGGTCCAGGTGCTGGTGCCCGAGCCGCTGTATGGGTAGGCGGTGTGGCCCTTGATGGTGGCGTGCAGCGAGCAGCGCAGCTGGCTGGGGCTGCTGGTGTTGACCTTGGAGTAGTAACCGGCCGGCACGCCGGGGTTGCCGGGGTCCGGATTGCCGCCGGTGCTGGCCACGGTGAACGCGATACGGCTGTCGGCGGCCGGGTGTGCGCCCTGCAGGTCGGTGATGCGCGCGGCGCGGATGTCGAAGCGGCAGGCTTCACCGGCCACCAGCGCGGTGTTGGTGGACAGCTTCACGCTGCGCCCGCTGGCGGGGAAGGTCAGCGGCACGCTGCCGGAAGTGCCGCAGCTCAGCGCGAAGGCACCACTGGCCAGGTTCACGGTTTCGCTGAACACCACTTCCAGATCGGCCGCGGCCGGGAAGGTGCTGCTGCCCTGTGCCGGGGTGGTGGTGGACACCGACGGCGGGGTGTTCGGGCCCGGGGTGCCACCGCCGCTGAAGGTCTGGCCGTTGTTGCAGCGGCCGAACGTCTGCCCGGCAGACTCGGCCCAGGTGAAGTGGGCGTACTGGCTGCCGCTGCCGGTCAGCTGCAGCGAGGTGCCTGGCGCCGTGCTGTTGGTCTCGGCCACCGGAATGTTCTGGCTGGTCATGCCGGCGGCAGGGCCACCGGAGGCGGTGATGGCGCCCTCGTAGCTGAGGAACTGGACCACCTTGCCGTTGGCATCGACCAGCGCGATGCCGTCGTTCGGGCCGTTCTGGAGGCCGTTGGTCGGGTAGCTGACCACGGCCAGGGTGGCGCTGCCGCAGCTGGCGGCGGTGCCGGCCGGGACCGGGTTGTTGGCGTAGACCGTGGCGGCGGAAGGATTGCTGCCGTTGTAGAGGTAAAGCCGATAGCCGGACAGGTCCTCACCGGCGGTGGCTACGACTTCGATCGCTTCGCCGACGTCACCGGCGGCGGTGCTGTCGTCGTAGTGCAGTTCGTTGATGAAGACCTCGGCCTGGGCCGGCGCGGCGGCCAGCGCCAGCAGGCAGGCGGCGGCAAGCGGGGACAGCAATCGCATCGACAACTCCTTGTGATTGGGAATGCGCGGCCGAGCCTAAGGCCGATCCAGTGACACTTTGTCGTAAATGAACGTCAGATATCTGACAGTGCGACACGGGTCACCAAAAGTCGAGGGCGCAGGAAAGCGAAAGACGCGTTTCACCGGACTGAACGTCTTCATGCAAGGCCCCCCGTGCAGGCGTGGCCCCGACGAAATTTTTTCTGCGAGCGGCCTTGAAAGGTCCGGGGCCAGCTCCATCTCTGTCCTGCTCCCGATTCGTCGGGCTTTTTCGCGAGCAATGCTGGCAGTCACCTGGGGTGAGTGCTAACATCGCCAGACTTTTTCAGACCAATCAATAACTTAAGAGGTCTCTCATGAGCATCAAGCCGCTGCACGACCGCGTTGTGGTCAAGCCGATCGAAGCCGACGAAATCTCCGCCGGTGGCATCGTCATTCCGGATTCGGCCAAGGAAAAGTCCACCAAGGGTGAAGTCGTGGCCGTCGGTCCGGGCAAGCCGCTGGACAACGGCAGCGTGCGTGCGCCGTCGCTGAAGGTTGGCGACAAGGTCATCTACGGCCAGTACGCCGGCAGCTCGTACAAGAGCGAAGGCGTCGAGTACAAGGTCCTGCGCGAAGACGACGTGCTCGCCGTCATCGGCTGAGCCTCGGCGCGACCTGCTTCATCCCCTGATTCCAAACACCCAGCCGCCGGGCCTGGCCCGGCGCTACCAATGAGGTAACTGCAATGGCTGCCAAGGATATTCGTTTCGGTGAAGACGCCCGTTCGCGCATGGTGCGCGGCGTCAACGTTCTCGCCAATGCCGTCAAGGCCACCCTGGGCCCGAAGGGCCGCAATGTCGTGCTGGAAAAGAGCTTCGGCGCGCCGACCATCACCAAGGACGGCGTGTCCGTCGCCAAGGAAATCGAACTGGCTGACAAGTTCGAGAACATGGGCGCGCAGATGGTGAAGGAAGTTGCTTCCCGCACCAACGACGACGCTGGCGACGGCACCACCACCGCCACTGTGCTGGCCCAGGCCCTGATCCGCGAAGGCGCCAAGGCCGTGGCCGCCGGCATGAACCCGATGGACCTCAAGCGCGGTATCGACAAGGCCGTCGTGGCCGCCGTTGCCGAGCTGAAGAACATCTCCAAGCCGACCGCCGACGACAAGGCCATTGCCCAGGTCGGCACCATCTCGGCCAACTCGGACGAGTCGATCGGCCAGATCATCGCCGACGCGATGAAGGAAGTCGGCAAGGAAGGCGTGATCACCGTTGAAGAAGGCTCGGGCCTGGACAACGAGCTGGACGTGGTCAAGGGCATGCAGTTCGACCGCGGCTACCTGTCCCCGTACTTCATCAACAACCAGCAGTCGCAGACCGCTGATCTGGATGACCCGTTCATCCTGCTGCACGACAAGAAGATCTCCAACGTGCGTGACCTGCTGCCGGTGCTGGAAGGCGTCGCCAAGGCCGGCAAGCCGCTGCTGATCGTTGCCGAAGAAGTCGAAGGCGAAGCGCTGGCCACCCTGGTGGTCAACACCATCCGTGGCATCGTCAAGGTCGTGGCCGTCAAGGCTCCGGGTTTCGGCGACCGTCGCAAGGCGATGCTGGAAGACATGGCCGTGCTGACCGGCGGCACCGTGATCTCCGAAGAAGTGGGCCTGTCGCTGGAAAAGGCCACCATCAAGGACCTGGGTCGCGCCAAGAAGGTGCAGGTGTCCAAGGAAAACACCACCATCATCGATGGCGTGGGTGACAAGGCTGCCGTCGACGCACGTGTCGGCCAGATCAAGACCCAGATCCAGGACACCTCCTCCGATTACGATCGCGAGAAGCTGCAGGAACGCGTGGCCAAGCTGGCCGGCGGCGTTGCCGTGATCAAGGTCGGTGCTTCGACCGAAATCGAAATGAAGGAAAAGAAGGATCGCGTCGACGACGCCCTGCACGCCACCCGTGCAGCCGTTGAAGAAGGCGTGGTCCCGGGCGGTGGCGTTGCCCTGGTCCGTGCGGTCACCGCACTGGCCGGCTTGAAGGGTGCCAACGAAGACCAGAACCACGGCATCCAGATCGCCCTGCGTGCGATGGAAGCCCCGCTGCGCGAAATCGTCTCCAACGCCGGTGAAGAACCGTCGGTCATCATCAACAAGGTCAAGGAAGGCACCGGCAGCTTCGGCTACAACGCCGCCACCGGCGAGTTCGGCGACATGCTGCAGTTCGGCATCCTGGACCCGACCAAGGTGACCCGTTCGGCCCTGCAGAACGCTGCCTCGATCGCTGGCCTGATGATCACCACCGAAGCCATGGTTGCCGAAGCTCCGAAGAAGGACGAGCCGGCCATGGGTGGCGCCGGTGGCATGGGCGGCATGGGTGGCATGGGCGGCATGGACTTCTAAGTCCCCGCTTCACCCCGTAATGAAAAACCCCGCCGCACGGCGGGGTTTTTTTGTGGCCGGTTGCCGCCGCAGCGACACAGCGCCCTGCAATGGCATCGCTTTCCGAGCGGCTCATCCTGCGTCCCGCGAGGCGTGTGTGCCTGCTTCCTGCGGCGTCATCAGTGCTGCATGCAACCAGGTCATGAAAGCAGGTATCGCAGCGTTGGATTCGCAGTCCGCACGCGTCACCGCGTAGTAGGCGAAGGCCTGTGGCCAGGGCCGGTCTATCACCACCTGCAACCGGCCATTGGCCAACTCTTCGGCCGCATGGATGTCGCGCACCGGAGCGATACCTTGCCCGGCCACCGCTGCGCGGATCAGCAACAGGTCGTCATCGAAAGCGGGGCCGCGCTCCAGTCGTTCATCGATGGGCAGATCCAGTGCCTGGAACCACAGCCGCCAGTCACTGCGGTCGGCGTCCTGCAACAAGGGCAGCTGCAGGCAATCCTGTACCGAGCTGACCGTCGGTGTGCCGGCCAACAACGCTGGACTGGCCACCGGCAGCAGCACGGGTGCCATCAGGTGCTCAGCGTGCAGCCCCGGGTAGCGGCCCAGGCCGTGGCGGATGGCGATGTCTACTCCCTCGCGGCGCAGGTCGACCAGCGCCGCGCTCGAGTCCAGCTGCACGTCTACCTGCGGATGCAACGCACTGAACGCGCCCAATCGCGGCGCCAACCACTGTGCGGCGAAGCTTGGTGCCGCGCTGATGTGCAGCGTGCGCCGCGTTTCCCAGCGCTCCAGGGTCTGCACGCTGTGCGAGATCTTATCGAAGGCCTGCAGCAGTTCCGGGTATACGCGAGCGCCTGCGGCACTGAGCACCACGCCATGCCGGGTGCGGTCGAACAGACTCCACCCAGCCGTTCCTGCAGTTGCCGCAGTTGTTGGCTGATCGCACCGGGCGTGACCCCATCGCTTCGGCGGCAGCGGTCAGGCTGCCATGGCGGCCGGTTTCAACGAAGGCCCGCAGGCCCAGCAGCGGCAGTACCGCACCCATGTCCATTCTCCTGTAGCCGCGTCGGCACGCGCCGCGCCGCGACAGCATATCGAGCGTGCTGCAGGCTGTCGCGCGCCTGCCGCTCACGTTGAGCTGCGCTCAACTTCCCATGCAGGAGACATCGTTTCCCTCCCGCGCCAGCGCTTCCTAGACTGGTTGCACGGCTGCTGCAGCGCCCGTTTCCGCATCGCCCGGTCAGTTTCATTGAAGACCGGTGCGTGTCGTCGCTCATCGCCGTCCAGGAATCCCATGAACGAACCTTCGCTGCATCTGTATTCCGACAGTTCACCCAATGGCTTCAAGGCCACCATCGCACTGGAAGAGCTGGGTCTTCCCTATCGCCTGCATCACGTACGCATCGTAGATGGCGAACATCGCCATCCCGGTTTCCTGCAGCTCAATCCGCATGGGCGCATTCCTGTGCTGGAGGATCGTGCGCGCGGCATCGTTGTTTTCGAATCGGCGGCGATCCTGATGTACCTGGCCGAACAGGGCAATGCGTTGCTGCCTTCCGAACCAGCTGCACGCTGGGAGACGCTGACCTGGCTGATGTTCCATGCGGCCAGCGTCGGCCCGATCCTCGGCCAGCGCGTGCATTTCGAGCATTTCGCGCAAGCACCGGACACTACGGCGATCGAACGCTACCGCCGCCTGAGCGACGACCTGTTCGCCGTACTCGACCAGCGCCTGCAGGGGCGTAAGTGGTTGGCTGGCAATCACTACTCGATCGCCGATATCGCTCACTTCGGCTGGCTGCATATCGCCCGCATCATCGACATCGACTTTTCGCGGCATCGCCATCTGGATGCGTGGTACGCGCGGGTTGCTGCACGTCCTGCGGTCCAGCGTGGCGTGCAGCTGCCCGAACCGGCCACCGGTCCGTAAGGAGGCCATGCTGATGAATGATTCCATTGCGATGCCTGGCGCGTCGGCGTCCACCTTTGCCACGCATCCCGGCTACCAGCGCATGTTCCGTGCCGATGCACTGACCCTGGGCATCTACCTGCCGTTGCGTTTCTACCAGGGCGACATGAGCGTGCTGCAGGGTCAGGCGCGGTGGGTGGAGCAGATCGATCGCCACGGCTTTGCCGCGGTATGGGTGCGCGACGTGCCGCTGTTCGACCGGATGTTCGGTGATGCAGGCCAGTTGTTCGACCCGTTCACCTACCTTGCGTGGCTGGCGGCGCGCACGCAGCGCGTCGCCCTGGCCACCGGCAGCGTGGTACTGCCCCTGCGCCACCCGATTGATCTCGCCAAGGCGGCGGCATCGATCGATCAGCTGTCCGGTGGGCGACTGGTGATGGGTGTGGCGTCCGGTGATCGACCGCTGGAGTTCCCGACCTATGGACTGGAGCACGCGGCACGCGGAGAGCGTTTCGCCACCGCAATGAACGAGATGCGCCGTTGGCTGCAGCCGGGCACGGATGGGCGGATGACGCATGCCGGGGCAGAGCAGGGCGTGCAGCTGCTGCCGCCTACAGTCAGTGGCCGTGTTCCGCTGATCGTCACCGGCGGTGCGCGCCAGTCGCTGGAATGGATCGGTCAGCATGCCGATGGCTGGCTGACCTATCCCGAGGCCACCCACGACGCGGCCGGCCCGCAGCGGCTGGCCGCGAAGATCCGTGCCTGGCGCGCGCAGATCCCGGAAGCGGGCTTCCGTCCGCACATGACCAACGAATGGATCGACCTGGTGGAGGACCCGGAACATCCACGCACGCCGCTGCAAGGGGGCCATACCCTGCGCACCGGCCGCAAGGGCCTGATCGACCTGCTGCAGGCATGGCAACGTGCGGGTGTGAATCACGCGGCGTTGGGTATCCAGTTCGCCGAGCGTCCTGCCGGTGATGTGCTGCAGGAGCTGGCCGAAGAGGTGCTGCCGTTGTTCCCGTCGCATCCGGGGCCGGCGCCGAAGGCGATGGACTGGTAGTCACCGTCACCTGGATGAAATATGATTAGGTGCCTAATCATATGTTCTCCGCGAGATGATCGAAGCCAAGCACCATGCCCTGCTGGATGAGGCGCAGCGACGCGGTCACGCCAACATCGCGCTGCTGCGCCTGTGCTTCCAGCTGCTCTCGTTGTCCTCGTCTATCGATCGCGACTGCGCTACCCGGCTGGCACCACACGGGCTCAGTGAGGGTCGCTTCATCGTGCTGTTCCTGTTGCATGGGGCCGGCGGCACGTTGCCGCCCCACGTGCTGGCCGAGCGCGCAGGCGTGGCCCGCGCCACCATCAGCGGCCTGCTCGATGGCCTGCAGCGCGAAGGGCTGCTGCAGCGTCGCTGCGATGCCGAGGATGGCCGCCGCCTGCAGATCGTACTGACCGGACCGGGTAGGCGCTTGGCCGAGACGCTGTTCGACCAGCACACGCAGTGGATCGGTGGCCTGTTCAATGGTCTGGACTCCGATGAACAGCAGCAGCTGGCACGATTGCTGCACAAGGTCTGGCAGCACACCGATGCTGGACGAGAGCCTGCAGCATGAGCCCGGCGATCGCGGCGGAACGCCTGCATGCACTCAACACCGGCCGTGCCCCCGCCACCCATCTGGCCGAATGCCTGGCGGTGGATTTCGCTGCGCTGCTGCAGGCGGTGGCACCTGCGCTTGCACCGGAAGCGCTGCAACGCATGCAGGATGCCTCAGCCAAGGGCATCACGCTGCGCATGGCCCTGGCTGCGCAGCTGCTGCGTGAGGCGGGGCAGGGCGCGCCTGCGCCCTGGCAGCATCACAGCTCCGATACCGTGCGCGGATGGGCCTGCTACCTGATCGGCAGCGATGCCCGTGCAACGTTGGCAGAGAAGCTGCAGCAGATGCGCACGCTGGCCGATGACCCACACTTCGGTGTGCGCGAATGGGCGTGGCTGGCGCTACGCACAGACATCGTTGCGGCACCGATGCAGGCGCTTGAGTGCCTTCAACCGTGGACACAGGAAGCATCGCCGTACCTGCGTCGCTTCGCTTGCGAGGCGCTGCGCCCACGTGGCGTCTGGGCCACGCATATCACGCTGTTCAAGCAGCACCCGGAGCATGCATCCGCGTTGCTGGAAGCGCTGGCTGACGACCCGGAACGCTATGTGCAGGATTCTGTCGGCAACTGGCTCAATGACGCCGGCAAGACACAGCCGCAGTGGCTGCGCGAGCTGTGCATTCGTTGGCAGCACGAGCGCCACAGCGACGCCAACGCCTACATCCGAAAACGCGCACTGCGCTCGCTCCGGTAGTGCCGGCCGCKGGCCGGCAACCCCGCAACCTCGTAAACCTCAAGGAAGAACCACCATGTCGCACACCTTCATCGAGCTCTATACCGCCACGCCCGCCTGGACCACACTTCCGCCCGAGCAGCGGAATGCCTTCTTCGCCCGAATCGGCGCCGGCATGCAGCAGTTCGATCCAGCCCGCACCACGCCGCTGGCGATGGGCCGCATTGCCACGGACGTACCGCACGGCAGCGATGAGCAGTTCTATGCGGTCTGGCGCTGCGCAGGCCGCGAGGAGGCCGATGCGCTGGTGGCGGGCATTGCCGCTACCGGCTGGCATGAGTACTTCACCACCACGCATGCGGTAGGCGCGATGGACAGCATGGCCCAGCATCTGGCCGACCTGGCTGCCTTATAGCAGCGCCTCCGGAGGCGCATGGCACATGCGCCTGTCACCCGAACACGGTAAACAGTGCATTGCCCCTGTCCATCCGCACGGAAGTCGATCATGCAGAGCACGCTCCAGGTAACGCTGTACGGTCCGCTTGGCGACACCCCGGCGCTGCAGCTGCCGCAGGTGGAAGGGCCGTCGGTGGCGATCCCGGAACCGCTCCTGCGGCGGCTGGTGTCCGACCTCTACACCGCCCGTTCCCTGCTCAATCCCGAGCAGCTGGATGAGGCCCGGCAGGAACTGGGGTGCGTGCTGGAGCGCTGGGCCGACATCCACGAAGGCCTGCTGCTGGACGTGGAAGTGCATGGCAGATGAGCGACTTCGCGTGCCTGGCGCCGCATGGATGGCTCAGGCGCGCACCTCGCTGAACCGCGTCCCCAGTTGCGGATGAAACATTTTGCACAGCGCAGAAGCTGTGCTATCAATAGATCCCATGAACGCAGCCCCCACCAGCTTTTACTGGTATTACTTTCCGAAGCCACTGGCGGAGGAAGGACTGCGCTCACCCTGAAGAAAGCTTCAGACGCATTCCCGAAAGCCGCCAGCGAACCTGGCGGCTTTTTTCATGCCGCCACGCTGGGGACCCCCAACGTTCCGGAGATCTCCCGCAATGCCCCCGCACACCGACGACCTGCGTATCCGCACCATCGAACCGCTGACACCGCCTGCCCAGCTGCTGGCGATGCTGCCCTGTGACGATGAAGCCTCCGACACCGTCAGCGCCTCGCGCGCGGCCCTGCACCAGATCCTGCACGGCCGCGACGACCGCCTGGCAGTGGTGGTGGGCCCGTGCTCGATCCACGACCCGAAGGCCGCCATCGAGTACGCCCAGCGCCTGAAGCCGCTGCGCGACGCGTTGGCTGGCGAGCTGGAAATCGTCATGCGTGTGTACTTCGAGAAGCCGCGCACCACGGTGGGCTGGAAGGGCCTGATCAACGATCCGGACCTGGACGGAAGCTTCAGGATCGACAAGGGCCTGCGCATCGCCCGCGGCCTGCTGCGCGACATCAACAAGCTCGGCCTGCCGGCCGGTGTCGAGTTCCTTGACGTGATCTCGCCGCAGTACATCGCCGATCTGGTTGCATGGGGCGCGATCGGTGCACGCACCACCGAGAGCCAGGTGCACCGCGAGCTGGCCTCGGGGCTGTCGTGCCCGGTTGGCTTCAAGAACGGCACCGATGGCAACGTGAAGATCGCCGCCGACGCAGTGGGTGCGGCCTCCAATCCGCATCACTTCCTGTCGGTCACCAAGCAGGGCGGCACCGCCATCGTGTCGACCACTGGCAACCCGGATTGCCATGTGATCCTGCGCGGCGGCAAGCAGCCGAACTACGATGCGGGCAGCGTCGCCGAGGCCTGCCAGGCGCTGGCCAAAGTCAAGCTGCCGACCCGCCTGATGATCGACGCCAGCCATGCCAACAGCCTGAAGAACCCGGAGAATCAGCCGAAGGTGATCGAGGACATCGCCGTTCAGTTGGAAGACGGTGAACAGCGCATCGTCGGTGTGATGATCGAGAGCCATCTGGTCGGTGGCCGGCAGGAACTGGTGGAAGGCCAGCCGCTGGTCTACGGCCAGAGCATCACCGATGGCTGCATCGACTGGGACACCACCGTGACGGTGCTGGAGCGACTGGCCGAGGCCGTGCGCGCCCGTCGCGACGTGAAGGTGTCCGAAGCCGCTTGAGTGCGGCACGTGTGTGGATGGCGGCCAGCGCCTGCGGGGGTGCGGCCGCGATCAGGGCCGGTCGGAGTTGGAGACCGGCCCATCTGCACCGGCGATGCGCCTGGCGCTGCGCATGAGCGACAGCGCCAGGTACATCGCCGGGGTGGCAGTAGATCCACGCCATGCGTGGATGTGGGCCACAATGCGGCAACCTGTCCCTGCCGCTGCCGCAATGAACGAACTGATCATCCCTGACGCTGCACAACGCGACGAATCCTCGATCGAAATGATCCGCGTGTGGATCGCCGAACGCGGGCTGCATGCTTCATTGAAGATGGGGCTGTATGAGGATCGTCCCGACATCCAGGAAGAACGTGCCTGGGGACGCATCCTCGCCGATGTTGCCCAGCACGTGGCCGATGCGCTGGCTGTCAGCCAGGGCACGGACCGGGACGTTGCCATCAAGGCCATCAAAGCGGCGTTCAATGAGGAGCTGCAGGCCCCCTCCAGCGGCCGGTCCGGCGGGTTCGCCGTGCGCCACTGATCCGGTCTACAGTAGATCCACGCCATGCGTGGATGAACCGCCCGCATTCACCGCTTTGCCCTCATCCTCGCCAACGCCAGATACATCGCCGGTGTCGTGTACAACGTCAACCACTGGCTGACCAGCAATCCGCCCACGATTGCGATACCCAACGGCTGCCGCAGCTCCCAGCCTTCGCCGTTGGTCAGCATCAGAGGCAGCGTGCCCAGCAGCGCCGCCAGCGAGGTCATCAGGATCGGCCGCAGGCGCAACCGCGCCGCGTCCATCACGGCGTCCTGTGCAGTCAGGCCACGCCGCTCTCCGGCCAGCGCGAAGTCCACCAGCAGGATGGTGTTCTTCATCACCACGCCCACCAGCAGGAACAGGCCGAGCAGGGCGATCAGGTTCAGTTCGTTGCCGAACAGCCACAACGCCAGCAGCGCGCCAACACCGGCCGACGGCAGGGTGGACAGAATCACCAGCGGCTGCAGGAAGCTCTCGTAGAGGATGCCCAGCACCAGGTACACCGCCAGCGTGGCGCCCAGCACCAGCCACAGCTGGCGAGAACGCAGTTGCTCCAACCCGCCGGCCTCACCGGACAGTTTTCCCTGGACCGAACGCGGCAGCATCAGTTTCGCCATCGCGCCATCGATCGCCTGCGTTGCCTGTTCCAGCCCCACGCCCGGCGCCAGCGCGAACTCGATCCAGATCGAGGCGAACTGTTCGCTGTGATGAACCCGGTCCGGCGCCATGCCGTAGCGCCAGCTGGCAATGCTCGACAGCGGAATGCGTCGGCCGTCGCCATCGATCACCTGCAGCCGCGCCAGCGTGCCCGGGTCCTGGGTGTGTTTCGGGTCCAGCTCCATCACCACCCGGTACTGGTTGAGGCTGTCGTACAGGGTGGCAACCTGGCGTTGGCTGAAGGAGTTGTTGAGCATGCTGGCGACGGTGCGCAGGTCCACGCCATGCCGCGCGGCCGCTTTGCGGTCGATGTTCAGCACTACCTGGCGCATGCCCGCCTCGCCCTGTGCTTCCACGTCCACCAGCTCGGGCAGGCCGCGCAGTACGGCGGCGACCTTCGGTGCCCATTCGCGCAGGGGCGCGGTATCGGCCGCGAACAGCTGGAATTCGTACTTGCCGCTGCTGCCGGCGCCTTCCAGGCGGATGTCCTGGTCCACCCACAGATAGAGATTGCCGCCGGGCAGCTTCGGGAGCCGCGCGCGCAGGCGATCGATCACCTGCTGGCTGGAGACCTTGCGTTCGGCCAGCGGCTTCATCTTGATCATGATGAAGGCGTTGTTGACCCCGTTGCTGCCACCGATGTAGCCGATGATGTCCTCGATGGCCGGGTCGGACAGCAACAGTTTCCGGTACGCGTCGATCTTCGGTTGCATGGCCTGGAACGACAGCCCGTCGTCACCCCGGGCAAAGCCACGCAGCTGAGCGGTGTCCTGCTTGGGCACGACGCCCTTGGGTACCTGCTGGAACAGCCAGGCGTTGAGCGCGATGACCGCAACGAAGGCCAGCAACGGCCAGCGCAACCGGCGCAGGCTGGCCTGCAGGGTGCGCAGGTAGGCCCCGCGCACGCGCTCGAACAGTGCGTTGCTGCCGCGCTGCCAGGCCGATGGCTGCCGTGTGTCGTCCACGAACAACCGTGCGCACAGCGTCGGAACCAGGCTCAGTGCGATCAGTACCGATACTGCCATCGCTGCTACCAGGGTCAGCGAAAATTCGCGGAACAGGCGTTCGACGAAGTCGTCCAGGAACAGGATGGAGATGAACACCACCGCCAGCGCCAGGTTCATCGACAGCAGCGTTGCTCCCACTTCCGAGGCACCACGCACGGCCGCCTGCCAGCGGTCGGCGCCCAGTTCGCGGTGGCGCGCGATGTTCTCCAGCACCACGATCGCATCGTCCACCACCAGCACGGCGGCAACGATCAGTGCCATCAGCGAGAGCGTGTTGAGCGAAAAGCCCATCAGCGCGATCAGCGCGAGGGTACCGAACAGCACCACCGGTATCGCCACGCTTGGCACCAGCGCCGCACGCCAGTGACCGAGGAAGCCCAGCACCACCAGCACCACCAGCACGATGGCCAGTACCAGCGTCATCTCCGCTTCGTGCAGCGTGGCGCGGATCACCGGCGAGCGGTCCATCACCAGGCGCATGTCAACGCTGGAGGGCAGCAGTGCCTGCAATTGCGGCAGCTGGGCCTGGATGGCATCGACGGTGGCGATGATGTTGGCACCAGGCTGGCGGCTGACGATCAGCAGCACGGCAGGGCGATCGTTGTGGAAGCCGCTGGCGTAGCGGTCCTCCACGCCATCGGCAACGGCGGCGACATCGCCCAGCCGCAGCGTGCGGTCGTCGCTGACCTTCAATGCAAGTTCGCGGTACTGCACGGCCTGGCGCAGCTGCAGCGGCGCTTCCAGCTGCCATTGCTGGCGAGCGTCCCCCACTGCGCCCAGCGGGCGCACCGCATTGGCGCGTGCGATGGCCTGGGCCACGTCCTCAAGCGCCAGGCCTGCATGGTTCAGTGCATTCGGGTCCAGCGATACACGCACGGCGGGCAATGCACTACCGCCGACCTGCACTTCGCCCACGCCCGGTACCTGCGACAGTTTCTGCGCCAGCACGGTGGAGGCCAGGTCGTACAGTTGGCCGGGCGACAAGGTGTCCGAGGTCAGCGCCAGCGCCAGGATCGGTGCCTGTGAGGGATTGACCTTGCGGTACTGCGGCATGCCGGGCATGCCACTGGGCAACTGGCCACGCGCGAGATTGATGGCGGCCTGCACTTCGCGCGCGGCTTCGTCGACATCGCGGCCGAGCACGAACTTCAGCTCCACCGAGGTCTGGCCCTGGGTGCTGGCCGAATCGATGCGCGAGATGCCGGGCAGGCTGCCGAGCGCACGTTCGAGCGGCGTTGCGACGGTGGCCGCCATCGATTCGGGCGAGGCACCGGGCAGGCTGGCACTGACTTCGATGGCCGGGTAATCCACCTGTGGCAGCGGTGCCACGGGCAGCAGCCGCAGCGCCAGCAGGCCCGCCAGCACCAGCGCGATCGCCAACAGGATTGTGGCCACCGGCCGCTGCACGCAGGCCTGCGCCAGTCGCTCCACAGGGGTCACGCGCTGGCCTCTTCAGCGGCGGTAATTGTGGCCGCACGGCCGCGCTGCAGGCGGTCGAAGGCGAGGTAGATCACTGGCGTGGTGAACAGGGTCAGTACCTGGCTGACCAGCAGCCCCCCCACCATCACCCAGCCCAGCGGTTGCCGCAGTTCGGCACCGGAACCACTGGCCAGCATCAGAGGAACGGCACCGAACAGTGCGGCCAGCGTGGTCATCAGGATCGGCCGGAAGCGCAGCAGCGCGGCCTGGTGGATCGCCTCGCGCGGGGTCATGCCGCGCGTACGCTGCGCGTCCAGTGCGAAGTCGATCATCATGATCGCGTTCTTCTTCACCAGGCCGATCAGCAGCACGATGCCGATCACCGCGATCAGGTCCAGGCTGCGCCCGCTCACCCACAATGCCGCCAGCGCGCCCACCGTGGCCGAGGGCAGGGTGGACAGGATGGTGACAGGATGGATGAAGCTCTCGTAGAGCACACCCAGCACGATGTACATCACCACCACCGCGGCCAGGATCAGCCACAGCGTGGAGGACAGCGAACTGCTGAACGCTGCTGCGGCGCCCTGCAGGCGCAGTTCGATGCTTTCAGGCAGGCTGACCTGCGTGCGTGCGGCCTGCACAGCCTCCACCGCTTCGCCCAGCGACGCGCCCGGTGCGAGGTTGAACGACAGCGTGGCCGCCGGGAACTGGCCGACATGGTTGCGCAGCAGGGCGGTCGGACCCAGGTCCACGCGCGCCACCGCACCCAGGGGCACGGTCTGCCCGCTGCCGCTGCGCACACGCAGGCCCGTGATCGCGTCCGGCCCGGGCTGCCGTGAAGGATCGGCTTCCAGCACCACGCGGTACTGGCTGGCCTGGGTGAAGATGGTGGAGATCTGCCGCTGCCCGTAGGCGTCGTACAGCGCGTCGGCCACCGCTTCAACACTTACGCCCAGGCGCGCCGCGGCGTCGCGGTCGATGTTCACACGTGCCTGCCGGCCCTGCATCTGCAGATCGCTGGCCACATCGCGAAGCGCCGGTTGCTGGCGCAGCGCCTGCAGCAGTTTCGGGGTCCAGCGCTCAAGAGTTTCAAGATCCGGCGTGGTCAGGGTGAACTGGTACTGGGTGCGGCTGATGCGGTCTTCGATGCCCAGCTCCTGCACTGGTTGCAGGTACAGGGTGATGCCAGGAATCTTCGATACGCGCTGCTGCAGGCGTGCCATCACCACCGCCGCGCCATCCCGGTCGGCGTGTGGCTTCAGCTCGATCAGCAGGCGTCCGGTGTTGAGCGTGGCGTTGTTGCCGTCCACGCCGATATAGGAGGAGACGCTGGCCACGGCAGGGTCCTGCTCGATGGCGGCGGCCAACGCCTGCTGGCGCTCGCGCATGGCCTGGAACGAGATGGCCTGGGGCGCTTCGCTGATGCCCTGGACCAGGCCGGCATCCTGCACCGGGAAGAAGCCCTTGGGCACCGCGAAGTACAGCGCAACCGTGAGCGCCAGCGTGGCGACCGTAGCCAGCAGCATCAGCGGCTGGCGCTGAAGTACCCAGCGCAGCTGGCGGTCGTAGAGGGCGATGATGCGGTCGAAGACATCGGGCGCATGCGCGGTCTTCGCATGCGGCTTCAGGAACCGCGCGCACAGCATCGGCGTCAGCGTCAGCGAGACCAGCAGCGAAATGCCGATGGCTACCGCCAATGTCACCGCGAACTCATGGAACAGCGCGCCCACCAGATCGGCCATGAACAGCAGCGGAATCAGCACCGCGATCAGCGAAATAGTCAGCGATACCAGGGTGAAGCCGATCTCGGCTGCACCTTTCAGCGCGGCCTCGCGTGGGCTTTCACCTTCCTCCAGATGGCGGGCGATGTTCTCCAGCATCACGATGGCATCGTCCACCACGAAGCCGGTGGCGATGGTCAGCGCCATCAGCGTCAGGTTGTTGAGCGAATAGCCGGCCAGCAGCATCACCGCGAAGGTGCCGATCAGCGACAGTGGTACCGCCACGCTGGGAATGAGTGTGGCCGGCAGGTTGCGCAGGAACACCCACGTGACCAGCACCACCAGGCCGATGGCCAGCACCAGTTCCTTCTGTACGCCGCGCACCGACGCGCGGATCGATTCGGTGCGGTCGCTCAGCACGGCCATCTGCACGCCAGCGGGCAGCGTGGCCTGCAGCTGTGGCAGCAGCGTGCGTACCTGTTCGACCACGGCGATCACATTCGCGCCGGGCTGGCGCTGGATGTTCACCAGCACCGCCGGCGTGGTGCCGCTCCAGGCGGCCAACTGGCGGTTCTCGGCGCCATCGGTGATGGTGGCCACGTCACCCAGCCGCAGAGGCGCACCATCGCGCCAGGCCAGTACCAGGGCACGGTACTCATCCACGCTGCGCATCTGATCGTTGGCATCGAGCATCACCGCGCGGATCGGGCCATCGAAACTGCCCTTGGGCAGGTTGACGTTGGCCGCGGCGATGGCGGTGCGGACGTGGTCCATGCCCAGGCCGTTGGCGGCCAGCGCCGCTGGATTGACCTGGATGCGTACTGCAGGGCGCTGGCCACCGGCCAGGCTGACCAGGCCGACGCCCGGCAGCTGCGCCAGGCGCTGCGCGATGCGCGTATCCACCAGGTCATGCACCTGTGGCAGCGACAGGCCCTGAGAGGTCACCGCCAAGGTCAGGATCGGCGTATCGGCCGGATTGACCTTGCGGTAGACCGGTGGCACTGGCAGGTCTCCGGGCAGGAAACTACCGGCGGCGTTGATCGCGGCCTGCACGTCCTGTTCGGCCACACCCAGCGACACCTCCAGCCCGAACTGCAGGGTGATCACCGACGCGCCACCGGAGCTGGTCGACGACAACTGCTTCAGCCCGGGAATCTGGCCGAGCTGGCGCTCCAGCGGCGCGGTGATGGTGCGCGTGGTCAGTTCCGGGCTGGCGCCGGGGTACAACGTGGTGATCTGGATGATCGGATAGTCAACCTGCGGCAGCGCAGCCACGGGCAGCAGGCGATAGGCCAGAACGCCGGACAACAGCAGCGCTGCCATCAGCAGCGTAGTGGCCACCGGCCTCAGGATGAACGGGCGCGAGAGGTTCATGCGCCGGCCTTGCTCGCAGCCTCCCCGGCGATGATCTCAACCGCCGTACCGTTTTCCAGTCCGTCGATGCCTTCGATCACCACCTGGTCGCCCGCGGCCAAGCCCGAACGCACGGTTACGCGGCCGTCATCGGCAGGCCCAAGCACCACGTTGCGGCGCTGCGCCTTGTTGTCCCTGCCGACGACATGCACGTAGTTGCCCTGGCTGCCGAACTGCACGGCGGCATCGGGAATCAGCAGTGCAGGCTGCTCGCCCAGTTGCAGGCGTACGTTGACGAACTGGTTGGGGAACAGCGCCAGATCGTGGTTGTCGAAGTGCGCACGCAGCTTCAGGGTGCCTGTGGTGTTGTCGATGCGGTTGTCGACGCTGGCGAGCGTACCGCGCGCCAGCTGCCGACGTTCCTCGCGGTCCCATGTTTCCACTGCCAGTGCCGGTTGCGCCTGCACGGCATCGAGCAGCGCGGGCAGCTCGGGTTCGGGCACGGTGAACAGCACGCTGATCGGCGCGGTCTGCGCCAGCGTCACCAGGCCTTCGGCATCGCTGGCACGCACCAGGTTGCCGACGTCCAGCCGACGCAGGCCGACACGGCCGCTGACCGGCGCAGTGATGCGGGTGTACTGCAGCTGCAGCCGTGCCTCGTCCACTGCGGCCTGGTCGCTGATGCGCCGGCCCTGCAGCTGGCGCACCTTGCTCTGCTGGTCGCTCAGTTCCTGTGCGGACACGAAGTGCTGGCGCTGCAGTTCGCGGTAACGCTGCAACTGGCGTTCGGCGTTCTCCAGTTCGGCCAGGTTCTGTTGTTGGGTGCCCTGGGCCTGAGCCAGCTTCACCTCATACGGACGTGGGTCGATCTGCGCCAGCAGGTCGCCGGCCTTCACCTGCTGGCCCTCCTGGAAGTGCAGGCGCATCAGCTCGCCATCCACGCGGCTGCGCACCACCACGCTGTGCAGGGGAGTGACGGTGCCGACAGCCTTGAGACGCAGCACCAGCGGCTCGGCGCTGGCGCGCGCCACGCGTACCGGTACCGTTTTGCCCGGCGCGTCTTCGCTGCTGTCGGTACCATCCCGAGGCCACCACCACCACGCCAGAAGGGCAACCAAGGCGAGGGCCAGCATCACCCACAACAGGCGGGCACGACGGAAGCGGGAATTTTCGGCGACAGACATGGGGCATCCTGCGCCCTGCGTGCGCAGGGATATGCGGGCGGGCCCGCCGGCGCGTTGATGGCACCACGGGCAGCGGGGAGGGAGTGTCTGGCGGGGCCGCGGGCGCGGCGTGGCTGGATGCCGTCGCGACAGCGACGGGGTGACAATGGTAGCCAATCACCCCGGCCAATGCCGCATGACCATGGTCATGCAACGCATTCGGTAGTGTCGGCCGCTGGCCGGCAACCTGCTGGAATCTGCGGGCATGTGCCATGTTGTCGGCCAGGGGCCGACACTATCGTCAAACAATCAATGCACTTCGTCGTGGTACACGAACTTCGGCATTTCCCAGCGATAGTGGATCGCCAGCAGGCGCAGCGCGAAGCCGCCGCCGAGGCAGCACAGGATGGCGGTTGCATCGGCCACGCCCCAGTGCAGCAGAAGCAGATAGGCCGCGCCGGTCAGCAGCGCGATGATCGCGTACAGCTCTTTCTGGAAGATCAGCGGCACTTCGTTGCAGAGGATGTCGCGCAGCACGCCGCCGAACGCGCCGGTCAGCATGCCGGCAATCAGCACGATCGGCATCGCGTGGCCGGCTTCGCGCGCGATCGAGCAGCCGATCAGGGTGAAGGCGATCAGGCCCAGGCCATCAAGTACCAGGAAGGTGCGGCGGAAGTGGTGCATCCAACGCGCCACCCAGGTGGCGATCAGCGCCGCGCAGACGGTGAAGCCCAGGTACTCGGGGTGTTTCACCCAGCCCAGCGGGTAATGGCCGAGCAGGATGTCGCGCAGCGAACCACCGCCGAGGGCGGTGACGCAGGCGATCATGACCACGCCGAACAGGTCCATGCGGCGGCGGCCGGCGGACAGCGCGCCGGTCATGGCTTCGGCGGAAATGGCGATCAGGTAGATGATGGACAGCAACATGGGGCGGGCTCCCGGCGCGGTGGGGCCGGCCATGCGCCTATACCGCCACTGCCTGCGCAATGACGGGATGACGATGGCCGGTGCCGCTCCCGCTGTCCTTTTGCCTGAGAGTTCAGCGGCGTGGGCCGCGTGCCCCTTCGGCGGATCGTCCCGGGCATGCCCGGTGACCTCTCTCCAGCTCGGCGAGTCGAATGCATGGTTGGTGGGATTCCAGCCCACCGGCCTGAGCGATCATGGGAGCCTGCGCCTTCGGCGGGCGCCAGCGCGGCGCCTCTCTCCTGCATTCGGCCTCCAGTATATCCGCTGCAGTGCAGCACGGCATAATCCTGGCATGGCCCCGTCCCTCCGCCCCTGGTTCCTGTACCTGCTCGAATGCCGGGATGGCAGCTATTACGCCGGCATCAGCACCGACGTGGACGCGCGTTTCGCTGCCCACCAGGCCGGCAAGGGCGCGCGCTACACCCGGGCCCGCCCGCCACTGCGCGTGCTGGCCGTGCGCGAGTACCCGGACCGCTCGGCGGCCTCCCGCGCCGAATGGCAGCTCAAGCAGCAGCCGCGGGAACGCAAGCTGGCCTGGCTGCAGACACCGGATCCTGCGCTTCTGTAGAGCCGAGCCCATGCTCGGCTGTCGTTGCTGCTGCCTGATGGGGAGGCCGAGCATGGGCTCGGCTCTACGGTAGATCCACGCCATGCGTGGATGGGTGCTTCCGGCCATGCCATGATCGCCCAGCCCTCGGAGCTGGAGCCCCGGATGTCCACGATTGCCCTGCTGTTCGCTCTCTCCGCATCAGCCAGCACGCCGGCCGCCCCGGCCACCCTCGCGGCCATCGAAGCCACCTGTCTCGACTACGTCGACGGCCAGCTGGAGGCGGACCCGGAGCGCGTCGCGCGTTCCCTGCACCCGGACCTGGCCAAGCGCGCGGTCCTCGGTGATACACCCGATGAGCGCCTTGGCCTGCGCCGCATGTCGAAGGAAGAACTGGTCTCGTTGACGAAGCAGGGCGCGTTGAAGACCCCGAAGGATCAATGGGACCGCCGCTGCACGGTGCTGGACGTGACTGGCAACGCGGCCTCGGTACGGCTGGAAACGCCGTGGTTCGTCGATTATTTCCACATGGGACGCTTCGACCAGCGCTGGGTCATCGTCAATGCGCTGTGGTACCCGAAGCCGAAGGCGCCGTAGAGCCGGGCCCATGCCGGACGTCTGCAATCCGCGCAACGTGCAGCCGAGCGTGGGCTCGGCTCTACAGGAACATGCGTGCGACCCTACCGCCTCGGCCGCCGGTCGTCCTGATCATCACCGAAGATGATGCGCGCGCTGCGCTGGTAGCTCCAGTACGCCACGGCCCAGTTCAGCAGCACCACGACGCGGTTGCGGAAGCCGATCAGGAAGAACACGTGTGCCGCCAGCCAGAACCACCACGCCAGCACACCCGAGAGCTGCAGACGGCCCAGGTGCACGATCGCGGCCATGCGGCCGATGGTGGCCAGATTGCCGTAGTCGGCATACTTGAACGGGCCGGGTTCTGCCTTGCCATGCAGGCGCGCGCGGATCACCTCGGCTACGTACTTGCCCATCTGCTTGGCGGCCGGGGCCACGCCGGGTACCGGTTTGCCGTTGGCCTGGTTCAGCGCGGCCAGATCGCCTGCGACGAACAGCTCGGGGTGACCGGGCAGGGTCAGGTCCGGTTGCACCTGCACGCGCCCGGCGCGGTCCAGCGGCACCTCCAGCGTACGCGCCAGCGGTGAGGCGGCCACGCCGGCGGCCCACACCACGGTGCGTGCCGGCACGAAGTGTTCGCCGAGCTTGAAGCCCTGGCTGTCGATGTCGCTCACCGGGGTGCCAGTCAGCACTTCCACGCCGAGCTTTTCCAGCTGCCGGCGCGCCTTCAGCGAAAGCACTTCCGGGAACGAGGACAGCACGCGTGGCCCGGCTTCGACCAGCCGTACCTTGGCGCTGGCCGGGTCAATATGGCGGAATTCATTGCGCAGGGTGTGGCGAGCGATCTCGGCCAGGGTGCCAGCCAGCTCAACACCGGTAGGACCACCGCCGACGATGGCGAAACTCAGCCACGCGGCCTTCTTCGCCGGGTCCGGTTCGGCCTCGGCGCGCTCGAACGCCAGCAGCAGCTTTCGGCGCAGCGCGATGGCGTCGTCCAGGGTCTTCAGACCGGGCGCATCATCGGCCCACTGGTCGTTGCCGAAGTAGGCGTGGGTGGCGCCAGTTGCCAGCAGCAGGCTGTCGTAGTCCAGCGCGCTGCCATCGGCCATGCGGATCTGCCGGGCCTGCTTGTCGATGGCCACCACTTCGCCGAGGCGGACTTCCACATTGCGCTGGTGGCCGAGGATGTGGCGCAGCGGTGCGGCGATATCCGGCGCGGACAGGCCTGCGGTGGCCACCTGGTACAGCAGCGGCTGGAACAGATGATGGTTGCGGCGATCGACCAGGGTGATGCGTATGCGCTCGCGGGCCAGGGCACGGGTGGCCCAGAGACCGGCAAAACCGCCGCCGACAACGACCAGGTGGGGAACGCGCTCGCGACTCATCGACTCACTCCAGTGGGGGCATTGGGGGAAGCGCTTGGCATCTTCGCACGGCGGCGACCTGTCACGTCAGCGCCCGCGTGGATCGGCGATACTCGGGTTCAGGCAACCGCCCGCGAGGAGTCCATGAGCGAACCGGAAAAGCGCATCGCCCTGTTGATCGACGCCGACAACGCGCCGGCCTCGAAGATCGACGAGGTGCTGGCCGAAGTGGCCCGCTACGGCGTGGCCAACGTGCGCCGCGCCTATGGCAACTGGAAGAGCCCGCGGTTGAAGGGCTGGGAAGCCGTGCTGCACGAATACGCGATCCGTCCGATCCAGCAGTTTGCCTACAGCAAGGGCAAGAACGCCTCGGACATGGCGATGGTGATCGATGCCATGGACCTGCTCTACGCGCGCAACCTCGATGGTTTTGCCATCGTTTCCAGCGACGCGGACTTCACCCCGATGGTGATGCGCCTGCTGACCGATGGCGTGAAGGTCTATGGCTTCGGTGAGAAGAAAACGCCGGAACCGTTCGTCAACGCGTGCTCGAAGTTCACCTATCTGGAAGCACTGGGCCAGACCCATGCCAGCGTGCCGGATACCGAACAGGCGTCCAGCGAACAGGCATCGAATGAGCCTGTGGCCAACGACGATGCCCGGCCGCGCAAGAGCGGCGCGGAAATGCGCAGCGACACCCGGTTGGTGAAAATGCTGCGCCGTGCGGTTTCGGCCGCCGAGGGCGAGGATGGCTGGTCGCACCTGGGCCCGGTGGGCAGCCAGATCGGCAACCAGGCCTCGTTCGACCCGCGCAACTATGGCTATGGAAAGCTCAGCGATCTGCTGGCGGCGATCGGCCTGTTTGAACTGAAGAAGGACGGCAAGTCGTCCTACGTGCGCGCGTTGCCAAAAAAGAACCGGTAGTGCCGGCCGCTGGCCGGCAGTGCCCGGCTGCCAGATCCAGCATCCGGCACGCACACACCCCACCCGATCAGGCGTATCGTTGCCGCTCGCATTGCCAGCAAGGAAAACCCGCATGTTGAAAATCTGGGGCCGTCGCAATTCCAGCAACGTCCGCAAGGTGCTGTGGTGTGCCGAGGAGATCGGCGTGCCGTACGAGTCCATAGAGGTCGGTGGCAGCCACGGTGGCACGCAGACGCCGGAATACCTGGCGATGAATCCCAACAGCCTGGTGCCGGTGATCGAAGACCACGGCCTGCCGCTGTGGGAATCGAACGCCATCGTGCGCTACCTGAGCGCACGCTACGCATTGGGCACGCTGTACGCCGAAGACCCGATGGAACGTGCCCAGGCCGAGAAGTGGATGGACTGGAGTACCTCGCGGATGGCGCCGCTGTACAGCGACCTGATCTGGGGCATCATGCGCACCGCCCCGGCCGACCGCGACGAATCGAGGATCAATGCCGCCATCCTGCGAGCGGGCGATTATCTGGCCATGGCCGACGCTACGCTGGCCAGGCAGCCGTGGCTGTCCGGCGATACGTTCGCAATGGGTGACATCCCGCTGGGCTCGCAGATCTACGCATGGTTCGAATTGCCGATCCAGCGCCCGGAGCTGCCGCACCTGGCCGACTGGTACGCCCGCCTGCGCGAACGCCCGGCCTACCAGCGTGGCGTGATGTCGCCGCTGACGTAAGCGGCGGCGTTCGGGGTCGGATCCCCCCGACGGGTGGGCTCCGACCCTTCAATACAGGTCCGTCGGGTCCACATCCAGCGACCAGCGCACCTTGCGTGCCTGAGGCAGTGCATACAGCTGCGGTACCAGCTGCGCGAGAACCCCATGCAGCGGCGGCCGCTGCAGTGCCGACAGCAGCAGCTGCGCGCGCTGGTACCCGGCCCGCCGCGGCATCGGCGCCGGCATCGGCCCGTAGGCCTCAACCACGTTCTGTTCGCCCAGCAGCTGCCGCGCTGCCATCAGGAATGCATTGGCATGCTCCACCTGCTGCGCTTCGGCGCGCATCAGCGCCAGGTGCGCGAACGGGGGAAATCCAGCGGCCTGGCGCTGGTTCAATTCGGCCTGCGCGAACGGGTGGTAGCCACCGCTGACCAACGTTTCCAGCAGCGGATGCCCGGGGTGATGGGTCTGCAGCCAGACCTCGCCGGGATCACGCGCACGGCCCGCACGGCCCGCCACCTGGATCAGCTGCTGCGCCAGCTTCTCGCTGGCGCGGAAGTCGGCCGAGAACAGGCCCTCGTCGATGCCGACCACCACCACCAGGGTCAGCTTGGGCAGGTCGTGGCCTTTGGCCAGGATCTGCGTGCCGACCAGGATGCCGGGCTGGTCACCCAGTTTCGCCAGCTGTTGCTCCAGTGCATCGCGGCGTGACGTGGTGCCGCGATCGATGCGCACCACCGGGAAGTCGGCGAAGGCGGCGGTCAGATGTTCTTCCAAGCGCTCGGTGCCGATGCCCTGCGGTTGCAGCGCCAGGCTCCCGCACGCGGGGCATGCCAGCGGTGCTGGTTGTCGCGCGCCGCAGTGATGGCACTGGAGGCGACGGCCGCCGCCATGCACGGTCATCGGTGCATCGCAGCGGTTGCACGGTGCGGTCCAGCCGCAGTCGTGGCACAGCAGCACCGGTGCGTAGCCACGGCGGTTCTTGAACACCAGCACCTGCTGGCCGCGCTGCAGGTGCTCACCGATACCGGCCAGGACATCGGCAGAGAGGCCGTCATGCAATGGCCGCTTGCGTACATCCAGGATGCGCACGCGCGGTGGCCGCGCATCACCGGCGCGCTGCTTCAAGCGCAGGTGGGTGTAGCGCCCGGCGTAGGCGTTGTGCAGCGTTTCCAGCGAGGGGGTGGCACTGCCGAGCAGCACCGGAATGCCCAGTGCCTTGGCGCGCACCAGGGCAAAGTCGCGCGCGTGGTAGCGGATGCCGTCCTGCTGCTTGTAGCTGCCGTCATGTTCCTCGTCGACGATCAGCAGGCCGGCCTGCGGCAACGGCGTGAACACCGCCGAACGCGTACCGACGATCACCCGTGCCTCGCCGCGTGACGCGGCGGCCCAGACGCGCGCGCGCTCGTTGTCGTTCAATCCCGAGTGCAGCGCATGCACCGCGATGCCGAGGCGGCCGCGGAAGCGCGCGAGGGTCTGCGGGGTGAGGCCGATTTCCGGCACCAGCACCAGCGCCTGCCTGCCCTGCGCCAGGCAGTGGATGATCGCCTGCAGGTAGACCTCGGTCTTGCCGCTGCCGGTCACGCCGTCCAGCAGGAACGGCTGGAAGCCTTGGGCAGCGTTGATCGTGGCCACGGCCTCGGCCTGGTCCGGATTGAGCGTGGGGCCGGGCAGCGGCTGCGCATGTTGCGGAGCGACGCTCAGCGCCACGCGCTCGGCCAGTTCCCGCTTGGCGAGGCTGCGCGCGGCGGTGCGCCAGTCGTCCATGCGTTCGCCCAGCACGTCCTCATCGACGATGGCGTCGGCCAGCAGTTCGGCCAGCTGACGGGGGCGGCTGCCAGCACGCAGTTTTTCGCGCTGGGCGTTGCCTTCGGCGGTCAGCTGCCAGCCCCAGTGGTGGGTATCGGGCAGCGCCTCGCCATGGCGCAGCGGACCGGGCAGGGCGGTGCTCAGCACCTCGCCCAGTGGCGCATGGGTGTAGCGCGCCAGCCACTGCAGGCTCTGCCAGAGCTCGCCCTGCAGCAGCGGTTGCGGGTCGCACCAGGCCAAGGCCTGGCGCAGTCCCTGGCCGTCATCGGTCTGGCTGTGGCCGGCCACCACGCCGACCAGCTCGCGGTTGCCGAACGGCACCTTCAGGCGGCAGCCGACCGCGACGGTGGGGCCATCGCCTTCCGGCAACAGGTAGTCGAACAGGCGCGGCAGCGGGACGGGGAGGGCGACCTGCAGGGTCGGAATGGGTGAAAGCATCGGGCCAGTGTAACGGGCCTTGCGCGCGCGGATGGCAGCGGGCAGGGGCGTCCCGGGAGCCGCCGTTGAATCATAAATGTCACCTAAATATCGGTGTCCATTGGAGATTCAGCCTTATCCACATGTTCTGTGGATAACGTTGTGCGTTACCGGCCGGCGGGCACGCAGGAGGCCGATAGCGACGGCCTCGTGCTCGGGTTGGTCAAAAAATCGCCACATAATAAAAGCATTGAAAATCAATGGCTTGAGTGTGAAACATTGCTGAAACAGAGTGAATTCAGCTGGATGCCGTAGTTTTTCCCGGCGCAGGCGTGGTGCTGTGCACAACCTGCAGCACGAAGTGCCTGTTGGCGCAAGTCCTAGGGGCCTCCGTGGGCTGCCGCTATCATGCCGGAAGACCTTTGGAGTGACCGATGACGGCTGTGCCCGCCCCTGTTTCCTCGACCGCGGCCGGCGCACTGTCGGCGTTCCTGCGTGGCGTCGAACGCCGCGCCCTGGTGGTGGCTGAACTGCAGTGTGGCGATGCCGCACGCGCCGAGCAGACCCTGGTGGCGGTAATGCGCGCCTTTGCCGCCGTCGCCAGCGACCTGCCCATGGCGCAATGGCCGACCCGCTTCTGGACCCTGCTGGGCCAGCGCCAGGCGCTGCGCGAACCGGCGGGCGGGCAGTGGGCTCCGCCGTTGGCCGCACTGGGCGAGATGGAGCCGCTGCCGCGCCTGGCGCTCCTGCTGCGGGTGGGCGGCAGCCTGGACGAGGGCATTGCCATGCGCGTGCTCGACCAGGACGAGTCGGGCTACCAGCACCTGCTGGCCGATGCCTGCCCCCGCGACGCACAGGGCCAGCCCGATGCATCCGCCTGGCGCCAGCTGGCCGAACAGGTGCAGCTGCGTATCCGCGACCTGCCGGCCAAACGCCTGCAGCAGCTTCAGCAGCCAGCCGCGCCGGCCGGCGGCAATGAAGCGCCCACTTCCAGTTGGCGCGCCCCGCAGCGCGATGAACGTGCGGCCACTCCTGGCAAGCGGCGGCGTCCGAATGCCAAGTCACGCTGGCGCGGCCCGCTGATCCTGCTGGTGACCGTGGCCGTGCTGCTGGTTGCCGCGCTGGGCTGGCGCCACTGGCAGGGCCGTTCGTTCGACAGTGATGCACCGTTGCCGGAAGGCGTGGTGGGCGAGGCCGGTCCGGTGACCGTGGAAGCCCTTCCGCCAAGCAAGGTCGACGCCACGCCGGATGCGACCCCAGCCCAGGCCACCGATGACGCCGCCATGCTGGCAGACCGTGATTACCCCTTGGTAGCCGATGCCGATCTGTATGCCTGGACCGCCGCCGGCGGACCACTGCCGATGGATGAATCGCAATCCAAGCCGAGCCGGCCCGAGCCGGCCAGCGCCACGCTGGAAACCGCTGCTGCCGATGAATAAGACCGTGTTCGCCAGCGTGCTGCTGGCCCTGCCGTTGTCGCTTTCGGCCGCGCCGCAGACCTTGAACGTACCGTTACCGCCAGCATCGGCGGGGGGCGAGGCGTACGCTCTGGCTCCTGCCGCTGCGCCGTCGGCATTCACACAGCTGGACGCCCAGCAGCAGCGCCAGCGTCGCGCCGACTACGCGGCCTGGCGCGCCCTGCCGGAGGGCGAGCGCGAGCGGATCCGCCAGGCCGCTGCGCGATTCAATGCGCTGCCGGCCGACCAGCAGCAGCGCCTGCGCCAGCAGTTCCAGGCACAGGACCAGGCATTCCGCGAAGGCTGGCGGCTGGGCCCGCAGCTGGGCCTGGAATTCCCCAAACTGCATGGCCTGTTTGGCTTCGTCCCGCCGGAACAGCGCGAGGCCGCGCTGGCCGTGCTGCGCCAGCTCAGCCCGGCGCAGCTGGCCCAGCTGGCCCTGGTTGCGCAGCGCACTCCGCCGCAGGAGCGCGACACGGTGCGAAGCGCGTTCCTCGCCGTGCCGGCCGCCGAGCGCGACACCTGGCTCAAGCGCCAGGCGGGTCAGTAAACCCGAAGGCGTAGCGTCGGCGGGTAGCGTCGATGGCTAGCGTCGATGGGTAGAGTCGACTGTCAGTCGACTTCCGCGCGCAGCGCGGGGTTTTCGCGGCGTGATGGAAGAGCAGTCGGCCCAAAGCGCAGTCGACCAAAAGCGCAGTCGACTAACAGTCGACTCTACCGCAGCGAGGCCTGCCGGAACCCGGCATTCACGCCATGTCATGGGAATGCGTGCGCTGCACGCGTAAGATGACCGGCCGCAACCCGGTGCCTGTGCCCTTCGCGCGCAACCGTAGTTCGCGTCAAGCACCTTATGTCTACTGCAACCTCCACGCCGCGCTTCAGCAAGGAAGTCGGCGCCACCGGTCTGCTCGCCCTGCCGCTTGTGCTCGGGCATGTGTCCACCGGTCTGATCTCCTTCGTCGACAACGTCATTGCCGGCCACCACGCCACGGCCACCCTTGCCGCGGTCACCATCGGCACGGCGCTGTTGTGGCTGCCGATGCTGATTCCGATCGGCACGCTCATTTCGCTTACCGCGTCGGTGTCGCAGCTGCATGGCGCTGGCCGCGAGCGCGAGATCGGCCCGCTGTTCCGCCAGGCGCTGTGGCTGGCGCTGGGCCTGGGCCTGATCATGTTCACCTTCCTCACGGTGGTGCCGCCGCTGCTCCCGGCCTTCGGCATCGCGCCGGACATCGTGCCGGGGGCGACCGCGTTCCTGCATGCGGTGCGCTGGGGCGGCCCGGCGCTGACCCTGTACTTCTGCATGCGCTACCTCAGTGAGGGCATGCACTGGACGCTGCCGACCATGCTGCTCGGCTTCGGCGGCCTGCTGGTGCTGGCGCCGATGGGCTATGTACTGGCCAACGGCAAGCTCGGTTTCCCGGAAATGGGTGCCGAGGGCCTCGGCATTGCCTCGGCAGTGATGATGTGGCTGCAGGCCATCGCTTTCGCCACCTACCTGTGGTTCACCAAGCGTTTCGCCCACCTGCAGCTGTTCTCGCACTTCGAGGGGCCGCGCTGGAAGGCGATCTGGGAGCTGCTGCGTACCGGCCTGCCGATCGGCATCACCGTGCTGATGGAGGGCGGCCTGTTCATCGTCACTGCGCTGCTGATCGGCCGCCTCGGTGCCAATGAAGCGGCCGCGCACCAGATCGCGATCAACGTCGCGCAGCTGTGCTTCATGATCCCGATGGGTGTGGCCGAGGCCACCACCGTGCGTGTCGGCCATGCGGTCGGCCGTGGCGATGGCTTCGGTGTACGGCGTGCGGCCTGGGCTGGCTACGCGATCATCATGGGTACGCAGACGTTGTCGGCGGCGGTGCTGCTGTTCGGCCACGATGCCATCGTCGGTGTCTACACCAACGACCTGGCCGTGGCCGGCCTGGCCTCGACGCTGCTGCTGTATGCGGCCACCTTCCAGTTCCCGGATGGCATCCAGGTACTGTCGGCCGGTGCGCTGCGAGGCCTGAAGGACACCCGGGTACCGATGTTCATCGCCATGTTCGCTTACTGGGGCCTGGGCATGCCGCTTGGCGCCGGGCTCGGCCTGGGTATGGGCATGGGCCCGCAGGGCATGTGGATCGGCCTGATCGTCGGCTTGACCGCTGCGGCGATCCTGATGGGCTGGCGCCTGCGCCGCAGCAGCCAGCGCATCGGGCAATCCGCGCTGCCCTGATCTTCCCGCCCGCCACGCTCACCCGTGACGGGCGATCCCCTGACTTGTGTCCGATGCCGCATCACGCGGCACCGGCTATGCTGGTATCACGGCAAAAAGCCATCCGGAGCGCTCCATGAATCAACCCGTGCCCCCGCTGCCCCCGGCGCGTCGCAACCCCGTCGCCAGTTTCTTCATCGGGCTGTGGGACGTGATGAATTTCACCCGCCGGTTGATCCTCAACCTGGTGTTCTTCGGCCTGCTGTTCCTGCTGCTGGTGATGTTCGTCATCGCCGCCGGCATGGGCGCCGGTGCCAGCAAATCGCTGCAGGACCGCACCACCCTGGTGATCGCGCCGGAAGGCCGCCTGGTCGAGCAGTTCAGCGCTGATCCGGTCAGCCGTGCGCTGGCCAAGGCGGTGGGCGACAACGGCGCCGAAGAGATCCAGCTGCGCGACCTGCTGCGGGTGATCGAGTCGGCCAAGGAAGACAAGAAGATCGAGCGCGTGGTGCTGGAGCTGGACAAGCTGCAGCCGTCGGGCTTCGCCTCGCTGCGTGAAGTGGCCGCGGCGCTGCAGGACCTTCGTGCGTCCGGCAAGCAGCTGGTGGCCTACAGCGAGAGCATGGGCCAGTCGCAGTACCTGCTGGCCGCACAGGCCGACGAGGTCTACCTGGATCCGATGGGCTCGGTGGTGCTCGAGGGCCTGGGCCGCTACCGCCAGTACTTCCGCACCGGCCTGCAGGAAAAGCTGGGCGTGGACGTGCACCTGTTCAAGGTGGGCGAATACAAGTCTGCCGCAGAACCGTACGTGCTCGACGCCGCCTCGCCGGCCTCCAAGGAAGCCGACCTGTTCTGGATGAACGACGTGTGGCAGCGCTACCTGGCCGACATCGCCAAGGCCCGCCGCCTGGATCCGGCGCAGCTGGCCGCCGGCATCGACACGCTGCCGGAAGGCGTCGCCGCTGCCGGTGGCGACCTGGCCAAGTTCGCCCTGCAGCAGAAGCTGGTGACTGCACTGAAGACCCGCGAGGAATTCGAGGATCTGATGATCGAGCGCGGCGTGGCCGATGACGATGCCGACGGCGGTTTCCGCAACGTCGACTTCGGCACCTACCTGGGCCAGCTCGACGCGCGGCGCAACCCGGTCGACAACCGTCCGCAGGTAGCAGTGGTGGTGGCCGCCGGCGAGATCAGTGGCGGCGACCTGCCGGCCGGGCGCATCGGTGGCGAGTCGACCTCGGCGCTGCTGCGCGCCGCGCGCGACGACGAGAACGTGAAGGCCGTGGTGCTGCGCGTCGATTCGCCGGGTGGCGAAGTGTTCGCCTCCGAGCAGATCCGCCGCGAAGTGGTGGCCCTGCAGGCCGCCGGCAAGCCGGTGGTGGTGTCGATGGGTGATCTGGCCGCCTCCGGTGGCTACTGGATCAGCATGAACGCGGACCGCATCTATGCCGATCCGTCGACCATCACCGGTTCGATCGGCATCTTCGGCATGGTTCCGAACTTCAGCCGCGCACTGGACAAGATCGGCGTGCACACTGATGGTGTCGGTACAACGCGCTTCGCCGGTGCATTCGATGTCACCCGCCCGATGGATCCGGCCGTGGGCCAGGTCATCCAGACGGTGATCAACAAGGGCTATGCCGACTTCACCGGTCGCGTTGCCGACGCCCGCAAGAAGCCGGTCGAAGCCGTCGATGAGGTGGCCCGTGGCCGCGTGTGGAGCGGTGCGCAGGCCAAGGAACGTGGTCTGGTCGATGCCTTCGGTGGCTTGAAGGATGCGGTGGCCGACGCCGCCAGCCGTGCCAAGCTGGGCAAGGCCGATGCTTACCGCGTGCGCTACATCGAGAAGGCGGCGACGCCGTTCGCGCAGTTCGTCAGCGGTTTCGCCGGCAGCCATGCCGGTGCCTGGATGCTGTCCGACTCGGGCATGGCGCGGATGATGCTGGCACGCACGATGCCGGAAGTGGATACGCAGCTGCGCTTCGTCGAGAACGCGGCCCGCGAGAAAGGCAACGGCGCGCCGGTGAAGGCGCTGGCGTACTGCTTCTGCGGGTTCTGATCGGAAGCCATCCACGCGTGGCGTGGATCAACTGGACACGCCCGGCCCCGGCCGGGCGTGTCCGTTTACGGGGCTACCGCGTGGCGTCAGCCTCGGCCTTGCGCTCGCGCGCTGCAGCATCGTCCACGGTCTTCTGCACACCCTTGGCGCGGTCCAGCGGCTCATGCGTCGCACGCGCCATTGCCTGCGGAGCCGGTGGCTTTTCCGGGTTCGGCGTCGGCGGTCGCTGGCAGGCCGCCAGCAGCATGCCGGTCAGCAGGGACGTGGGCAGGATCAGGATGCGCATGGCGGCACTCCGTGATGGGCGTGCGGGTAGTGTCGCATCCCCGGCAGGCAGCCGCTGTGAGCGCGTATCCTTGCCGCATCGAAACACAGCGGGCGCGGCCCCGGAGGATACATGACCCAGCAACGGTGGCGCCTGGACGGCCAGACCGCCCTGATCACCGGTGCCAGCGCCGGCATCGGCCTGGCCATCGCGCATGAACTGGCTGGCCTTGGCGCCGACCTGATGATCGTCGGGCGCGATATCGACATGCTGGAGACCGCGCGCGACGAGCTGCTGGACGTGCATCCTCAGATGCAGGTGCATGCGCTGGCCGCCGATGTCTCCGATGACGAAGACCGCCGGCAGATTCTCGACTGGGTGGAAGACCACAGCGATGGCCTGCACATCCTGGTCAACAACGCCGGCGGCAACATCACCCGGCCCGCGACCGAGTACTCCGAGGACGAATGGCGCAACATCTTCGAGACCAACCTGTTCTCGGCGTTCGAACTGTCGCGCTATGCGCATCCACTGCTGGCACGTCACGCGTCCTCGTCCATCGTCAACGTCGGCAGCGTGTCCGGCTTGACCCACGTGCGCAGTGGCGTGGTCTACGGCATGACCAAGGCCGCGATGCACCAGATGACCCGCAATCTGGCCGTGGAGTGGGCCGAGGATGGAATCCGGGTCAATGCCGTGGCGCCGTGGTACATCCGCACGCGGCGGACCTCCGGTCCGTTGTCTGACCCGGATTACTACGAGGAAGTGATCAACCGCACGCCGATGCGCCGCATTGGCGAGCCGGAGGAAGTGGCCGCCGCGGTGGGCTTCCTGTGCCTGCCGGCAGCTAGCTATGTCACCGGAGAGTGCATCGCGGTGGATGGCGGGTTCCTGCGCTACGGGTTCTGATCGCTCTGCTGTAGAGCCGAGCCCATGCTCGGCTGCACTCCGCCGACGGCAGCCGAGCATGGCTCGGCTCTACAACAGATCCACCCCTTGGCTGGTGCGGCCATGCCGCCGCTGTCATCCCGGCACCGGGCAGTTGCTGGCCTCCAGCACCCCCTGCAGCCGCTCGCGCTCGCCTTGGGCATGTTCGCGGTTCTCCGGGGCGGCGAAGCGCTCGCGGCCGCGTGCGTCGCGAAAGCGCTGCTGCCAGCTGCCACAGCGCTGCGCTTCGGGAAGCTCCTCGCAGCGGTCACGCACCACTTCGCAGCTGGCTGCATTTACCGGCGTGACGCCGCCCAGGCCCTGCACCGTCATCAGTTCGCAGCGGTCCGGCGCGGCCTCATACTCGTGCAGGTAGCCGCCCCCCTGGTTGTCGGTGCACTGGAAGATCGGGGGAAGGGGAGGCTTCGGTGGTCCGTCGCTGGCGGCATGGGTATCGGCATCGCGGCGCAGTGCGGCGCTGTCGAGGATCTGGTTGCCCCCCTCGGCTTCAACCATGCCGGCTTCCATGATGGTGCGCCCTTCGTCCGCACGCCGTGGCGCTGTCGTGGTGGCAGGCGGCGTGACGGGTCCGGTTGGCCCGGACACCACTGCGGGAACGGGATCCTGCACCGGAGATGGTTCGACCCCGGCCGGCTGGCTGCTGTCCAGCGCGGGTACGCGCAGCACCTGCTGCTTGCTGCCGGTGGGACAGGGCGTGCGTTGCAGGGTGGGGACATCGCTGCTGCCGTTGGTGCAGCGGTAGATCACGCCTTCCTCGGCCATTGCAGTGCCGGGCAGCAACACCAAGGCCAGCCAGATCAGTCTTCTCATGCGCACAGCGTACAGGCTGCGCTCAGCGCTCGCAGTCTCGTGACAGGCGCGCGTCGATGCCGCGCTGTTCCCTGCTGATGGCCGTGCGTTCGCTTTGCAGCGCGCTGTTGTAGCGGCGGTCAAGTTCCCAGCGACGATCGCGCAGGCGTGCGCAGACCTCCTGCGGTGGCAGTGCATGGCAGCTGTCACGGACCAGCACGCTGCCGGCCGGGACCTGCACGCCCATGCCTATCGGAGGCGGGCGATGGCCCGCCCCTTCGCCGATCGGCGTACCAATGGCCGGCCGCGGTCCCGGATAGGCAGGGCCGTGATGCCCACGTGGCAGCCAGACGCTGGTCCACAACGGTACCCAGCGTGGATTACCTTCGTTGTTGTCGCTGGTATAACGGCGGCCGTCTTCGCTCACGCATTCGTACATCGGCTGCGGCGGCTGGATGTAGACGTGGCGCACTTCGCGCTCGCGGATGACCGGCGCTTCGCTGGGCAGCGATGGTGGGGCGCCGCTGCGCACCACCTGCGGAGCGGAATCACGCGGGCGTTGCAGGTCGCGTATTTCTTGGCGACCACTGTTGCACGGCTTGTCCTGCAGGGCGATGGCACCATTGCTGGCAACGCACCGGTAGACCCGAACGTCTTCGGCGGCTGGCGCCGTCCACGGCAGCAGCAGGCTCAGGCTCAGGGCGGCGCGCAGCAGGGTCATGGCGGCAGAGTGCGTGATTGTCCGGGGCAGCGCAATCGCAGGCTCAGGAGCGCAGTACGTTGCCGCTGAGCGCGTCGCGGATGGGCGTGGGTTGGGCCAGGCCACCGGTCTGCCCATCGAGGATGCCGTCGAGCAGGCGCAGCAGACGCGGATCCAGTTCCTCGCGGTGGCGTGCCGGGGGCTCACCGGCCAGGTTGGCGCTGGTGGAGACCAGCGGGCCGCCCCAGGCGCGGCAGAGTTCGGCCACCAGCGGGTGTGCGCTTATGCGCACCGCGATACCACTGTGTTCACCAGTGACCCAAGGCTGCGCACGCGGGCCGGCGGGCAGGATCCATGTATTGGCGCCGGGCCAGCTGGCCAGCACCGCACGCTGGCGTGCGTCCGGCAGGGCCTGCAGGCGCACCCAGCCTTCCAGCTGCGGCAGCTCGGCGGCGACCAGGATCATGCCCTTCTCGATCGGGCGCTGCTTCAGCCGCAGCACCATGTGCACGGCGGCTTCGTGCGAAGGATCGCAGCCCAGGCCCCAGACCGCTTCGGTCGGGTAGGCAATCACGCCGCCCGCGCGGAGCGTGGCGACAGCGGAATCCAGGGTGAGTTCTTTCATGGCGGCGACCGGCCCGGCGTGGAGCTTCATTATCCCCCCGCCGCGTGCAGATGGGGTGGAACCTGCAACCCGGGTGGGTGCGGACCGTTGGTCCGCACGCCTTGACCTTCATCCACGCATGGCGTGGATCTACTTCTTTGCTGCGGCCTTCCTGGCCGGCGCCTTCTTCGCGACGGCCTTCTTTACCGCTTTCTTCACCGCCTTCTTGGCCGGTGCCTTTTTCGCGGCAGCCTTCTTCGGTGCGGCTTCCTTCTTCACCGCCGCCTTCTTGGCCGGGGCTTTCTTCGCCGCCGCCTTCTTGGCGCCGAAGCCCTTGCGCACCGGCTTGCCGGTTTCTTCCATCAGCTGCTGCACTTCGGCCAGGGTCAGCGATGCCGGCTCGCGATCCTTGGGGATCTTGCCGTTCATCTTGCCGTCGCTGATGTACGGGCCGAAGCGGCCGTTCAGCACCTGGATGTCGCTGCCCTCGAATTCCTTGATGATCCGGTTGCGCGCGATCTCTTCCTTCTCTTCCACCAGGAACACGGCGCGGGCCAGGTCGATGGTGTACGGGTCGTCTTCCTTCTTCAGCGAGGCATAGGTGCTGCCACGCTTGGCGAACGGCCCGAAGCGGCCGATGCCGACGCTGACCGGTTCGCCCTTGTCCTCACCCAGCGCGCGCGGCATCAGGAACAGCTCCAGCGCGTCTTCCAGGGAGATGGTGTGCATCGACTGGCCGGGGCGCAGCGAGGCGAACTTGGGCTTCTCCTCGGCGTCCTCGGCGGTGCTGCCGATGGCTGCGTACGGCCCGAAACGGCCCAGGCGCACGCTCACCGGCTTGCCGGTCTTGGGGTCGGTGCCGAGCTCGCGCGCACCACTGGCCTCGGCGCGGTCAACCGATTCCTTCTTGTCTTCCACCAGTTCCTTGAACGGCTCCCAGAAGCGGGCCATCAGCGGAATCCACTCTTCCTCGCCGCGCGAGACGGCGTCGAGCTCGTCCTCAAGCTTGGCGGTGAAGTCGTAGTCCACGTACTGGGTGAAGTGGCTGGACAGGAACTTGGACACGGCACGGCCGACGTCCGACGGGCGGAAGCTGCGGCCTTCCATTTCCACGTACTTGCGGAACAGCAGGGTCTGGATGATCGAGGCGTAGGTCGAGGGACGGCCGATGCCGTACTCTTCCAGCGCCTTCACCAGCGCCGCTTCGGTGTAGCGCGGCGGCGGCTGGGTGAAGTGCTGTTCGGCCAGGATGCGTTCCAGCGGGATGCGGTCGCCGGGCTTCATCGCCGGCAGCTTGCGGCCTTCGTCCTCGTCCTCGGCGCTCCTGTTGTCCTTGCCTTCCTCGTACACGGCCAGGAAGCCGGGCACCACCACCGTGGTGCCGCTGGCGCGGAACACGTGCTCGCTGCCGGCGGACAGGTCCACGCTGACGGTGTTGAGCGTGGCCGGTATCATCTGGCAGGCCACCGCACGCTTCCAGATCAGCTCGTACAGCTTGCGCTCGTCGTCGGTCAGGAAGCGCGACACCTGGGCCGGCGTGCGCAGGGCCGAGGTCGGGCGCACCGCTTCGTGCGCTTCCTGGGCGTTCTTCGACTTGGTCTGGTAGGTGTTGGGCTGGTCAGGCAGCGAGGCGATGCCGTAATCACGGGCGATCACGTCGCGGATCTCGGCCAGCGCATCCTGCGACAGGTTCACCGAGTCGGTACGCATGTAGGAAATCAGGCCGACGGTGCCTTCGTCGCCGATGGCCACGCCTTCATACAGCTTCTGCGCCACCTGCATGGTCTTGCGGGTGGTGAAGCCGAGCTTGCGCGAGGCTTCCTGCTGCAGGGTGGAGGTGGTGAACGGCGGGGCCGGGCGGCGCTTGCGCTCCTTGCTGGCCACGTCGGTCACGTGCAGCGAACCCTGTGCGGCCTGCTGGATGCGCAGGCGCGCGGCCTCGGCGGTGTCGCCGTCGGTCACGGTGAACTGTTCGAACTTCTGCCCGTCCAGCTTGATCAGCTTGGCGTTGAAGTGCTGCGACGGGTGCGCGCACTCGGCGCCGATGGACCAGTATTCGCGGGCGATGAAGGCTTCGATCTCTTCCTCGCGCTCGACGATCATGCGCAGCGCAGGGCTCTGCACGCGGCCGGCGGACAGGCCGCGCTGCACCTTGCGCCACAGCACCGGCGACAGGTTGAAACCGACCAGGTAGTCCAGCGCGCGGCGCGCCTGCTGGGCATCGACCAGATCGCTGGCGATCGCGCGTGGCTGGCTGATCGCCTCCTTGATGGCGCGCGGGGTGATCTCGGTGAAGACCACGCGCTGCATCGGCTTGTCCTTGACCAGCCCACGTTCCTTCAGGATTTCGGCAATGTGCCAGCTGATCGCTTCACCCTCGCGATCCGGGTCGGTTGCCAGCAGGATGTCGTCGGCGCCCTTGGCGGCCTTGGCGATCGCATCGACGTGCTTCTCGTTCTTGTCGATGACGTCGTAGTGCATGGCAAACCCGTTGTCCGGGTCGACCGCGCCTTCCTTCGGAATCAGGTCGCGCACATGCCCATACGAGGCCAGGACGGTGTAGTCCTTTCCGAGGTATTTGTTGATCGTCTTGGCCTTGGCCGGCGATTCGACGATGAGCAGGTGCTTGGGCATGGCAGCAGGGTCTGTGGGGCGAACCGTGGGGAAGGGGCCGCTAGGGTGGAGCAAACGGCCGCATTAGTGAAGCGGCCAAGCGCAAATCCATAAACTGAACGCCCGGTAATGTGCCGGGCGTTCAGCTTTCACATTGGTAGAGGAATCACGCCCGGACAGCCCATGTCAAGCAGCCAGACGTGAGGATGGCCGTTCATGAGGCCATCTTGGCGATGAAGCCGACCGCGAACACCAGCAGGGCCAGGCCCGCCAGCGACAGCAGGCCGGTCAGCACGAGCACCAGCACGGTGACGGTGCCCAGCTCACGGCGCTGCAGCTGCGGCTGGTCGGTGAACGCCCAGCGGTCGACCACCAGCGTGTCGCTGATCATGTCGTGCAGGCCCTGCTTGCGCTCGGTGAAGGCCGCCATCAGGAAGCCGATGCCGAAGATGATGCTGCTCAGCATCGCGCCCCAGTAGCGACCGAATGCGCGGGCCTTGGTCAGGCGCTCGCCATTGCTGCGCACCACCTTGATGCCGACCGCCATCTTGCCCAGGGTGGCGCCGCCCTGCGAGGCATGGAACCAAGTGTAGTAGGCCATGCTGATGCTGAGGTTGATCAGCCCGCTGGTCAGCTGGGCGAGCACCTCGATGGCGGATTCACCGCTGCCGGCCGCACCCATGCTGGCCCCAAGCGCCACGGCCAGGACGGCGCCGATGAGGGTGCTGGGGATGAGCAGCACGAAGTAGTCGATCACATAGGCCGCTACACGCTTCCAGAACCCCGCGTAGACCACTTCGCCGCCTACCACCGGCTGCGCGTGGCCGCCGCCACCGAGTGCCGCTGGGGCGCTGTACGGCGAACTGCTGAGGGCGCCGGTGCCGGGCAGCGGCGCGGTGCCGTTGTCGATGGCGGCATAGTCGCCGCGCAGGTCGAAACCGCTGCTGCCAGTGGCCGTGCTGGCGGCGGCCAGTGTCTGCAGGCCGAGCTCGTCAACCACCTGGCGCAGTGCGGCCCACTGCGCCATGCCTTCGCGCCAGACCAGGGTGTCCAGGTTCAGTTGCCCGCGCTGGAAGCGCTGGCGGATCTCCTGGACCGGCAGCGGCCCCTGGCGTTGCTGTCCTTCGGCGTAGTACCACTCAGTCATCGTATGTTCCCTGTTGAATCATCCTTGGAGGTGCTGGCGTGCGCGCGGCTCAGCCGCGGCATGACGGCGGCAGGTACTTGTCATTGCTTTCGCCGCTGCATTCCCAGCGGCCGCTGTCGCGATCGTATTCCAGCCACAGCAGGTCGCCGTCCACGCTCTTGCCGGGCAGCGCCAGGGTGGCTTCGATGCCACAGTGGCCATTGTTGAAACGACCAATGTTCACCGCCGACAGTCCGGCCTGGGTGAAGTCACCCGGGGCCGGGAAGCCGGGGTCGTTGGCACCCGGGCAGCGGCCTTGGTCATCGGCGAAGTGCTCCACCTGGTCCTGCAACGGGTGCAGGGCATCGGCCGCAGCGGCGATCTTGGCGCGCACGGTGTAATCGTTGTAGGCCGGCAGCGCGATCGCCGCAAGAATGGCCATGATCGGCACCAGCACCAGCAGCAATCCGCCACCGATGATCGCGGTGAGGGCGCAGCCGGAAAGCTTCTTCTTCTGTGGCGGCAGGACGCCGGCAGTGGCGGCATAGGGCGTGGACGGTGGCAGAACCGGCGGCTGCGGCGGCGCCGCAGGTTCCGGTTCGGGCTGCACGGCCTGTGCTGTGGCGTCCAGCCCTGGCACGATCAAGCCGAGCTCGTCGACGACGGTGCGCAACGCCTGCCATTGCGGCAGGCCGTCGCGCCAGACCAGGGTGTCCAGGGAGATCTGGTTGTTGCGGAACAACTCCACCAACTGTTCCGCCGGCAGCGGACCCTGCTGCCGGTTGCCTTCTGCATGGAACCACTCGCTCACGGGGACGCTCCTGAATGCGCTATGCCCCCAAGTGTACGGTCAGTGCAGGGGTTCTGGCTCGTCCATGAACATCTGCGTCTCCATCCAGGCGTACGCCGCCTCGGAGCCGGGCTGGTTGAACAGCACCATCAGCACGACCCACTTCAGGTCGTCCAGGTCCAGTTCGTCCTGGTCCAGGGCCATCGCCCGGTCCAGCACCAGCTCGCGCTGGTCGGCGTCCAGGATGCCATGCTGTTCCAGATACAGCAGGAAACCGCGGCATTCCACGTCCAGCTTGTCCAGCTCGGGGCCGTGGTAGACGCGCACGGGGCCATCGACCCGCGCCTGGGCCACGCTCGGCCGCTGCGCGGCCAGGGCATCGAGCCAGTCGAATGCCTTGTTGATCTCGGTTGGGCTGAAACCGGCCTGGATCAGGCCGTTCTGGAGCGAATCGCGGTCACGGATCAGGTCCGCATCTTCGCTGAAATAGTGTTCAAACAGGTATAGCAGTACGTCCAGGATGCTCTCTTTCATTGCCCCTCGGCCTGCGTCGCGCGACGCTGTGGAGGTGAAGAAACTAGGGAGTTCGACAGTAGCGGCCGTGTACGCACACCACGATTCCCGCCAGTTCCATGGCCAGCAGCATGGAGGACACCTGGGGCGCCGTCAATCCACAGCGCATGATCAGTGAATCCATACCGCTTGGGTTGTGGTCCAGGGCCCGCCACAAGCACTGGTAGTCAGGGTCGTCGGCCCAGCGCGCCGGCAGGAGTACCGGCGGTGCCTGTTCAGTGGGGGTGGCGAGCCGTGATTGCAAGCCCGGCAGCTGCTGGCGCAGGGCGGGAACCAGCAGCTCCAGCACTTCTTCCGGGCGCTCGACCAGCGCGGCGCCCTCGCGGATCAGCCGATGACAGCCCGCCGCGCGTGGATTGAGCACCGAGCCGGGCAGGGCGCAGACCTCACGACCGGCTTCGGCTGCCAGGCGTGCGGTGATCAGCGCGCCGGAGCGCTGGGCGGCCTCGACCACCACCGTCGCCAGCGCAAGCCCAGCCACCAGCCGGTTGCGCGCCGGGAAGTGGCCCGGGCGTGCTGCCGTGCCGGGCAGATACTCGCTGATCAGCGCACCGTCGATGGCGATCCGGGCCTGCAGCCGGGCATGATTGTCCGGATAGGCCCGGTCTGGACCGGTTCCGATCACCGCCAGGGTGCAGCCCCCCGCGTCCAGCGTGGCCTGATGGGCAGCGGCATCGATACCGGCGGCCAGCCCGCTGGTCACCGCCAGCCCTGCCTCGACGAAGCAGCCTGCAAACCGGGCTGCGAGCGCGCGCCCGCCCGGCGTGGGCGAACGGCTGCCGACCAGGGCAACAGATGGGCGCCAGGCCAGGCTGGGGTCGCCGGCAATGAACAGCGCCAGTGGCGGGTTCGGGACGTCCAGCAGAGGCGGGGGAAACGCCGGATCGGTGAAGGCCAGCACGTGGTGGTTGTCGTCTTCCAGCCAGCGCCGTGCCACGGCCCAGGCCCGGGCATCCGGGCGTTCCAGCGCGGCGCACTGCTCTGGCGTGCAACCGTGTCCACGCCATCCGGCGACGCCCCGTGCGATGGCCGCCGTGGCGTCCTCGGCCCCCTGCAGCAGTGCCCGCCGTGGCGCCAATGCGCCGCCCGCCATCACCAGGCGCAGCAGCGCCTCATCCATCGGTCTGGTCATTGCCCCACTATCGGCCGGATACAACGAAGGCGCCCTAGGGCGCCTTCGCATGTAACCGTCAGGGTTTGCCGGAGACCGCCCCTGTAGAGTCGACTGTCAGTCGACTACCACGCGCAGCGCGGGCCTTTTTCGAGCAGCTGGACGAAGAGCAGTCGACCAACAGTCGACTCTACCGAGCGTCCGGGTGCAGTGCGTTGAACCCCACGCGCACCGGCTTCACGCCCTGCATCACCAGCGCGTAGCTGACGTTGTCGAAGGTGCGGAACACCATGGCGTGCGCCGCATACTCGTCCGGCAGCGAGACCCGGCCGGCGCCGGTGCTGAGCGAATCGTCCATGCGCGACGATGTCGGGTACTTCATGCGGTGCGCCACATGGCGGCCCGGCCGCCACAGCGAGAACACGGTGCCGTTGTCCACGCCCTGCGCACGCCCTGCGGAGATCGCGATCACGTCGCGCGGGCCAGCGGTGGTGAACATGTCGGCGACGGCCAGTACGCGCACGTCGACGCCCTCGACACCGGCGGCGGGGACATGCGGCACGAACTGCAGGTCGTACGGCTTGGCCTCGACCGGGACCAGACGGTCGCCAGCGCGTACCTCGCGGCCGCCCTCGTTCTTGTCCAGGACCAGGGTGGACGCTTCGACCTTGCCGCCTGCGACATGGGTGATGGTGCCCGTGGCAACCTGGGCCAGCTCATAGCCGAGCACGCCGCGACGGTGGTTGGGCGCGTTGTAGGCCCGCCACAGGTTGCCGCTGCCCGGGGTGACATCGCCGTTGGCGGTCAGGTCCTCGGTGGGCTTGGGCTGGGCGTAGCGAACGGTCGGGCGGACCACGGCCCAGCGCTGGCCCAGCTGGGCGTCGGCCAGGCGGACGTAGACCGCGCTGCCGCTGGTGACGCGCAGGCGCTCTTCTTCCAGACCGGCCACGTAAGGCAGGTGATCGATGCTGTCGACCACGCTGAGCTGTTTCAGGAACGGTTCGACCTGAGCCAGCGGAATGGCGTCGATCGGGGCCTCCTGGCGCGGGCCGGGCCTGGAGGCGACGGTCACCCGGTCCAGATAGGCCAGGCTGAGCACGTCACCGGGATAGATCAGGTGTGGATTGGCGATCTGCGGATTGGCCTGCCAGATCTCCGGCCACAGCCACGGCTTCTGCAGGAAACGTGCGGCGATATCCCACAACGTATCCCCTTTTCGGACCACATAGGTGTCCGGGTGCCCGCCATTCACTTCCACGGCGGTAGCATAGGCAGCCACGGTCAGCATCGCCGCGGCGACGACCGTACGAAAACGAAGCAACATAGGTGTGAAGCCCTGATTCCCCAACAGGTTCGCGCACTATAGTCCAGAAACCGGGGCGCAAGGCAAGCGTTGGAGCTAGAATCTGCGACGTATGCCGGCGTGCCGGCCCCCTATCCGGAAACAGCCATGGCCCTTCTCCCCATTCTCGAGTTCCCCGATCCGCGCCTGCGTACCAAGGCTGCGTCGATCGATGCCGCCGAAGTCACCACGCCGGCCTTCCAGGAACTGATCGACAACATGTTCCAGACCATGTACGACGCCCCGGGCATCGGCCTGGCCGCCACCCAGGTGGACGTGCACAAGCGCTTCATGGTCATCGACGTAAGCGAAGAAAAGAACGAACCGCAGGTGTTCATCAACCCGGACATCATTGCCAAGGACGGGGGCCGGGTGTATCAGGAAGGCTGCCTGTCGGTCCCGGGCATCTTCGCCGACGTGACCCGCGCCGACACCATCACCGTGAAGTACCTGGACCGCAACGGCCAGGAGCAGCAGATGGAGGCCGGTGAATTGCTGGCCACCTGCATCCAGCACGAGATGGACCACCTGGATGGCAAGCTGTTCATCGACTACCTGTCGCCGCTCAAGCGCGAGATGGTGCGCAAGAAGCTGGCCAAGCAGCGCAAGCACGTGGCGTGACCGCCAATCCGGGCCGCCCTTCGGGTGGCCCGTGCCTGCGCGGCACGCGCGGGCTGTACGGCGCCGGCCGACGGCGCCGTTTTCTTTCCTGCACGAATCCATCCTGCAAGTGGGGTAGCCATGAGGATTGTCTTTGCCGGTACGCCGGAATTCGCGGTGTCGTCGCTGCGCGCGGCTGCGCGCCACCATGAGGTCGTGGCCGTCTACACCCAGCCGGACCGCCCGGCCGGCCGTGGTCGTGGCCTGGCGCCTTCGCCGGTCAAGCTTGAAGCCGTGGCGCGTGGCATTCCGGTCTACCAGCCGGAGTCGCTGAAAGACGAGGCCGCCCAGCAGCAGCTGCGCGACCTGCAGCCGGACCTGATGGTGGTTGTGGCCTATGGCCTGATCCTGCCCAAGGCGGTGCTGGCCATCCCGACCCACGGCTGCTGGAACGTGCATGCCTCGCTGCTGCCGCGCTGGCGCGGTGCGGCACCGATCCAGCGTGCGATCCAGGCGGGTGACACCAAGACCGGCGTCTGCCTGATGCAGATGGAAGCCGGCCTGGATACCGGCCCGGTGCTGCTGCATCAGGAACTGGCAATCGGTGCCACCGATACCGGTGGGCAACTGCATGACAAGCTGGCCGAGCTGGGGGCGCAGGTGCTGTCCGATGGCCTGGGCCTGCTGCGGGCGGGCATCAAGCCGATCGCGCGGCCGCAGCCGGAGCAGGGCGTGACCTACGCGCACAAACTGGACAAGGCCGAAGCCAGACTGGACTGGGCGCAGGACGCCAGCGCGCTGGCGCGTACCGTGCGTGCGTTCAACCCGTGGCCGATCGCCGAGGCGACGCTGGCCGGAGAGCGCGTGCGCATCCATGGCGCGGTGGCGCTGGAGGCGGACCACGGCCAGGCACCGGGCACCGTGCTGGCCGCCGGCCGCGACGGCATCGACATTGCCTGTGGCCAGGGCGCGCTGCGCCTGCGCGTGCTGCAGCGGGAAGGTGGCAAGGCAATCACCGCCGCCGATTACCTCAATGCTCGCCGCGATCTGCGCGTGGGAGCATAAGCGGTGTCCAGGCAGAACGATTTCTCCGTCGCCAAGGCGGCGCCGGGTGCGGCCACGCGCATGTTGGCCGCACGCGTGCTGGCACAGGTATTCACCCGTGGCCGTTCGTTGAAGGCCGAGCTGGCCTGGGCGCTGCCGAAACTGGCAGACAGCCGCGACCGGGCCTTGCTGGAAGCTCTGTGTTTCGCGGTGCTGCGCCGTCGCAGTACCTATGACGCAGCCTTGCAGGCCTGGATGCAGAAGCCGCTGTCGGCGCGCGATGCCGACCTGCGAACGCTGCTGATGGTCGGATTCGCACAGCTGGATGTGCTGGAGCTCCCCGCGCACGCGGCACTTTCCGCCACCGTCGACGCCGCGCGCGCGCTGGGCCGTGAGCGTCAGGCCGGGCTGGTCAATGCGATCCTGCGTCGCGCGCAGCGTGAAGGGTTCCCCGAACAGCCCGCGCGCGATGCGTTCCCGGAATGGCTGGCCGATGCGATTGAACGCGATTGGCCGGCACAGGCCGAGGCAATCTTCAACGCCAGCCTGCAGCCTGCACCGCTGTGGTTGCGCGCCAATCGCCAGCAGGGGGGGCGGGACAAGGCGCTGGCGACGCTGGTGGAAGCCGGGATTTCCGCGGAAGCCAGTCCGCTCAGCGCCGATGCGTTGCGCCTGGCGGCCCCCGTTGCCGTGAACCAGCTGCCGGGCTTCGGCGACGGTGCACTGTCGGTGCAGGACCTGTCGGCGCAATGCGCGGCCGATGCGCTGGCACCCACCACCGGCGCCCGCGTACTGGATGCCTGCGCGGCACCCGGCGGCAAGTCGGCGCACCTGCTGGAGCGTGACCCGAGCCTGCGCCTGCTGGCACTGGATATCGACGCGCGCCGCCTCGCTCGTGCGCGTGACACATACACCCGCACCGGCGTGGGCGGACATGTGCAGACCCTGGCCGCCGATGCCAGCGATCCCGGCTCTTGGTGGGACGGCGTGCCGTTCGACGCGATCCTGCTGGATGCGCCGTGTTCGGCAACCGGCGTGATCCGACGGCAGCCGGATGTGATGTTCCACCGCCGTGCCGAGGACATCGACGCACTGGTGGGCGTGCAGGCGCGGCTGCTGGAAGCCTGCTGGTCGATGCTGCGCCCGGGCGGCGTGCTGCTGTATGCCACCTGTTCGATCCTGCGTGCCGAGAACATCGATCAGGTGCGTGCGTTCCTGAAGTGGCATCCGGACGCTGTGGCGCAGTCATTGGGCGACGCTTTCGGCGTGGATTGCGAGGGCGTGGCACGCCAGCGGCTGCCGGGTGACAACGATGCTGACGGTTTCTTCTACGCGCGTCTGTTAAAAGCAGCCTGACCCCCGCTGCCGTTGCGAGCCCCATGCTGAAAACCCACGCGTCGCGCCAGACGTGGTTGTTGGTGGTGATGGCCCTGCTGGTGCTGGGGGCCGGCCTGGGCCTTCGCGACCCGTGGCCCTCGGATGAGCCGCGATTCGCGCTGGTGGCCAAGCAGATGGTCGAAAGCGGCTACTGGTTGTTCCCGCATCGCGGCACCGAGCTGTACTCGGATAAGCCGCCGATGCTGATGTGGTGGCAGGCCACGCTGTACGGTCTGGTCGGGCACTGGCGCGTGGCCTTCCTGCTGCCCTCGTTGCTTGCCGCGCTGGGCACGCTGTGGTGCGTGGTCGATCTCGGCCGCCGCCTGTGGACGCGGCAGGTGGGGCTGTACGCGGGCTGGGCACTGCTGTTTGCGCTGCACTTCACTTTCCAGGCGAAGAAGGCGCAGATTGATCCGCTGGTGGTGCTGTTCATCACCCTGGCCAATTACAGCCTGCTGCGCCACCTGCTGCTTGGCCCGGCCTGGCGCTGGTGGTGTCTGGGCTGGTTCTTTGCCGGCATCGGGGTGATCACCAAGGGTGTCGGCGTGCTGGCGCTGATGATGATTGCGCCAGCCGCAGCCGCATCGGCCCTTGACTGGCCGCGGGTACGCCTGCAGGTGCGCGACCTGCGTTTCTGGCTGGCGCCGCTGGCGTTCGTGCTGGCGGTATCGCTTTGGCTGGCGCCGATGCTGCTGGCCGGCATGGCCACCGGTTTGGACCAGTATCGTGCCTACATGAACGACATCCTGTTCCGGCAGACCGCGCGGCGCTATACGCAGTCCTGGGACCATCACCAGCCGTGGTGGTACTTCCTCGGGATCATGCCGTTGATGTGGATCCCGGCGTTCCTGTTGCTGCCCTGGGCGGTTCCAGCCTGGTTCCGGCGCCTGCGTCGGCGCGATGCACGCTACCTGCTGCCGCTGGCTTGGTGGCTGCTGGTCGTGCTGTTCTTCTCAATTCCCAACGGCAAGCGCGATGTCTACATCCTGCCGGCATTGCCGATGTTCTGCCTGGCGCTGGCACCATTGCTGCCCGGGCTGCTGAAGCGGCACGACGTGCAGCGCATGCTGGGCGCGTTCACCGCGTTGCTGGCACTGGTGCTGGCGCTGGCCGGCGCGCTGGCGCTGCTGGGCGATCCGGGCTTTGAAGTGCGCCTCATCCATGGCCGCGGGCTGTCGCCTGGGGGCGCCAATGCGCTGGCGTGGGCGGCACTGGCAATGGGGGGCTGGGCGGCGCTGAGCCTGTGGCTCTGGGGGCGCCGTCGCCGCCACATCGCCCTGATGTCGACCCTGGCCGGGGTCTGGGTGCTGTACAGCCTGGTGGGCTATCCAGTGTTGAACGACGCCAGTTCGGCCCGTGGCCTGATGCGCGACGTCGGCACGCGCATCGGTCCGCAGTCCGAGCTGGGACTGGTGGCATGGAAGGAGCAGAACCTGTTGATGGCCGATCGCCCGGCAGCCACCTTTGGTTTCAGTGAGCGCTGGCATGCGCAGCTGCAGGCAGCCGTGCGCTGGCAGCAGCTGGTTCCACATCGCCGCTGGCTGCTGGTGAACGAAGATGCGATGCAGGCCTGCATCGATCGTACGCGTGCTGAAATGGCGGGCATTTCCAATCGCCGCCGCTGGTGGCTGGTACCTGCGGAAGCGGTCACAGGTCCCTGCAGGCCGTCGGCGGCGGAACTCGAGCGCCAGCGCCGCCTGCAGGGCCCCGGCACCGACGACTGAAGATGCCGGTGCCGGCGCTCAGGTGCGGGCCAGGGTGGCCTGATAGCTGGCCATCGTGGCGTCGGCGAAGGTCTGCAGACCGAATTCCCGCTGCGCATGCCGGCGCGCCGCGCGGCCGTGTTCCTGCAGCCCATCGCGTTGGGCGTACAGGGCCTGCACCTGGGCGGCGATGGCGTCGATGTCGCGGGTGGCAACTACCCAGCCATCGACCCCTTGCTCGATGTTCTCCGGCAGGCCAGCGTAATCACTGACCAGCACCGGCTTGCCGCTGGCCATCATCTCGCGGCAGGCGAAGGAGATCGTCTCGACGTCGTGGGACAGCACGAAACCGACATCGCCGGCAGCGATCAGGACTCGGGTGTCGGCCAGCAGGCCGGTGAAGTGCACCTGGGCGGCGATCGCTCCCAGCGCTTGTACCTGCTCGCGCTGCTGCTCGCTGGGCAGGTGGCCGGCCACGGCCATGTGCACGTGAGGACGGACCGCATCGGGCAGCCGCGCGATGGCCTGGGCCAGATCGATCCAGCCCTTGTAGTCGTCAGTGCCGGCATTGCTGATCAGCACCAGCGCCTGAGGGTCCTGCGTCCACTGGTGGCGAAAAGATTGACCGGCCTCGGCCGGCAGCGGCGAGAAGCGCTCCAGGTCGACACCGTTGCGGACCACGTCGATCGGGCAGTGCCGGTACGGGCCCTGCTCCAGCAGCCGCTTGGTGTCCGCCGAGACCGCGATCAGGCGGTCGGTGGCCCAGCGCGCACGGATCACATTGCCGAGCGTGCTGGTGGGCTTGCTGTTGTGCTTGGTCAGCACGATCGGGGGACGACGTCCGCCGAGCAGACCCTGCATGACGAAGCGATGGTCACGTGCGCCATTGACGTGGATCAGGTCGATGCCCTCGTCGCGGACGAATCTGCGCAGCGCACGCTGTTCAGCCAGTTGTTGAGGAAGGGACGGCAGACCGCTGCCGAAATCCATCGGCAGCGGGCGAGCGATGCCCTCGTCGGCCACGGTTCGCAGCAGCCGGCTGTCGGCCGGCGCAGCGACGTGGAGCACGTGCTGGTCATGCAGAGCGCGGGCCAGGGACACGATGTACGTGGTGTGGCCGCCACCGTCGCCGTAGTGGAAGTTGGTGTACAGGATTTTCATGGGGGATCTTCAGGCAACGCGCAGCCAGTGTGACACAGGCGGCTCAGAGCCGTTCCGCAGATGGCGTGGGATCGGCCACCGCCTGTCCGTTGCCCAGCATCCACAGCATGATGGTTTTCTGCCGCACGTAGTTCGCGCGCACATAGGCATAGACCAGGCCGTGCCAGCCATCGCGGAAGCCGCCGCGGAACAGAAAGCCGCGCCAGAACCGCCAGGCCGGGGCCAGTACCAGCTTGCCCAGCGTGGCCCGCTTGCCGCGCGCGAACTCGTGCTCGGCCATCATCCGCGCGTACTTCTCGGTCTTGGCCAGCTGCTGCTGCAGGGACCGGTACGGGTAGTGGATCAGATCGCCACGCAGCGTGCCGACGCTGCCGTCCACGCTGGCAGCTTCATGGATCTCGCGCTTGCCACGCCAGCCCCCCAGCCGGCGGTCGAACAGGCGCATCACCCGGTCCGGATATGCATTGCCATGCCGCAGGAACCTGCCAAAGTACTCCGACAGGCGGGCGAAACGGTAGCCGGCATGGCCGTTGAAGCCGCCGTCGCGAGCTTGCTCGATGGCCGCGCGCAGCTCCGGGCTGATGCGTTCATCGGCGTCCAGGCACAGCACCCAGTCATGGCGGGCCTGTTCGACGCAGAATGCCTTCTGGCTGCGGAAACCCTCGAACGGCCGCTGCAGCACGCGGGCGCCGGCGGCCTCGGCGATGGCCACGGTGGCATCGGTGGAATACGAGTCCACCACCACGATCTCGTCGCAGAAGGCCAGCGAGGCCAGGCAGTCGCCGATGCGCCCGGCCTCGTTGAACGCGATAATGCACGCCGAGATGCGAGGCCGTTCGATGGGAGCGGTCGTGGAGGACATGATGGCCGGGTACCTGTTGTTTGCGACGGAGCGCTATGCGCTGCCTATTCTCGCCCCGTTGGTGCAGGCCTTGCACGCATCCGGGCAGGAGGTGGCCGCCTGGTTCGAAGACGGCGCGACTGGCAGCAGCCTGCCGGGGGTGCCCAATGTCGACCTGAAACAGGCCCTGGCAATGCGTCCGCGGGCGGTGTTCAGCGCGGCCAATTGGGTACCGACCTTCCTTTCGGGAGCCAAGGTGCAGCTGTTCCATGGCTTCAACGTGGAGAAGCGCGACAGTGCGCGCGGCCACTTCCGGGTACGCGGCATGTTCGACCTGTACTGCACGCAGGGGCCGGCCACCACCGCGCCGTTCCGTCAGATCGCCGAGCAACAGGGGCATTTCGCGGTGGCCGAAACCGGTTGGCCGAAGCTGGACCCGCTGTTCCGCGATGACGGTGGCGAGAGCGCCGCACTGCGCGCGCCCGCCGGCGACCGCCCGGTGATCCTGTTCGGCTCGACCTTCACCGAGCGGTTGAGCGCGGCCCCGCACCTGCTGGAGCCGATCGCTGCCGACATCGCGGCCGGTGAGCGTTACTGGCTGCTGACCCTTCACCCCAAGTGCCCGCCGGAACTGTTCGAACGCTACCGCGCGCTGGCCGGTGCCAATGCGCGCTTCATCGAGCCGGAACAGGTAATGGCCGCGCAGCGTGCCGCCGACGTGCTGGTCTCGGATACCTCATCGATCGTTTCGGAGTTCATCGTCCAGCACAAGTCGGTGGTGACCTTCCGCAACCGCGTGCCGAAGCCACACATGATCGATTTCGACGAAGCGACGCAGCTGCCAGCGATGCTGCAGCGTGCGCTGCACCCTGATGCCGCGCTGCAGGCGGAAATCGTGCGTTATGCCGATACCATCCACCCGTACCGCGATGGCCTGTCCAGCGAGCGCGTGATCGCCGCCACCGAGGATTTCCTGTCCGGCGAGATGGGCACGCTGCGCCGGAAGCCATTCGGCAGCTGGGTGCGCGACCTGCAGATCCGGAAGGATCTCGGCTATTGGGGCCCGTCGCAGCGTTGATCGGGGGGATGTAGAGCCGAGCCCACGCTCGGCTGTGGCAAGCCGAGCATGGGCTCGGCTCTACAGTAGATCCACGCCATGCGTGGATGCCCGCATCACCAGCGCAGTTTGCGCCGCGCCAGCCCTGCGGCCAGCTGCTCCATCACTTGCTGCGCCTGCGCCTCTGGCAGGTAGTTCAGCGCCAGTGCCACATCGCCATGCGCGCCGGCGGTGTCCAGCTGCAGGCTGGCGGTCCCCAGCAGCCTGTCCAGCGGCGAGCGCTGCAGGCGCAGGCCCTGCACCTTGTCCAGTTCCGCCCAGCGCCACCAGCGCTTCCACCAGCCACCGCGCACGGCCACGAACTGGCCATCCAGGTGCCAGCCCATGCGTGCCATCTGCCGGTGCGCGACCAGCAGTGCCACGGGCAGCCAGGCCAGCACCAGCAGCCCCCACGAACCCCAGCGCCAGTACGCGCCGGCGGCCAGCAGCGGCACCATCAGCAGGCTGCCCAGGCACAGCCGCCACCAGCCACGCTGCGGCAGCATCTGCCATTGTGCGGGCGGCCAGCGCAGCTGCGGCAGCAGGTGCCGCACCAGTCCATCGCAGGTGCTGGCCGCAGCCAGCGGCGCCAGTTCCCGCAGGGCGCGATCCTCATCGCGCGAGGGGCCACCGGCGGCGCTGTCGATGCGCAGCTGGCGCAGCCCGAACCAGCGCTGCAGGGTCCCTTCGCGCAGCGTCCAGGCCTGGATGCGGCGGCGCGCCACGCTGCTGCGGGTGCGGCTGAGCAGGCCGGCCGACACGGTCAATCGGCGTTCCTGTTCGCTGAGGGTGAAGCCGTGGTAGCGCAGCAGGGTCAGCACCACCGACAGCACGCGCAGCCCCACCCAGCCCAGCAGCAGCGCGCCGGCCAGCAGCGCGAAGGCGCCGGCGATCCCAGGGTGCAGGTGGCTGGCATAGCCGAACGCCTCGCGACTGCCGCGCTGCAGGGCATCGTCCATCAGCGAACGCGGCACGAACTGGAACAGCACGCCGATGGCGGCCACGACCAGGGTCCAGCCGCGGTTGGAAAGCAGGCCCATGCGCACCACATCCCGGCTCGACAAGCGCAGCAGTACCTGCTCGTTGCCCGCGTCGGCGATGTGGCCTGCGGTGGGGGTGTTGGTGGTGTGTGGCGCCTGCCCGCGCTGCCGGACCAATCGTTCCAGTGCCAGCGCTTGGTCTAGCTTCAGGACCCGCATTTCCGCTTCCGGACGCACGCCGCCGGCCGACTCCAGGCGTAGTTCGGCTACGCCGAACACGCGGTGCAGCGGGTTCTGCCGTACTTCCACGTTGTGGATGCGGGCGAACGGGATTTCGCGCCGGTTGCGAGCCAGCAAACCGCTGCGCACGGTGATTGCATCGCTACCGATGCGGTAGCGGTAGCTCAGGTATTGCAGCACCGATACCAGGACCAGCACGGCAATGGCCGAGAGTGGAATCAGCTGTGCCCACATCGGGTCGCGGTCGCCGCGCTGGCCGAACACCAGCAGCGCCACCAGCGGCAGGAAGTAATGGCGCAGCTGCATCAGCAGCACGAACAGCCACGACCATGGGTGCAGGCGATGTTCCTCGCCACCGGCGGGCAGCGATGCGGGCAGGGGCGGTGGCAGGCTCACAGAGCGTCGGCGTCCTGGTCGAGCTGGTGTGCCAGGGTGTCGCGCAGGCGCTCGGCATCGGCTTCATCCAGACCGCTTATGGTCACCGCGCTCATGCGGGTGCCAGCGGTGTGCACGATCAGGGTGGCGAGGCCGGCACGGCGTTCCAATGGGCCCCGGCGCAGGTCCAGGTGCTGCACGCGGGAAACGGGAATGCGCGTTTCCAGCTGCCACATGAGGTCGCGGCGCAGGCCCAGTCCGTGGGCGTCCAGCCGCCAGCGGGTGCGGGTCTGGCGGCGATGGCCCAGCCATGCGCCAGATGCAGCACCCACCAGCAGCCCCAGCGGCGCGGCCCACAGGCCGCCGGGTAGATCGAAGAACCACCACGCCGCCGCCAGGGGCAAACCAGGAACGAACAGGCCACCGAAGGCGCCTCCCAGTGCGGCCAGGCGAGCGGCGCGTCGTGGCAGCGGCTGCCAGGCTTCGGTGGGTGGGGCGGTAAGCAGGTCTTCGGTCACGCGGGCTCCGTCAGGCGGCAGGGCGGGCGGTGGCGGCCGTGGCCGCACCGCGCAGACGGTAGCAGGTCGGCTGCGCTACTGGGCAGCCTGGATCAGCGCGTCCACATCCAGCAGGTGGCCGGCACGATCGGCCTTGGTACGCAGGTAGTGCTCGTTCTCGGCAGTGATCTCGCCGGTGACCGGAATGCAGTCCAGCACTTCGATGCCGGCATTGCGCAGGCGCTGCGCCTTGGTCGGGTTGTTGCTGAGCAGGGCCACGCGCGAGATGCCCAGGCCCTGCAGCATCGCCACCGCGCTGCCATAGCGGCGCTCGTCGGCGCCAAAGCCGAGCTGTGCATCGGCGTCGATGGTGTCCAGGCCGTCGTGCTGGTAGCCGTAGGCGCGCATCTTGGCGGCGATGCCGGTGCCGCGGCCTTCCTGGTCCAGGTACAGCAGCACGCCGCCGCCCAGTTCTTTCAGCTTGCGCAGGCCGCGCCGCAGCTGGTCGCCACAGTCGCACTTGAGTGAACCGAACAGGTCGCCGGTCAGGCATGAGGAGTGCACGCGCACCGGCACCACCGCCGACAGGTCCGGTTCGCCAACGATGATCGCCACCTGATCGCGCTGCGCCACGCCGCCGCGGAACACCGCGAAGGTGGTCATGCCGACGTCGCGCAGCGGCACTGGCGAACGAGCCACCAGATCGTAGTCGTGGGCGGCGTGTGCCGCACCCTCGGCCAGGTCGCACAACGCCACTTCGGCGGCACCTTCGAACGTGCTGTCACCTGCGTCCAGACCTACGGCCACCATCGCCGGCAACAGCAGGCCCAGGCGGGCCAGCTCCACCGCCCCGGCATCGAAGGCGTCGCCGGCACTCCAACCTTCCGGCATCGGGCCCGGTTCGCGCAGGTAGCCCAGCGAGGGCAGGGCATCGAAGACAACACCGGCCAGCGGCAGGCGTGCACCCTGCGGGGCCTCGACGCCAAGCACGCGGGCGCGGGTGGCGGTCAGGAACAGATAGTGGCGCTCGCGGGCGGCAGTGGCGAAAGCGGCGAAGCTGCTGGCCGTGGCGCTGTCCAGCGCGATCACCGCCAGGCGCTGGCCCTGGCCATCGTGGAGCAGTACCGGGCGACCGGCACGCAGTTCGGAAACCGCGCGCTCGCAGCGGATCGCGGCCGGATCGCCGAACAGGGAAGAAGCAGACATGGCAGGACCGGGGGAGGCGGACATCGCAGTCTCTATGGGGGCGCCGGCGTCGTATTCAACGTGGTGCGGCCGCCGGTCGCAGGGGCCGGTGGTCTGAGTGGAGCGACCGTCAGTGGGGGTGATCTTCGGTCGCGTACGGATCTTCCTCGCCGCTGCCCGGTGGCCGCAGCGTATAGCGCTTGTAGGTCCACTGGTACTGCGCCGGGTCGCGGCGGGCGATGCGCTCGATACCGGCGTTGAGCGCGGTGGCGGCCACCTGCGGGTCCGGATCGGCCACGGCCGGGTCGGTTGGCTCGATGTGCAGGGCGAACTCCATGCCCGGACCGATGCGCTCGCACCAGCCATACAGCACGGTGGCACCGGTGCGCTCGGCCAACCGGTTGACCAGGGTCATGGTCAGCGCCTGCACGCCGAAGAACGGCACGAACACGCCATCGCCGGCCTTGGGCTGCTGGTCGGGCAGGATGCCGGTGGCACCTCCGTCCTTGAGCACCTTGAACAGCTGGCGCACGGCCGGGCCTTCGGCACGCACCTGCTGCACGTTCTGGCCGCCCCGCACCAGTTGCAGGAAGGCATCGCTGGCCTCGTCCTCCGGCGGCTTGTAGACGATGGCAATCTGCCCGCGCGAGGCCAGCCACTGGTTCAGCAGTTCCCAGTTGCCGAAGTGCGGCGCGGCCACGATCACGCCCTTGCCGCTGGCCAGGGCCGCGTCGTACAGGGCCTCGCCATGGCGCTCCTTCAGGTGCAGGCGCAGGTTGTCGGCCGGTGCCTGGCTCCACAGGCGAAGGGTCTCGATGGCCTGCAGCGCGGTGGAGCGCAGCAGTTCACGGTGCAGGCGGTCGCGTGCAACGGCGCCCAGCTGCGGGTAGGCCAGTTCCAGATTGCGGCGGGTCACCCGGCTCTCACGGGCGTTGAGACTGATCCAGGTCCACGACAGGGCGCGGGCGACTCCCCGCAGCAGCGGCCAGGGCAGGCGGGCGAACAGGGTGGTGGCGCGGTAGACCAGCCGGGCTTTGCGTTGCGGATTCATCGGCGCCAGTTTAGCCAAGGGCGCTGCTATCGTGGCCGGCCCTGTTCATTGGAGCCCACGATGCTCGTCCTGATCCAGCGTGTCAGCCAGGCCGCTGTCCACGTCGAAGATGAAGCGGTTGGCAGGATCGGTCCTGGCCTGTTGGCGCTGGTGGGCATGGAACCGGGGGACACCGAGGCCCAGCTGCGGCGGATGGCCGAACGCCTGCTGGGCTATAGGGTCTTCTCCGATGACGCAGGAAAGATGAACCGCTCGTTGCGTGACACCGGCGGCGGCCTGCTGCTGGTCAGTCAGTTCACCCTGGCCGCCGACACCCGTTCGGGCATGCGGCCGAGTTTCACCAGCGCCGCGCCGCCGGACGAGGCTGAACGCGGGTTCAATCGTTTTGTCGAGATCTGTCGTGAAAATCACGCGCCAGGGGTGGAAACGGGTCGATTTGGTGCCCATATGGTCGTCAGCCTGGTCAATGACGGTCCCGTGACCTTCCTTCTCCGGCCCTGAGCCTGCGGGACCACCGCCCGGCAGGCGGGGCCCCGGGCTGGTATAATGCTACGTTCCCTATTTCTCCCTAGCCGGTGGCGCGAGCACTACATGGCCAACGAACGTCCTGCCCAATCCGAAATCAAGCAACTGATCAGCAAGGGCCTGGAACAGGGCTACCTGACCTACGCCGAAGTCAATGACCATCTGCCGGACGACATGGTCGACCCGGAACAGATCGAAGACATCATCGGCATGATCAACGGCATGGGCATCGATGTCCATGAAGTTGCGCCGGATGTGGAAACCCTGCTTCTCAACGATGGCAACACCGGCAACCGCGAAGTCGATGACACCGCGGCCGAAGAAGCTGCCGCCGCACTGAGCGCGCTCGACACCGAAGGTGGCCGCACCACCGACCCGGTGCGCATGTACATGCGCGAAATGGGTACCGTCGAGCTGCTGACCCGCGAAGGCGAAATCGCCATCGCCAAGCGTATCGAGGAAGGCCTTTCGCAGGTCCAGGCCGCCCTGGGCCAGTTCCCGGTCTCGGTCGAGTCGCTGCTGAACGACTACGAAGCCCACAAGGAAGGCAAGAAGCGCCTGGCCGAAGTGATCGTCGGCTTCAACGACCTGGCTGACGAAGAGCCGGCACCGCCGGCGGCCGCTGCCGATGACAGCAGCGATGCCGACGCCGAAGGCGACGAGGACGAGGACGATGATGTCGACGGTGGCGAGGAAGAAGCCGCACCGACCGGTCCGGATCCGGAGGAAGTCGCAGCGCGCATGCAGGCGCTGAGCGATGCCTTCAACGCCTTCAAGAAGGCCGCGACCAAGGGCGACAAGAAGAACCTGCCGCGCCTGCGCGAAGAAATGTCTGCGGTGTTCGTCACCCTGAAACTGCCGCTGCCGCTGACCGACGTGCTGACCAAGCAGCTGCGCGACACCATGGCCGACATCAAGTCGCATGAGCGCCGCGTGCTGAACCTGGCCACCGTCACTGCGCGCATGCCGCGCAAGGACTTCATCCGCTCCTGGGAAGGCAACCAGACCAACCTGGAATGGGTGGAAGACGCACTGAAGCGCAAGCAGAAGTGGTCCTCGGCGCTGCGCGAAGTGAAGGACCAGATCATTGCCGAACAGCAGGCGACGATCGACATCGAGACGCTGACCCAGCTGGACCTGGAAGAGCTGAAGGAAATCAGCCGTGCCATGGCCTACGGCGAAGCCAAAGCGCGCAAGGCCAAGAAGGAAATGGTCGAGGCCAACCTGCGCCTGGTGATCTCGATCGCCAAGAAGTACACCAACCGTGGCCTGCAGTTCCTCGACCTGATCCAGGAAGGCAACATCGGCCTGATGAAGGCCGTGGACAAGTTCGAATACCGCCGCGGTTACAAGTTCTCGACCTACGCCACCTGGTGGATCCGCCAGGCGATCACCCGCTCGATTGCCGACCAGGCGCGCACCATCCGTATCCCGGTGCACATGATCGAGACGATCAACAAGTTGAACCGCATTTCCCGCCAGATGCTCCAGCAGTACGGCCGCGAGGCTACGCCGGAGGAGCTGGCCAAGGAAATGGACATGCCGGAAGACAAGATCCGCAAGGTGATGAAGATCGCCAAGGAGCCGATCTCGATGGAAACCCCGATCGGCGACGACGAGGATTCCCATCTGGGCGACTTCATCGAGGACACCAACGTGGAGTCCCCGATCGAGAACACCACCAACATCAACTTGTCTGAAACCGTGCGCGACGTGCTGGCCGGCCTCACCCCGAGGGAAGCCAAGGTGCTGCGCATGCGTTTCGGCATCGACATGAACACCGACCACACGCTGGAAGAGGTCGGCAAGCAGTTCGACGTGACCCGCGAGCGCATCCGCCAGATCGAAGCGAAGGCCCTGCGCAAGCTGCGCCACCCGAGCCGTTCGGAACAGCTGCGCAGCTTCCTGGATATCGACTGATTTCCAGCGGCTGTTGAAGCGTCGAGAGAAACCCCGCCTGGTGCGGGGTTTTTCTTTGGTAACTCCCGTCCATGCCGATCGGATTCCATCGATGTCGTATCTGCCATTTGATTACTTTCGGCGATGGCCGCACGTTGACCGTGCAGATGCTCAACACATCGCGTAGGCAGGCCGGTCTTCATCGGCGCTGATGCAAGCGCGCAGCAGGTCACGTACATCACATACGGCCTGCTGCACTGATTCGTCATGCATCTGGAGTAACGCCATGAATGATGTGGAGCACGATCTGTCTGATTTCCTGCAGACTGATTTTCCGTCGTTGCTTGATTGGGATGAGGTGATGCAGGAAGAGCGTGACGATCGGTTGGGATTTGCCCGCCGCACGACGTATGCGCTGCTGACGCTGTCTGGTACGGAACTGGTTGAGTGCCTTGGCGGCAGCGATCAGAGGGCGCTGGAAGAGGCCAGGAGGACGGTGGCGCTGCTCCAGGCACACCTGCGGCGGCAATTGTGGTTCGCAGCAGCAGCGGAACGGCGGTTGGGGCATGTTGCTGAGGCTCTTGCTGCTGCCGGGTAGCCGATCATGCGTGGCCTCCACTACACTGTGACGCTGCGCCGGGCCTATAGCTCAACGGTTAGAGCAGGGGACTCATAATCCCTTGGTTCCAGGTTCGAATCCTGGTGGGCCCACCAATCGACCTCGCAGGACCGACTGCGGATTGCCTGCCTGCGCATTCCGCTGCTCCGGCTATAGCTGATCCGCAGACAAGGATCGAACATGCCTGACACCAACGCAGCGGTGGAAGACTTCACCACCGAGATCGAAGACAGCCGGCATCTGTTCGCCTGGTGTCTGATGCACTACGGTCAGATTGCCGAAGAACTGGCAATCGAGCGGGCACGCCAACGCTATCCCGACCAGGCCCCCGGCTGCGAGTACGAGCACGCACTGATCTTCCACGACGAGCCCTGGCATTGGGCGATGCTGCACGTGTTGGGTGAAGGGTACTGGCACCAGAACCCGGAACTGGCGTGGCCGTCGCTGGAGTACGACACCGAGTCGGATGCATTGTGCCTGGCCCGCGGTGAGTCGGTTCCCTTGCTGGATGAGGCTGAGTATCTCGGGGCGCTTGCCCATGCCCGCCATATGCATGCGTGGACGCTGATCCATCAGGCAGGCATTGCCGAAGAGCAGGCGCAGCAGCAGGCACTCGAACACTACGCCTACTTTCCGCCGCATCATCGTTGGCGCATGCGCGTCCACGATGCGCGCGCTGCATGGTGTGGCGTGATGGGCGCGCTGCACCTCGATGACTACTGGTCACGGCCGGAGCTGCAGAGGCCGCCGGAGGCGTACTGGCACGCGTCACGTGCATTCACCCAGGCGCAAGGGATCCAGCTGCCGAAAGGTCCGCCTCCATGATGAGCGGGGCGCGGCAAAAGTGGCATCATGCGGCTTCCGCCGTTCCGCACGACCAGGAGGCCACATGATGCGTAGTGCCCGTATGTTCGTTGCCTTGGCTGCTGTCGCTGCGCTGCCTGCGGCTGCAGAGCCTTCTGATCCACCCAAGCACCCATCGGTTGAAACACTGCAGCGCTTGATTGTCGACAAAGCACCGCAGACACGCGTGGAAACGCCGGATCACGAGCACATCACCGCACGCCGCATCGATATCGTCGATGACACGGGCGTTATCCGCATGACGCTGTCCGGCAGGACTCCGGCGCCGATCATCGATGGCCTGCAGTACAAGCGCGCCTTCAACGTTGCCGGCATGGTGCTGTACGACGACAAGGGCAGCGAGCGCGGTGGCTTCGGCACCGCCGATGTCGACGGCGGCATGGCGGTGCTTGCGCTGGACCATCCGGCGATGGATGCGATCGGCTGGCGGGTATCACCCGATGGTGCGGTGAGCTTTTCGATCAACCAGGCGCCGAAACTGATCCGCGAACCTGCATTGGGCAACAAGCTGATTCCCGGGGTGCAGGCACCGACCCGCATCGGCCTGGTGGTCGGTGCTGATGGCACGCCTGCCATCGCCTTGAACGACAAGGCAGACCGCCCCCGACTGAGGCTGACCGTTACTGCGGAAGGCTACGGCGCAATCGAGTTCCTCGATGCGCAGGGCAAGGTGATCCACACATTGGCGCCGGAGGCCGACCTTCGCCGCTAGCGCGTGCAGATCACGTATCGGCGCCTACCCGCGCCGCCCGTGCCCATCAATGCTGTACCGTCCGGCCCCGGTGCAGGCCAGCAGCAGGAACCCACCGGCCAACCCCAGATTCTTCAGGAACATGATCTGCTGGGTCTGATCGGTGAAGTTGTGGTGGAAGATGAAAGCGGTGACCAGGCTGAAACCTGCCAGCACGACCGACACCAGCCGGGTCTGGAAGCCCAGCAGGATGCACAGCCCGCTGCCGATCTCGAAGGCGATGGTGGGCCACAGCAGGATGCCGGGTACCCCCATGGCTTCCATGTAGCCCTGGGTACCGTTGAGGTCGCCGAGCTTGCCGATGCCGGATACCAGGAACAGCGCCATCAGCAGGATGCGCGCAAGCAGGTAGGCGAGCGAATGCGATGAGTGGCTCACGTTGGTGTCCTCGGAGATGGCCGGCGAAGGCGATCGGAGCCCACCGGCGGTGAAGCCCGTGTCTACGTACCGGGCAAAGCGCCTTGACAGCTGGCCGCCCGCAGGAGACCTTTTCACCATGACGATCGATATTGAATCGCTCAGCCTTCGGGAACTGGGCGCCTTGGTGGTTGCCGCTGAACAGCGGAAGCAGCTGATTTCCCGCCGCCGCCCGGCCAGTGTGGTGCGGCGGATGTTGAAGGCCGCCGCGGCCGAAGCTGGTTACACGCTCGAAGAACTCTTCGGTGGCGAAGCCTCGGAAACACCTGCGTCCGCCCGCAAACCCGCCCGCCGTAAATCCGGCAAAGTCGCGCCCAAGTATCGCGACCCGGAATACAAGCGCCTGACCTGGACCGGTCGCGGGCGCATGCCACGCTGGTTGGCGTCCAAGGTGTCGATGGGCCACAAGGCCACCGATTTCCTGATTCCTGGCTTGGCCAGGCCGACCGCTGGCAAGACCAGCACCATCGGCAAGCGGACCGTCATCAAGAAGGGATGAGGCTGCGGCACTGCTACCCTGCCCAGGTCTTTCAACCAAGGAGTACGGGATGGCACACGAGGGTGGCATGACGATCGCGCCCAGGATCCTGTACGCCGCTGCAGCCGCAGCCGTGCTGGTCAGCCTGCTGGCCTGGGCGGTGGAATGGAGCGGAATGGCCTATGTCTGCCCGTACTGCCGCGTGCAACGCACGGTGATCGGCGTGCTGGGCGTGCTGACGTTGCTCGCGCGGCCGGGCGGCATCGTGGTGCCCTGGCTGTCGTACAGCACGGGTGCATTCGCGTTCGTGGTGGCGGCGATGCAGCACTTCAATGGTTGGAAGCGCATATCGGCGGGCGACTTCAGTTTCAACGAACAGTGGTACATCGATCCGTGGCTGCTGTCAGGCTGCGCGATGATGGTCCTGGTGGCGCAGCTGATGCTGGTGCAGGCCGCCTGCCGGCGCAGGTTGCACTGACAGTGTCGTCGCTGCGGGAGAAGTGCCGGGTATGGCAAGCGCTCTCAATCCTTCAAAGCGGTAGTGACATCGCGTGTGGCGCGCGATATGGAACCCGGCGCGATGGATTGCGAACCCTTCGTCATCATCGACGAGCTCCCGGTCGAGCAACCGGCGATCAACTATCTTCAGTTCAAGCGCATAGTCGCTCAATCGGTGATCAGCCTGTCTGAGCCCGGCTACCCGACCAATGTGTACGATGGCATCCAGAATCCGCAGAGAAGGGATGCGGTCAGCCAGCATCTGGGGCAGCGTTTCGAGACTTACATCTACCTGGCTTCCGGCGCGTACTCGCTTGGCATCGATGTCTGGGCGCCGCAGAAGATCCGCTATGCTGACGGGTCTACCGCTTCCTACAACTACAGCATGATCAACCGTCGCTGGGAGCCCAACGCCCTCCTTTACAAGGACAGGTTCGGTAACTCCATTCCGCTTAGCGTTACACAGTTGAGCGAGGGGCGAGGCGGCGTTACGCATCGCTTCGAATTCCCGAATGGGAATGCCACCGATATGGGAAGCTTCGTCAATGCGCTCAACAACATCGGTGTGCCGGTGACGGGAGCGGGCAATCAGTCTGTCACCTGCGCCAGCACGATCAGGCTGACCGAGGTCAAGGTGACCTGCAACCGGAACTGATGAGGAATAGAGCGATGCGAGTTTCACCGGGCCTGGGTTCCACGGTCATATTCGGTACTTCCTTTGTGGGAGCACTGCTATGCGGGTTCGTGTTTCCATCCATGTCGGCAGGTTCCCCGGAGCTGACCCCTTGGATGTTCAACGGCCTGCTGGCGTGCGGCGCGGTTGCGCTTTTTAGTGCTCCCTTTGGCTGGCGGGGTTACCTGAACTGGAGATCGCGTCGATTGAAGTAACGCATGGGGCCTGCGTGACTGCTGGCCCCTTGTTACAAGGGAGGAGGCGTAGCGCTAGGTGTTCTGGAAAACCGCCAGCTGTGCAGCAAACGCACGCTGGTAGGCGGGCCGCTGCGTGGCTCGGACCACATAGGCGGCGACCTGTGGATACTCGTCGAGCAGGCCGCTGCTCTTCAGGCGCAGCAGTACCGAGACCATCATCAGGTCGCCCACGCTGAACTCGCCGTCCAGCCATTCCGCCTTGGACAGCCACGTCGACAGCTGCGCCAGCCGCGTCCGGACCCGCTCATCGAGCATCGGCAGCCGTTGCGCATACCAGGGTTGCTCGCGCTCAAGCACCCAGGCCATGGAGCGCTCGACGATGGGGGGCTCCACCGTGTTCAGTGCAGCGAACACCCACATGATCGCGCGCATGCGGGCGTCCGGATCGCGCGGCAGCAGGCCAGGGTGCAGCTCGGCCAGGTGCAGGACGATGGCGCCGGATTCGAACAGCACCTGGTTGCCGTCCTGCCAGGTGGGAATCTGCCCGAAGGGGTTGCGCGCCAGGTGAATGGGCTGCTTCAGCTCGGCGAAGCTGAGCAGCTGCACGTCATAGGGCACGCCCAGTTCCTCCAGCGCCCAGCGTACGCGCATGTCACGGGCCAGGCCCTGGCCGCGGTCGGGAGAGGTGGCGAAGGCGGTGAGGATCGGGCACATCGGGGCACTCCTGCAGGTTGAAAGACCCGCCTTTCCTGTTTCGACGAACGACGGGGCGGGAAATCGACAACCTTCCCGGGGCGCCGGGCGATACACTGCCCGCCACCCATCAATCCTGTGCCTCCTCATGTGGCAGCGCCGCACCTCCCTGGCCGAACTGCAGCGGCAACGCGATGTGCTGCAGGCTGAGATGGATGCGGACGCCCAGCGACGGGTCTCACGGCTTCCGCCGGATGATCTGGTGGCAGCGCCGATGCCGCAGGCGCGCCGGCTCCAGGAGCTCAATCAGCTGATCCTGCGGGCTACACCGCCGCGTGAACTGATGAAGCGCCTGAAGGCGCTTGAGCGACAGCTGCTCGAACCCGGTGCACAGAGCGCAGGCGTGCGGAAGGAGCTGGAAGACGAACTGCGTGATCTGCACCTGTACTTCAGCAATCCGCGCCGTCGTCCATTGACGGCGAAGGTCCTGCTGATCCTGTTGGCCAGCGTTCTGGCCGCCTTGTTCCTGCCGAGACTGCTTGTGGGCCTGCTGGTCGCTCTCTAGGCCGCGCTCACCCCGCCCGATGCAGCTTCCGGTACTGATCCGGCGTGCATTGCGCGTGCCGCTTGAACATCTCGGCGAAGGCGCTGACGCCGGAATAGCCAAGCTCTTCGGCGATCCGGCTGATCGGTCGGCGTGTACACAGCGCCTCGGTGGCGCGCACGAACTTCACCCGCCCACGCCAGTCGCCCAGCGACATGCCCAGTTCGCTGCGTGCCAGGCGCTCCAGCTTGCGCACGCTCATGTGGTGCCGCCGCGCGATCTCGGCAACCGATTCGGCCGCCGACAGGTGTTTCTCCATGTACGTCATCACCTGCTTCAAGGCATCGCTGCCGGCGATCGGCAGGAAACTGGGCAGCACTGCGGCATTGACGATCTGGTCGATCACCACGGCGGCCATGCGCCGCTGGACCGGTGTCTGCGGATCGGTCACGCCCTGTCGTGCCAGTTCATGCAGCAGTTCGCGCAGCAGCGGGCTGACTTCCAGCGCACTGCAACGCGTGGGCAGCCGGCGTGAAAGCGCCGCCGACAGATAGGCCGAGCGGTAGGCCAGCTGCGAGCGGTTGCGTGAATAGTGCGCCATTCCTGGTGGAATCCAGATCGCGTAGTGCGGCGGCGACACCATCCACTCGCCGTCGATCTTCATCTCCATCACCCCCTGCGCGACGAAGTTGAACTGACCCCACGGATGGCTGTGCGTGCCCCAGTCCGTGGGCTCCATCGCGCCCTGCCGGAAGTAGATCGGGCCGGGTAGCTGGCGGAAGGTGGGGATCGGCTCCATCGATTGCCGCAAGCCGGGGTTGGTGTGGCGCATTTTCGGGATGTCCTCGATATGCGCCAAGCGTACGCTGGCCATTCCCCCACGTACACCTGCACGCGTGAACTATCTCTTCCCGATCCTCGCCTGCCTTCTGTGGGGCGCGAACACCATCGTGACCAAGCTTGCTTCGGGCTCGGTCGGTCCCATCGATATCGGCTTCTTCCGTTGGCTGGTCGCGGCGGTGGTCCTGCTTCCGTTCGCGCTGCCGCGGCTGCGCGGCAATCTGCCGGCCGTACGCGCCAACCTCGGGCGCTTCCTGGTGCTGGGCTGCCTGGGTGGGGTGATGTACCAGTGCCTGGCCTACTATGCGGCGCACTTCACCTCGGCCACCAACATGGGGGTGATCCAGGCGCTGATTCCGCTGATCGCGCTGGCGCTGTCACGCGTGTTCATGGGCCATCCGGTGCGTGGTACTTCCATTCTTGGCGCGGTGATCTCCACTGCCGGCGTAGTGGCGGTGGTATCGCAGGGCGACCTGGCACGGTTGGCGGCGCAGGGCCTGAACCGCGGAGACGCGATCATGCTGATCGGCGCATTGGCCTTCGCCGCCTACAACGTGCTGATGCAGCGCTGGAAGATTCCGCTGTCGGTGCTGGAGTCGCTGTTCCTGCAGGCCACGGCGGCCTCGCTGATCCTGCTGCCACTGCAGTTGCTGGTTGGTACCGGGGTGAGCAATCTGACCGCCGTCGGTTGCATCGGCTTCGCGGCAGTCTGTGCCTCGATCCTGGCGCCGCTGACCTGGATGACCGGACTTTCACGCCTGGGCGCTGCGCGCGTCTCTGGCTTCTTCAACCTGGTGCCGATCGTGACCGCCGCGCTGGCCGTGCTGCTGCTGGGCGAATCACTCAGTGGCTGGGTACTGGGCGGTGGCCTGCTGGCGGTGTCCGGCGTGGTGTTCGCCGAGTATGGCGCCAGGCGCGCCGCTGCAGTGCCGAGCGAGCAGCCCGCATAGGGCTTCGGTCATGCGGGGTACGTGTCCCCGCTCAGCGCCTGTTCCACCCGCTGTTCCAGCGCGTCTGCATCATGGCCGCGTTTGCCCCGCAGGCTGAGATACAGCGAAAGCGGGTCAACCACATCGCCGATGCTGGTGAATGCCGGCGGATAGGCCCAGATCTGCAGCCGTGCGCTCTGGACGCAGTCCGGGTCGGGCATGGGAAGTGCACCCAGCAACCGCCACGCATCGATGTGCAGCGCGCGGGTGCCGCCGATCGCGGGCGGTGACGTGTCAGCAAGCGCATCGAGGCCCGCCGTCGGCGCCGGGTGCCCGGCATCGCGGAGCGCCTCGGCGGTCGGGCCCCAGCAGACATCCACTTCCTTCAGCACGGGGGAGCGCAGGAACGGTTGCGCCCTGGCCCAGACTTCGTCACGGTTGCCGGCCAGTCGCAGGAAGCGCTCGCGGCCGCCAGTGGAGCGTTCGACCAGGCCGCGACCGACCAGTTCGGCAGACAGGCGCGAGGCCGTCATCGATGTGTAGCCGGCGGTGGCGCTGATCTCGCGCGGTGACCACCAGCGCGATTGGCCGGTCAGCAGGACATGGATGAGCACCGCCTGTGCCGAAGGCAGCAGCGAGATGGCCTTCTTCTCGTGATCGGGCGCATCGCGGAACTCGATGGCCAGGCTGGGAGCGAACAGCTGGGCATGCGGAACCACGAAGTCGATGTGGTTCTCGACCAGGAAACGGCGCTGGGTCGGTGTGAGATGGGGCGAGACGTACAGCACCAGAGCATTCGCTGCGGAGCGCAGGCAGCGTACGTCCTGGATGACGCGGGTGCTGGATTCGCCCGGCTCGCGGGCAACGGCGAGCATCGCCGGCGTTTCGCCGTACAGCATCAGGCCTGCAAGGAGGTAGCGCGATGCCATCGCGTGTGGGATGGCATGCGATGGAGCAAGCGGGTGCACCGCCGAGGCGAGCCCGGGAAGAATCCTGCGCAGGTACCGCTGCGCGTCAGCGACCAGGTCGGTCAGGCCGGTGCGAACTGCCGTCGTCATCTCGTACTTCCCTTGCGGCGGCACGGTCGGAACATCGGGTCCCTGCCGCATCGCCGCATTCAGTGGTGAACCTGGAGACGGACGTGCAGTTTCGGGGCGCGTGGCATTCCATGCAGTCCTGCTCCTCAGCCGTCGTGACATCAGTGTTGCCGGAAATCTTGGAGATTCCGTCGAAGAACGATGGAGATTGGGTGGAGGCGGTGTGCATCGTGGCCGGCGGACTCCCCTTCCGCCGGCCACGTGCACGGAGTTGCCCGTCAGAAGCGCTGCGAATACTTCACATACACGGTGCGACCGATATCAAAGCCACCGTAGTAGGGGAAGGAGCTGGACGGCTTGGAGAACATGATCGGGCCCTGGTGGTTGAACACGTTGTTCGAACCCAGCGCCACGGTACCGTCCCATGGCAGCTTGTAGCTGACCTGGATGTCATGGAAGGCATTGGAGCCCACCTTGCGCAGGGCATCCGGTTCTCCGTAGGCGTAGCGATCGGGCAGCGAGCATGGACGGTTCGGCACGCAGCTTTCGGCCATGCCGGAGTAGTAGCGCACCGTGTACTGCGTGCTGAAGTTGCCAAGCTGCCAGTTCACACCCAGGTTCGAGCGCAGGCGGAAGATGCCCGGCCGGCCGATCCGGCCCATCATGATGGTGTCGCCGGCCGAGTTCTGGTTCTCCTCGTCGTACTTGGAGACATAGCTGTTCTGCAGGTCGAGGGTGAGGCGGCCGAACGAGAACTCTGGCAGACGGTAGTGGATGCCCAGATCCCAGCCTTCTGTCTCCATCGAGCCCAGGTTGGCCAGGCCGTAGAACATGCTGGTGATGTGGCCATCGCCAGCGCGCTTGATGCTGCCACAGCGCGAGGAATTACCGAGTACATAGCAATCGCGGAGGATGCGATCGACGCTGTCCTCGATGATCATGTTGGTGATCTTGTAGCTGTACCAGTCGAGATTGATGTCCAGGCCATCGACCCAGCGGGGGCTCCACACTACGCCCACCGTCTTGCTCTTGGACTCTTCCGGTCGCAGCTTCGCGTTGGAGCCGGTGGAGAATTCGTCGGGTGTGGCACAGGGATAGCTGGCGCAGGGCTTCAGGCTTTGGTTCAGCTGCTGGTATCCCAACGGGACGCCGGCGGCGTTGCAGGCGGCGTTGCCGTTGACGCTGTTGGTGGCGCCGGTACCGCAGGGATCGACATAGGTTTCGAAGCTGGTTCCCATTCCGCCATACAGGTCGGAAATGCTGGGCGCACGGAAGCCCTCCGCGAAGGTGCCGCGGATCATCAGCTCTTCAATCGGGCGCCAGGCGAAGCTGGCCTTGGAGTTGGTGGTGCTGCCGAAATTGCTGTAGTCCGAATAGCGCGTGGCCAGGTTCACGGTCAGTTCCTTGGCGAACGGAAGGTCACGCAGCACCGGCACGTTCACTTCGGCGAAGAACTCGTTCAGATCGTACTCGCCCGAGGTGGTGGACGCGCCAAGTGCAGTACTCTGGCGCGACTGGGCAAAGGCATCAGGTACGAAGCGACCCTCTTCCTTCCGGTACTGGTAGCCCAGCGCGACGGAAAGATCACCGGCAGGCAGTTCGACCATCGGCCCGGAGATATTGGCGAAGTAGCTGCGGGTCTTGGTGATGCCGGTGTCGTTGAACGTCGGGAACAAGAAGCGCTGCAGTTCGGGGTCGGAGAGAGAGCCAGCCCCCGCGACCCCGAACGGCAGCAAGGGATTCCAGGCCAGGCAGCCCGTGACCGGCGATGCCGCCGTGCCACACCGGGCCACACCGTTGGCATCGAGGTAGGAGGGCCCCAATGCCTGCCGGGAAGCGATCAGGCTCATGTCGCCACGGCCCGTTTTTGTGACCTCATTGCGGTTGAGCAGTGCGCCTACTTCCCAGTCGTAGGTCTTTGTCCCCAGCTCGAAGTAGCCGGAAAGGCTTGGTGCGATGCGCAGTGACTTCAACTTGCTCTCGGTGGTGCGCGGCACTTCCCAAAGGCGGCGATTGAACGCGATGCTGTGGTCGAGCGGGTTGAAGACGCTGGCCGCGTCCAGGGGCGTGCCGAACTTGGTCGACTGATACGGATAGCCCGCGATCTGCTGGTCGGTGGTGCGCTCGTTGTAGCCGATGTCGGCGGCGAACTTGATCTGGTCGGTCAGCGCGTAGTCCGTGCTGAGGAACAGCGAGCGACGCTCGATGCCGGTCTGCAGATGCATCTGCTCGTTGCCGTTGGCGAACTCGGCCGGCGTGATCGGGTGGTAGTCGTTCGGATTCTTCGGGTCGCCGCCGCGGTTGAGCGTCTTGAACACCGCGTCACCGGTGTTGCACTTGTAGATCGCGGGGTCGCACCACGAACCGTTCTGGCTGATGTTGCTCCAGTCCGCGCCCGGGTAGTTCGGTCCTGCGCCGCCATGGCGTGAGAACTCGCGGTCACGGGCGAACACCGGGTCCGACTTCTGGTATTCCAGTGCAAGGGTGTAGCCACCGCGTTCGCCGCGGGCACCGGTGACCAGCGAGAACGTGCTGTCCTTGCCATCACCTTGGCTGAACTGCCCGTGCTGCATGGACACTTCCATGCCTTCGTAGTCCTTGCGGGTAATGATGTTGACCACGCCGGCGATCGCATCCGAACCGTACAGCGAGGACGCGCCATCCTTCAGTACATCGATGCGTTCCACCGCGCTCATTGGGATCTGGCTCAGGTCCTGCAGGCCGCTAGTGGTCGCGCCCAGGCGCTTGCCGTTGACCAGCACCAGCGTGCGCGTGGCGCCCAGGTTGCGGATGTCCACGTAGTAGCCGCCGACATTCTCGCCGGACGACAAAGCGCGTGCACGGGAGATCGCCGGTGCACCCGTAGAGGTCAGGTTCTGCAGAAGGTCGGCAATGGTGGTGAAACCCTGTTGCTCAATCATCGTGCGCGTGATGGCGATGATGGGTTGCTGTGTCTCGATATCCACGCTGCGGATGGCCGAGCCGGTAACCTGGATGCGATCCAGGTTTTTCGGTGACGTGTCCCCATCATCCTGCGCATGCGCGGACGGAGACCAGGTAGCGGCCAGGGCCGTGCCAACCGCGAGGGAAAGCAGGGTGTACTTGTAGTGCATTTGGCTCTCTCCAAATCCAGTTGAATGGGTTTCGTGCATCGCTGCGTGGAAACCGATCTGAAACTCCGCTGTGCGGAATCGGAAGGAACCTAACACTCCGTTTACATCTCGATTACGTTATGGACGCGTTATCTTCTCGCGATGCACACGGCACCTTTCCACGGGGCCTGCACGAATCCTCTACGCGCACGAATGCGGCCATGCATCAGCCTGCCTGTGCATCGCCCGCAGACAGAAGAGGAGACGCTTGATGAATCGCCCGGAGAAACCGAAGCCTACTTGGCGGCAGCGTCATGTTCTGCTGCTTGCACTGGCCATTGCATTGCTCGTGGCGCTGATCATCGTCATCGCGCCATGGTGAAGCGATGCGGTCATGCTCATTTTCCGTGAACGGAAGCGCGCAGGTGGATGAAAGAGTCAGGGGGCGTTGATGGTGGTGATGCATGCATCAATCCACGCTCACCCAGCCGGCACGCACGAGTCGCCACAGTGGTGTCGAAGGCAACGCAGTCGCGCTGTCATTCCCCACAGACATTCGAGCACACAGGAGCGATTCCATGAGCACCCAGTCCACCATCGAACATCGCCTCAACGACCTGATCGAGATCGCCCGCGATGGCAAGTCGTTCTACGAAGAAGCTGCAACCAAGGTGAAGGACGCGGAGTTGTCGGCCCTGTTCACCCGCATCGCCGGCGTCAAGGGACGCATCGTGGCAGCGCTGAGCGGTTCGGTGGCTGCCAGCGGCGGCAAGCCGGCCGAGCACGGCACCGTGGTCGGCTCGATGCAGCAATTCTACGGCAAGGTGCGCGCGGCTTTCGGCGATACCAACTATGGCTATGTGGCCGAGCTGGAAGAATCCGAAGACCGTCTGCTGGGCGCGTTCAGGGATGTGCTGAAGGACAATGAGCTGCCGCCGGCAGTGCGTCAGGAAGTTACCCAGCTTCTGCCCGAAGTGCAGGAGTGCCACAACGTGATGCGCGCGCGCAAGCATGCGATGAAGGCGGCTTGATCGTTATCGGCGGCTTTCTCCCCGGGGCGCCAACGGCCGGGGCAGCAGCGCTGCCCCGGTCAACTTCAGCGAAGGTGCTGGCATGAGCACTGCCCAGGCCATGCGCGACTGCTACACTTGCGCCACCCGCACCTGCAATCCATGGGCAGCATGAACAACGGGAACGGTCCGCAGACAGTTCGCTGAGCCGCAACAACGATGCAGACGTTGTTGCGGTGATCATCCCTGCGATGCACGCAAAGTGGATGGACCACCGCCGGATTCACTCTGGGCGGAGACTCCCCATGTTCAATCGACAGGCCCCGCGTTGGGCCCACCCGCTGCCATCGGCCATTGCGCTGATGGCACCGTTCGACCTCCTGGCTTCACTGGCCATGGATATCTATCTTCCCGTGGTACCTGTGATGCCCCAAGTGCTGCAGGCATCGCCGTCGCTGGTTCAACTCACTTTGAGCATCTACCTGCTGGTGCTCGGTCTGGGCCAGTTGGTGTTCGGCCCGCTGTCGGACCGCTTCGGGCGGCGGCCGGTGTTGCTGCTGGGTGCGCTGCTGTTCGCCATGGGGTCGTTCGCGCTGGCGCTGTCCAGCAGCGGCGCGTCATTCCTGGCCTGGCGCACCGTGCAGGCGATGGGCGCCTCTGCAGCGTTGGTGGCGACCTTCGCCACGGTACGTGATGTATATGCGGATACGGCCGAAGGCGCATCGTTGTACGGGCTGTTCGCTTCGATGTTGGCCTTCGTGCCTGCACTGGGGCCGATCCTCGGCGCACTGCTGGCAGGAGCGCTCGGCTGGCGCGCGATCTTCGTGCTGCTGGGCGTGCTGGGCACGATTGCCGGCATGCGTGCGGTATGGCACTGGCAGGAAACCCGGGTGAAGTATCTTGGCGCGCCGCGTCCCGCGCTGCGGCGCATTCTCGGCAGCGGCACGTTTTGGGTATACACACTGGGTTTCAGTGCGGGAATGGGGGCGTTCTTCGTGTTCTTCTCCATCGCTCCCCGGTTGCTGGTCGGGCGCATGCAGTACTCGCCGCTGTCCTTCAGTCTGGCCTTCGCCACGGTGGCACTGGTGATGATCTTCACCGCGCGGATGGCAACGGTGTTCCTTGCGCGATGGGCGATGCGCGGTACGTTCCTGCGGGGCCTGTGGGTGATGGTGGCCGCAGTGCTGCTGATGGCATTGGCGGCGGCGTGGCCACCGTCCTTCATCGGGGTGGTGGTGCCGATGTGGGGCATCGCGGTAGGTCTGGTAATGGTTGTGACGGTGGCTGCGAGTGGCGCCCTGCGTGATTTCGCCGACGTGTCAGGTACGGCGGTTGCGCTGTACTACGCCGTACAGAGTGTGATCGTGGCGGGTGTTGGTACGCTGGCCACCGAGGTGCTGCCGGGCGACACAGTGTGGCCCCTGGTGACCTACGGGTTGCTGTTGCCACTGGCCACTCTGTTGGGGGCAGCTGCACTGCGTCATCGCAGCTAGCGCTGGGCACTGGGCAAAAAAAGGGGGCGGCCGCGAGGCCGCCCCAATGCGTCAAGAGAGCAAGCCTCGGGTACTAGAAGCGGACGGACCACCGCGCATTGGCGCCATGGTCGCGGCTTTCACTGCCGAACTGGCCGCTGTAGCCCAGCTCCAGCTGCTGGCGCGGGGTCAGCCACGCCGACAGGCCGAGCTCGGCCACCACGGCGTTGTCGGCAATCGGTGCGCCCTCCACCGGGAAGGAGCTGCTGCTGTTGGCGAAGGCCAGGTTGGCTACCTGGCGGCGGTCGCCGGTAGCGCGGCGATAGCCCACCCCACCACGCAGGTGCAGCCAACTGTCCTGCTGGAACGATGCTTTCAGGCCCTTGTCGAAGCGCAGTCCAGCGGTCGCAATGGTGGTGGCGGTGTTATCCACCTTGCCGTGCAGGGCTGCCGCACCACCGCGTTCGTTGATCTGCTTCATGTCTACTTCCACTCGGGCGACCTGCAGATAGGGTTCCAGGCCGCCTTCTGCGGTGCCGAACCGGTATCCGCCTTCGATGAAGGCCTGGCGGGTATGTGCGTTGTAGCGTGCGCTCAGGCTGTCGCTGAAACCGGCAAAGGCAACATCACGCGTGCTCTTCACTTCGTTGCGGCTCCATGCCACGCCGCCGCGCAGGCCGAAGCCGCCCCAGTTGTGGCCGGCGTAGGCACCGAAGTGCGTGTTGTCGATCTTCGACCTGGCACGTCGCTCCTGCTGCTTCACATCAGTGCGGCCCGTACCGACCAGCACGCCGATCTGCCAGCCACCGAACTCGTGGTCGAGGCCGACCAGCACGCCATTGCTGTTGGCATCGGTGCGCGCGGTGTTGCTGTTGCCATCCAGCTTGCTGTTGCCGCCGAGGGCCTGGACCCAGGCGCCAGTGGCGTCACCCGCCTCGGATCCAGGCGAGGCTGCACCGGCACGGCGCGACAGTGCGGCGTCACGCACGTAGCGGCTGCCTTCCACCAGCGCCAGCGGCGTGGCGGCGTGCAGTTCGCCACTGAGGCCATCAAGCGCGCCACCTACCTGCTGTGGGAACAGCTGGGTCAGCGGCTTGGGCAGGCCCTGGTTGATCGCCAGCCGGTCGGCGGCCGAAGCGGCCGCGCGCTGGTTCGGCGTGGTGGCTGCACTGGCCAGTGAGGCGCCCCGCGCGACGTCGATGCGCGCGCCGTTGCTGGCATAGGCCAGGCTGAACTGCAGGAAGGGTGAGAACGCGCTGAAGTCGGTCCTGGCGAACTGGCCGCTGATGCCGCCGTCCGCGCGCAGGAAGCTGAACTGTTCGCCGAGGTAATACACGCCCGGCTCCGGCAGTGCGACCAGTGTGCCGCCGAGGGTGGCGGTGCCGGTGACGTGCAGCTGATCGCTGCGCCCGCCCGGCGCCAGTTCGGCGGCATAGACGCCGGTTGCACCCTGCACGTAGTTGCCATCGATGGTGAGCGTGCCGATCGAATTGCCGGGTGCGATGATGCCCTCGACGTGGGTGGTGCCCAGCGTACCGATACCCTTCAGCAGGCCGCTGGCGCCGACCGTGGTGGTGCCGCCGGTCTGCGTGCCGTTGAAGGACACCACGCCGCCGTTGACGGTCAGGTTGCTGTCCTTCAGCAGGCCACTGCTGCTGACCATGCTTACGCCTCCGGTGGTGCTCAGTGCGGTGGAGACCAGGCCGCCGTTGAGCAGGAACTGGCCACCCTGCACCTCGACCGCCGAAGTCAGCGTGCTGGTGCCATTCATTTCCAGCGTGCCCTCGCGCAGCACCGCGCCATTGAAACTGTTGTCGCCACTCAGGCGAAGCCAGCCAATGCCGGACTTGGTCAGCTTGCCGGGGCCGCCGACGTCATTGGTCCAGTCGTCCCAGGCATCGCCTTCCCACACCTTGAGGCCACCGGCCTTCTGGTTCATCACCACGTCGGTGTCCACGCGCAGCGAGCCAAAGCCTTCGATGGCCTTGCGCAGGTCGACCATGCCCCAGCCGTATATTGGATCGATGCCTGCCGCACCGAGATCGCGCGCGGTGGTCAGCAGGACGTCGCGCACCTGGGCATTGTCCAGGTAGGGGAAGCGCTCCATCAACAGGCCGAGTGCGCCGGTGATGTGGGGGGCGGCCATGGAAGTGCCGGTCTTCCGGCCGTAGTCGTACGTGGGATTCTGGCTGCCGATCAGAAGACGGACGTAGTCTGCGGTCTTCTCCAGCCGTCCCTGGATGTCACCGGAAACGATGGTGCTCAGGATTGCCGTGCCGGGTGCGGAAATGCACCAGTTGGCGGCAGCGCCGCAGATGCTCGAGCCTGCGTTGATCACGTAGTCGGTTTCGCCATTGGCTGCATTGGGTTGGCGAACGTTGGCGACGGCCAGCCAGTAAGGCTCGATCTCCGGCTTCCAGCGCGGCAACGCCGCGGTGATGCCGGCAACGGCGCCGCTGCCATTGCCTGCCGACCAGACCTGGATCAACTGCGAAGCAGGGGCGTTCGCACTGTCCTTGTAGATGCTTCCGTATACGTCGTAGTCGGCACCGATGCGTGCGTACTGGGCATCCAGTGCGGCGACGGTCATGTTCCGGGTGGAGATGCCCCAGCTGTGATTGATGGCACGCACGCCTTGTGCCTGCAGCTGCGCGTACATGTCGAGCGTGGCTGCGTCGTCGGGATCGGTGCGATCGTTCAGCTTGGAGCGGTAGAAATTGTCCGGATCCAGACGCCAGGTGTAATAGGTGTCGCCGAATACGCGCGCCGTCGTCAGGTCGGCACCGAACGCGACTCCGTGCATGCCGGTTCCGTTGCGGTTGGCACCGATGGTGCCCAGTACGTGAGTACCGTGGTCGGCGTAGTTGAAACCGTTGGCGACGCCCAGCCCAATCAGACGTCTCACTTCGGATGTACTGATTCCACTGTCGAAATCGTAGTAGTTGATTCCCGGTTGATCACCCTGTGTCTGGCTGCACGCGCCGGTACCGCCGATGGTTCCTGGTGACGCGCAGTTCGGGCCGATGGTGATGCTGGAGGTGTTGCGGCCAGCGAATTCGGGGTGAGCCAGTGCCGAGCCGGTGTCGAACAGCGCCAGGCGCACGCCCTTGCCGGTCAGGCCGCGGGCATACGCGTAGTCGGCGCCCATCGCACCCAGTCCCCAGTCGGCGTTGAATTCATCGCTGCGCCAGCTGGCTGCATCACCCGCGTTGCCGAGCAGGGCGGTGCCGGTTGCCGCTGTCGTGGTGGCCGTCGGTACTGCAGGCACGCTGGCGGCGGGCTGTGCCCAGGCTGCTTGCAGCCGGCGCTGCTGCTGCCAGGTGTCGAGCGGTTCACTGGCGATGGCGGGCAGGGCCGTGGCCAGCAACAGGGAACTGGCCACGGCCAGCGCCAGGCGGCTGTGCAGCGGGGAACGGGAGTGGGACGAACGGCCGTGCAGCGGGTGATTCATCGGACAACATTCCTTGGTTGACGGACAACAAAGCCGTTAACCCCACAGCGCGCCCATCACCCCCAGTGATGTGAAGGAATTTTTATGAACAGGTTAAGAGAGTGTGACGCAAGCATTCACCTGACCTCCCGGGTGCCTCGCTAACGTGAGCCGGCCTGGGCTCACCAGGCTTATCAAGGAGTGATGGTGATGCGTACTTTCAGGAAAATGATCGCCGGTGCCGTGTTCGCTTTGGCCTGCAGCGGTTCGGTGGCTGTGGCCGGGCCGATTCAGCCCTGCGATCTTCCCTGCTGGAAGGCTTACCAGGCCTGTATGTCTGGGGGCGGTGATGCCATGGAATGCCAGTACGAATACGACCGCTGCATCATGGATCGCTGCGGCGCCGTATAGGCCCGGCTCTGCCGGGTTGTTGTCGAGCCCCGTCACTGACGGGGCTTTTCTGTCCCAGGAAGCACAGCCTGCACCGATGAGGTAGTGTCCATCTTCCTTGGAGCGGGCAGCATCGTCATGGCCGTCAAACGCATCGTCGCCAACATCGCCACACCAGAACCGGAACGGGCTGCAGTCTTCTATGGCGATCTGCTTGGCATGCCGGTGGTGATGGACCACGGCTGGATCGTCACCCATGGCGGGCAGGGCAGTGCGCTGGCACAGGTCAGCTTTGCCAGCGAAGGAGGCTCGGGTACCGCAGTGCCGGACCTGTCGATCGAGGTGGACGACCTGCAGCAGGTGCTGGAGCGCATGCGGGCGGCCGGCATCGCGCTGGAATATGGCCCGGTAGACGAGCCCTGGGGCGTGCGCCGCTTCTTCGTCCGCGATCCGTTCGGGCGATTGTTGAACATCCTCGCTCATACCTGAGCGGGGCGGGCTGCCTCAGCGGCGCTTGCCGCCGCCCGCGGTGGCCTGTGGCACGCCGACCATGCGCAGGCAGTCGGCAACCACGGCGGCGATGAAGGCGTCGGCATCTTCTGCGGGTGCCGCGATCAGATCATCGGTGGCGCCGTGCACGCCGGCGTAGATCAACGAGGCGGTGATCCGTGGCGCAGGCAACTGCCACAAGCCGCCAGCGATGCCCGCTTCGAGGATGTCCAGCAACTGCTGCTGGATCGCGTTGCGCTCGGCATTGCCACGCTGGTGGTGATGATGGTTGGCGTACACCACGTCGTGCAGCGCATGGGTGCGCACGTAGAGCTCGATGTTGGCGCGGATCCATGCGCGCAGGCGGGCCGCGGCATCGTCGGCAGGGTGCTGTTGCACGGCCTGATCGACCTCTTCCATGAACTGCCGCGTGTAGCGCTGCGCAAGTGCCTGCAGGATCTCGGTGCGCGAGGCGAAGTAGGTATAGAAGGTACCTTTGGCCACGTCGGCGGCGGCGACGATGTCGCTGATGGTGGTGGCATCCACGCCCTGCGACAGGAACAGCGCCTGCGCGGCGTCCATCAGTTCCTCCAGGCGGGTTTCAGCGGGCTTGGTGCGAGGCTTGGGGGCAGCTGGGGTCTGCATGGTGGGCGGGTCCGGGTCTGACGGTCGCCATTCTAGCCATCCTTCGATGTTGACTGACCGTCAGTCATTGACCGACGGTCAGTCAGTGGCTACGATGCGCGCACGTCCTCTCCCGGGATCCATGCATGCAACGCTTCCAACGGCCGGCGCTGGTGCTGGCGGCCTACCTCGGCACGTTCCTCGCCTCGCTGGACATCAGCATCGTCAACGTCGCCCTGCCGACCCTGCAGCAGGCACTGCGGACCGACATGGCAGGGCTGCAGTGGGTGATCAACGCCTACGCGATTGCACTGTCGGCGCTGATGCTGTCGGCGGGCCCACTGGGGGATCGTCACGGCCATCGGCGGATGTGGCTGATCAGCGTCGCCACCTTCACCCTGGGGTCGCTGCTGTGCGCCTGCGCCGAACATCTTTCGACCCTGGTGGCAGGGCGCGCGGTGCAGGGTGTGGCCGGTGCGCTGTTGATTCCCAGTGCGATGCCGATCCTCAGTCATGCATTTCCCGATCCACGCCGGCGTGCCCGCGCGATCGGTGGGTGGTCCGCGTTCAGTGCACTTGCGCTGGTGCTCGGCCCGTTGTTGGGGGGATTGCTGGTGCAGCATGCCGGTTGGCCCAGCATCTTCCTGATCAACCTGCCATTGGGCGTGCTGGCACTCGCGCTCGGTGCCTGGGGCATTCCAGAGCGGCGGCACCCGCAGCACGCCGCGCTGGATCCGGCCGGGCAGCTCCTCAGCATCGTTGCGTTGGGTGCATTGAGCTATGGCTTGATCGCGATCGGTGAGTACGGCCTGTGGGCACCATTGACCGTGTCGGCCCTCGGCGTCGCGGGCGCCGGCCTGGTCATGTTCGGTTTCGTCGAGCGCCGGGTCGCGCGCCCACTGTTGCCGCTGGACCTGTTTGCCGATCGCCGCTTCGGCATGCTCAACCTGGCCTCCTTCGCGTTGGGCTTCACTGCCTATGCGAGCCTGTTCTTCCTGTCGTTGTTCTTCCAGCAGGCACAGGGGCACAACGCGGCACTGGCGGGGTCACAACTGGTGCCACAGTTCCTGTTGATGGGTGCCGTCTCGTTGTTGTTCGGGCGCCTGGTCACACGCGTGGGGCTGCAGGTCGCGCTGGTACTGGGCTATGCGCTGAGCGGGGTGGCGTTGTGTGCGATGGCCACGTTTGCGCCGCATACCTCCGCTGCCCATGCAAGCATGCTGCTGATGCTGCTCGGTATCGGAATGGGGCTGGCGGTACCCGCGACCGGCATGGCGGTGATGGCCTGCGTACCGGCCGAACGCGCGGGCATCGCCTCGGCCACGATGAACGCGCTGCGCCAGGCGGGCATGAGCCTTGGGATCGCGCTGCTGGGCAGCCTGATGGGCCTGCGCGCCGTGCAGCAGTTCGCGGCATCTGCGAACGCCGCAGGGCAGCAGGCGCTGGCCATGCAGGCGCGCGATCTCATCCTGCACCCGGCTTCGGCGAACCCCGCGCCGAACGCGCTGGCGTGGTACCGCAGTGCAATGGCCAGTGGTTTTGGCTGGGCAATGGCACTGGCCGGCGCGCTGGCCCTGCTCACAGCCCTCGGCCTGCAGCGGCAGCGCGGCTCTTCCTGACAGCGCAGCGTTCAGCCCTGCTGGCGGTGCGGATCCTTGGCCGCGTGCTCGATCTGCTGCTGTTGCTGGCGTGCATTGGCGTGACGTGCGTGCCCGCCCTCGCGGCCAATCGCGGCCATGTGCTGTCGATCGCGGCTGATTGCCTCGCCGCCCTTGCGGCCTGCGGCACGTGCTTCGTCGGGGCTGAATTCATGTGCGTTGCCGGATGCGTGGGCGGCGCGTCCGCCCTTGGCGGCGATGGCGCGCTGCTTGTCCTGGTCCATCGCGGCGAAGCCACGGTTGGAACTGCGCGGGGTCTGGTCAGCCATGTGAAGTCTCCTGCGGAGTGGGCGTCGCCGTCGACGACGACAGCCGCCATGCTTGGCCATCGCGCGCTAAGTCCAGGTCGCCATCGCTGCGCTGCTCTTCACGCGGCCTGCGCACGCGGTTGATGGCGCGGCTGGCTGAGCGGCATTGCCGTGGCGGCGGCCAACGCTGCTGCAGCGAGGGCGGCACTCAGTAGTACCGTTCTGCGTCGTCAGGATGAACGCACAGTTGCAGCTGGGCCCTATCGCAGACGACATGCGGCGTGCCTAGAATCGAACCATCCCGGTAGTTCCCGGGCGCTTCGAGTGAATGGACTCAATGAAGATTCTGTTGACCGGCAGTTCCGGGCGGATCGGGCGCGCGATCTTCGGTGCGTTGGCCGCTGCCCATGAAGTGGTGGGTCTGGATCGCAGCCCGTTTGCCACCACGCGCATCATTGCCGATGTCACCGATCGTCAGGCGGTTGCGCGGGCAGTACAGGGGGTTGATGCAGTCATCCATACCGCGGCATTGCATGCCCCGCATGTCGGCCTGGTGCCGGATGCGGTGTTCCAGCAGATCAACGTGGACGCCACCGGGCACCTGTTGCAGGCGGCGCGCGAGGCCGGTGCACGGCGCTTCGTGCTGACCAGCACCACCGCGCTGTACGGCCATGCGGTGGTGGCAGGAGGATGCCGCTGGATCGATGAGGATACCGAGCCGTTGCCGCGAACGATCTACCACCGCAGCAAGCTGCAGGCCGAGGCATTGACCGAAGCCGCTGTGGCACCGGGATTCAGCGTGCGCGTGCTGCGCATGGGCCGATGCTTCCCGGAGCCGCCGGAGCGCATGGCGATGTTCCGCCTGCACCGTGGTATCGATGCCCGCGATGTGGCCAGCGCCCATGCCGCGCTGCTGCATGATGAGGGCGCGGCGTTCGCCCGCTACATCGCCTGCGCCGCGACGCCGTTCCGGCGTGAGGACTGCCTGGAACTGGCGACCCAGCCGCGCAAGGTGCTGGCCCGGCGTGCCCCGCAGTTGCTGGCAGAGTTCGAGCGACGTGGCTGGCCGCTGCCAATGAGCATCGACCGCGTCTACGACAGCGCGCGCATGCGCAGCGTGCTGGGGTGGCATCCGCGCTTCGGCCCGGACGACGTACTGCAGCAGTACGCCGTGGGCAGCATCGAGGTGTTGCCACGGGCGGAGTGGATCAAGGACAGGGTGGCCGAATAGCACGGCAACGGGACGGAGTGCCGTCCCGACCCTGAGCGGATTCAGGAATGTGCAGGCCGGCCCGCCTCAACCTCGGTGGCAATTGGCCGCTAACCCGGTGCGCTTCCAGCGCCGGGCATGGCCCGGCGGCTGGTGGCATGCGCGACGGATCGCGCGCCTGCACGGTGCCCTCGCGGTACCGGTTGTCCTGAACTGCCTTGCGGATCCTTCCATGCCTTCTTCCCGTTCCGCCGCTGCCCGCCGTCCGGGCAGCATCGCCCATAAACTGATGCTGGGTACCGCCGTCATCGCGCTGCTGTGCTTCGGCCTGACCGCGTTCCTGATCTACCGCCAGGCCAGCACCAGCCTGATCGATGCCTCGCGGCAGACCATGACCAGCGAGGCCAACGCCGAAGCGCGCCAGGTCGCGGCGGACCTGGGCACCGCGTTCGCCAGCAACGATGCCATGGTCGAAGCCGTGCTGGCCCAGCGTGCACGTGGCGAGGTGCCTGACCGCGCCAGCCTGGCTGCGGTACTGGGCGAACAGCTGCGTACCCACCCGGAATGGCTGGGCAAGAGCACCATGTGGGAAGCCGATGCCTTCGATGGCAAGGATGCGGAGTTCGCCAATACCGAGATGCATGACGGCACCGGTCGGTACATGAGCTACTGGGCCTGGCACGACGGCAAGCCGCAGCAGTCGACGATGACCGATTACACCGAGGCCGCCGATGGTTCGGCCGACTGGTACGTGGTGCCCAGCCGCGACAAGCTGCCCAAGGTCAGCGAACCCTACGCCTACGACATTGCCGGGCAGCAGGTGCTGATGAGCACGTTGAGCTCGCCCATCGTCGAGAACGGTGCGTTCCTGGGTGTGTTCACCGTCGATTTTTCACTCGCGGCACTGCAGAAGCATCTGGCCACGCTGAAGCCGATGGGGGCCGGTCGTGTGGAGCTGCTTTCGCCCAACGGCGTGGTGCTGGCGTCGGCGAACGCTGCGGAGATCGGCAAGCCGCGCAACGACGCATTGACCCGCAGCATGCTGGCCGACATCGCCGCCGACCGCAGGTTCGAAGCTTTTATTCCGGATGCGGCGGGCAACGTGCGTGTGTATGTGCCGCTGCGCGTTGGCGATGCACCGCAGCGCTTTGCGTTGGGGGTGGTGATGCCGCATGCGGTGATCGTGGCCGAGGCACGCCAGTTGCTGTGGCTGACACTGCTGGTTGGTGTGGTGGCTGCCTTGACCCTGAGCGCAGGTGTCTATGTGCTGCTGCGTCGTTTGGCAATCCGCCCGCTGGCCGAAGCGGTGCGAGTGGCCGGCGACGTCGCCGCCGGCAAGCTGGACAGCACGCAGCCGGCACGCAGCAACGACGAAGTAGGCCGCTTGCTGGAGGCAATGCAGGGCATGCGCGGCCAACTGCAGGCAGTGATGGCGGCGCAGGCGGAGATGGCGCGCCGCCACGATGCAGGCGAAATCAGCTATCGCATGGATGCCAGCGCGTTCCCGGGCGAGTATGGCCGCATGGTGGCCGACAGCAACCAGCTGGTGGCCTCCAGCAACGCCGTCACCCAGCGCCTGGTCGAGGTGATGCAGCGCTATGCCGTAGGTGATCTCAGCGTGGACATGGACGCCCTGCCGGGTGAGAAGGCAGTTTTCACCGCCGCGATGGCCACGACCAAGAGCAACCTGGCCGCGATCAATGAGCAGATCCAGCAGTTGGCCGCCGCCGCCGCCGCCGGTGACTTCGCCGTGCGCGGCGATGCCCAGCGCTTCGATCACGATTTCCGTCGCATGGTGGAGACCCTCAACATCATGATGCAGGTCAGCGACAACAACCTGGCCGAACTGTCGACGTTGCTGCGCGCGATTGCCGCCGGTGACCTCAGCGCGCGCATGCAGGGCGATTTCCATGGCGTATTCGCAGTGATGCGCGATGATGCCAACAGCACCGTGCAGCAGTTGACCCAGATCGTCGGCCAGATCCAGCAGTCGGCCGCCAGCATCCGCCTGGCGGCAGGCGAGATCGCCGCCGGCAACAGCGACCTCTCGCGCCGTACCGAGCAGCAGGCCGCCAATCTGGAAGAAACGGCTGCATCGATGGAGGAACTGACCTCTACCGTTCGCCAGAACGCCGACCACGCCGTGCAGGCCAATACCCTGGCGGGTTCCGCAGCGGGCGTGGCCAGCGAAGGTGGTCAGGTTGTCAGCCAGGTGGTGCAGACCATGGAACAGATCGAAGCATCATCTCAGCGCATCGCCGAGATCATCTCGGTGATTGATGGCATCGCGTTCCAGACCAACATCCTTGCGCTGAACGCGGCAGTGGAAGCCGCGCGCGCCGGTGAGCAGGGCCGCGGCTTTGCCGTGGTCGCAAGTGAAGTCCGCGCACTGGCCCAGCGCTCGGCGGGTGCAGCAAAGGAGATCAAGGAGCTGATCGATGCCTCGGTGGCACAGGTGGGTGCGGGCGCAGAGCTGGTGCACGGTGCCGGCCGCACCATGCAGGAGATCGTCGGCCAGGTGGGCCGGGTGAACGAGATCATGGCCGAGATTTCGGCCGCGTCCCGCGAGCAGTCGGCAGGTATCGAGCAGGTGAACCATACCGTGGTGCAGATGGACGAGACCACTCAGCAGAACGCTGCGCTGGTGGAGGAGGCCAGCGCAGCAGCGCGTGCCATGGAAGAGCAGGCCGAGCAGCTGGCGGTTGCCGTATCGCGCTTCCGCCTGCAGTCGGGGCCGGTGGCGGTGGCACGCCGCGCGGCCTGAACTCCGGAAATGAAGACGCCCGGCGGGGGCCGGGCGTCGGTCGCATCCTTGCCGCGCATCCCTGCGCTGGTCTGATGGCTCAGAACATTCCTTCAAACGGGTTCCAGCTGATCCGACCCTCCGCCTTCTCCAGGTAGTAGCTGTAGTTGGTACTGGAGGCGACCAGCAGATTCATGGCGATGAACAGCACGCGCCCGACGATGTCGGGAAGGAACATGCTGACGATGGCCAGCACGACACTGATGCCGATCACCACCAGCGCCTTGCGCCACATGCCCAGGATGAGCAGGTAGATGGCACCGAAGAACAACGCGAAGAAGTTCAGGTTGATCTTCAGGCGGTCACCGAAGGACAGCGCCTTCCAGGCCTGCTTGAAGCCGGGATTCTTCGGGGCGCCGTGCTGGCGGAAGAAGTTGAACCGGAACTGCCACTTCGGGCTGAACTGGGACAGGTCAGTGGTATTCATGGGGAACATCCCTGTGAGAAAACGTTTTCATGATAGGGCATGTCCTATTCAGTATCCAAATGCCACCGTCAAAAATGTGACGCTCGCCCTGTTCCGGGCGCTGCGCCTGCATGTCGCACCGTCACCCACCCGCCTTGTTTTTAGGATAGGGTGCGCAGTTCCGCTGCCGCCCCAGCTGAATCCGTGCGGCGGCGGGATGTCCATGGAGGTTGCATGACCACACCTGCTACACCGGAAAACGCACCGGGACCGGTGCTCCTGCCGACACCTGAAGTGGTGCAGGCACAACAACTGCTCGCACGCCAGCAACTGGCGGTGGCAATGGACCGTGCACGCACGGCCGTAACGCAGAATGCGGCACCTGCCGCTCTGGAAAGCGAGTAATCCGCAACACCGCCGATAATCCGCAACACCGCCGATCGCGCTGGCGTGCTGCCAGCGCGATCGCGGCGCGCACCTCAGGTCAGAACCGTGCGGTCATGCTGAGGAAGTAACTGCGCCCGGCCACGAAGTAGTCGGTGGAACCTTCTGCATACAGCTTCTTGTCGGCCAGGTTGCTGACGCCGCCGCGCAGGGTCAGTACCTCGTTGACGTTCCAGGCCGCAGTCAGGTCATACAGGGTGTAGGCCTTGAGGAAGGTCGTCGCGGTGCCGGTCTGCTTGCCGGTGTACTGCGCCGACAGGCTGCTGGAAAACACCGTGTTGGGCGTCCAGTCCAGCGACGAATAGCCGGAGAATTCCGGGGTATCGATCAGATTCCGGCCGGTGGTCAGGTTCTTGGCTTCCTTCATCCAGGTGGCCGAGGTGCGCCAGCGCCAGTGCTCACCGAAGCGGAAGTTCAGATTGCCTTCCATGCCGCTGGTGCGCGCGCGTTGCACGTTGCTCATGCGCGTCCACCAGATGCCGTTGAACCTGCCCAGCGGCGCGTACTCGATCTTGTTCCTGAAGTCGGTATGGAAGTAGGTCAGGCCGGCATCGAACAGATCGTTGTCGAAGCTGATGCCAATCTCGCGGTTGGTGCTGGTTTCCGGATCCAGGTCCGGATTGCCGGCCATGTAGCAGCCACCACGCGTGTAGCCCAGTGGGATCAGCGAGGTGCAGCCACGGCCACCGGACTGGGTGGCGGCGGTGGCCGAATTCTCGGTCAGGCTGGGCGCGCGGAAGCCCTTGGAAACACCGCCTCGGATGGTCCACTGCTCGGCCGGGTGCCAGACCAGGTAGGCGCGCGGACTGACATGCCCGCCGAACTTTTCATGGTGGTCCAGGCGTGCGCCCAGGGTCAGCGCCAAGGTACGGTGCAGCTTCAGTTCGTCCTCGACGAACAGCGCCCAGGTATCCACTTCCAGATCGGAGCCGCTGACTGCGTTGCCGGCATAGTCGATCGGGGCACGGCCGATGGTGTCGGTGTTGGTCAGCTCCTGGCGTTTCCACTGGCCGCCCACGGCGAACTGGTGCTCGACACCCAGGGTGAATGGTGTGGTCAGGCTGCCTTCGATGATGGTATCGGTGGCCTCGGAGCGACCGGTGGCGCCGATGTCATTCTTGTACTCGGTCCAGTACGCACTGATCTTCGAGTTGCCGAAGCTCCACTTGCCATCATGGTTGAGCGCCAGCGAGCTGCGCTTGAGTTCGCTGGCCCCCCACGCACCTTCGTCCTGCTTTTCCAGCGAGGCATCGATGAAGGCCTGCTGCACGCCATGGCCGGCCTCCAGCGACAGTTCCTGCGCGTCGCTGAGCTTCCACTGCAGCAGCGCGTCGACATTGCGGTCCTTCTCGCCGGCGTACGCGTTGCCGTAGACACCGCCGTTGGAACGATCCGAGTCGCGGCGCATGCTGTTGGCGCCGATGCGCAGGCCGAAGCGCTCGCCGAGCGGGCCGGAGAACGTCGCGCCAATCTGCTGGGTATCGCCGCGCTTGCCGTCGCCCGGGCGGGTGTAGCTGTGGGTAGCACTGCCGTTCCACTCATCACCGATACGCTTGGTGATGATGTTGATCACGCCGCCCATGGCGTCCGAGCCGTACAGCGACGACATCGGGCCGCGTACCACCTCGATGCGCTCGATCTGATCGGGTGAAATCCAGTTCAGGTCCTGGCGACCCAGATCGGGGCGGTAGTTGGTCGAGGCCGAGCTGCCCATGCGCTTGCCGTCCACCAGTACCAGCGTGTAGTTGGACGGCATGCCGCGCAGCTTGATCTTGGACTGTTCGCCGACGGCGCTGAGGCCCCCGGTCACACCCGGAACGCGGCTGAGCAGGGTGGCCAGGTCGTGCACCGGCTGGCGCTCGATGTCCTCGCGGCTGATCACGCTGATGCTGGCCGGCGCATCCTTGATCCATTGCTGGTTGCCGGAGGCGGTGACCACCACGGTATCCAGGTCCTTGGTGGAGGCATCGGCGCTGGCCTCTGCGGCGGCCAGGCCGGGCAGAGTGAGCAGGCAGGCGGTGGCTAGGGCGCTGGCCAGGCGGGTGCGCGACGGGCGCGCGGAACGGGAACGGGACGGCAGGGACATGACGGCTTCCATCGGAGGAGGGGGACCCGATGGAAGCAGCGGATGCACGCGCACAGCAGGCAGCTCCCTTCCATGGGTTGTTGGGCGCGCGGTGTGAACCGGCGCAGCTGGGTGGGTCGCGGCCGTGCGGAGGACGGTGACCTGCCTGGTTAATGAAATGATAACCGTTCGCGTTTGTTACGATCCAGTACCCAGGGCGACGAAGTGACATCCGATCCGCTCCGCCAACGATCACCTGCTGTTTGCTGAATGGGGATAAATCCCGGCGTAGACCTTCGCACTCGGCTTACATCCGGCGCCCTAGACTGGGCCGCATTTTCGATTCCGCCCCGTTGGAGATCGTGTGGGTTCCGGTAGTGACAGACATCGACTGCGTGGCCTGAGGCCGACGCAGCCAGGACAAGTGCGGGCGCCGGGAAAGCGCGCCGGGAACCTTGGTGCATGCAGCCCGGCCGGGATGGCCGGCCGTGCCGACTGCGCGGGGTAGGCGGCGATGGCGGTGCAGACCATCCACGCGGAAGCGGACGCGCCCGCACGTGATGCCGGTTGGGCGCAGTTGCCGGCCGAATCACCGTTGCCCATGCCCGAACAGACCCTGCGCGAGGGTGCGCTGAAGGTCCGCCGGCATCGCACCTCGCCGCGCCTGATCGGCCTGCGCCGGTTCTATATCTTTGGCGGCACGCTGGCCATGACCGCCATCGCCACCCGCATGATGTGGCGGGTGCTGTCGGCCAATGGCATCAGCGTGCTGGAAGCCTGCCTTCTGGTGCTGTTCGTCGGCCTGTTTGCCTGGATCGCCCTGTCCTTTGCCAGCGCCCTGGCCGGTTTCCTCACCGCCGTATTCGACCGTGGCTACCGTCTCGGCATTGACCCGGACAAGCCGCTGCCGACCGTGCACAGCCGTACCGCGCTGCTGATGCCGACCTACAACGAAGACCCCCGCCGGCTGCTGGCTGGCCTGCAGGCCATCTACGAGTCGGTCGCGGCGACCGGCCAGCTGCAGCGCTTTGATTTCTTCGTGCTCAGCGACACCCGCCGCGAGGACATCGCACAGGCCGAGGAGCAGGTATTTGCCGAACTGCGCGACCGCGTGCCGGATGGCCAGGCGCGCCTGTTCTATCGCCGTCGTGGCGACAACAGCGGGCGCAAGGCCGGCAACATCGCCGACTGGGTGCGCCGCTTCGGCGGCGCCTACCCGCAGATGCTGATCCTGGACGCCGACAGCCTGATGACCGGCGACAGCATCGTGCGCCTGGTGGCCGGCATGGAGCACAACGCCGATGTTGGCCTGATCCAGACCCTGCCGTCGGTGATCGGCGGCCGCACCCTGTTCGCACGCATGCAGCAGTTCGGCGGCCGCGTGTACGGTCCGGTGATCGCCCGCGGCGTGGCCTGGTGGCATGGCGCCGAGAGCAACTACTGGGGCCACAATGCCATCATCCGCACCCGTGCCTTCGCCGACCACGCCGGACTGCCGGCGTTGCCGGGACGCAAACCTTTCGGCGGCCACGTGCTCAGCCACGATTTCGTCGAAGCGGCGCTGATGCGCCGTGGCGGCTGGGCCGCGCACATGGTGCCGTACCTGGGCGGCAGCTACGAAGAAGGCCCGCCGACACTTACCGACCTGCTGGTGCGTGACCGACGCTGGTGCCAGGGCAACCTGCAGCACGGCAAGGTGATCGGCAGCCGCGGCCTGCACTGGATCAGCCGCACGCACATGCTGATCGGCATCGGCCACTATTTCACCGCACCGATGTGGGCGATGCTGATGCTGATCGGCATCGCCATCCCCCTGTTCCAGGAAGGCATTGACTTCAATGCCCTGCTGCACCTGTCGCCCAGCGTGTACTGGCGCGCCCAGGACGAAGAACAGGTGGTGCGCCTGTTCGCTGCCACCATGGCGGTGCTGCTGCTGCCCAAGGTGCTGGGTTACCTGGCGATGCTGCTGGACCCGGTCGACCGCCGCGGCTGTGGCGGCGCGATCCGCGCGTTCGTGTCGATGCTGGTGGAAACCGTGTTGGCCGCATTGATGGCGCCAGTGGTGATGTACGTGCAATCGCGCGGCGTGGCTGAAGTGCTGTCCGGGCGCGATTCCGGCTGGGATGCGCAGCAGCGTGACGACGGTGGCATTTCCTGGCTGGCGCTGATCCGCGGCTACGGCGGCCTGGGCGTGTTCGGTGCCTTCATGGGCGTGCTGGCATGGGCGGTCTCACCATCGCTGGCGGCATGGATGGCGCCGGTGGTGATCGGCATGGTGCTGGCAGTACCGGTGGTGGCGCTGACCTCCTCGCGTGTTCCCGGTGCGTTCCTGCACCGCCTGGGCCTGCTGGACATTCCCGAAGAAAACATTCCGCCGACGGTGCTGGTGCGGGCCGCACAGCTGCGCCGGGAAGCGGCCGAGCAACCACCGCTGTACTGATGGCCCCGCGCCAGCGGCATAATGCGGCTCGAACTTGAAGGAGCCGCATCATGCTGCAAACGGTGGAACAGGAAACCGGCGCCTCGCCGCAATGGTCGGTGATCTGGCTGCACGGCCTCGGCGCCGACGGTCATGACTTCGCGCCGATCGTGCCCGAACTGGTGCGCCCGCACTGGCCGGCGCTGCGCTTCGTGTTCCCGCATGCGCCGGTGCGGCCGATCACCATCAACAACGGCGTGCCGATGCGCGGCTGGTACGACATCGTCGGCATGGACTTCCGCTCGCGCGCCGACATGGCCGGCGTGCAGGAATCGGTCGTGCAGCTGGATGCGCTGATCGCGCGCGAGATCGGGCGCGGCATCGCGCCGGAGAAGATCTTCCTGGCCGGCTTCTCGCAGGGCGGGGCGATCATCCTTACCGCCGCGCTGTCGCGCAGCGCGCCACTGGCCGGCCTGATCGCACTATCCACCTACCTGCCGGAAGCCGAGAGCGCCAAGCGCGTTGAAGGTGCGGTGCAGGTGCCGGTGTTCATGGCCCATGGCAGCAGCGACCCGGTGATTCCGCAGGCGGTGGCCGTGCACAGCGCGCAGGCGCTGCAGGCGCTGGGCCTGGACGTGGAATGGCACAGCTACCCGATGGCCCACCAGGTCTGCGCCGAAGAGATCCAGGCGCTGGGTGACTGGCTGCAGGAACGGCTGGGCGCCGCCTGAGCCATGCCCCCGGCCAGCACACCGCCGTGGATGCCGGAACTATGCCGCCTGCCGCGGTTGGCAGCCATGCTCGGCCTGGCCGAACTGGTGGTGGTGGTGCTGGCCCTGGCCCCGGATGGCAGCCGGCACTGGACCTTCGGCGAACTGCTGTCAGCCAGTGGCTTCGCGTTGTGGCTGGCGCTGGCGGTGACCGCCAGCTTGTGCCTGCTGCGGCAAGCACTGTCGAGGCTGCCACAGGTGCTGGGCGCCATCGCGGCCATCGCGCTGGCGACCTTGATCGCGGTGGTCTGTGCCGGCATCGTGCATGCGCTGTACGCGGTCCTGGGCGACAACTTCGCCAGGGGTATCAGCTTCTGGCGCTTCACTCTTGGTAGTGCCGCCACCACGGCGCTGATCACTGCGCTGGCCCTGCGCTATTTCTATGTGAGTGACCGCTGGGCCGCGCAGGTGCAGGCCAATGCCCGTGCGCAGGCCGATGCGCTGCAGGCGCGCATCCGGCCGCATTTCCTGTTCAACAGCATGAACCTGATTGCCAGCCTGCTGCATCGCGATCCGGCGGTGGCCGAACGTGCGGTGCTGGACCTGTCCGACCTGTTCCGTGCGGCCCTTGGCGCGGGTGAGGGCGACTCCACGCTGCGCGACGAATGCGAGCTGGCCGAGCGCTATCTGTCGATTGAATCGCTGCGCCTGGGCGAACGCCTGCAGGTGCGCTGGCAACGCGACGAGCCGCTGCCGTGGGACCTGCCACTGCCGAGGCTGGTACTGCAGCCACTGGTGGAAAACGCGGTGCTGCATGGCATTTCACGCCTGCCCGAGGGTGGCACCATCGAGCTGCGGTTGCAGCGCGTTGGCAATGAACTGCAGATCCAGGTGCGCAATCCCGCACCCGACCCACAGGCCCCGGGGCTGGCATTGGCGCGCGGCGCCGGCCATGCCCAGCACAGCATCGGCCATCGGTTAGCCTGGCGCTTCGGCAGCACCGCGCGGATGACGGCTGGCTGGAGCGAGGGCTACTATGCCTGTCAGGTGACGGTGCCGATCCAGTGAGGGGACGATCGTGAGGGTAGTCATCGCCGATGACGAACCGCTGGCGCGCGAGCGCCTGCGCAGTCTGCTGGCCGCGCAGGAGGGAGTGGATGTGGTGGCCGAGGCCGGCAACGGCGAACAGGCCCTGCACGCCTGCGCGGAACTGCAGCCGGACCTGGTCCTGCTGGATATCGCGATGCCCGGGCTGGACGGGTTGGAGGCGGCCCGTCATCTGGCCAGCTTCGAGCCGCGCCCGGCCGTTGTGTTCTGCACGGCCTACGACGCGCATGCGCTGTCGGCGTTCGAGGCGGCCGCCATTGATTACCTGATGAAACCGGTACGCGCCGAGCGCCTTGCTGCCGCGATCGCACGTGCACGCACGTTCCTGGCCGGCCGCGATGGCCGGCAGCAGGACCACGGCGGGCAGCAGGCGCGCAGCATGCTGTGCGCACGCCTGCGCGGCAGCCTGCGCCTGATACCGCTGGACGACATCCACTACCTGCAGGCCGAAGAAAAGTACGTGGTGGTGCACCACGCGCGCGGCGAGGACCTGATCGAGGAGTCACTGAAGTCGCTGGAGGAGGAGTTCGCCAGTCGTTTCATCCGCATCCACCGCAACTGCCTGGTGGCGCGGCACGAACTGGTGGAGCTGCGCCGCGGCACCGGCGGGCAGGTGCAGGCGGTGCTGCGGCATGGCAGGCAACCGCTGGAAGTCAGCCGCCGCTGCGTGGCGACGCTGAAGCAGGAACTGCGGCATCTGTGAGTGTTCCGCGCGGCCTGCGGCCGCGACTGCTTCGAAATCAACCGCAACCGCAACAGCAACTGCAACAGCGGGTTGTCGGCTCTGTGCTGTTGCGTGTTGGGTGAGGCGGGATGGGCGGGCGGGACACGCCGTAAACCCCCCTCCGGGGTCCGGCCCAGCCGCTGGCGGCTGGGCGTTCGGGCGCTTGCGAAGCAGTGCTTCGCAAGCAAAGCGCCCTCACCCATGGGGGCTCGATGGCGCCATTCATGGCGCCAACGGTCCCGCCCGCCCATCCCGCCTCACCCTCGCGAATTTCCCGGTGACGGACGGCAAAAGCATTGGTGTTATCGGCTTGGAAAGAGGGGTCAGATMCCTTTTMCTGCGGAAAAGGGATCTGACCCCGGAAGCCGCCGGCTGTTGCTTTTGCTTCTGCTCTTTTCTTTTGATCTTCCCGTGGCTGGCGCACACGGAAACTGTCAGARGCCGGGCGGGGTGGGTTCGCGGGGGTGTCCGCGGCATGGATGCCGCGGCCAAGCCTCCACGGACGGATTCACGGCGTCCCCCSCGCCCCCCCCGCCCGGCCAAGCCCAGCTGCTGCTCCAAGCCACGAGGGGCTCCGCCGTTGGCCGTATCCGCGCCGAAGGCGCGATAATGACCGGATGGAAACCGTCCGCATCGCCACCCGCAAGAGCCCGCTCGCCCTCTGGCAGAGCGAACACGTCGCCGATCGCCTGCGCCAGGCCCATCCCGGCCTGCATGTGGAACTGGTGCCGATGAGCACCCGCGGTGACGAGGTGCTCGACCGTTCGCTGGCCGCCATCGGTGGCAAGGGCCTGTTCCTGAAGGAGCTGGAGCTGGCCATGCTGCGCGGTGAGGCGGACTGCGCCGTGCATTCGCTGAAGGACGTGCCGATGGAACTGGACAAACCCTTCGCGCTGCCGGCGATGCTCACCCGCCACGATCCCGCTGACGGCTTCGTCTCCAACCTCTACGCCTCGCTGGACGCGCTGCCGATCGGTGCCCGTGTCGGTACCTCGTCGCTGCGCCGCCAGGCCCAGCTGCGCGCGCTGCGCCCGGACCTGGAACTGCTGGACCTGCGCGGCAACGTCAACACCCGCCTGGCCAAGCTCGACAACGGCGGCTACGACGCCATCGTGCTGGCCGTTGCCGGCCTGGAGCGTCTGGGCCTGGGCGAGCGCATCGTTGCGCGGCTGCAGCCGCCACAGTGGCTGCCGGCCCCGGCACAGGGTGCGGTTGCGGTGGAGTGCGATGGCGGTAATGCGCGTTTGATGGCGTTGTTCGCCGGTCTTGACGATGCGGCTACGCGTGCCTGCGTGGAAGCCGAGCGGGCGATGAATCGCGCGCTGCATGGCAGTTGCCACGTGCCGGTGGCGGCGATCGCGCAGTGGCAGGCGGATGACCTGCACCTGCAGGGGCTGGTCGGCAGTGCCAGTGATGGCCGCGCGGTGCGTGCCGAAGCAGTGGGTCCAGCCAGAGACCCGGAAGGCCTGGGCCAGCGGGTGGCGAAGCTGCTGCTGGACGATGGCGCCGGCGAACTGCTGAACGTCTGAACCACCGCCGGTAGTGCCGGCCGC
>NZ_RAUX01000017.1 GCF_013464485.1 Stenotrophomonas maltophilia
GGCCGGCAACCTTGCGTTCCCAGTTGAATGCAGTTGCCGGCCAGCGGCCGGCACTACCGAAAGCAGAACGGGCGCCTTGGCGCCCGTTCTGATTACTTGAACTTGTAGACCACGTTCATCGTGGTCAACGTATCGGTCTTGCGCTTGTCTTCGGCCACGTCGCTGTTGTAACGCGCCTGCCAGCCGGCCTTCAGCGCCAGGTGCTCGTTCATGCTCACCGAGACGCCGAAATCGTTCTGGCCGAAGGTGTTGTATGAGCCGGATTCGACCAGCAGGGTGTTGATCAGATCGGTGTTGTCGGTCAGCGAGTACTTCAGGTCGAACAGCCCTCGGCCGATCATGCCGGTGCGGGTGCGGTCGTCCTCGGTGCTGTGGGTGCGGCGCACACCGGGGCCGATCTGCGCGTCGAAGGAGAAGCGCTCGGTGTTCCACAGGCGGGTGCCATAACCCAGGCCGAACGAGCTCTGGCGGTCGTAGGTGGCGAAGTCGTCGCGCTCGGTACGCACGGTGGCGGTCAGCTGGCGGTGCTCACCCAGCTGCAGCGCGCTGCCGGCACTGCCGGTGTAGCGGTTGGCGGTGGTGTTGTTGCGGCGGCTGGTGGAGCCATCGTCGCGGGTCTCGATCACCTTGGAGCTGGAGCGCAGACCGGCCAGATCCATGCTGTGCACCCAGTCGCCATCGGTGTAGCGCAGGCGCAGGCGACCGTTGAAGCTCTCGGTGCTGCTGTTGCCGCGTGCCGAGGCGAAGCCGAGTTCGCCGCCGCTGCCGCTCCACGGCGAGGACATCGCCGCCAGTTCGGAAGCGTCCTGTGCATACGCCAGCGGCGCGCATAGCAGCAGGGGGATCAGCAGGGACACGCGCAGGGACATCGAGGCTTCTCCGAAGCGGTTGACAGCCGGTGATGATACTGGAAGCGTGATGGCGGTCCGAATCGATCCAATGCGCGCTTCAGCGAACGTTGTCGGGATCGCCCATTCAGGGCAGATCGATGCGCAATGCAGGGTCGTTGAAGCGTGAATAGCGCAGCCGCAGCTGGAAACTGCGGCCATTGCTGCTGCCGCTGCGCACGATCTGCCGCGGCAGGCCCTGGGCGTCCAACCAGTACTCCAGGCGTTCGCCGGCCTGCGCACCGCGCAGGCGGTAATGCCGGGTTTCGATCCCGTCCAGTGCCTGGCTGCCGAGGTCTTCGGCCTGCAGGTCGGCGGGCAGGGCGTCGACCGGCAGCGGGTTGCGCCACTGCTCGAGCAGGCCCGGCGGGGTTGGTACCTGGCGGACTGCACCGTCGCCCTGCAGGAACATGGTGTCGCCAATGATCGTCTGCGCCCCGGCCGGGGTCAGAACCCGGAAGCGGTCCGGAGCGACGAAGTCCATGGCACTGCGTACCGGTTGCGGTGCACCCAGCACCTCCAGTTCGGCGTGGAAGCTGTGCAGGGCAGCAAAGCGCTGGCTGGCGCCCAGCACCGCCTGTGCCGGATCGGCTGCGGGTACGGGGGCTTCGGTGCTGGCCGGCGCCGGTGCGCGATCGCAGGCAGCCAGCAGCAGGCAGGCCAGCAGGGACAGGGCGGGCAACCGGCGCATCGGGCGTTCCATGGGGGTGGGGGCGACCACGATAGCCCAAACGTCCCACACAAGACCCGCGACTCGGACATAATCGGGGGTATGGACCGATACGAACGCATCACCGCCCTGCATCGTCTGCTCAAGTCCGCGCGCTATCCGGTGACGGTGGCGACCCTGCAGGACAAGCTCGGTTGTTCCCGTGCCACCGTCTACCGCGACCTGGCCTTCCTGCGCGATGCGCTGATGGCACCGATCGAGGGCGACGGCGAGGCCGGCTTCCGCTACCAGGCCGACGAAAGCGACCGCTTCGAGCTGCCCGGCCTGTGGCTGAGCTCGGAGGAGCTGCATGCCCTGCTGGCCTCGCAGCACCTGCTGGCGCGAACCGGCGGCGGCGTGCTGTCCTCGGTACTGGCGCCGCTGCAGCAGCGTATCGAGAGCCTGTTGGCAGCCCAGGCCGGTGTTTCCAACTGGCCGGTTGACCGCGTGCGGGTGATTCCGCACCGCGGCCGCAAGTTCGATGAAGGCAGTTTCCGCAGCGTGGCCTCGGCGGTGCTGGAGCGCCGCCAGTTGGCATTCGAGTACCGGGCCCGTTCCACCGACGAGCCGACCAAGCGCACCGTCTCGCCGCAGCGCCTGACCCACTACCGCGACAACTGGTACCTGGACGCCTGGGACCACGATCGCGAGGCACTGCGCAGCTTTGCAGTGGACCGCATCCACAAGGCGCGGGTGGTCGACAGCACCGCCCGCGACGTGGCCGACAGTGAGCTGGACGAGCAGCTGGGCGCCAGCTACGGCATCTTCTCCGGCGCGCCGAAAGGCTGGGCGACCATTCTGTTCAGCGCCAAGGCTGCACGCTGGGTGGCCGACGAGCACTGGCATTCCAAGCAGCAGGGCCGCTTCCTGGCCGATGGCCGTTATGAACTGAAGGTGCCGTACAGCGTCTCGCGAGAGCTGCTGATGGACGTGCTGCACTACGGCTCGGACGCCGAGATCGTCGAACCGGTGATGCTGCGCGAGCAGGCCAAGGCGCTGCTCGAGCTCGCCCTGAGCAACTACGACAACTCCTGACACTCCCCCCGAGAACCCTTCCGCCCATGAAAAAGACCCTGTTGCTGCCCCTGCTCGCCGCTGCGTTGGCCCTGACCGCCTGCGGCAAGTCCGGCGAGCCCTCGCAGAAGCTGGTGGTGGCCGCCACGGCCGTGCCGCACGCAGAGATCCTCGAGGTGGTCAAGCCGATCCTCAAGCAGGAAGGCGTGGATCTGGAGGTGCGCGTGTTCAACGACTACGTGCAGCCCAACGATCAGCTGGTGCAGAAGCAGGTGGATGCGAATTACTTCCAGACCGAGCCGTACCTGGATGCCTACAACCGCGACCGTAAGACCGACCTGGTGAAGGTGATCGGCGTGCACATCGAACCGTTCGGTGCGTACTCGCGCAAGATCAAGTCGCTGGCCGAGCTGCGCGAAGGCGCCGACGTGGTGATCCCGAACGACCCGAGCAACAACAGCCGCGCGCTGATCCTGCTGCACAAGGCCGGCGTGATCGCGCTGAAGGACCCGACCAACGCGCTGTCGACCCAGCGCGACATCATCGCCAACCCGAAGAACCTGAAGTTCCGCGAGCTGGACTCTGCCATGCTGCCGCGCGTGCTGGACCAGGTCGACCTGGCCTTGATCAACACCAACTACGCGCTGGATGCCGGCCTCAACCCGACCCAGGACGCACTGGCGATCGAAAGCAAGGATTCGCCGTACGTGAACTTCCTTGTCGCGCGCCCGGACAACAAGGACGACGCCCGCGTGCAGAAGCTGGCCAAGGCGTTGACCAGCCCGCAGGTGAAGACCTTCATCGAGACCAAGTACAAGGGCGCGGTGCTGCCGGCGTTCTGATCGCGGCTGATCTGTTGATCTGAATGGTGGGTGTCGACCTTGGTCGACACTGCCTTCCCTGTAGAGCCGAGCCCACGCTCGGCTCTGCTGTTTTCGACGTTCCACCAACGGCAGCCGAGCATGGCTCGGCTCTACAGAGTCAACCCAGGTGCCGCAGCAGGACGGGGTGGCGCGGTTTCAATCGACGTGGAAGGCGAGGGTGGCGGCAACGGCCTGCTGCCATCCGGCATACAGCTTTTCGCGCCGGGCCACCTCCATCTGTGGCTCGAAGCGCCGGTCCAGACCCCACTGCGCGGCGATCTGCTCGCGGCTGGACCAGAACCTCACCGCCAGACCAGCCAGGTAGGCCGCGCCCAGCGCAGTGGTCTCGGTCAACCGCGGCCGCAGCAGCGGAACGCCGAGGATGTCGGCCTGGAAGCCGGCCAGGAAGTCGTTGCCGATCGCACCGCCATCTGCGCGCAGTTCGGTCAGCGCGATACCGGCATCGGACTGCATCGCATCGAGCACGTCGCGGGTCTGGTAGGCCATCGCTTCCAGCGCCGCGCGCACGAAGTGCGCCTTGCGCGTGCCCCGGGTCAGGCCGAACATCGCGCCGCGCACATCACTGCGCCAATAGGGCGCGCCCAGGCCGACAAACGCCGGCACCAGGTAGGCACCGCCGCTGTCGGGCACCTGCGCGGCCAGTGCCTGGCTGTCGCTGGCGCGTTCGATCATCCGCAGGCCGTCGCGCAGCCACTGCACCACCGAGCCGGCGATGAAGATTGAACCTTCGAGTGCATATTCCACGCGCCCGTCCAGGCCCCAGGCGATGGTGGTCAGCAGTCCGTTGCGCGAACGCACCGCCTGCGTGCCGGTGTGCATCAGCATGAAGCAGCCGGTGCCATAGGTGTTCTTGACCATGCCCGGCTGGAAGCAGGCCTGGCCGAACAGCGCCGCCTGCTGGTCTCCGGCGATGCCGGCGATCGGGATCGGGTGATCGAAGAAGAACTGTGGCCGTGTATGCGCGTATACGGCGCTGGAATCGCGCACCTGCGGCAGCATCGCGCGCGGGATGTCCAGCAACGCCAGCAGGTCGTCGTCCCAGTCCAGCGTGTGTATGTTGAACAGCAGGGTGCGCGCGGCGTTGCTGTAGTCGGTCACATGCGCCTGGCCGCCACTGAGGTTCCACACCAGCCAGCTGTCGATGGTGCCGAACAGCAGTTCGCCACGCTCGGCGCGCTGCTGGGCGCCTTCCACGTGATCGAGGATCCAGCGCACCTTGGTCGCGGAGAAATAGGCGTCGATCAGCAGGCCGGTACGCTCGCGGATCAGTGCCTCATGCCCTTCGGACTTCAGTCGCTCGCAGATCGCGTGGCTCTGCCGCGACTGCCAGACGATGGCGTTGTGGATCGGCTGGCCGCTGGCGCGGTCCCAGACCACGGTGGTTTCGCGCTGGTTGGTGATGCCCAGCGCGGCGATATGCCGTGGGTCGATCTGTTCACGGCTGAGCAGTTCGGTCAGCGTGGCATAGACGCTGGTCAGAATCTCGCGCGGGTCATGCTCGACCCAGCCCGGTTTCGGGAACATCTGTGCAAATTCGCGCTGCGCACTGCCGACAATGTCGCCGGCGCGGTCGAACAGGATCGCGCGCGAACTGGTAGTGCCCTGGTCAATGGCCAGCACGTAGCGGGGCGTCATGCAGCGTCTCCGGTAGTACGGGCAGGGTAACTTACCTTTCTCTCTGTAGCGCCATCCACGCCTGCAGCCGCGCGACCTGCGCAGCATCCAGCCGCAGGCCCAGCTTGCTGCGCCGCCACAGCACATCCTCGGCGGTACGCACCCACTCACGGTCGCGCAGGAAGGCCACCTCGCGTGCATGCAGTCCAGCACCGAAATCTTCGCCAAGATCGGCCATGCCCACGGCATCCTGCAGCAGGGCCTCGCTGCGGCTGCCGTAGGCGCCCGCCCAGCGTCGCGCGATATCTGCAGGCAGCCACGGTGCCAGTGCCCGCAGGCGTACGCCTGCCTGCGCAGCGTCGCCCCAGTCGCTGCCCGGCAGCGGCGCACCTGTTGCAGTCCAGGCCGGTCCCATATTCGGCAGGGCAGGGCGCAGCAGTTCCAGGGCCTCTTCGGCCAGCACCCGATAGGTGGTGAGTTTGCCGCCCAGCACATGCAGTGCCGGGGCCGGCTCGGTCTGCAGCTGCAGGCGGTAATCGCGGCTCAGCTTGGCCGCGCGCGGGTCCGGATCGGCCAGCAATGGGCGCACACCGGCGAAATGCCAGACCACATCGTCCGCAGTGATGGGCTCGCGCAGGTAGCGATTGGCGGCCTCGCACAGGTAGGCCACTTCGGACGGCAGTACGCTGCACCGGGCCGGGTCGCCGCGGTAGTCGGTATCAGTGGTGCCGACCAGCAGATGGTCGTGGGCGAACGGCAGCAGGAACACAACACGGCCGTCGGGTTGTTGCAGCAGGCAGGCGCTGTCAGCGGGCCAGGGACGGCGCAGCACGATGTGGCTGCCCTGCACCAGGCGCAGCGCAGGGCCACCGCTGCGCGCCTGCATCCGCTCCAGCAGGCCGCCGGCCCAGGGGCCCGCGGCATTGACCACGGCACGCGCGGTCACATACTGCTGACCATCGGCAGATTCCAACGTGGCCTGCCAACGGCCCTGCACAGGGTTCAGCTCAATGCAGCGGCTATGCACATGTACCTGCGCGCTACGCTGGGCAGCGTCCAGGGCGTTGAGCAGCACCAGGCGCGCGTCATCGACCTGCGCGTCGGCGTAGCTGAAGGCCTGCCGCAGGTCCGGGGAGAGCCAGAGGCCGAGCGGATCACGCTGAAGGTCCAGGGCGCTCGAGGCGGGAAATGCTGGACTGAGCCGGCCCAGGTGGTCGTACAGCCACAGTCCCGCGCGCAGCATCCAGCGCGGTCGCAGGTGCGGTTCCCACGGCAGCACGAAGCGCAGTGGATGGACCAGATAGGGGGCCTGGCGGCGCACCACCTCGCGCTCACCCAGCGCCTTGCGCACCAGGCCGAGCTCGCCCTGTTCCAGGTAGCGCAGGCCGCCGTGGATCAGTTTGCTGCTGGCACTGGAGGTATGCGCGGCCAGGTCGTGCTGCTCGCAAAGCGTCACGCGCAGGCCACGGCCGGCCGCATCACGGGCGATGCCGGCACCGTTGATGCCGCCACCGATCACCAGCAGGTCGACCTCGTCCATCGCGCCTCCGTGTCCTGTGTGTGTGCGTAGAGTCGACTGACAGTCGACTCTACAGACAGCAGGTGACGGAAACGACGACGGGCCCCGCAGGGCCCGTCGCGTTACATCATTGAAGCAGGTACAGCTGGATCAGAAGCGGGCACCGATGCCGAAGCCGACGGTCCACGGATCCATCTTGGCTTCGCCGATCTTCTCGCCGCCAACCTTCACGTCCGGACGCGAACGCATGTAGCGGGCGTCAGCACGGGCGAACCAGGTGGAGTTGATGTTCATGTCCACGCCGACGGTACCGATCACGCCCTTGGCATCCTTGAAGCGGATGTCGGTGTCGGCGCCGTTGCCCAGCTTCTCGTTGCTGAAGCTCGACTGGTAGTAGCCCACGCCCACGAACGGACGGAACACGTTGTCAGCCTGGCCGAAGTGGTACTGGCCGCTCAGCGCGATCGGCTGCTGCTCGACCGAGCCCAGGCGGGCGTTGTCCGGGCCCTTGAACTTGTTGTCGAACTTGTCGGCAGCGCCCCACAGCTCAACGGCCCAGTTGTCGTTGATGTAGTAGCTGAAGCTGACGGTCGGCGCCGGGCCACCATCGGTCTTCTTCACGCCGGTGATCGGGTCGTTCTTCGGTTCCAGCAGCGAGATGCCGCCAACAACGGCAAAATGCTTGCCCGAAGCGGTGTCGGTGCTGCTGCTGTCCTGGGCGAAAGCGGCCGGCGCGAAGGCGGCGGAGGTCAGCAGGGCGAGACTCAGGATACGGATGGAGCGCATGGGGGTATCTCCTAATGTTTCTTGTTTTGGGCCCCCGGTTGCGGGGCGAGCACACCGTAGTCGCCCCAACATGAATCGAATCCGACGCACGTTAAAAAATAGTTTTCCTTGTTCAGCGACTAGAGCGAAAAGCCTGTTTTCATGGGCTTTCCGGCCCTCGGAGACATTCATTCAGTTGGAGAAGATGTGAGCGAAGCAACGTTGTGCATCGGCCTGCAAGCGCAGGTGAACATGGAGTGCCGGGTCTTGCTGTTGGGTTCGATGCCCGGCGTTGCGTCATTGCAGGAGCAGCGCTACTACGCGCATCCGCGCAATCGCTTCTGGCCGCTACTGGCCGATATCTGTGGCTTCGACGCGGGTCTTCCCTATGCGCAGCGACTGCAGGCACTACGGGCGGCAGGTGTCGGCCTATGGGATGTGATCGGCCAGTGCGAGCGGCGTGGCAGCCTGGATGCCGACATCGTGCGTGGCACGGAAGTACCCAATGCGCTGCCGGCATTGATCGCTTCGCTTCCTGAGCTGGAGCTGATCGGCTGCAACGGTGCCGCAGCGCTGAAGGCATTCCAGCGCTGGGTGCTGCCCTGCCTGGAGACCCCGCCAAGGCTGCTGCCACTGCCGTCCACCAGTCCGGCCAATGCGGCCTGGTCGCTGCCGCGCCTGCGTGTGGCCTGGCAGCCGGTGGCCGACGCACTGGCGACATGAAGCGGACATCGTCCGGACAATACGCTACCGACTGGTCGCGGCCGCACCCCATGGGCAACAGCCTGTCCCGGCTGCGTGCGTACTGAAAACACCTGTAACGGTTGGCGCTGGCCCCCGCTGGCCGCACAATAGACGTTTCCCTACACCAGATTGCCGGAGTTATCCCCATGGCCGAAATCAAGGAAGCACTTGTCCCCGATATCGGTGACTACAGCGATATCCCGGTAATCGAGGTGCTTGTCGCCGTCGGCGACACGGTCAAGAAGGACCAGGGGCTGGTGACGCTGGAAAGCGACAAGGCCACCATGGAAGTACCGTCCTCGGTGGCGGGCGTGGTCAAGGAACTCAAGGTCAAGGTCGGCGACAGCCTGTCCGAAGGCAAGGTCGTGGCCCTGATCGAAGTGGCCGAAGGTGAGGCCGAAGCCGCCAAGTCGGCCGCTGCGCCGGCCCCGGCCAAGGCTGCTGCCCCGGCGGCCGCAACCCAGAGCGCGCCGGCCCAGGCCGCAGCTGCGCCTGCCGCTCCGGTTGCCAGCGGTGGTGCGGTTGAAGCGCTGGTGCCGGATATCGGCGACTACTCCGGCATTCCGGTCATCGAAGTGCTGGTCGCCGTCGGCGATACGGTCAAGAAGGACCAGGGCCTGGTCACGCTGGAAAGCGACAAGGCCACCATGGAAGTGCCGTCGTCGGTGGCCGGCGTGGTCAAGGAGATCAAGGTCAAGGTCGGCGACAATCTGTCGCAGGGCAATGTGGTCGCCATCATCGAAGCCGAGGGCGCCGCCGCGCCGGCGCCGACCAAGGCTGCCGCTGCGGCCGCTCCGGCTGCCGCCGAGACCGCCACCAAGGTCGAGCCGGTCGCTGTTCCCGCGCAGCCGGACAAGCTGGCGGCCCGCGAGATTGCCTCGGCCGGTACTCCGAGCAGCCCGCCGGTGCAGTTCAACGCCGAAGGCGTGCTGCCGGCCAAGGTGCCGTATGCCACCCCGGCGGTGCGTGTGTTCGCCCGCGAGCTGGGCGTGGACCTGCTGCAGATCAACGGCACCGAGAAGGGTGGCCGCATCACCAAGGGTGACGTGCAGAAGTTCGTCAAGGCCGCGCTCAGCGGTGGCGTCCCGGCTGCCGGCGGTGCCGTTGCTGCTGGCGGTGGCCTGAACCTGCTGCCGTGGCCGAAGGTCGACTTCAGCAAGTTCGGCGAGACCGAAGTCCAGCCGCTGTCGCGCATCAAGAAGATCTCGGGTGCGAACCTGGCCCGCAACTGGGCCATGATCCCGCACGTCACCCAGTTCGAACAGGCCGACATCACCGATCTGGAAGGCCTGCGCGTGGCGCTGAACAAGGAAAACGAGAAGGCCGGCATCAAGCTGACCATGCTCGCCTTCCTGATCAAGGCCAGCGCCGCGGCGCTGAAGAAGTTCCCGGAATTCAACGCCTCGCTTGATGCCAGCGGTGAAAACCTGACCCTGAAGAAGTACTTCCACATCGGCTTTGCCGCCGACACGCCGAACGGCCTGGTCGTGCCGGTCATCCGCGACGTGGACAAGAAGGGCGTGGTGCAGATCGCGCAGGAAACCGGCGAACTGGCCAAGAAGGCACGCGACGGCAAGCTCGGCCCGGCCGACATGAGTGGTGGTTGCTTCTCGATCAGCTCGCTGGGCGGCATCGGCGGCACCGCGTTCACCCCGATCGTCAATGCACCGGAAGTGGCCATCCTCGGCGTCTCCAAGTCGTCCATCCAGCCGGTCTGGAACGGCAAGGAGTTCGCACCGAAGCTGATGCTGCCGCTGTCGCTGAGCTACGACCACCGCGTCATCGACGGCGCACTGGCCGCACGCTTCACCACGTACCTGTCGCAGGTACTGGCCGACATGCGCCGCGTGCTGCTGTAAGGCACCGCTTCGCCCCCACCGTGCGGCCGCCGCCCCTGGCGCGGCCGTGTGAACAGATGCAGTGACAGCCCGCCGGCACCGTCGCGCGGGCACGAGGAAAACCCACCATGGCCACGATTGAAGTCAAGGTTCCCGACATCGGCGATTACAGCGATGTGCCGGTGATCGAAGTGTTGGTCGCCGTCGGCGACACGGTGAAGAAGGATCAGGGTCTGGTGACCCTGGAGTCGGACAAGGCCACCCTGGAAGTGCCGTCCTCGGCCGCCGGTGTGGTCAAGGAAATCAAGGTCAAGTTGGGCGACACCCTGTCCGAAGGCGCTGTGGTCGTGGTGCTGGACGCCGAAGGCGCCGCCGAAGCCCCGGCCAAGGCCGCCGCGCCGGCCGCAGCTGCGGCCGCCCCGGCCAGCAAGCCGCCGGTGACCCCGTCGCACCGCGCCCCGGCTGAGCCGGCGGCGCCGAAGCCGGCGTTGTCCAGCGGCAAGCCGGCCGACATCGAATGCGAAATGGTCGTGTTGGGCTCGGGCCCGGGCGGCTATACCGCCGCCTTCCGCGCTGCCGACGTCGGCCTGGACACCGTGCTGGTCGAGCGCTACGCCAGCCTCGGCGGCGTCTGCCTCAACGTGGGCTGCATTCCGTCCAAGGCCCTGCTGCATGCCGCAGCGGTGATCGACGAAGTGGCCCATGCCGGTGATTTCGGCGTCGAATTCGGCAAGCCGACCATCACCCTGGACAAGCTGCGCCAGTACAAGGAAAAGGTCGTCAGCCAGCTGACCAAGGGCCTGGCCGGCATGGCCAAGCAGCGCAAGGTCCGCAGCGTGCAGGGCGTCGGCAAGTTCGTTTCCGCCAACGAGCTGGAAATCACCGCGGCTGACGGCAGCACCCAGCTGCTGCGCTTCCAGAAGTGCATCATCGCCGCCGGTTCGCAGGCGGTGAAGCTGCCGAACTTCCCGTGGGACGACAAGCGCGTGATGGACTCCACCGACGCGCTGGAGCTGGCCGAAGTGCCGGGCTCGCTGCTGGTCGTCGGTGGCGGCATCATCGGCCTGGAAATGGCTACCGTGTACGGTGCGCTGGGCAGCAAGGTGACCGTGGTCGAGTTCATGGACCAGCTGATGCCGGGCGCCGACAAGGACCTGGTCAAGCCGCTGGCCGACCGCCTGAAGAAGCAGGGCATCGAAGTCCACCTGAAGACCAAGGCTTCGGGCGTCACCGCCGATGCCAAGGGCATCACCGTGACCTTCGACGCCGCCGAGGAAGGCCAGGCACCTGCGCTGGCGCAGGGTACCTTCGACCGCGTGCTGGTGGCCGTGGGCCGTTCGCCGAACGGTAAGAAGGTCGATGCCGAGAAGGCCGGCGTGCAGGTCACCGACCGTGGCTTCATCCCGGTCGACCGCCAGATGCGCACCAACGTGCCGCACATCTTTGCCATCGGCGACATCGTCGGCAACCCGATGCTGGCCCACAAGGCCACGCATGAGGGCAAGCTGGCCGCCGAAGTGGCTGCCGGCCACAAGAAGGAATGGGTCGCCCGCGTGATTCCGTCGGTGGCCTACACCAACCCGGAAATCGCCTGGGTTGGCGTGACCGAGACCGAAGCCAAGGCCAAGGGCTTGAAGGTCGGCGTGGCCAAGTTCCCGTGGGCCGCCAGCGGCCGCGCAATCGGCATCGGTCGTACCGAGGGCTTCACCAAGCTGATCTTCGACGAAGAGACCCACCGCATCATCGGTGGTGCCATCGTCGGCGTGCACGCCGGTGACCTGCTGGCCGAGATCGGCCTGGCCATCGAAATGGGTGCCGAAGCCGAAGACATCGGCCACACCATCCATGCCCACCCGACGCTGAGCGAGTCGGTGGCGATGGCCTCGGAAATCTACGACGGCACGATCACCGATCTGTACATGCCGAAGAAGAAATAAGGCGCCTGCGCCTGGTAGCGCCGGACCATGCCCGGCGGGTACTGCGTGCGGCACGAAAAACCCGGCGAAAGCCGGGTTTTTTGTTGCCGCCTGATCACGCCAATTCTGTCGTATTTGCCCTGATGCGACCCGTGGCGCTCCTCGCGCCCGGCGCGCGCGGGAGTGAGTTTCATCGGGAGCCAGTCCGTGTCGCTCAATGCGCAGATAGGGGCATTGCGCGGCCAATTGCGGCGGTGAATGGCGTGAACGGCCTCGAGCGCGTCTCGGCATCGCCTGTGCAGGTTTGATGGAGCGGCGAACGTCATCGCGGTGAACAGTCGGTATTTGATGTGGCCGGAAATCAGGAGCTATCTTCTCCCGCCCAATCATCGGCCAACCGGCGCGACCCCAACCATGACGCAGCTGCAATCTCCTCAGACCGGGGAGCTGATCGAAACCTTCACATACCGCAAGTGGCCGCTTGTACTGATGTACGCCTTGGCAGGGATATTCTTTCTGGCAGCTGCATTCGTGCTCGTGCTGGAGAGCCAGGTACAGGTCGATGACTCAAAGATCATCCTGCAGGCCATTGCGCTACCGGTGGTGTGTGGACTGGCTGTTCTGGGTCTGACGGTATGGCAGGGAACGCTGCGCAAGGCCCGGTATGAAGTCTATGAGCGCGGGATTACAGAGGTTGTCGGCAGGAAGCGCACCTATATCGCGTTCGCTGAGATGCAGGACCTCTACCTGTTTGGTACAGGCAAGCTGGGAGCGGCGGGGTTTCTTACCGATGTCGCCTACCGCCTCGCACCAACGACCGCCTTCCACTGGGCAAACCAACATCTTGGGCGGCATCTCGAATTCATGCAGCTGGTCTGCCAGCTGCACGTGCGGGAACGCCTCCCGGTGATGATCACGGCATTGAGCTCGAACTCAGTGGTTACCTTCAACTACGTCTTCAGCGCACAGGTCTGGAAAAAGCGCATCCTGGGGAAATACCTTGATGTCACAACCCAGTCCATCCTGTTGACCCGCAACCACATCGACGTGGGTGGGCGCCGCATTCCAACGGCAACGCTGGCCCAGGTCGATATCAACCAGTGGAGCGAGCGCATCACGATCAAGGATGCATCAGGTGCCGTGGCGCTTTCCACGATAGCGAGCGGGATCTTCAGTCTGGATCTCTTCCTGGAAACGTTGGCCTGGATCCTTCGAGATGAAAATCGCGCCTGACTGAACGGGCAACAAAAAGCGCGGCCCCGATGTTCCGGAGGCCGCGCCAGGAGAGAGAGTGCCGTGGAAGGGGCGTGGGATCAGAACACGAAGCTGACGCCGGCCACCGGGCCCTTGAATTCCTGCTTCAGGCCGATGGTGCCATCGCTGCCCTTCTTGTCCGCGTCGAGCTTGAACCAGTCGTAGCCAGCGAACACACCGAAGTTCTTCGTGAAGCGGTAATCCACGATGGCGTTGGCGCGGCTCAGGTCGCCCTTGTAGTCATCGAAGCTGCCCCAGCGCGTGTTGAGGTACTGGCCCTGCAGCGTGATCATCCACTTTTCCGACGGGGTGAAGCTCAGGCGCGCACCGACCACCGGCGCCACGCCGTCGGTCTTCTCATTGAGGAACTGGCCTTCGTAGACGGTGCCCAGATCCGCGTAGGCCTTGGTGCTGACCTTGGCGTACTCGGCACCCAGCTGCAGGCCGAGGTCGAAGGTATCGGTGTCCACCACCGAGTAGTCATAGACCAGGCTGGCGACCTGGTACTTCAGTTCGCCCTTGACGAAGCTGCCGGACGGCACGTTGACGTCACCGAAGGAGATGTCCTGGCCAAGGGTCTCGCGGCGGTCCTTGTCGTACTTGAAGTAGTTGAACAGGAGGCGCTGGCGGTTGCTGATGCGGAACATGCCGTCGATGCGCGGTTCCCACTCCTTGCCACCCAGCTTGAAGTCCTCCGAGAAGCCGATGTCCTGGCCGGCGACGTTGGTCTTGCCGCGAAGGGTGTTGTCCGAGTCGATGTTCATCGCACCCAGGCGCAGGGCGAAGCGGTCGTCGCCTTCAGCGGCGTGGGCGGCAGTGGCGAACGAAGCGCCGACGGCGAGCAGGGAGAGGGCGAGCAGGGTGGGTACGGGGCGCATCGAAGAGTCCTTGCAGTGGTTCATCAGAATGAAGACCACTGTGCCGGACAGGCCCGTCCACCATCCGTGAACGTATGGTCCACGAAGTGTGCACGGTTCAGCGCTGTCGCGACGATGCAAAAAGATGGCCCCGGAGCCGGGCTTCGGGGCCATCGTGGGACCTGCGGGGCGGAGCGTCGACGAGGTTGCTGCAGGCAGGTCGAAAGATCGGACCGGCGCATTCGGCGAAAGTTCCGCGGCCTGCGACCAAAGTTCAATACTGCGCTGCAACATCATACGGACGTCATTGTCCCCTGGGTGGCACGCAAAAATGTAACCGTTACCGCAACTTGCGGCCTCCCGGGATGAACAGGGAGCGGTTGTCTCGCAAATTGTCCCATTGCTATAATTTGGCGGCTCGATGAGGCCCCCCCCTGCTGTAGTCGCCTCAGCCCTCCACTTGCAACCACGCGGGACGTCCTGTGCTGAACTCCGTTGATGCGGGTCGGCGACTGATGCTGCGCGCCGCGGTCTACCCGCTGGCCGCAGTGGCTGTCCTGGCCCTGGCCTTCCTGCTGGTAGGTCCGAAATATGCCCTCGGCGCGCTGGCGTCCGGTGTGGCCATTTCGGCCGGTGGCTGGGTGGCGGCACGGATGGCACTGGGCGGTGGGGCACTGGCCGCAGGATCGGCGATGGCTCGCCTGATCATTGCGATCGTGGCCAAGTGGGTGGTGGTTTTCGGCGTCCTGCTGGTGGGGTTCCTGGTCTTCAAGCTGCCTGCATTGGCGCTGTTGGCCGGTATCGCCGTCGGCTTGATGTTCCAGGTCCTGGCGATGGCCAGGCGTTGACAGAATTCAATTAACTGAAGGTTCCGGACACATGGCGGGCGAGGCTCTAACCCCTACCAGCTACATCCAGCATCACCTGCACAACCTGACCGCGCCGGTCGGCAAGGGTGAGGGTATGTTCTGGCATATCCACGTCGATACCTTCCTCACCGCTGTCCTGATGGGCCTGGTGATCGTTGTCGCGTTCTGGCTGGGCACCCGCAAGGCCACCGCCGGCGTGCCGGGCAAGTGGCAGGCCTTCGTCGAGATCTGCCTGGAGTTCGTCGACCGCCAGGCCAAGGACACCTACCACGGCAAGAGCAAGCTGGTCACGCCGATCGCCATCACGATCTTCTTCTGGATCCTGTTGATGAATCTGCTGAAGATGATCCCGGCCGATTTCATCGCCAAGCCGCTGGAATGGGTGGGCGTGCACTACTGGAAGCCGGTCCCGACCGCTGACGTCAATGCCACCCTGGGCATGGCCATCAGCGTGTTCTTCCTGATGTTGTTCTTCGCGCTCAAGTCCAAGGGCCTGGGCGGCTTCATCAAGGAATTCCTGACGGCGCCGTTCGGCAAGTGGATGATGCCGTTCAACCTGATCCTCAACATCGTCGAGTGGCTGAGCAAGCCGATCTCGCTGGCGATGCGACTGTTCGGCAACATGTTCGGCGGCGAAATCGTGTTCCTGCTGATCTGGGTGCTGGGTGGTGCCGGTTTCTTCGGTGCCATTGCCGGTGGTGTGTTCGGCCTCGGCTGGATGCTGTTCCACCTGCTGGTGATCCCGCTGCAGGCCTTCATCTTCATGATGCTGTCGATCGTGTACCTGAGCCTGTCGGAAGACGCTCACTGAGTTTCAAGCTTCAACGCGTTTCAACCTTCATCCGTTTCATCACCCTTAGCAACTTAAGTTCCTGGAGATAACCATGTACTTCGCCGTCCTGACCAACTTCGCGCAGATTCAGAGCTCCACCGCCCTTGCCGTCGGCATCATGATCGGCCTGGCCGCGCTGGGCGCCGGTCTGGGTCTGGCCATCATGGCTGGTAAGTTCCTGGAGTCGGCCGCCCGCCAGCCGGAACTGATCCCGGTCCTGCAGGTCCGCATGTTCATCACCGCCGGCCTGATCGACGCCGCGTTCATCATCTCGGTCGCCGTCGGCCTGCTGCTGGCCTTCGCCAACCCGCTGTCGGCTGCCTTCGCTGGCGCCGTCACCAAGGCTCTGGCCGGCTGATACAGCGGTTTGAGACGACCGGGTGCTGATGCACCCGGTTTCGGATGAAGGCCGGATGCGCCGCTACGGCGGCGCGTCCACCCCGAAACCAGCGATCGAGCTAACCATGAATATCAATTTCACCCTTCTTGCGCAGGCGCTGGCCTTCGCTGGTCTGATCTGGATCATCGCGACCAAGATCTGGCCGCCGCTGATGAACGCGATCGAAGAGCGCCAGCAGAAGATTGCTGAAGGCCTCGCTGCTGCCGACCGCAGCCAGAAAGATCTGGCCCAGGCGCAGGAGAAGGTCAACGAAGCGCTGAAGGAAGCACGTACCAAGGCCAACGAGATCATCGATCAGGCCCACGCACGTGCCAACCAGATCGTTGATGCTGCCCGTAACGAAGCGATCACCGAAGCCACCCGTCAGAAGGAACTGGCCCAGGCTGAAATCGACGCCGCCGCCAACCGTGCCCGTGAAGATCTGCGCAAGCAGGTGTCTGCGCTGGCCGTGACCGGTGCCGAAAAGCTGCTCAAGCGCGAAATCGACGCCAACGCCCACAAGGCGCTGCTCGACGAGCTGGCCTCGGAGATCTAAGGATGAGCCAGGCCCTCACGCTTGCCCGCCCGTACGCCCGCGCCGCGTTCGCGACCGCGCGCGACGAAGGCGCGTTCGCGCCGTGGTCGGACGCCCTCGCGTTCTCCGCCCACGTCGCCGCCGATCCGCGCGTGGCGGCCCTGCTCGCCAACCCGGAGCTGGGTCGTGACGACGCCGTCGCCCTGCTGGCGCCGGTGTCCCACGGCGAGACCTACTCGCGCTTCCTGGCCATCCTGGCCGAATCGCATCGTCTGCCGCTGCTGCCGGAAATCGCCGGCATGTTCGACGCCCTGCGCGCCGAAGCCGAGCACGTGGTCAAGGCCACCGTCACTTCGGCCGCCGAACTGTCGGCCGGTGAACTGGACGCGATCAAGGTCGCGCTGCGCAAGCGCTTCAACCGCGAGGTCGACGTGACCACCGCGGTCGATGCCTCGCTGATCGGCGGCGCCGTGATCGATGCCGGCGACGTGGTCATCGATGGTTCGCTGAAGGGCAAGCTGGCCCGTCTGCAGACCGCGCTCGCTAACTGAATTCATTTAACGTCCGGCCCCGCTGCCGGCACTAGGACTTGACGATGGCAACCACGCTCAACCCCTCCGAAATCAGCGAACTGATCAAGAACCGCATCGAGAAGGTCAAGCTGGCCGCGGAATCGCGCAACGAAGGCACCGTGACCAGCGTGTCCGACGGCATCGTGCGCATCTTCGGTCTGGCCGACGTGATGCAGGGCGAAATGATCGAACTGCCGAACAACACCTTCGCCCTGGCCCTGAACCTGGAGCGCGACTCGGTCGGCGCCGTGGTCCTGGGTGACTACGAGCATCTGCGCGAAGGCGACGTCGCCAAGACCACCGGCCGCATCCTGGAAGTGCCGGTCGGTCCGGAACTGCTGGGCCGCGTGGTGAACGCCCTGGGCGAACCGATCGACGGCAAGGGCCCGCTGGGCACCGACGTCACCGCCCCGGTGGAGCGCGTTGCTCCGGGCGTGATCTGGCGCAAGTCGGTCGACCAGCCGGTGCAGACCGGTTACAAGTCGGTCGACTCGATGATCCCGATCGGCCGTGGCCAGCGCGAGCTGATCATCGGTGACCGCCAGACCGGCAAGACCGCGATGGCGATCGATGCGGTGATCAACCAGAAGGGCACCGGCATCAAGTGCGTGTACGTTGCGATCGGCCAGAAGGCTTCGACCATCGCCAACATCGTGCGCAAGCTGGAAGAGAACGGCGCGCTGGCCCACACCATCGTGGTCGCCGCCACCGCTTCCGAATCGGCCGCCATGCAGTACATCAGCGCCTACTCGGGCTGCACCATGGGTGAGTACTTCATGGATCGCGGCGAAGACGCGCTGATCGTGTACGACGATCTGTCCAAGCAGGCTGTCGCCTACCGCCAGATCTCGCTGCTGCTGAAGCGCCCGCCGGGCCGTGAAGCCTACCCGGGTGACGTGTTCTACCTGCACTCCCGTCTGCTCGAGCGCGCAGCCCGCGTGTCCGAGGAGTACGTCGAGAAGTTCACCGAAGGCAAGGTCACCGGCAAGACCGGTTCGCTGACCGCGCTGCCGATCATCGAAACCCAGGCCGGCGACGTGTCCGCCTTTGTTCCGACCAACGTGATCTCGATCACCGACGGCCAGATCTTCCTGGAAACCGACCTGTTCAACGCCGGCATCCGCCCGGCCGTGAACGCCGGTATCTCGGTGTCGCGCGTCGGTGGCTCGGCCCAGACCAAGATCATCAAGAAGCTGTCGGGTGGCATCCGTATCTCGCTGGCCCAGTACCGTGAACTGGCTGCGTTCGCGCAGTTCGCCTCGGACCTGGACGAAGCGACCCGCAAGCAGCTGGAGCGTGGCCAGCGCGTCACCGAGCTGATGAAGCAGAAGCAGTACGCGCCGATGTCGATCGCCAACCAGGCGCTGTCGATCTACGCCGTCAACGAGGGTTATCTCGACGACGTGCCGGTCAACAAGCTGCTGGCGTTCGAAGAAGGCCTGCACGCCCACTTCGCCAACACCCAGGGCGAACTGGTCAGCAAGGTCAACGCCACCGGCGGTTGGGACAACGACATCGAAGGTGCCTTCAAGAAGGGCATCGCCGAGTTCAAGACCACCGGCAGCTGGTAATCGCGGTCCTGTAGAGCGGAGCCGATGGCTCCGCTGGACCAGATGACAAACGGTTGAACAACGCGGGGCATCAGCCCCGCGCCACGGGAAACAAGAGATGGCAAGCGGACGCGAAATCAAAACCAAGATCAAGAGCGTGCAGAACACCCGCAAGGTGACGCGCGCCCTGGAAATGGTCTCGGCCTCCAAGATCCGCAAGGCGCAGGATCGGATGAAGACCTCGCGTCCGTACGCGCAGGCGATGAAGCAGGTGATCGGCCACCTGGCCCAGGCCAGCACCGATTACCAGCATCCGTTCCTGGTCGAGCGAGAGCAGGTCAAGCGGGTCGGTTTCATCGTGATCTCCTCCGATCGCGGCCTGGCCGGCGGCCTGAACAACAACCTGTTCCGCAAGATGCTGGGCGAAGCCAAGGCATGGCAGGACAAGGGTGCAGAAGTGGACCTGGTGACCATCGGCCAGAAGGCATCGACCTTCTTCCGCCGCGTGAAGGTCAACATGGTCGGCAGCGTGACCCACATCGGCGACGTGCCGAAGCTGGAATCGCTCATCGGTGTGATCAAGGTCATGCTCGACGCCTTCACCGAAGGCAAGGTCGACCGCGTGTACCTGGTCTACAACCGCTTCGTGAACACCATGGTGCAGAAGGCCAGCTTCGATCAGCTGCTGCCGCTGCCGCCGGCTGAGAAGCAGGTCGCTCACCACGACTGGGATTACCTGTATGAACCCGATGCCGCGACCGTGCTGGAGCACGTGATGACGCGTTACATCGAGTCGCTGGTGTACCAGGCACTGCTGGAAAACGTCGCCTCCGAGCATGCCGCACGCATGGTCGCGATGAAGGCGGCGAGCGACAACGCCAACAAGCTGATCGGCACCCTGCAGCTCGTCTACAACAAGGCGCGCCAGGCAGCGATCACCCAGGAAATCTCCGAAATCGTCGGCGGCGCGGCAGCAGTCTGACCGCGTTCGTTCAAAGCACACATTAGAGGATGCAGCAATGAGTCAGGGCAAGATCGTTCAGATCATCGGCGCGGTCGTCGACGTCGAATTCCCGCGTGAGTCGGTGCCGAAGGTGTACGACGCACTGAAGGTCGACAACACCGAAATCACCCTTGAAGTCCAGCAGCAGCTGGGCGACGGCGTGGTACGTACCATCGCCCTCGGTTCCACCGACGGCCTGAAGCGCAACCTGGTCGCTACCAACACCAACCGCGGCATCTCCGTGCCGGTCGGTGCTGGCACGCTGGGCCGCATCATGGACGTGCTCGGCCGTCCGATCGACGAAGCCGGCCCGGTGGCCGCCAGCGACAGCTGGGAAATCCACCGTGCAGCCCCGTCGTACGAAGACCAGTCCCCGGCCACCGAACTGCTGGAAACCGGCATCAAGGTCATCGACCTGATGTGCCCGTTCGCCAAGGGCGGCAAGGTCGGCCTGTTCGGCGGCGCCGGCGTCGGCAAGACCGTCAACATGATGGAACTGATCAACAACATCGCCAAGGCGCACAGCGGTCTGTCCGTGTTCGCCGGCGTGGGTGAGCGTACCCGTGAGGGCAACGACTTCTACCACGAAATGAAGGACTCCAACGTCCTCGACAAGGTGGCGATGGTGTACGGCCAGATGAACGAGCCGCCGGGCAACCGTCTGCGCGTCGCCCTGACCGGCCTGACCATGGCCGAGTACTTCCGCGACGAGAAGGACGAAAACGGCAAGGGTAAGGACGTCCTGCTGTTCGTCGACAACATCTACCGCTACACCCTGGCCGGTACCGAAGTGTCGGCACTGCTGGGTCGTATGCCGTCCGCCGTGGGCTACCAGCCGACCCTGGCCGAGGAAATGGGCGTCCTGCAGGAGCGCATCACCTCGACCAAGAATGGTTCGATCACCTCGATCCAGGCCGTCTACGTTCCCGCGGACGACCTGACCGACCCGTCGCCGGCGACCACCTTCGCCCACCTGGACTCGACCGTCACCCTGTCGCGTTCGATCGCCTCGCTGGGTATCTACCCGGCCGTCGATCCGCTGGATTCCACCAGCCGCCAGATGGACCCGCTGGTCATCGGCCACGAGCACTACGACACCGCCCAGCGCGTCCAGCAGACCCTGCAGAAGTACAAGGAACTGAAGGACATCATCGCCATCCTGGGCATGGACGAACTGTCCGAAGAAGACAAGCAGGCCGTGTCGCGCGCCCGCAAGATCGAGCGCTTCTTCAGCCAGCCGTTCCACGTGGCCGAAGTGTTCACCGGTTCGCCGGGCAAGTACGTGCCGCTGAAGGACACCATCCGTGGCTTCAAGGCCATCGTCGATGGCGAATACGACCACCTGCCGGAGCAGGCGTTCTACATGGTCGGCGGCATCGAAGAAGCGGTCGAGAAGGCCAAGAAGATGGCTGAGAAGGCCTGATCATGAGCACCATTCGTTGCGACATCGTCAGCGCTGAACAGGAAATCTTCCGTGGCGAAGCGACCCTGGTCGTGGCGACCGGTGAGCTGGGCGAGCTGGGCATTGCGCCCAAGCACGCCCCGCTGATCACCCGACTCAAGCCCGGCAAGGTCGTGGTCACCACGCCGAACGGCGAGCAGCTGGATTTCGCCATTTCCGGCGGTATCCTGGAAGTGCAGCCGCAGGTAGTGACCGTGCTGGCCGACACCGCCATCCGTGCCCAGGACATCGACGAAGCCTCGGTCCGCAAGGCCAAGGAAGAAGCCGAGCGCATCCTGGCCAACCGTGGTGAAGCGATGGAAGTGGCCGAAGCCCAGCAGAAGCTGGCCGAAGCCGTGGTCCAGCTGCAGGCCCTGGAACGTCTGCGCAAGACCCTCAAGCACTGAGGTTCACGCGCTGCATCCACGAAAACGCCGGCCCTGTGCCGGCGTTTTTGTTTGGAGCGCGGCAGGGCCGATTGGGTAGAGTCGACTGGGTAGAGTCGACTGTTAGTCGACTATCGCGCGCTGATGGAAGAGCAGTCGACCAACAGTCGACTCTACCGTTCTCGTTCTCGTTCTCGTTCTCGTTCCCGTTCCCCGATCCGGCTTCCCGAATCCCGCCTCGCATCAGCGATACACGACATACCGCATCAGCAGGAAAGACACACACGCCAGCGCACCTTCCACCAGTGGCTTGGCCAACCAGGTGTACTGCAGGCCCAGTGCGTGATCGACCAGGCTCACCAGCAGCGTGCTCGCCGCTGTCAGCACCAGCCACAGCCCGAAGAAGCGTGCGAAGCGCTTCCAGCCCAGTTTGTGGGCGCCCGCTTCGGCAAAGGTATAGCGGCCGTTGAGCCAGAAGCCCAGCAACATTCCGGCAAGGCGCCCGCCGATGTTGGCCGGTGCCACCGGCACGCCCAGCGCCGTGGTCGCCACGAACACCAGCCAGTCCACCAGCAGCTGCACGAGCCCGACGATGAGGTAGGCGCTTCCCTGGCGGACGAGGCTCATCGGCATGCTGAAGGAGGGGAGCTGCCCATGTTAACGGCCCACGCTCTAGAATCATCGGCAACGAACTACGGATTGCCGTCCCATGACCCAAGCCCTGCACGTCATCATCCTCGCCGCTGGCGCTGGCAAGCGCATGAAGTCGGTGTTGCCGAAGGTGCTGCAGCCGATCGCGGGCCAACCCATGCTGGCGCACGTGATCGACGCGGCGCGCGAACTGCAGCCGGCCGCCATCCACGTGGTGTATGGGCACGGCGGCGAGGCCGTCCGCCAGCATTTCGCCGACCAGCCCGACCTGCTGTGGGCCGAACAGGTGCAGCAACTGGGCACCGGCCATGCGGTGGCGCAGGCGATGCCGGAGGTGCCGGATGCGGCGCAGGTGCTGGTGCTGTACGGCGACGTACCGCTGATCCGAGCGGACACGCTGCGCCACCTGCTGGCGCAGCCTGGCCGGCTGGCCGTGCTGGTCGCCGATGTCGATGACCCGACCGGTTACGGCCGCGTGCTGCGCGATGCCGAAGGCAAGGTCGGCTCGATTGTCGAACAGAAGGACGCTACCGACGACCAACTGCGTGTGCGCACGATCAACACCGGCATCATTGCCGCCGAGTCGACCGCGCTGCGCCGCTGGTTGTCGCAATTGTCCAACAGCAATGCGCAGGGCGAGTATTACCTGACCGACGTGTTCGCATTCGCCGCACACGAGTACACCCCGGCCGAGATGGCACTGGTGGCCGATGCGCAGGAAGCCGAAGGCGCGAACGATCCGTGGCAGCTGTCGCAGCTGGAGCGTGCCTGGCAGCGTCGCGCGGTGCGTGCGCTGTGCGCGCAGGGCGCACGGGTGCGCGACCCGGCGCGACTCGACATCCGTGGCACCGTCACCGTCGGCAGCGACGTGCTGATCGACGTTGATGTCGTGCTGGAAGGCCACATCGTGCTGGGCGACGGCGTCACCGTGGGTCCGTTCAACCGGCTGAAGGACGTCAACCTGGGGCCAGGCACCGAAGTGCGCGCACATTGCGACCTTGAGGGCGTGGTGGCCGAAGGCGCCGCGCAGATCGGCCCGTTCGCGCGCCTGCGCCCGGGTACCGTGCTGGCCGATGGCGTGCATGTCGGCAACTTCGTCGAGACCAAGAAGGTCACCCTCGGTGTCGGCAGCAAGGCCAACCACCTCACCTACCTGGGTGATGCGGTGATTGGCAGCAAGGTGAACATTGGTGCGGGCACCATCACCTGCAACTACGATGGCGTGAACAAGTCGACCACAACCATCGGCGACAACGCGTTCATCGGCTCCAACAGTTCGCTGGTGGCGCCACTGACCGTTGGCGAGGGCGCGACCATCGCCGCCGGTTCTGTCATCACCCGCGACGCACCGGACGGCAAGCTGACACTGGCGCGTGCACGACAGGAAACCATCGATGGCTGGAAGCGCCCGCTCAAGAAGTCCTGAGCCTCGTGTTCCGCACGCCGATGAGCTGGACGTGCTGCCCGGGATTGAACAGCGCGCTGGTGAACTGCTGAAGGGCCATCAGGCCTACCCGGTGTTCGCCGGTCATGGCCTGGACCGGCCGACGCTGCAGGAAGGCCTTGAGCGCGGGCAGCTATGGGTGGTGGATGCGGCGGGCGGCGGCATTGCCGGCTACCTGCTGGGCGGCGAACTGGCAGGTGAGTTCCATGTGCTGCAGATGGACGTGGACCCCGCGCACGCGCGGCGGGGCCATGGTCGCGCGTTGCTGCGTCACGCGTTGGCTCAGGCCAGGGCCGACGGCTACGCGGTAGCGGTGCTTACTACGTTGTCCGACGTGCCTTGGAATGCCGACTTCTATGCCAGCGAAGGGTTCGTCAACGTGCCGGAGGCAGAGTGGGGTGCAGGACTGCAGGCGGTGATGGCCGAAGAGGCCGCGCTCGGGTTCCCGATGCATCTACGCGTGGCCATGCGGCGATCCATCTCTTCGCTGGACGGCTGAAGGTCGGCCAGCGGTCATGGGCGTTACTTTTCTTTGTGCGCAAAGAAAAGTAACCAAAAGAAACGCTCCGCTGGTCGCGAGCCGATGGTGCGCATCGGTGCCCTGCGCTTCTCGGTGAATCAGGGGACGGCGCCGAACTCGCTGCGCTCAGACACCGGCGCCTCTACGCCCCAGATTCCCCTGCGATGCTCGGCTCGCTCAAGGCGGAACCAAGATCCAAAGCCACAGCCGCACCCAGTCGCTTCAAACTAGGCGTGGTTGCCGTTGCTCTTGATGCTCCCGTTTCCCTTGAGCGCAGGGTGGCGATGCGCCGGCCTTGGTAGCTGCCGACCTTGGTCGGCTTATCCACGCATGGCGTGAATCTACCCACGTGCCGACCAAGGTCGGCAACCACCGGAGCGCGATCAGCCCGCTCAACCCACCGGCAACAGAATCGACACGCACAGCCCGCCATCGCCGCGGTTCTGCAACGACACCCGACCACCGTGCGCCTCCACGATCTCGCGCGTCAGCGCCAGCCCCAGCCCGGTGCCGTTGCGCTTGGTCGAATAGAACGGCATCAACGCGTTCTGCAGCACCTGCTCGTTCATGCCCTTGCCACGGTCGAGCACGTCCAGGCGCAGCCACTGCGGCAACCGCGTCAGTTGCACCTGCACATCGTCGTTCGGCGGATCCGCCTCGGCGCAGGCTTCATGCGCGTTCTTCAACAGATTCAACAGCGCCTGCCCGAACTGCGCAATATCGATGCGGCTGCTCAGCTCCTCATCCGGCTCGCGGTCCATGCCGAACGGGATCTGCTGGCGGAGGCTGGACAGGAACGGTGCCCAATGCACGGTCTGCAGCTGCGGCTGCGGCAGCTTGGCAAAGCGCGCATAACCGCGGATGAAGCCTTCCAGATGGCGCGCGCGGTCCTCGATGGTGGTGAAGATCTCCGGCAGCCGATCGAAGCGCTCACGCTGCACCATTACACCGCCGGAATGGGCCAGCGAGGCAATCGGCGCCAGTGAATTGTTGAGTTCGTGGCTGATCACCCGGATCACCTTCTTCCAGGTCTGCACTTCCTGGCGGCGCAGTTCGGCGGTCAGCAGGCGCACCAGCAGCAGATCGTGCGGGCGGCCGTTGAGCTGGAAGGCGCGCCGCGAGAGGTGGTAGACCTGCTCGTCATCCTCATCGCCATCCTCGGCCTCGGCATGCACCGCGAACAGGCTGTCTCCGCCACGAGCGATGGCATCGCGCAGTTCCACCGGCACCTGTTCCAGCACGTCCTCCAGGCGCTGGCCTTCCAGCTTCCAGCCGCCATGCAGCAGCTTGCGTGCAGCCAGATTGGAGAACACCACCCGTGCGATGCCATCGCCGCCGGCGGCGATCAGCAGCATCGCCACCGGCGTGTTCTGCACCATGGTGTCCAGCAGCAGCTCGCGCTGCACCAGGCCCTGTCGCTGCGCACGCAGCACGTCGCCCAGCTCGCGGTGCGCCTGCACCAGGTCGCCCAGTTCATCGTTGCCCGGCCAGTGCACGCCGAAGTTGTACTCACCGTCGCGATAACTGCTGGTGGTCCCCGCCAGGGCACGCATCAGCGAGCGCACCGGCGCGGTGGCGCGGCGCAGAGTCCACCACATCAACGACAGCAGGATCAGCGCCGATACCGTGGTCACCACCCAGCCATGGTCCATCCAGTAGGCCAGCAGCCACGGCAATGCGGCGGCCAGCGCCAGCACCGGCAGCAGGCGCAGGAACAGGCGGAAGGTGAACGAGCGCCGCTTCATTCGCGCGGAATACCGTGGCGGTCCATGCGCCGGTACAGCGCCTGACGGCTCAGGCCGAGCTCGGCCGCAGCCTGGGCGATCACGCCGTGGTTGCGTGCCAGCACATCCTCGATGCGTGCGCGGTCGGGGTCATTGCCGGCGCTGGGGGCAGGGCGTGGTGCAGGCGCTGCGCGCGGCAGGTTGAGATCGGCCACTTCGATGCGGTTGCCGGTGGCCAGCAGCTCGGCGCGCTGGATCACGTTGCGCAGTTCGCGCACGTTGCCCGGCCAGGGGTGCCGCTGCAGTGCCGCTGTGGCGGCACTGGACAGCGGCTTGCCGGCGGTCAGGAAGCGCTCGGCCAGCGGCACGATGTCGCCCGGTCGTTCGGCCAGCGGCGGCAGCACCAGTTCTACCGTGTTGAGGCGGTAATAGAGGTCTTCGCGGAAGGTACCGTCGCGGATCATCGCCGGCAGGTCAGCGTTGGTGGCGCTGACCACGCGCACCTTGACCTGGCGTTCGCGGTTGGAGCCCAGGCGTTCGAAGCGGCCGGTTTCCAGTACGCGCAGTAGTTTCATCTGGCCGCCCAGCGACAGGTTGCCGATCTCATCCAGGAACAGGGTGCCACCATCGGCGGCCTCGAACTTGCCTTCGCGCGCCTTGTTGGCGCCGGTATACGCACCGGCTTCGGCACCGAACAGTTCGGCTTCGATCAGTTCCGAGGGCAGCGCGCCACAGTTGACCGCCACGAACGGACCCTTGGCCACCAGGGAATTGGCCTGGATGATCTGCGCGATCTTTTCCTTGCCGGCACCGTTGGGGCCGGTGATCAGCACCGGCAGTTCCGAGCGTGCGACCTGGCAGGCCAGCGCGATCACGCGCTCGCTGGCGGGGTCGGCGAAGACCGCGCCGCACAGGTCGTACTTCTCTTCCAGCGCGTTGCGCTGGCGCAGTTCACGGCTGCGGCGCCGGTCCAGTTCGCGGCGCGCCTCGGACAGTTCCAGCAGGTTGTTGACCGTGGTCATCAGCTTGCGGTCGTCCCAGGGCTTGGCCAGGTAGTCGGCGGCGCCGGCCTTGACTAGGTCCACGGCGCTGCTCAGATGGGTCCACGCCGTGAGCAGGATCACCGGCAGGTCCGGATGGCGCGCGCGGATCTGCGCGAACAGGGCCTCGCCTTCTTCGCCCGAGGTGGTGTCCTCGCTGAAGTTCATGTCCTGGATCACCAGGTCGACTGGCTGCGATTCGAGCAGGGCCAGCCCTTCGGACGGGCTCTGCGCCTGCAGGGTGTCGATGTCGTGCAGGGAGAACAGCACGTCCAGCGCGGTACCCACGCTGGCGTTGTCGTCGATGATCAGGATCGCAGGCATCAAGCAGTTCTGCAGAAAGGGATGGGCGGCGCCGTTGGAGCCGTTCGTGTCCACGCACCGGGAGAGCCCGGCGCCACCCATCAAGCATAGCCAAACCCGTGGCTGTGCAGGAGCGGGCCCCGCTCAGCGCCGGGGAGGGGCCGGGGGCGCTGGCGGCGCAGGTGGCGGCGGCACCTCCAGCGCCTGGCGCCAGGCTGCGGCGTCGACCGCCACCGTCAGTTCGCGTCTGTCGCGGCGCAGCAGCAGATAGGCGGTGGCTGCGTGGGAATGGCGCAGGGCCTCGGCCAGATGATCGACCCGGCGCACCGCCGTGTCGTCCACGCGCAGGATGCGATCGCCACTGCGCACGCCGAAGCGCGCTTCCGGGCTGGCAGCCTGCACTTGCACCTGGCCTTCGGTCGAGCGCAGCGACAGCTGCGCGGCATCCTGGCGCCATTCCAGTGTCTGCGCGTTGCCGCCGCCGGCCAGAGCCGGCAGTGGCAGGAGCAGCATCAGGGACATCGCGCGGGCACGCATCTCACGCGCCCCGCGTGGCGACCGCAGGCGGTACCGCCGCCGCACGCCGTGCCGGACCGAACACGGCGATCTGGCCCAGCACCCACAGCAGCAGCGCACCCAGCGGCAGGTAGTACAGCGGCATGCGCGGCAGCTCGTACAGGTTCATCAGGGCCAGGTTGATCGCGTAGGCGGCCAGCATGCCCAGCACGATGCCCAGTGTGGCCAGCAGGAAGTTCTCGGTCTGGAAGTAGCGCAGGATCTGCCCGCGGGTCGCGCCCAGCGCACGGCGGATGCCGATCTGCTTGCTGCGCTGCTGCACCCAGAAGCTGGCCAGGCCGATGATGCCCAGCGCAGTGACCACCAGCAGCGAGATGCTGACGGTGATCAGCAGGCCGACCATCGCGCGGTCGTTCTTGAAGAAGTCCTTGCGCTGGTCTTCATAGGTCAGCTTGTCGCGCATCAGCCGGTTGGGGTCGTTGCGTTCCAGCGCGGCGGCACCGGCATCGAGTACCTCCTGGCGGCGTTCCGGCGAAGTGCGTAGCACATACGTGCCACCTTCGTCGAAGGTGCGCCGCATGGGCAGCAGCATCGAGTTGGTCCAGTTGTCATTCCAGCCATTGGGCGTGCTGAGCGTATCGACGATGCCGACCACGTGCAGCGGCTGCTTGCCCATGTAGTAGGTCTTGCCCAGCGCACTGCCGTTGGGTTCCATCTTGGCGGCGGTGGACTGGGTGAGGATGACCGGAATCGCCTTTTCCTTGGCGCCGCCCTTGCTGGCGTCTTCGAAGTTCTGGTACTCGTCGGGCAGGAAATCGCGGCCTGCGATCAGATTCATGCCCATCGTGGCCAGCCCGTTTTCGGAAAGCGTGTACATCGAGGCGTTGGTGGTCGGCCGTTCCTGGTCGACCTCGCGCGAGATGCTGCTGCTGGAGGAGCCGTTGCGGAAGGGAACCTGGTTGATGATCGTGACATGGCTGACGCCGGGGATCGCACGCAGCGATGCCAGATCCTCGCGGGTGCGGGCCATGGCGTCGGTCTGCTTGCCGATACCGCTGACGCGCAGCATCACCAGTTCGCTCTCGGCGATGCCGCTGGGCATGCTGATCTTCTCCACACGCTGGCTGACCAGGAACAGCGCGTTACAGACGATGGCACAGGTCAGTGCGACTTCCAGCACGATCAGGGCAGCGGCGGTCTTGTGCCGGCGCAGCGTGCTGAGGATGGGGCGGATGTCCATGGGAGTCCTCGTTCGGGTGCTTACTGCGACTTGAGCTGGATGGCCGGGGTGACCTGCATGGCGCGCCAGGCGGGCAGGAAACCGGCGGCGAGGCTGGCAAACAGGGTCAGGCCCAGCGCGAGCAGCAGCATGTTGCCGTCCAGGTGGGCCAGCTTTGCGTACTCCACCGGCTGCTGGCGCACCGCGAACAGGCCGAGCAGGGCCAGGCCGATGCCCAGCACGCCACCGACCACGCCGACCGCGCCGGCTTCCACCAGGCACTGCAGGAAGATCTGGCCGCGGCTGGCACCGAGGGCGCGGCGCACGCCGATCTCACCGCTGCGGCGCAGGAACTTGGCCAGCAGCAGGCCTACCGTGTTGACCAGACAGACACCGAGGAATCCCAGCGCCAGCCACAGCTGCAGGCGCACGTCGCTGGGCACCGCGCCGTTGAAGTCCAGCCACTCCATCACGGTGCGCAGGCGCACGTTCGGCGGATGCTTGAAGCGGCCGGCTTCACGCTGCTGGGTCGAGTAGTTCTCCAGGTAGCGGCGGTAGTCGCCGGCCTTGGCCGGGTCCATTTCCACCCAGTACTGCAGCCATGCGCACGGTGCATTGAGCGAGTAGCTGTTGCCGTCGGGGTTCTCGCCGAAGCAGTTCATGTTGCCGTTGTTGCCCAGCTTCAGGTCGAACGAGGTGGAGATCGGCAGCAGCAGGTCTTCGTTCTTGCCGTAGCTGCCGGTGGTCAGGTCGTAGAAGTGCGGCTCTGGGCTCCATTCCTTCATCACGCCGACGATGCGGTAGCTCTGGCCTTCCATCCGCAGGTCGCGTCCCACGCTGTTGGCGCCTTGGTACAGCTTGTCATTGAGCGCCTTGGAGATGACCACCACGCGTGCGCGACCTTCATCGTCCTCGCGCGTCCAAGGGCGGCCGTACTGCATGGGCACCTCGAACATCGGGAAGAAGTCGGCCGAGGTCCAGCGGGTGTCGATGCTGAAGGGCTTGAGGGTGCTGTTGTCCGGTTCGATGGTGCCGCCGCCGCCGCTCATCAGCGCCTGGCGCTCGCCCTTGGCTTCGCGCAGCAGCGCTTCACCGTCGAAGCGGGTCAGCTGGGTTTCCGGCTCTTCGCCGGCGACGTAGGCACCGGTAGCGGCATCCAGCTGGACGTAGAACAGGCGGTCACTCTTGCCGGGAATCGGGTCACCGGACAGCACGTGGAATACGGTCAGCGTGGTCATCGAGGCGCCGATGCCAAGTGCGATGGCGATCACCATCAGCGCGGTCAGGACCTTGTTGCGGCGAAAACTGCGCGCCGCCAATCGGGCGTAGTAAGCGAACATGGTCGGGCCCTCACTCGTTCACTGCGACGATGTGGCGCACCGGCGTGGCCAGCACCGGCTCGCGCACCAGGTCGGTGACCTGGCCGTCGACGATGTGCACGTTGCGCTGCGCGCGTGCGGCCAGTTCCGGGTCGTGGGTGACCATCACGATGGTGGTGCCGGCGGCGTTGATTTCCTCCAGCAGTTCCATCACGCCGCGGGCCATCTGCGTATCCAGGTTGCCGGTCGGTTCGTCGGCCAGCAGCAGGCGCGGGCTGCCGGCCAGGGCGCGGGCGATGGCCGCACGCTGCTGCTGGCCGCCGGACAGTTCGTTCGGGTAGTGCTTCATGCGCGAGCCCAGGCCGACCTGGGTGAGCGCCTTCTCGATGCGTTCGCGGCGCTCGTTGGCACTCATCTTCCGGTAGCGCAGCGGCACGTCGACGTTGTCGAACAGGTTGAGGTCCGGGATCAGGTTGAAGCCCTGGAAGATGAAGCCGATCTTCTGGTTGCGCAGGCGGCTGCGCGCATCATCGCCCAGCGTGCTCACGTCCTGGCCGTCCAGCATGTACGTGCCGCTGGTGAAGGTTTCCAGCAGGCCGGCAATGTTGAGGAAGGTGGTCTTGCCGGAGCCGGACGGACCGGTGACGGCGACGAACTCGCCTTCCTTGACCTGCAGTTCCAGCGAGCGCAGTGCGTGGGTTTCCACCTGTTCGGTGCGGAAGACCTTGGCGACCGAACGCATTTCGAGCATGTACATGGGGTGTCCTCTCTCCAGGATTCAGGTATCAGGTATCAGTTGACGGAGACGCGTTCTGCGTCCTTGAACAGGTCGCTGCCGGAGACCACGATGCGGTCGCCCGGTTGCACACCCGACTTGATTTCCACTTCGCCCAGGCTGCTGACGCCCAGTTCCACCGGACGGCGCACGGCGGTGCGGCCATCCATCACGTAGGCCATGCCATTGCCCTGTTCGACGAACGGGCCGCGCTCGACCTTCAGCACGTTCTTGCGGGTATCGAGCAGCACGCGCACCGACATCCGCTGGCTCTGGCGCAGGCCTTCCGGTTGCGCACTGGCGAAGCGCACGCGGGCGTTGACCTCGCCGTTGACCACTTCTGGCGACACCGCGCTGATCTCGCCCGGGAACGGCTGGCCGTTGCCACCGGTCAGCTGCGCAGGCATGCCGATCGCCAGGTCGCGGGCGAAGCTCTCCGGTACCTTGATCTCGACTTCGAACTTGGACAGATCGACCACGCCCAGCACCGGTGCGTTGGCGGCCAGGTTGGTGGACTGCACCGCCTGCACCTGGCCGACCTGGCCATCGAACGGCGCACGCAGCGTCAGCGCATCGACCTGGCGCTGCACTTCGGCCACCACCGCCTTCTGGCGATCGGCCAGCAGGCGCTTGTTGCGGGCGTCCAGGTCGGCGCCCTGGCTTTGCAGGCGCGCATCGGTGGTGGCGTTGGCCAGGGTGATGTCGGCCTTCTTCAGCGAGTCCTTGGCCTTGGCCAGGTCGATCTGCGGTACTGCACCGCCGTCGTAACCGCGCTGGTAGCGCTGCAGGTCGCGGTCGGCGGCCTGCCGCTCGATGGTGGCCTGGTCGGTTTCCTTGCGCGACTTGGCGCGGGCCAGGGTGGCGTCCAGCGCGGCGCGGCTGGCCTCGGCTTCCAGGCCGGCCAGGGTGGCCTGTTCCTGGGCCAGCTTGCTGCGCAGTTCCGGGCTGTCGATGATCGCCAGCTCCTGGCCCTTCTTCACCACATCGCCGGCGACCACCTTCAGGTCCACGGTACCGGCCGAGATGGCGTACAGGATCGGGCTGTTGGCGGCGATCACGCGGCCGTCGGCGGCGATGTCGCGGACCAGGTCGCCGCGCTTCACTTCGGCGATGCGCACGCGGCTGCTGTCGAAAGAGCGGCTGGCATTGGACCAGGCGTGCACGGCCCAACCGATGCCGGCGAGCAGGGCGATCGCGCCCAGCGCCGGCCAGCGGTAGCGGTAGCGGTGCCAGTTGGCGCGCGGGGCGCTGGCCGGGGCGGAGGAAACGATCTGGTCCTGTGCGGAAGTGTCGCGGATCATCGGGTGCGTGCCTGACGGTGGTAATCAATACCAAGCACGTAGCGTGCCAACTTTATTTCATTTATTTTCAATGAGTTGGCGTTTATGTGGACGTGTCCGGGTGTCCGCGGACACCTTTCCGGACACTTTCATTAAGCGGACAGGAGGGGGAAGGCGGACACGCACGCTAGAATGCCGCGATCGTCTTCAAGGAAACGCGTGACATGTGTGGAATCGTGGGTGCGATCGCCGATCGCGACGTAGTGCCGGTACTGATCGAGGGTCTGAAGCGCCTTGAGTACCGGGGTTACGATTCCTCCGGCATCGCCGTGATCGACCAGGGAGAGCGGCCGGAAGTGCGCCGTGTGCGTCGTACCGGTCGCGTGTCGGAAATGGCCACGGCGGCCGAGGCCGAGGGCTTCAACGCGCTGCTGGGCATCGGGCACACCCGTTGGGCCACCCATGGCGGTGTCACCGAGGCCAACGCGCATCCGCACATCAGTCACGGCGTAGCGCTGGTGCACAACGGCATCATCGAGAACCACGAGGAACAGCGCGAGAAGCTGCGCGCACTGGGCTACACCTTCGAATCGCAGACCGATACCGAAGTCATTGCCCATCTGATCCACCATCACCTGAAGGACGGCGATGACCTGCTGGTGGCACTGCAGCACACAGTGAAGGAACTGACCGGCGCCTACGCGCTGGCCGTGGTCAGCCGTGCCGAGCCGGAACGCTTCGTGTGCGCGCGCATGGGCTGCCCGCTGCTGGTCGGCCTGGGCGAGGGTGAGAACTTCGTTGCCTCGGATGTGTCGGCAGTGATCTCGGCCACGCGCAAGGTGATCTTCCTGGAAGAGGGCGACACCGCCGAAATCCGTCGCGACGGCGTGCGCATCTTCGACGGCCATGACCAGCCGGTCGAGCGCGAGGTGCACCTGTCCGACGTGTCGCTGGCCTCGCTGGAGCTGGGCCCGTACCGCCACTTCATGCAGAAGGAAATCCACGAGCAGCCGCGTGCGCTGGGGGACACCATCGAGGCGGCGATCGACGCCGGCGGTTTCCCGGCCGAACTGTTCGGTAAGAATGCCGAGGCCGTGTTGTCGGGCATTGAAGGCGTGCAGATCCTCGCCTGCGGCACCAGCTACTACGCCGGCCTGACCGCACGTTACTGGATCGAGGCGATCGCCGGCCTGCCATGCAGTGTGGAAATCGCCAGCGAGTATCGCTATCGCGCGGCCTATGCGAACCCGAAGCACCTGATCGTCACCATTTCCCAGTCCGGCGAAACGCTGGATACGATGGAGGCGTTGAAGTACGCCAAGTCGCTGGGGCACACGCACACGCTGTCGATCTGCAACGTGCCGGAAAGTGCGATTCCGCGCGCCAGTGAGCTGGTCTGCTACACCCGCGCCGGCGCCGAGATCGGCGTGGCCTCGACCAAGGCGTTCACCACCCAGCTGGCCGCACTGTTCCAGCTGACCGTGGTGCTGGGCAAGCTGCATGGCCGCATCGACGCGGCACAGGAAGTGGATTACCTGGAGCAGCTGCGCTTCCTGCCGGGCAGCGTGCAGCACGCGCTGAACCTGGAGCCGCAGATCGCGGCATGGGCCGAGCGCTTCGCGCGCAAGGCCAACGCATTGTTCCTGGGGCGCGGCCTGCATTACCCGATCGCACTGGAAGGCGCGCTCAAGCTCAAGGAAATCTCCTATATCCACGCTGAGGCCTATCCGGCCGGTGAACTGAAGCACGGCCCGCTGGCGCTGGTGGACGAGGATATGCCGGTGGTGGTGATCGCCCCCAACGACAGCCTGCTGGAGAAGGTGAAGTCGAACATGCAGGAAGTGCGTGCGCGTGGCGGCGAACTGTTCGTGTTTGCCGACCAGGACAGCAATTTCAACGAGTCCGAAGGCGTGCATGTGATCCGCACGCCGCGCCATGCCGGCGTGCTCAGCCCGATCGTGCACACCATTCCGGTGCAGCTGCTGGCTTACCACACCGCACTGGCGCGCGGCACCGACGTGGACAAGCCGCGCAATCTGGCCAAGAGCGTGACGGTGGAGTAAGGCCTGGCCGATCTGCTGGCAGTACCGACGAGGGCGGCCCGATGGGTCGCCCTTTTTTCATGCCGGCATGGCATTCTCTGCGGCCGAACCCGCGCATCACGGAGGATGCCTGTGCAGGCTGCCATGCGACGATCCATGCCCTGCACAGTGATGCCGGAGCTTCATTTCACTGTTGGCAGTGCACACCCGCAACGGGTGTGCCTGGCCATGTCCATTCCGCGCGCGATGGCGCGCATTACAGGGGCTGTAGATGAAAAAGCTGCATGGAGTCGCGTTGGCGGTGGCAATCAGTGCGCTGTCCGGTTGCGCGAGCGTTCCGATGACCGAGAAGAGCGTGGTGGATACGGCCAAGACCTTCCCGGCACCGCAGGACGGCAAGTCCGGGGTGTACGTGTTCCGCAACAGTTTCGTCGGCAAGGCACTGAAGAAGGATGTGCTGATCGATGGGCAGTGCCTGGGCGAAACCGCCGACAAGGTGTTCTTCTATACCCAGGTTGCCGGTGACCAGGAACATGTGATCTCCACCGAGTCGGAGTTCTCGCCCAACGACCTCAAGCTGTTTACCGAAGCCGGTCGCAACTACTTCATCCAGCAGTCGATCAAGATGGGCGTGTTCGTTGGCGGCGCGAAGCTGACGGTGGTTCCGGAAGCGGAAGGGCGCAGCCAAGTGATGCAGCTGAAGATGGCCCAGAACGGGCGTTGCTCGAAGTAACCCCGGTGGCCGGCGGGAGGCTGCGCCTTTCGCCGGCCCACCCGAAGTGGGACGGCGCAGGGCCGTTCTGTCCGTGCCCGGCCGCGGAAGATCAATCTTGAGTGCGCGGAACCGCCGGTGTTCAGCCTCGGTTTCAGCGGCGGTGCCATTCTCTGGATCGTCGGTGGGTTCCCACGACGAACTGTCCCATCGGTGCCGGTAGTGGCCGTGGTCGGCAGTCGTAGAATCGAACCGACCGAGATACGGGTTGCGCTGCCGGACCCGCCTCGTTGGCGTTGCAGCACGTGGTCTGCCGGTCCGGTCCAGGAGCGCGCAGCCGGTGCGCCAGACGTGCGCTGAAAGGTCTGTTCCCGGGGAGGGGGCGTATCGGAAGAGCACACTTTTTTGACTTCAGTGACCTGCACCAGGAAACAAGAATGAACGTCCGCGAACTCCTGCAATCCAAGAAAGAAGCTGTCATCACCATCGATGCGGAAGACACCATCGGTGCCGCCGCCCACAAGATGAGCGCGAACAAAATCGCTGCGCTGGTGGTGATGAAGGACGATGCCCCGGTCGGCATCATCTCCGAAAAGGACATCGTGCGTACCCTGGCCGATGACGGCCCGCAGGCCGGGCGCCGGGTGATTTCCAGCGTGCCCTCCACCGGTCTGGAAGGCATCGCGCCGGAAGCCACGCTGAAGCAGGCCATGTCGCTGATGACGTACTCACGGCGCCGTCATCTGATGGTTACCGACGGCACGCGCCTGGTCGGCATCCTCAGCCTGGGCGACATCGTGAAGAACCTGCTGGGCGAGCTGGAGCTGGAAAAGGCCGTGCTGCAGGACATCTACATGGCGGCGCATTGACGCTGCAACAGAAGCCTCGCTGGTAGCAGAACAACGGCCGGGTGCGGATGCACCTGGCCGTTTTCCTGTGCGCGCTTTGATTCGGCTAGTCTGATCAGGCGTGAACGTGCACGTTGCAGACAGCGAGAGGAAATGGAATGTTCCAGAATGCGAGAAGGGAATTACTGGGCCCGCTGCATAGCCTGCTGAAGCGGCCGCTGGAGTTCCGCGCGGTGGACAGCATTGAGAAGCATCTGCGCCGGTTGCTTGAAACACGCCCGGACTACGACGCATTGCGTGAGCTTGCGCGCTGGTACGACGCACAGCGGGCGGCCGTATTGCCGCTGTTGCCGGCACTGCATGCGGAGTTGCAGGATCGGCTCTCCATCATCCTGCCTGCCGGTGCCTGTGTAGATCGCGTAGCGACCAGCGTGCGGCACGGGCAGGGCGGCGCCGAGCCATTCCCGCAATGTGCGCAGGCATCGGCGCAGATCCAGCTGGAGCGCCTCTCCGACCTGCTGGAGCTCGCCCAGTGCGGAGCGGGCGATCCATCGCAGGACGACGTTGTATGCCAGACCCTGCAGGTCATGCTGCTGAGCGAGGCGCTTGCGCTGGTGCTTTCCGGATTGGCGTGCGCCTCCCGGCAGAGTGACGGATCGCTGCTGCTTGAACCCGGCGATGACCACAGCCTGGGTCTGCTGAAGCAGGCCTGGTTCGCGCGGTGGCTGGACAGCAACAGCGCGATGGCGTTGATGTTCCGCATTGCCGAGTGTTCCGCTCAGGCCGCGGGGCGTTCCACGCAACTGGATGAGCTGCTGGCCCATGCGGTACTGGACCGGGCACTGACCGTTACCTGGGCGTTTCTGGAATCGGATGCCACCTCGCACAGAAGCATGGCCTTTGCCCATGACGCTGCTCGTCTGGTCGTTTTCATGCTTTCCCGCCATGGAGCAGGAGAGATTTTCATTGGACGAGCACAGCTGCGCGAAGCGCACCTGGATGATGTCCTGCAGACCATCCTGGCGTGGCAGTCAAAGGGATTGAGAACCGATTGGATGGTGGTGCCGGGGCCGACGGGCTACATGCTGGCCGGTGGCTGGGACAAGGCGCTGCGCTGTGTGCTGGTGCAGTTCGCGCAGTCGGCCGGTGAGACCGAGCTGCTGCGTAGGCTGATCGGCGGTGATGGATTCGAACGGAGCTATATCCGAAGCCGCCTGGAACGCCAGCTGATCCAGCCGCAGCGCTATTCCGTGCACGAGGGAATCCAGAAGCACCATGTGCTGAAGGATCCGCCAGCCGATCTGGATGTGGAGTACATCCTTCACGACTCGCTGTTGCAGCATCACTACTTCATTCAGGCCAAGCACGCCGCCAGGGGCGAGGTGGGGTATCTGGACAGCGTGGTCGCGGCGCTGCAGAAGGATCTCAGCGATGGCCTGCGGCAGTTGCGAGGGGCCAAGGCCTGCCTGGAAGATGGCCGGCTGGAGCCCCTGTGGGCGTCACGCGGGTTGTCGGGCGTGACCGCCGCCAACAGCAGTTTCCTGCTGGTCCATAACATCGCGCATCTTGACCTGCAGGTGACCGACGATGGCATCGCGCTTTATGACTGGCGGACGCTGCGGAATCTACTGGATGACGCGGCCGTCACTGTCAGAAGGCCTGGGGAGCAGGAGATCCTTCGGCGCGCTGCTTCACCACTGAGCGTCGCCAATCCGATGGATGTGGTGCACACGTTGCTTTCCGAACACGGCATCTATGCGGGAGCCGAACAGGCCGTGTGGGCACCCTTGGCCGTCACCAGTTCGATGGAGCTGGTGGCCGGCCGTGTGCATATGCGCGCCTTGGGGATCTGAGGGCGCCGCGCGCATCCAAGCGGACACCGCGTCGGCACCGGGCAGCTCCGATCGCAGCCAGGGCCTAGAACGTCACCTTGACCGAATCCGCGCTGTAGTTCGCCGGGCCGTGGTAGACCACCTCGATGTTGTTGCCATCCGGGTCCAGCACGAACGCCCCGTAGTAGCCCGGATGGTAGGGACGCTCGCCCGGCGCGCCGTTGTCGGTGCCGCCGGCGGCGATCGCGGCGGTGTGGAAGGCATCCACGGTGGCGGCATCGCGGGCCTGGAAGGCCAGGTGATGGCGACCGGTCAACTGGCCGGCCGCAGCCTCGCTGCTGGCGCTGGAAATGAACAGCTCGTCGGCCCAGAAGTAATCATCGCCTTCGCCGGCGATCGGGATGCCGATGGTGTCGAACACCGCCTGATAGAAGCGGCGGCTGGCGGCCAGATCACGCACCACCAGCTGGATGTGGTCGATCAGGCGGCCACGGTGCAGTTCCATCGTTTCCATACGAACCTCGCAGAAAAAGGGGACGGAGGGGATTAAGTCACTTTCGGCCCAATAGTGCCAGAAACGACTTAATCCCCTCCGTCCCCTTTTTTGTCAGTTGGCGATGATCTCGACCCAGTAGCCGTCCGGGTCCTTGATGAAGGCCAGATTCTTCATGCGGCCGTCGGTCAGGCGCTTCTGGAAGGTGACGCCAAGGGCCTCGAAGCGCTGGCAGGCGGCTTCGATGTCCGGCACCGACACGCAGATATGGCCGAAGCCGCGCGGGTCGCTGTTGCCGTCGTGGTAAACCGCGCCGTCCTGGTTCTCGGTGCCGTGGTTGTGGGTCAGTTCCAGCACGCCCGGAAGGCCGGCCATCCACAGGCGGCGCTGGGCATCGTCTTCCGGTACCAGCGCGCCGGCCGGCACGTAGGCCAGGAAGTACAGGCTGAACTGGGCGTCCGGGAAGTCGCGCTTGTCGATCAGCTGGTAGCCCAGCACGCGGGTGTAGAAGTCCAGCGAGGCAGTGATGTCCTTGACCCGCAGCATGGTGTGGTTGAACACGAAGCCGTTGGTCTCGGCCGGGGCCTGGGCGGCGACGCCGGGAACATCGCGCAGGGCGGGAATGGTCATGGGGGAGTCCTTCAGACAGGGCCGTTGCCGGCCGGATGGTGTCATTCTACCGGCCAGCACCTGACAGCACCGCGACGTACAATGGCCGGATCGCACCGTTCCGTCCTGACAACGATTGCCCGCCATGTCGCAGCGTGAATGGGTGGCCTCCGCCATCCGCAAGATCGAAGCCGATTTCAACCGTTCCGCCGATACCCACCTGATCCCGTTGGCGCTGCCAGGGTTCGAGGGCATCGACCTGTACCTGAAGGATGAATCGAGCCATCCCACCGGCAGCCTGAAGCACCGGCTGGCGCGCTCGCTGTTCCTGTATGCGTTGACCAATGGCTGGTTGCGCGAAGGGCGCCCGGTGATCGAGGCGTCCAGCGGATCGACTGCCGTCTCCGAAGCCTATTTCGCGCGCCTGCTTGGTTTGCCGTTCATCGCGGTGATCCCGGCCACGACCTCGCCGGAGAAGATCGCGGCGATCGAGTTCCACGGTGGCCGCTGCCATCTGGTCGAGCGTGCCTGCGACCTCAACTGTGATTCGGAAAAGCTGGCCCGTGAAACCGGCGGCCACTTCATGGACCAGTTCACCTATGCCGAGCGCGCTACCGACTGGCGTGCCAACAACAACATCGCCGAATCCATCTTCAAGCAGATGGCCGAGGAGCCCAGCCCGGTTCCGGAATGGATCGTGTGCAGCCCCGGCACCGGCGGCACGGCGGCCACGCTGGGCCGCTATGTCAGCTACCGGCGGCATGACACCCGCATCCTGTGCGCGGACCCGGAAGTGTCGGTGTTCTTCGATGGCTACAAAGCGGCTGTGGCCGGTGAGCAGGATTGGCGCGGCCTGACCTGCAGCGGTGGCTCGCGCGTGGAAGGCATTGGCCGGCCGCGGGTGGAGCCGAGCTTCATCCCGACCAGCGTCGATGCGATGGTGAAGGTGCCCGATGCGCTGAGCCTGGCCGCGATGCGCCATGTCAGCCGCCAGCTGGGCCGTCGCGTCGGTGGCTCCACCGGCACCAACTTCATCGGCGTGCTGCAGGCGGCACAGTGGATGCGCGAGGCCGGTCACCAGGGCAGCATCGTCAGCATTCTGTGCGACAGCGGCGAGCGTTATGCGCAGAGCTACTATGACCCGGCGTGGTATGCGCGGCAGGGCATCGATGTTGATGGCGCTGATGCACAGCTGGCAGCCGCAGTGGCTGGGCAGGGGCTGCCGGCATTGCCGTGGTGCAGCCTGGAAGCGCTGTAGGACGGTCGACGTTGTCGCCGGGGAGCAGCGCAGAGGCGTGCGTCGATTGGGTAGAGTCGACTGTTAGTCGACTGCTCTACGCTCAGGTCGCGAAAATCCCGCGCTGCGCGCGATAGTCGACTAACAGTCGACTCTACCGGTCACCGGTCACCAGGGCGTCTCAATACCCCGCCGCGGTGAACGCATCCAGCACCGCATCGCGCAACGCGTCGGGCAGCGCCTCGATGTCCATTGCGCGGTCGTCCAGATGCAGGCTCGGGTCCAGCGTGCTGGCACGGCCCTGGGCCAGTGCCTGCAGCCACAGCAGCACGCAGATCACGAACTCGCGCTCGTGGCCCAGCTGCAGCTGGCTGGCGCCGCGCTCGACCACTTCGAACGGGTACCACTCCTGGGCATCGTTGAACGTGCCACCCTGCTGCAGCACTGTCTGCAACTGCTGCAGGTGGCGCGGGGCGTCGTCGCCGGCGTCGCACAGCGCGGCGATCCAGGTCAGTTCGGCCGTACTGGCGGACAGCGCCAGCGACCGTGCCGGTGAGGCGGATGCAACTGCAGCCAGACCTTCCATGTGGGGCCTCGTTCGATACCTACCGCTGCGGACTCCCCCGCAGCCAGAGCTTCGGCGCCGAACCGTAAGGCCGACGTGAATGCCGGGCCGTGCCCCCTTGTCAGCCATGCCTGGCAGCGCCATATCTACCGGGCTGCCCGCCTGCCGGGCCCGTACCCTGGAGACCTGCCGTGACCGTTGCCAACCCCCTGCTCGATTTTTCCGGCCTGCCGCGATTCGAGGCGATCCAACCCGAGCACGTGGCGCCGGCGCTGGATGTGCTGCTGGCCGAGGCCGAAGCCGCCGTCAGTACGGCCGAACAGGTGCAGTCGGTGCGCTGGCAGACCTTCGTGGCCCCGCTGGATGACGCCACCGAACGCCTCTGGCGTGCCTGGGGCCTGGTCGGCCACCTGCAGGGCGTGGTCAACACCCCCGAGCTGCGCGAAGCCTACAACAGCAACCTGCCGCGGGTGACCCGCTTCGCCAGCGCGCTGGGCCAGAACCTGGCCCTGTATCGCCAGTATCAGGCACTGGCCGCCAGTCCGGAGGCCGCAGGCTTTGATGAATCCCAGCGCAAGGTGCTGGACAACACCCTGCGTGATTTCCGCCTTGGTGGTGCCGAGCTGGCGCCTGAGGCGCAGCAGCGCTTCGCCGCGATCAAGGAGGAGCTGTCGGCGCTGTCGGCGAAGTTCTCGCAGAACGTGCTCGACGCTACCGATGCGTGGTCGCTGATCATCGAGGACGAAGCACGACTGAAGGGCCTGCCGGATGACGTGAAGGCCGCCGCGCATGCCGCGGCAGAGAAGGACGGCAAGACCGGCTGGAAGCTGACCCTGCAGATGCCGTGCTACCTGCCGGTACAGACCTGGGCCGAAGACCGCGACCTGCGCGAGATCCTGTACCGTGCCAGCGCACAGCGTGCGTCCGAGTTCGGCGACGACGCGCTGGACAACAGCGGCAACATCGACCGCATCCTGACACTGCGCGCGGAACTGGCTGCATTGCTTGGTTTCGGCTCGTACGGCGAGTATTCGGTGGCGACCAAGATGGCGCAGGATCCGGCGGAAGTACTCGGCTTCCTGCGTGACCTGGCGGCGCGCGCCAAACCGTTCGCGGCCAAGGACCGCGCCGAGCTGGAGCAGTTCGCACGCGAGCAGCTCGGTATCGAACAGCTGCAGGCCTGGGACCTGGCCTTCGCCGCCGACCGCCTGAAGCAGGCGCGTTACAGCTATTCCGAGCAGGAAGTGAAGCAGTACTTCACCGAGCCGAAGGTGCTCGGTGGTCTGTTCTCGGTGATCGAGCAGCTGTACGGCCTGCGCGTCCAGGAAGACAGCGCACCGGTCTGGCACGAGGACGTACGCTTCTTCCGCCTGGTCGATGCGCAGGGCGCGCTGGTCGGCCAGTTCTACCTGGATCTGTACGCACGCGAAGGCAAGCGCGGCGGCGCCTGGATGGATGATTGCCGCAACCGCCGCGTGCGCACCGATGGCAGCGTGCAGACGCCGCTGGTCTACCTGGTGTGCAACTTCGGCCGCGGCGCGAACGGCAAGCCGGCCACCTTCAGCCACAACGAGGTGACCACGCTGTTCCATGAAATGGGCCATGGCCTGCATCAGCTGCTGACCCGCATCGGCGAGCTGGGCGTGGCCGGCATCAATGGCGTGGAATGGGATGCGGTGGAACTGCCCAGCCAGTTCATGGAGAACTTCTGCTGGGAGTGGGACCACCTGCAGGGCATGACGGCGCATGTGGAAACCGGCGAACCGCTGCCGCGCGCGCTGTACGAGCGCATGCTGGCCGCGCGCAATTTCCACAGTGGCATGGCCACCGTGCGCCAGCTGGAATTCGGTCTGTTCGACATGCTGCTGCACAGCCAGTACGAGCCGGCGCAGGACAGCGTGCTGGCGCTGCTCGATCGCGTGCGCGGCGAAGTGGCGGTGAACCATCCGCCGGTCTGGAACCGCTTCCCGCATCAGTTCAGCCACATCTTTGCTGGCGGCTATGCGGCCGGCTATTACAGCTACAAGTGGGCCGAGGTGCTCAGCGCCGATGCCTACGCCGCGTTCGAGGAAGCACCGCAGGCACTGGCGGAAACCGGTGCACGCTTCCGTGATGAGATCCTGTCGCGGGGTGGCAGCCGTCCGGCGGCGGAGAACTTCAGGGCTTTCCGTGGCCGCGCGCCGCAGATCGACGCGCTGCTGCGCCACTCGGGCATGGCGTAAACCGCTCTGGTAGGTGCCAACCCTGGTTGGCACGTTCTGGCAGTGGTGCGGACCAAGGTCCGCACCCACCGAAAAGCGGTGGTGGGGGCAACCCTGCATGACCGCTGTGGTGGGTGCCAACCTTGGTTGGCACTTTCTGGCAGTGGTGCGGACCAAGGTCCGCACCCACCGAAAAGCGGTGGCGGGGGCAACCCTGCATGACCGCTGTGGTGGGTGCCAACCTTGGTTGGCACTTTCCGACAATGGTGCGGACCAAGGTCCACACCTACCGAAAAGCGGTTCTCTATTCGGCGTAGATCATCTTCCGGGTCATGCCGCCGTCGACGATGAAGTCCTGTCCGGTGCTGAAGCCGGACAGCGACGACAACAGGTACACCGCCAGTGCACCGATGTCCTCGGGTTGGCCGACACGGCCAACTGGGTGCTGGGCATGGTCGATGGTCGAGTAGTCCGGCTCGTGGCGGCGCGAGGGCGCCTGCCAGGCCGTAGTGCCGATCCAGCCGGGACTGATGCTGTTGACCCGCACTGCCGGTCCGGCGCTGATCGCCAGTGCATGGGTGAAGGCCACCAGCCCGCCCTTGGCCGCGGCATAGGCTTCGCTGTGGGCTTCCGACTGCCAGGCACGGGTGGAGGCGATGTTGATCACCGCGCCTGCGCCACTGGCGGTCAGTGCCGGCAGCGCATGCTTGCAGCACAGGAAGGCGCCGTGCAGCGAGGACAGGCGGCGCTGCCACTCATCCCAGTCCATGTCCTGCAGCCGCGTGCCGTGCGGGCCGGCGATGCCCGCATTGTTGACCAGCCCGTCGATGCGGCCGAAGCGCTGCAGTGCCACTGCGATGAACGCGCACACGCTGGCTTCGTCGGTGATGTCCAGGTGCTGGAACGCGGCATCCTCATCGCGCTGCCATTCGTCCAGGCAGGCCCGTCCGGCCGCGTCGTCGAGGTCGCCGATCAGTACGCGTCCACCGGCACCGAGCACGGCCTGGGCGATGCCACGGCCGATGCCGTTGGCGCCACCGGTCACCAGCACCACCTTGCCTGCCAGCGGCGCGGCCGGCCACGCGGCAATTGGCGGCACGCGGCTCATGACAGGTCTTCGCCGCGCAGGCGGCGATGCCAGCCGTCCACGCCGATGCGGTCCAGGGTCTGGATGTTGCGCTCCACGATCACGTCCGGGTCCGGATAGACATCCACCGCGCGTGCCACGCTGTCTTCGCGCAGCAGGTGCAGGGTGGGGAAGGGGGCGCGGTTGGTGTAGTTGCTGGCGTCGTCTGCGGCCACGCCATCGAACTGGTAGTCCGGGTGGAAGCTGGCCACCTGCAGGATGCCCTGCAGGTCCAGCGCCTCGATCGCTGCGTCGGCGTTGTCGAGGAAGTCGTTGTAGTCAAGGAAGTCGGTCAGCACCTGCGGATGCACGATCAGCGTCGTGTCGATCTGCTCGGCCGGCGTGTCGCGCAGCAGCACCAGTTCCTCGGCCAGCTGTTCGACCAGCGCTTCCGGTGTGGTCGCATCGCTGAGCACGAAGCGGACCTGGTCTTTCACGTAGACCGCCTTGGCGAACGGGCACAGGTTCAGGCCGATGACGATGCGTTCCAGCCACTGGCGGGTGGCGGCGATCGGATCATCGGTGGGCAGCTGGGAATCGGTCATGGCGGGCACGTCGGCTGGCGGGGGCCGCCATTGTAGGCGCGTGACTGGCAACGCGCCGTCGTGCCTGCCGCTGGCAGCGCCGGGCCATGCCCGGCGGAAGCCTCAGTCGCGGAAATTGTTGAACTGCAGTGGCAGCTCGAACTTGCCCGCCTTGAGCACGGCGATGGCGTCCTGCAGGTCATCGCGCTTCTTGCCCTGCACGCGCAGCTTGTCACCGTTGATCTGGCTTTCCACCTTCAGCTTGGCGTCCTTCAGTGCGGCGGCGATCTTCTTGGCGATCTTCTGCTCGATGCCCTGCTTGACGGTGATCTTCTGCCGGGCCTGGGCCAGGTTGGTCTCGATGTCGCCGAATTCCAGGCTCAGCACGTCGATACCGCGTGCGGCCAGGCGCGCGCGCAGGATGTCGTTCATCTGCTTGAGCTGGAACTCGGTCGGCGCGGTCTGATTGATGACATCGCCGTCGCGCTCGAACTTGGCGTCCACGCCCTTGAAGTCGAAGCGGGTGGCCAGTTCGCGGTTGGCCTGGTCGATGGCGTTGGTCAGCTCGTGGGTGTCGACTTCAGACACGACGTCGAAGGAGGGCATGGGCGAGGCTCCGCAGGTTTCAGTGACGGCCATTCTATCGCGAGGGCCGCTTACCCGCCCTCTGTAGAGCCGAGCCCACGC
>NZ_RAUX01000018.1 GCF_013464485.1 Stenotrophomonas maltophilia
AAGCGCGGGCGGCCATCGGCCTGGTAGCCGTCGGGCAGGCAGTAGCTGCAACGGAAGTTGCAGGCTTCGGTCAACGAAAGGCGCAGGTACGGAAAGCTGCGTCCGAAACCGTCGGTGAGTTGGCGGGGATGATCTGCCAGTGCGCCCTCACCTACCGGCTCTGGCGCCCGAATGAGCTCGGCTGACATTCTTAGTCCTCCCTACGACATGCCGGCGCAATCACTGTGAAATGACCACCCTGACCGGGATCGACTTCGCCGCGGGGGTACCACTGATGCGATCGAAGTAATCCAGAGGTAGCAGTGGATTGAGTTCAGGGTAGTAGCCCGCAATCGCGCCACGCGGCATCGGATAGTCAAGCACAGTCAACCCATCGACCCGCCGGCAGACGCCATCACTGGAGATCGTCTCGAGGCTCACCTGTTCCTCCTTCCCAATCCCTCGTGCTACTCGATCTTCCAGGTTCATGAAGAGGATCATTCGATCGTTATACACACCGCGATAGCGATCGTTGTAGCTGTAGATTGTCGTGTTGTACTGGTCATGGGAGCGAACCGTGGCCAGCCGAAGCATAGTGGGATCCTCGACCAGGTCGTTCACTTCAAGACCCGGCAACACCAGAATATTGGCCTTCCCGTTAGGTGTCGGCCACTCACGGCGGCGCGGCGGAATGTCCAAGTGGAAGCCACGCGGCGCCTGGATCCGTTCATTGAAGTCTGCGTAGATGCTGGGATAGACCGCCGCGATCAGCTCACGAACATGGTTGTAATCGTGCATGCAAGCTGCCCAGTCGACCTTGCTGTCCGGCAGTGTTGCCATTGCCATGCGGCACACGATCTCAACTTCCGGAAGAACATGTTCACTCACAGGCTCCAGTACTCCACGGGATGCGGTGACATTCGACATGGCATCCTCAATGGTGACAAACTGCTCACCCAGCGGGGTATGGATCCACTCCGAGCGCGCCACCACCGGTAGGATCAGCGCCTCCTTGCCATGCACTAGGTGGCCACGGTTGAGTTTGGTGGCGATGCCAACCGTAAGCTCAAGACCACGCATTGCCCTGTAGGCAATTTCGGTATCAGGAACAGCATGGATGAAGTTCCCGCCCATGCCGATGAAGACCTTGGCGGTTCCAGCCAGCATCGCCTCAATAGACTCAACCACATGGTGCCCATGTTCGCGCGGCGGTTCGAACCCGAACACGTCGCGAACTTGGTCCAGGTAGCGTTGCGTCGGCTTCTCATCAATGCCGACGGTACGGTCGCCTTGCACGTTGGAATGGCCGCGAATAGGAGCAATGCCCGCCCCGGGCTTTCCGAAGTTGCCGCGCAGCATCAGCAGATTGGCAACCTGCTGCAAAAGGCGAGATCCTTGCTGGTGCTGGGTCAGGCCCATGCCATAGCAGATAATGGTCGCACGGGAACGGATGTAGATCTCTGCACAACGCAGAATCTGCTCCTTCTTGATCCCGGACACTTGGACGATCTGGCTCCACTCCAGGGACATCACTTCTTCACGCAATGCCTCCAGCCCGACGGTGTGCTCGGTCAGGAATTCGTGATCGAGAACAGACTCGCCGGCCGCTTCCCGCTCGAACATAGCCTTCATGATGCCCTTGATCAGGGCCAGGTCACCGCCGATGCGAATGTGTACAAATTCACTGGAAATCTCGGTGGAGCCAAACGTGGCCATCTGCACGACGTCCTGGGGCTCGGCAAAGCGAATCAGCGCACGTTCCGGCATAGGATTGACCGCGACAATTGGAGCATTACGCTTCCGCGCCTCCACCAAGTTGGACATCATTCGTGGTGAGTTGGTGCCTGTGTTCTGGCCGATGACGAAGATGGCCTCAGCATGCTCAAAGTCATCGAGCACGATAGTGCCCTTGCCGACACCAATTGCCGGCGGCAACCCCCGGCTGGTCGGCTCGTGGCACATGTTCGAGCAGTCCGGGAAGTTGTTGGTTCCGAACTCGCGCACGAAGATCGAGTACAGGAACGCGGCTTCGTTCGGCGTCCTCCCCGAGGTGTAGAACTCAGCCTCATGCGGGCTGGACAGGGCCTGCAGGTGTCGCCCGATCAGCGCGAAGGCCTCATCCCAGCTACAAGGAACGTAATGGTCGGATACCGGGTCATATCGCATCGGCTCGGTCAATCGACCCTGCATCTCCAGCCAATAGTCGGACTGCGCCATCAGCTCCTGGACAGTGTGCTCCGCGAAGAACTCACGCGTGGCGCGATGCTTGGTTGCCTCCCATGCCAAGGCCTTCGCACCGTTTTCGCAGAACTCCAGCTTCTTGGTGTGATCTGCATCCGGGAAAGCGCAACTGGGGCACTTGAATCCCCCAGGCTGATTCATCGACAAAAGCGCTTTAGATCCCTTGGCAATGACGCTCTGCTGCATCAGAACCTTGGCGGTTGCACCGGCGGCACCCCAACCACCGGCAGGATGGTCGTAGGCTTTGTAACGGGGGATCTTCTGCTCTGACATGACAGGCACTCGCAGCATGCAATTGGGAGTGGGAAAAGTTAAGCACGCGACGGCCTCCCCTTCCACGGACAGTATGTCCACCCTGCCCAGACAAGACGTCCGGCGTACACGCCGGGGATCGAATCGAGGCACTGGTGTCCGATACGAGTGCCTCAACGGACCCGAAGCGCTCATCCTGGCCCTCACCACGAACAGGTCTTCACGCCACCCGCCATCGATTGTAACTATCTAATTTATCGGGCGTTTTCTAGCTACAGGCACATGTAGCGGACAGGCGGGCCACAGCCCCTCGAACAGAATGTCGGATCAACTCAGCCAAACTGTCCATCTGCGAACATTTGTAAATTTTGACCGCAGCGGGGTGTACGCCTTGGGATACTCTCCGCACTGTCAAACCACTAAGAAGTCCCCGACCCGAGGGACCCTGCACGCCCAGATCATCGTTACCGGCTTCCCTCCCCGCCAGGCCTCATCTCCATGCAAGCGCCCAGCCCAGTACCTGCCAACGAGCCCTGCGGCATCGCATATCGAAGAACCCTTCGGTGGCGTGGTGGCGAGCGCGGCTCAATCATGGACAGCGTTGCCGAAGAAGTGCCTGTCGCGATGCTCTACAACGACAGTCCTTTCTCGGTGATGATGGCCAGCCCAACGGATCTGGAAGACTTTGCGCTGGGCTTTTCCATGACGGAGGGAACAATTTCTGATCCCTCCCAACTTCTCCGGATTGAAGTGAGGCCATCGCTGGAAGGCATTGAGCTGGCGATGGAAGTCACAGATAGTGCGCCCATCGTGTCAATGCCCAACGACGCCACCCGCAACCTACCCGGGCGTAGCGGTTGCGGGCTATGTGGAGCTAGTCGACTGGAGCAAGTGCTCAGAATGCCTTTGCCAATCGACCGACCCACCACCTACTCCGCCTTGGCGCTACGCGTAGCACTGTCCTCGCTAAAAGGGCTACAGCCAATGAACGAGGCTGCCGGCTCAACCCACGCAGCAGCATGGGTTCTCCCGGACGGAGCTATCGAAGTGGTACGCGAAGACGTGGGCAGGCACAACGCACTAGATAAGCTCATTGGTGCAATGAGGCGCTCATCGACTTCAACCAACGAAGGTCTCGTGCTTCTATCTAGCCGTGCTAGCTACGAAATGGTGAGTAAGGCCGCCTATGCAGGCATGGCGATCGTTGCAGCGGTATCGGCACCCACAGCCTTAGCCATAGATCTCGCAAAGGCCGCAGGGATCTGTCTTGTCGGTTTCGCGCGCTCGGATGGCTTCAACATCTATTCACACCCCCAGCGCCTACTCGATTTGGAAGCTGCACACCTAGCAGCCGTATGACGCCAGATGACGCCTGCCGTGCAATGAGCAAGGATCTCCGCCGATGAAATTGCTAGGCACCATCGGAACTTGAGCCGCTAGCCACCACCCACCCCCTATTGGGATCGTTATGGACGCCCTCCTCCTTTCCCGAATTCAGTTCGGCTTTCTCATCAGCTTCCATGTGCTCTTCCCTGCCTTCACCATTGGCTTGGCCAGTTGGCTTGGTTTCGTGGAATGGCGCTGGCTTCGAACCCGCAACCCGGTGTGGCGGGATCTGTTCTTCTTCTGGCAGAAGATCTTTGCCGTGTCCTTCGGCATGGGCGTGGTAAGCGGTATCGTCATGGCGTTCCAGTTCGGCACAAACTGGCCTCGTTTGAGCCAGATCGCCGGAACCGTAATCGGCCCCCTACTGACTTACGAGGTCCTGACAGCCTTCTTCCTGGAGGCAAGTTTCCTCGGAGTGATGATGTTCGGCTGGGGGCGAGTATCACCACGCCTGCACTTCTTTTCCACATGCATGGTCGCACTTGGAACGCTCTTTTCAACGTTCTGGATTCTTGCCTCCAACAGCTGGTTGCATACGCCTGCGGGCTACGAAATGATCAACGGAGTGGTCCATCCGGTTGACTGGTTCGAGGTTGTGTTCAATCCATCGTTCCCCTATCGACTGGCCCATATGGCAATAGGGTCATTCATAACAACCTGCTTCGTGGTGGGTGGTGTTGGCGCCTGGTACCTGCGGCGTAAGGAGCACGTCGAAGCCGGCCGCAAGATGCTTGGGGCGGCTGTGATATTTGCGGCCATTACCGTTCCTGTTCAGATTTTCGTGGGTGACATGCATGGTCTGAACACCCTCAAGCACCAGCCGATGAAGATCGCAGCGGTAGAGGCTCACTGGCATCAGGGCCAAGAAGGTGAAGGAGTTCCGCTGGTCGTCTTCGCTGTACCAAATGAGAAGGAAGAGCGGAACGATCTTGAGATCGCGATTCCGCGTGTTGGCAGCCTCATCCTGACTCACTCCATGGATGGAACCTTCGCACCGCTGACATCCGTACCGGCGAGCGAACGACCTCCGGTCACGCCTGTGTTCTTCGCATTCCGGATCATGGTTGGGATAGGCACCCTCATGCTACTGCTCGCCTGGCTTTCTGCTTTCACCCTGGCCCGCCGTAAGCTGTTCGATTCCGGGGCCCTGCTGCGCGCTTGGAACTGGATGCTTCCAAGTGGGTTCGTTGCTTTGGTGGCCGGCTGGTTTGTCACCGAGATGGGGCGCCAGCCTTGGATTGTCTATGGCGTTTTGCGAACGGCTGATGCCGTGGGACCGCAAACGGCCTGGATGACAGCGATCTCACTCGCGGTCTATGTCGCTGGATATGCGTTCGTATTTGGTTGGGGCATCTGGTATCTGGTCAAGATCCTCCGACATGGCCCACATGCCCAAGACGGAAGTCCGTCGCTAGAGGGTGGTGATCGCACACCTGCACGGCCTATCTCGGCCGCTGATCAATCTCTCTGAGGAACGCTGACATGGACTCGATGACCTGGTTGCCCATCGCCTGGTTCGCCGTCATCAGCTTCGGCGTCCTGATGTACGTCGTCCTCGACGGCTTCGTACTCGGTATTGGCATTCTCGCGCCCTTTGCCGAGGATGAAGAGCAGCTCGATGTGATGATGAACACCGCTGCCCCAATATGGGATGGCAACGAAACCTGGCTGGTGCTCGGCGGAGCCGGATTGCTAGCAGCGTTTCCAACAGCCTATGCAGCGCTTCTTTCGGCCCTGTATCTTCCAGTACTTCTGCTGCTTGTATCATTGGTTTTCCGGGGGGTCGCCTTTGAGTTCAGGTTCAAAGCCCATCGCTCCAAGAGGCTTTGGAGCGTGGCTTTCGGCCTTGGCTCGCTTCTGGCCGCGTTCTCTCAAGGAGTGATTCTTGGCACGGTGGTGCAAGGCGTGCCAATGACTGGTGACACCTACGCTGGCGGGCCATTCCTATGGTTCAGCCCCTTTGCCATGCTTACCGGAGCAGCCTTGGTTGCCGGCTACGCCTTGCTTGGAGGCACCTGGCTAATCTTGAAGACCGAGGGGCGAACCCACGCACTTGCCAGGCGCCTGACCCGCCCCCTGGTGGTCGCCGTGATCGTGGCCATGGGGCTCGTGAGCAGCTGGCTGCCGTTCCTTGATCTGCGACTAATGACTCGCTGGTTCAGTGACGGGAATTTCTGGTGGCTGTCCCCCGTCCCCCTTCTTACGCTCGCCGTGGCAGTGGCGCTGTGGCGCGCGGAGAAACGCCCCACTCATGATCTTGCCCCTTTCCTACTGAGCCTGTCGTTGTTTGTCCTGGGTTACCTAGGCCTCGTACTCGGCATGTGGCCGTACCTGCTCCCCCCGGCATTGACGATCTGGGATGCAGCAGCGCCAGTGTCGTCGCTTGGCTTCAGCCTGGTCGGCTTGGCGGTCATGCTTCCTGTCATCCTGGGCTACACCGCCTGGTCATACCGCGTTTTCCGCGGCAAGGTGAGTGCGAGCACGAGCTATCATTGAGCGTGATATGCCGCCCATTCGCCTGAAGTGGAGAATGGGCTCAACTAAAGCCCGGAAAGGGCGAGTGGGTTCGGTGGCGGCCGACTCATGAACTGAATGTCACTGGACTATCTTCAGCTAAGCCGAAGGTCAAATGCCACCGCCTCTGGCCCTCGACTTGACTCAATCAGTTAGCCAATACGCCCGGCCTCCCAGAATCGTGTATCGCCCTAAGACACACAGGATGTGATGAGTGGGGCCTTCAGCCGACCCTGAATCGTATGCCTTCGGATCGAACTGACTTGAAGGAAAGTCGATGATTCACGGTGAGGTGGTAGAAGAACGCCTCACACCAACGAAGTCGCCTAGAAAGAAGGACTACATCATGTATGGGGCCGCTACGAGATAGCCACCTGACAAGAGTGAGTGGGTCCCTTCCCGACAGCATGGGGCTAAGTAGCTCAACAGTAGAGCCTCTGGCCAACGTGCAAACCCACGGCCGTACGGATCTTAACCATAGGTGGAAGCCCTCCCGCTCAAGCCTACGCCTTTCAGCAAGCTCCGCTCTGAGCTGACGCCGGCGAACTTGGCGGGCTATCTCCAAGTGTGGCGAGTACTCCCCCTTGCCATGATAGGCAACCTTCAGGACGTAGCCCCGGGCCCTGGTAGGAATCGGTGAGTACGAAGCTCGAACACGCGCAAAGAAGTACCCCGCGAAAACGGCAGTTGCGACGAGAACAACATGAAGTTCGCTCGGGGCGATACGGTATCCACTCGCGGTGAAGAACTGGACGCAAACAAGTCCATCACAACCCGTAGGAATCAACGTTCGATACAACGTCGTCCCGGGAACATACAAGAGAAAAATGAAGCCATAGGCGCACCATTTCCAGCAATGAACTCGCTGATCCAGCACCGGCTCCCAACTGAGCTCTCTTTTGGGGCGGCGCAGAACGTAAGCGCCAATGAAGAGCAGCGAAGGAACGCCCAATAGCAGCAGCAGGTCGATGATCTTCTGAATTGAGTACATGGCAGGGTACTTAGAACGTCGCTCCGGAGCTCCTGGGCAAACGGGATGCCATCGACTGGATTCGTGGCCGGGACGACCCGCCAGGAGTCTGGACAGGGCTGTATCGGCCGCGCGACATGGAACTTGAACCACTGATTCGTCCATGCTCAATGGCCTACTCGCGCTCCTCGGCATAGCACGGCTCCCCAAAGAACCTAGAACACCGCTGGAGGAAGCGACGGGACTTTCACTCACAACTCCAGCGCAGCCACGGACAGCAGTGTGGCGATATCTGAAGATCAGATAGACGCGGACTCGCCTCGCTGCTATGCTGGTGAGCTAGGCGAGCGATCTGAGAGACAAGTGGCCTATGTTGTCACCCAACCGACCCTCATTTCGCATTGGCCAGAGTTGGACGATTTCGTTCGTTCAATCGGCCCGTTCTTAGCCTGCGCCTGGTGCGCACTGGAGCGCTCAAGGACCGTAAGCGGGCCTGTTGCCGCCGAGGGCTTGGCCTCAGCCGCACTCGATACGCTTGCCTCACTTCGCGTACTGCAGCGCATTCCCATCGCAGCCCCCAATTCCGGGGCGAGGTCCTTGTATGAGCCTCTGGCATGGACCTATCAGGCCGCTTGGTCACGTCAGGACGTGAGTCTGGAGGCCAGGTTGACCAGTACGCTTACCCGATGGGCTGCCGAATGCCCGTCCACTGCCAAACGGACCTTGGGAACCTCGCTCGCAGAGAGCGAAGCCCGTGCATACCTGGCCAACCTGCTACGCAAGTATCGGCTATCTCCCACGCTGGGCAATGGCCTGAGATCGACCCAGCTCCCGGAGTGGAATGCACTGAGCTTGGGACGCAAGAGGTATGTACTGTGGGCCGGCATGCGCAACGTTGCGTCGGAGTTCCTGAAAGCTGATCTGGACGAGGAGGCCGCCCGTCGGGTACTTGATCGAGAGATCAGCAGGAGATGCACTTGGCTCGTTAGCCGAGTTCAATCGGGAGCACTTGGCCCGACTGACTTTTGCTTCGTGCCAGGCCATGGCTGGCGTCAGCCGTTGATCTTGGACGTGGCAATGGAGACGTTTATCCCTCTGGGCAGACAGTACTGGCTGCAGCCAAGTAGCGACTGGAGGCTTTAGCGGATACTCTCCGCGCCGCGTCCACTAGTGGGCGCGCGACCCAGCGAATCCGGTGTCAGCGGTCGACTAGATCGCGTAGGTATCGGTGGCGCCAATAGCCAGGGCTGGCCTTGAACGACTGATGAGCTCGCCACGCGTTTGATCTGGAAGGGCAACTACGAGCGCAGTCCCTGTGCCCATTGCTGCAGGAAATCCTCCTGGACAGCGGTCTCGATGGCACCCGGCCTGACACGTCGCACCGAGCCAATGGCAGCCTGCGCTGTTCGCTCAGCCCCTGACTGCAGTAGAAGCATCGCTGCGACAGTGCCGGCTCGCCCCAGCCCACCCTTGCAGTGGACCACAATGCGCAGGCCCGAATGCAAACTCCGAACGAGCATTGACCCCAGTACTGGCCATCGTTCGAGCAACCTCTGGTCAGGTGCTGCGCCATCCGTGATTGGAAGGCCATGCCATGAGATGCCCTGCCCTTCAACCACTTGAGGCAAGCACTCGATCCGCAACTCACTGAACTCCCACGGCTCGAGTAGCGTGATCAGGTGGCTGGCTCCCCAACACTGAATCACAGAGACATCCACATCGATGTCTCTCGCCCATGCCCCCGTCATCGCAACTTCTTGGTACTTACCTGGCGCGAAGGTCACACCAATTGCCCCTCCCCTTTCGCCAACCGGGAGTTCCGCGATAGCTAAAGGGTGGGTCAAACTTGTTCGAATCATGTCGGATCTCCTGAACGACAGCCCATTCCTATGCAGCAACCGGCGCTGCTGGCTGGAAGAGCTGCACCCGCCAACCCACTCACTAAGCACACCAACTACAACGGAACAACCAATCGTTCCTTCAGCATCTCAAGGGCCACTTCCAGGCCGGCGTCATCCGCGTCATATGGAGCGCCGAACAAAGAGACCTCAATCCAATAGCGCTCCTGCCCCGGATGGATGTAGTCCGCGTGATCGTCCAGCAACAGCGCTGCACCCAGGATCGGAGACACATACCGGAGGTCCTTCGTTGCCCCTCCCCAGAATGTATATGGCAACTCAGCGAACCAGCCTGGCGCGCTCCCTTCCTCGACCAGCAGCCGCGAAATCCTGCGGAAAGCTGCCTCAGGGACCGTGGTGTAGATGACCAGATGCTCGAAGAGTTCATGAGCGACCTCAAGGAACTGATAAAGCCCTGGGCGTGGAATCTGGCTGACAGCATTTGAGATCAGCGTCCCCTCGAGATCGAGAGCAAGGATGGTCGGTCGCATTGAGCGCTAGGATCCTCATCAGCAGTTGGACACTTGGATCTGGAGCGTTCCGCGCTGCGCTTGGTCATCGGACGCAGTTGCGGAACGCCAATGAGTCAGATATCTGAGAACTTCTCGGCTTGCTTAAGCTGATTCTCCAGAGACTGGATCTTTTCCCTATAGTTGGCAGCTATGTAGGGCTTGTCATTGAAGTCCAAAGCCGTCTGAGGAATTAGTTCGAGCTCGACTCGCGTTGAAGACGCTTGTCGAATTGCCAGTGTCGACCACGCATCATCACCTTTTACGAAGCCAACATTGAAGCGCGCCGTGACGCCGCGGTTCGGCTTGAGGCCATCAATCGATCGGAAGTCGCTGTGCACCCGCGACTTTGCCGTGGGCTGAGCTTCGCCATTGATGTAGAGCGTCGCCGCCCAGCTGGCCTGGCTGAGCGCCAAAGTTGAGCTATTCGCAATTCGCGCCTCAATGACCGGCTTCGGGCCAAAGAAGCTGTCCTCGATCCGTAACGTTGCGCCACTCGCACGCACTCTTTCTAGTTCGGTGATCGTCGGCCGCTGCGCGTTGGCCTGCTCCTGCAGAGCAAGAATTTCTTTTGGATGGGCATCCCTAATCTGCTTGATGTGCCCCCTAACCACCTGTCTTATAGATGCATTCGGGTAGGCCTTGTTCAGCTCAGCCAGATCAAGGCCGGCAACGGCCCAGTTGAAGGCATCCCGCTCATGGGCACTCAGCTCGGCGTCAATTGCGTCAATCGACGCTCTGTATTGCTCCTGCGTGCCGTCAGTGACCAACTTCCTGTCTACTGGACCGCTGCAGGCGGCAACTAGGACCGTCAGAGCAAGCAGCAAGCCCTGCCTGCCCCAGCCAGCTGCGTCGCGTCGACGTTGTTCTTTGATCATGCCCTTCCCCTGTCAATGAGAAGCACAGGATATCTGGTTTTTAGATATCGGAGAACTGGATATAGCTTCTGAAGCCGCTCAACCAGGGTGCGGCCGTGGCCAAGACAATCCATCGCAAGGAATACGCCGCCCTGATTGAGACCGTCAGAGACGCGCGCTTGGCTGCTGGCCTTACCCAAGTACAAGTGTCCAGCAAGCTGGGGCGCAGCCAGTCGTTCATTAGCGATGTTGAGACAGGGAAGCGCAGGGTTGACGTCGTGGAGCTTAGGGACATAGCGCGCCTGACAGGCCTATCCCTGGGCAAGCTCATTGCCGACTTTGAGAAGCGACTCAAAGACTGACTTTACTGAGCTAAGGCTCAGTCTTCTTCAGATGCGTACCACTAGGCTCACGCCTAGTGCCCACCCCACTATCCCGCTCAACGAGCATGCGACCACTTTGAGCAAATGGCTTCTTGCCAGTTCTGGCTACACAGGACTGGCTGGTCAAGTGGTGGCCTCCAGCGCACCATCCGAGCTAGAAGGGAAAGCATTCATAAGCCCTGTCGGCGCGCTTGACTGACGATTCCTTCGCAATAAGAGGTTCAGCGCTTCAAGGAAATCCCTTTGGGGCGACCTCTTCGTACTGACCATAGCTTAAAAGGCTCGGCATGCATTGCAGAACCAGCATGCGCATCTCCCCGCAAGAACAGTGACCTCCACCGCGCGGCTAGCGTTGATACCTCTCCCTTGTTGACGCCACTTCAAGGTAACGAAAGATCCTGGAGGCGCATCTCACGGCTCATCAACCATGGGATGCGGATGCTCAACGTCAACCAGCATGTCGACAGAACGCATGAACTTCAGAAGCACTGCGCCCAGAGGCTTGATGCGGGTGTAAGGCGAGCTTCCGATGCTAGAAGTGGGCAGGACTTCCGCCACGCATGCCGCTACCGGACTGATTGGCGCAAACTGCTTGAGAGTTGCAACCTCGCCGTGACAAACATCCTCCGGCACGTCCAGCAGCCCAAGAAACAGGTCGTCAATTGCATCTTGAGTCGGCAAAGATCCGCCGAGCTCAGTCCCAGCCAGCTGCGCGAATGCTCCTTGCCTTGTCAGATCATTCACGAAAGCAAGATAGTGCGAGTGAAACCGGGCGAAGAATGTATCCACCCCACCTGTGCGAGGAGTCACCGGAAGCATGCACGGATAGTCATCTGCGAAGAATACCCCCTTCGCCGAATTGCTACTAAACGCGCTGGAATCCGTATTGCCAAGTGGAAACCCAACATCCTTTGGCAACAGCGATCCCCTACGAAGCCTGACCACCCGCTGCTCCATCAACAGCTGGATTGCCGTGCATGCGTCGGGGCGCAATCCCCAAACAGCACAAAAACGAATAATTGCCCAGCGTAGTGCATCCCGGACATCTACTGCAGTCTCGAGCCTACCGCTGTCTATAGCTAACAGATAGTTACACGCACACAGGCCTATCGCGTCCAAGGAGCCACCTTCGGCCACGTTGAACATGGACTCCAAGGCATCTACCCGACTTGGCGCATAGCTGCTGAGGCCAGGGAGATTGTGATGAGAAGCCACCAGGCGTTCGGTGATGGACGGCATCAGTAGCCCAAGACGCTCCATTAGTGATCGACGTACGCCCCGCAATTGCTCCGCAGTGGGAGCCTCTGTGCTGCAGATCATCCAGATCGGATGCTCGAAGGCCTCCTTTGCAGCCGCGAACGCTGGATCCCCATGCACCGAGTCAATCAAGTATCCACCAGGACCGCGTAGCTTCCCTGGATGATGCCCCTTGCTGAAGAACCGGTAGAAGGATCGGGGACGACCGTTGGCCGCTTGCGCGTGTATATCGAGCCCAACTCTAGGCAAGAGCAACTGATCAAGATCATCCCAGGTCAGTCGATCGCCATGCAGCCTTCGCACAACGCAGGCCCACACGCTATTGCGGACGACCAGCGCCACGTCTGTTGGAATCTTGCCACGAGGCATACTTATGGATCTTCTGAAGCGGGACTAAAGAATCCCCTAGAACTGGCTGCAATTGTGCATGATGGGGTCCAACGGTAGCTAGGAGTTGCGTCATGCCTATCCAGAATCCAGAAGCAGCAGTCTCCACCGAACTCAGTCGCGAGCTGCTAGAGCGGCATGGGGAGCTCATGGGCGGCAGCGACCTCCAGCGGAACCTTGGCTTTCCAAACGGCCGCACCTTCGGCCGAGCCGTCCAGCGTGAACTTTTGCCGGTTCGCACCTTTCCGCTGCCAGGTCGGCGGGGGTTGTTCGCCAAAACGCGAGATGTCGCTGAGTGGCTGAACTCGCTGTAATTCCTGAGCACGCGAGCTGAGGCCGAAGCCAAAAGGCCCGCACCACTTCTGATCTGCTGAAACTCACCTAGGCGCACAGTGCGCCCCTGAACGGCTTGACGCCAAAACTCCAGCTTCAAAGGAGGCATTTAGCCCCCCAGTTCATCAAATCTCCGACCCCGGAAATGAAATCGCCCCCGCAGCAACGGGGGCGATAGCCTCTCGCCGGAGCGAGAGGGGGTGAAGCTCTACGATAACGTATGTAGGCTCCCGCAATTCCGACTTCGTGTCAAGCGGCAAAGCTGCTTGAGCGGGCATCTGCGCGCTCCGACTGCCATCGTATGGCAATCGGCACGGCACCCCATGCCCGAAATCCCCAATGACCCTGCTGGCCATTGCCGCCAGTACCGAGCCTCATTCTCCGAGGCCAACCGGGAAGTCGATCGATGAAGATCCAACACTCAGCTGACCATGCATTGAGTCATCCCTCAATCGCGATTGCGCAGCGCCACTCCTCGACCATGCGAACTGCAGTCATCCACAAGGAGGCAGCATGAGCAACCACGCGACCAATCCCGTGAGCCCGTTCCAAGGCGTAGCGTCTGCACGCGCCTCCGACCCGCTCCACAATGGGAAGGATCGACCGCTGGCCCCCCGTGAACTAACCGCTGGCCAGATCAAGAGGGGGGACATCTTCACCTTCTTTAGCCCGAAAGAGAACCGGACGGTTACCGTACACGGCCCCCTGCAACTCGCGCTTCGACTGCAATTGGAGTTTGATCCATCAGTGGCGGCCGTGACCGAGAGGCCTCGGTCCATCCCGGTAGGACTTGACAGCATGGAACTCCATTTCTGGTTTCAGAGGCGCGGAGGCCAGGAGATCTATGCAAACGTCATTCCGAATTCGCAGACAGTACCCGGCGTGGATGGCAAGCGTCGTCCTCGCGAGCTGGACCGGCTTCGTTCAGCAGCCAAGGATGCAGGCATCTCTTTGTGGCTAATCACGGAGGACGAACTCAAGGCGCCCGGCGGCAGGAATGAGCTCTGCTACCAACTGCTCGGGTTCTGCCAGTCAGCCAAGGATCTGGGGAGCAGCCTGGCGTTGCGACAGGAAATCGCCGCGACCATCGAGCGAAGCGGCAGCATCAGTGCAGATGAACTCATCCATGAGCTCAGGCACCACCCTCGAACTCACATTCAGGGGGTCGTGGCTGAGTTGCTTCACGTCGGATTTCTGGCGACCGATGCATTTCCTCGAATGACGGGGCGATCAAGGATCTGGAGGGCCGACCCATGAGTTCCAAGTTCAATGCCGTCGACCTCGAGTCGATCCGGGCAACTCCAAGGCCAAATGGGATCGTACTTCCAGCTGATCAACAGTCGGAATTTCAAGCCCGCCTGTCAGCACTCACCAGCGTCCTTGATGGGGCAACCTTGGTCGACGCAGCCCTTCGATGGGGCGTGCCGCGAAATACCCTCTCTCGAATGATCCGGACCGCACTGCTCTTCGACGAGAGCGGTCATCGAGTCGGATACCGAGCCTGCATTCCCTATGCGCGATTCAGCGTGTCAGATCGCAACAACTCGGTCGTCCCCGATAGTTCACATCCGTTCGCCATAGATGCTGTCCTGCAAGCGATCCCCGAACTCGGCGATGCAGTCGCAAGATTCAAGGGCGCCTTGCCAACACAGTCCAAAAGGAGCCCCGCGTTCGACAGGCTGCATTCCCAGTTCGTGAAGGTGCTGACTGGGAAGGGCTTTCAGGCCATGTATCCGCTCAACATCCGTGACAAGGGAAGACGAGCACTGACCTCCCTCATAAAGCGCATCCGAGGCACAAAGAGCGAAAATGAGATGCTCTTGGCTGCGGATGAGCCTACTTCCACCCGAATCGAGAACCTACTCAGCATTCGGCCATTTGATCGAGTTGAGTACGACGAGCATTCCGTCGACATCGACGCATGGCTGGCCATGCCGATGGCGGACGGCTCATTCCGGCTAGAGAAGATTAGTCGGATCTGGCTACTGGCAGTTGTTGATGTCGGGAGTGGCGCCATCCTTGGTTGGGAAATGGTGCTTGGCCGGAAGTACGAGCAACACGATGTAGTCAGCCTGTTCGCGAAGATCATGAGCCCCTGGCAACCAAGGGATCTGAGCACGTCGAACTTGAGCTACTCGACTAGTGCATGGATGCCGTCGATCTACCTAGTGGATGAGGTAGTGATGAGAAGCGCAATGATCGCAATGGACAACGACTCATCCCATCACGCCAAGATGACAGTCCGAAATCTCATTGATCATCACAAGGGAATCCTGCACTTTGGACGATCCGGGATGGGCGAAGGTCGCCCCTACATCGAGGCTCTATTCAAGAAGATTGAGAATGGCCTGCTGCGCCACATCGCCGGCGGCTTTGCTCCCGCAACGCAAGTGAATGAGCGTCAAGTCACTACAAAGCTTGACGGGAAAGACCACCCCATTCTCCTGGAGGTCTTGAAAGACCTCATTGACACCTATGTTACCTCGCACAATGTGACGAGCCGGTCCACTCGCGAACCCAGGTCGCCCAAGCGAATCATTGATGAGCATCTGGCATCTGGGGAGTGGGTGTGGCATGCACCTGGCACCGAAGATGACGTGAGAAACATGACCGTTAGGCGGATGAAGGTGACCATCAGAGGCTCCAGAAGGAGTGGTGTACCTCCCCTCGTCTATCTCGACCACGCTAGGTACAGGTCACCAACACTGTCTGGACAGTGGCACCTGATTGGGCAGTCATTTGACGCAACCTACGAAGACTGGCGAGACATTCGCAAGCTGACCCTCTGGAGAGGCGGTAAGCGTGTACTCACACTTCACGCTCTCGCCCCATATGCGAGCGTGGCCCACACGCTGTCGATCAGGAAGCGCGCGGCACGCTGGGCGAAGAGCGACGCGTCACGGGAGCCCGGTAACTACTGTTTAGCCGACAACATTGAGGCCTATCACGCAGCCGTCCGATCGGCGGCCGCTGGCGTCAGGGACAGCGCCTCGCTCATGGCAGCTGGCGATGTGCCCAAGCCACCTTCCACGACCAACAGTCAGGGGCAAGGCTCTCCACTGATGGGAATCCGCAGGGCCACGTTCAACACGAGGCTCCGCTGATGAAGGCCCCGGCGAGCCTTGAGAACCACCCAATGCACGCGCGACATCGCCCCAATATCCAGACTCTCCCCTTACTGCGAATGGCATCTGGATTCGCCACGTGCCTGGAGTATGGGCGGCCGAGCCTGAGGATCATTGGCGATGGCCGGTGTGGGAAGTCAACTGCCACGCGAATACTTGAAACCACCACTTCTTGGCGACCATTTCCTATTGGATTCCTCCGGATGGTCGTCGGAAAACCGACTACCCCTAGCGAAGGCAACTTCTTCCGCGAGGTCATCCTTGGACTGGGCATGAGGGCAACAACCGTAGCCAGCCCACAGGATCTCCTCCTCAGGATCATCCGGGCAATTGAGCAGGAAGCCGCTAGAGCATCGGCCGACGTGGTCGTGATTGCGATCGATACGGCTGAGCAGCTCACGCTCAAGGACTACGCCCACCTTGCAAAGCTTCAGAACCACTTCCTCGGATCATCAGTGCAACCGTTCTTTCTCTTCATCCACCAGAGCAACAGCGTGATTGGAGGCGCAGACGATCTTAGTCAGCTGGCGCCGCCACATCTGTATGGCCGATTCTTTGTCGACAGCCATCCTTTTACCGGGCTTCTCTGGGACATCCCGACGGAGGACGCTGACGTGCAGGACGCATGTGATGTCGCCTTGGCATTTCGCCAGCTTGACCAAGTTATGAGGTGGCCGGACGAGGGAGGAAAGACCTACACCGAAGCATTCGCACCCTATGCTTACAGCGTTGGCTGGCGCCTTGAGAAGGAGACCGAAGCGATACGCGAACGAATTGAGAACCTTGCCAATCAAGGCAACTATCCCGTTCCCAAGGATTGGCTCATGGCCTCCTTCAACCAGTTTGTCTACCACCTACTCACCAAGATCGCTGCTGGGCGCAACGATTTCGAAGGGCTTACTACCCAGCACATTGATGAAGCTCTCCTGCGCAGCGCATACGCCGGCTTCGAAAGCTCAAGAAATAGGGCCGTAGGCAAATGAGGAGCGGCGCTCAGCTGGTCGGCGGCAACCTCCGACTTGTTCCATACCAATCGGCTTTTGGCTGCGTCGCGAGGCTATCGCGACTGAACCAGGCCAGGCGGGTCACGGAGTACTCACAACTCCTCGGAATCAAGCCAAACAGAAACATCAACCTGCTCTTGAGCCTGACGACCTCGCAAGTACAACAAGAGGCACTCTCTACAACCCTTGGGATCGAGACTCCGCCCGAGTGGGACTTGGCGGCGTGGTATCCGTTCATGACGGACGACCCGAGACTGCCCTCCCATCTCAGGTTGAGGTACTGCCTTCCTTGCATCAGACTCGGGTATCACACCACACTGCATCAGCTGCCCTGGATTTCCACGTGTCCCTGGCATGGCGTTCGCCTGCGCCAGAGTTGCCCACGATGCAATGGATTTCCGGTGACAGTCGCTGGCACGCCCACGAAGTTGCTCACCTGTGCGTGCGGCTTTGACCTTATGAATGAGTCGGCTTCCGCCTTGCAGAGACACCCCCACCCCAATGCCACGGCGTATCTACAGGCCTACCTCAACTGGTGTGCGGAGCAAAGGCGTACAAGTCGGCTGATCGTAACTCCAGGGGTACACGTTGATCCCAGCAGGATTTCCAGCCTTGTGGACCTTCCTCCTGGCCTGGCGCTACGCCAGGCCAGGAGGGTCTGCAACGCTAAAAGGTACAGGCTCACGACACACCCAGATCAACAATCACCACCAGCAGGCGCAGATACAGCACTACGTGCAAACCATACGGGCTCTGAGGACGACTCAGGCCCAATCCTCCGTTACATTGACCAGAATGCAGCCAGAGGTTCCCGACGAGGTCGATCAGATCAGGCCTTTAGCCCTCAAGGCGAGCGAGTCGCCGGAGCTCGGGATCAACCGGCTCCGGATGGATGGAGCAGCTACGCCGCGACCAGGCCAGGCGGGCGCTATCGAGTGATTCACCCCAACTATTTGAACTTCGTAGATGAGCTCCTGGGCAAATTCAGCCATTCCAGCCCGCAGCGGGTGAGCAACTCGGGATTGGGACTACGAGTGAGACTAGCGGTGCTCGCCCAGGGCTACGCGGACGGCATCCTCCTCTCGGAGCATGAGGGCAACTTGAGCGCGCTTCCGGAGCGTTATAGATCGCCCAGTCCCATTGCGCTTTTGGATACGAGCCATCCACACGAATTGCGCGTGGCGTTCGGATAACGCAACCCTAAGCAAAGGCATCGATCGCCCCACCCTAAACTTCTGACGCACAACTCAGCTGCCGAGATAGAGAAGCCGCCTGTTTGCACCTGGAAATGGGCGGCACCCATTTATTCGTAGCATTTGCCAACAACAGCAATCGAATCCACGCCAGGGCCAGGCGCCTTCAATCCGTGATGCTGATGCACCAGTCAATGCCAGATGGCGCCATCGGGCAGAGACTCTGGCTGGTCTACCATCAGTAGATAGTCAGGAGCAAGATGACGCTGAGGGTTCGGCGCCGCGCGATAGGCCTGAATGACGTACTGGACCAGCGGGACTTCCACCCCAAACCGAAGACCTTAGGTGCCCCGCATGTACTCCTCGCGCACCATCTGCCGTTGTGCGCCAGTCAGTTGCGGATACTGCCCACCGCTAGGATCACCGATGACGCGCTGTCCTGCCGCGTGCGGGCACCCGGGTTGACTTGGCGATAGGCGCCCCACACCACCGCCGTGGTCATCCAGCACCGCGCCGCACTCGCCGGCCTGGAGGGGACTTCGGCGGACACAACCTGCGCTCGGGCTTCATCACCGAAGGGGCGCACCAAGGCTTGGCGCTGCCCGCCCTGATGGCGAATACCGATCACCGCTCGGTGGCCAGCGCGGCTGGCTACTTCCAGCAGGGCGGCGCCCAGCACAACCCGGCCGCACGGCTGCTCGACGCGGATTGAGCCCGTCCCAGGCGCGCCGCGTCCCGGCACCCACCCACGCCCTTGAAACTGTGAAAGCCATCCCAATGTTGATCGGGAGCTATCAGCTTTCCGGCCCGTGATCGGGGAAGAGTCGCAGTTCCTGCGACAACGAGCCGGCAAGTTGGCAGCGGGGAAGTCGCAGTACCACCTCACCTATCCGCCGGTCGGCACGCGCCCGGCTTGGAGATCGATGCATGGGAACGCAGCACGTAGGCCATAGGGAGCTTGTCAATTTTGCCGACGATCGGGTCAATCTGCCACGCGATAAAGCCAATGAGCTACGCGCGCAGGCGCGTGGACTGAGAGAGCGTCTGGAGACCTACCTAGGGCAGCACCCGGATTTCACCCTTCGAAAGATGATCCTTTCGGGAAGTCTGGCAAAAGGCACCGCATTGCGGTCGCTCAACGACATTGACGTGGCCTGTTACATCAGTGGGGCAGACGCCCCCAAGGACATTGGGAGGCTGCTGGAGTACTTGGCAGAGCGGCTTCGAAAGGCTTATCCAAATTTCAAGCCCGAACAAGTCAAGCCCCAGACTTACTCCGTAACAGTCTCGTTCCAAGGTTCTGGGCTGGATGTGGACGTGGTGCCGATCCTCTATGACGGCGATCCTGACTGGTATGGCAACCTAGTCAGTCAGGATGATGGCTCGTTCTTGAGAACCAGCATTCCCCGGCACCTAGAGTTTGCCAAGCGGCGTAAACAATTGCAGCCTTCGGATTTTGTGCAGGTGGTGCGCTTGGTCAAGTTCTGGGCAAGGCGCATGAAGACGGAAGTTCCCGGCTTTCGTTTCAAGTCCTTCATGATCGAGATGATCCTGGCAAAGCTGTGCGATGAGGGGCGTGATTTCTCCAACTACCCCGAAGCGCTCCAGCACTTCTTCACCTACGTGGCGCAGAGCGGCCTTCGCGAACAAATCGCATTCCAGGATTACTACCCTACCGCCATTATCGCCGCCTTCTCCGAGCCTATGCAGATCATTGATCCGGTGAACGAGAAGAACAACGTGGCCAAATTGTACGGTCACGCGCAGGTCGATGCCATTGTCGAGGCGGCATTGGATGCCGGCGACGCGATTGATGCGGCACTGGCTGCACCGACCAAGCAGGAGACCGTGCGCTACTGGCAAAAGGTCTTCGGCTCTTCCTTCCAAGCGTGAGGGCCCTATGACTGGCAGCTACACACAATCAAGCACCAGCACCTTTACGATCACTCATGCCCGCCACATGGCAGCGAAATTGGCCGCCGACCTCAAGCGTATGCAGCGCTTCTATGGGGCGCCCAGCGATGACAGAATCGCCGCTTATGAGACCGAAGTGGTTGAATTGTTGAAGGCCGGCTATCTGGACACAGTCACCTACGGTTTCAAGCGGGGTGATAACTGGATCGAGCCCACACTGCGCTACACCGCAAAAGATCTTGCAGGCATGTCCGGAATCGATGACGATCCCGGCAAGCTCCGCCCAGGCGCAGATGTATCCGGGGCGAGCTTCTACAACTACCTGACGTATTCCTCTGCCTGGTTCACGCTGTCGGCTCCTCAGCGGGAGTCATTTGAAAAGTCGCTTCCATTTCAGCGTACCGGGGCAGCCGAGCCTGGTATCAGCGGAAGCCTGGTGTCTGACCGCAGCTACTCTGCGGGTGGCAAGGCACTCGACCGCCTCAGTGTCAGGAGCTACTAATGCACTCAAAGCCAACCCTTGACGAGTTGTTTGATCAACGTCGCATCTATCCGGACATCGACGCCCGCACCCGATTGGATCGGCTGATTGGCGTGGACGATCAGAAGGCTCGCTTGTCGAAGATTCTCGGCCTGCTAGTCCACCCAGCTGGCCTGGAATTGTGGGCCAAGCGCCATCACCCAGGTGCCGCAACGCTGCTTGATTCCGTACTGCGCCGACCTCCTTTGGTCATTCTTTCCGGTGACGTCGGCTCTGGCAAAACCGAATTGGCAGAGACTATCGGTGATGCCGTGGCGCGACAGGAGAAGATTGATATCACCTTGTTCCCGCTCAGCCTGGCCACCCGAGGCAAGGGACAGGTTGGCGAGATGACCCAGCTACTCACCACAGCGTTCGACTACGCGCTGGCAGAAGCGACCAAATTGCAAGGTCGCGGAAAAAGCACCGGAGGGGTCATCTTGCTGGTGGATGAGGCCGATGCGCTGACCCAGTCTCGGGAATCGGCGCAGATGCACCATGAGGATCGAGCAGGGGTCAATGCCTTCATCAGGGGTATCGATCGTCTGGCGCAGACGAAGGTGCCCGCCGCCGTGATCATGTGCACCAATCGCCTCAACGCGCTGGATCCGGCCGTACGCCGTCGCGCCGCTGACATTTTGACCTTCAACCGTCCTGATTCAGCTCAGCGACGCTACGTCCTGGAACACCAGTTGCGACCGCTGGGTCTATCCTCCGTGCAGATCGAAGGGCTGGTAGAGGCCACTGGAGCGAAGGATGGACAAGAGGTCGGCTTCACCTACTCTGACATCACACAGCGGTTGATCCCCTCGATCGTACTAGATGCTTATCCAGACCGATCGATTGAGAGCAAACGCGCGCTTGAGATTGCTCGCCCAATGCAGCCAACGCCGGCGTTTCAGGATCATGGCTGAGATGCCTTCCCAGCACGCGCCGGGGCGCCGCTGACACTGTTTCGTGTGGCACAGCTGGCTGCCCCACCCCAGTCGCTGCTATTTCACATTGTTGACCAGGCAAGCGCCTGCTGCTGAGTGTATGGAGGTCCCAAGATGTCCCAATGGTCACTTTCACAGCTGCTTTCTTCATTGCATGAGGATGTTCAGCTGCGCCTTGCCACTGTCCGGAAGACGTTCAATCACCCAGGGTCCAAGGGGGATGCCAGTGAGAACGTGTGGATCAGCTTGCTGGATACCTACCTACCAAAGCGCTATCAAGCTGCGAAGGCACACGTGGTGGATAGTCAAGGAAATTTCAGCCAGCAGATTGATGTGGTGATTTTCGATCGGCAGTATTCACCGTTTATTTTCACCTACGAGGGTGAAATCATTGTTCCTGCCGAGAGCGTCTATGCGGTGTTCGAAGCCAAGCAGACAGCGAATGCAGAGCTGGTGGCGTACGCCCAGCAGAAGGTGGCAAGCGTTCGACAGTTGCAGCGCACTAGCCTGCCAATCCCGCACGCGGGTGGGGTCTATCCGCCAAAGGCCTTGATGCCAATTCTTGGCGGGCTGCTGACCTTTGAAAGTGACTGGAGTCCAGCGCTTGGGCCCTCCCTGGAAAGGGCACTGACCGCCAATCCCGGCGACGGGCGCTTGGACCTTGGCTGCGTTGCTGCGCATGGTCACTTCTTCTTTGACCATTCCAAGGATCGCTATCTCTTTGTGAATGAGAACAAGCCCGCGACGGCGTTCCTCTTCAAACTCATCGCCCAACTTCAGTTCAGTGGGACCGTACCGATGATTGATGTTGAGGCTTACGGCCAGTGGCTGACGAAGTGATGGCTTGGTCATGGCAGCTGTTGGGCGCGACATGAGGCATGCCTGCCCGGGTACTCCGCGCTGTTTAGCGAGGAAGCTTGCCTGAGGGAGACGCCTCTAGGCTTCACGCGCTTCGTGCCCAGCTCGAGGTGCACCGAGTGAGGTCGCTGCCTTCCGGCCCGGAGCACGGATGTTTCAACTTGGGGCGTCGCGCGATTAGCTTGTGCACAATCAGCGTCAGCGGGCCAGCGCGAGGCTGGCTGAATCTCTAGCGATGCCGCGACTATCCCTTCCTCCGAGTCCGAGTCCGAGCCCCACCTCGACCACGTGGCGGGGCCGACCTAAAGGAAGAGGTTCGCAACCTCCAATGGCCACCTCGACTGCTGCGAGAGCGGCTCGGCCACAATCATCGATAGCCTGCCGGACAAGAGCATTCCAGTCCCCACAGCATTGATTACGCTCGTTTGAACTACGCCGCCGGGCACAGCCGCTCCATTGGCTTTGCCTCAAATTAGAAGCCGTGCATTGGCGCCGCACCAAATTCATGCACTAGCGTTGTGCAATGTCCAACTACACAGCATTGGCGCGCGCGCGATTGTGGTGCAACACCGCATCGATCCATTGATTAATCAATGAGATACAGAATCATAGTTTTGCGCGTGCAACATCCCACTCACTCCCCGCAGCGCCGATAGTCAAACGGAATCCGTAGGATCTTCCCATCAACTCCCCGACCGGAGATGCTCGCCTTCAGCGCAGTGCCATCCCGCCGGTACTCGATCCGCTTCGGGAAGTCATGCTGCGGGTTCTCGAACACCACCCAGTTTTCGCCGTGGTCAGCAATGACGAACGAGGTTGGCGCCACGCCATTGGGCTGCACATGCAGGCCAGCCGCTTTGCCTGCAGGCAGCAGGCGCATGTACTCGAATGACTCCATATCGCCGTGGCTCAGCGTGCGCGACATCCCAAGCAAAGCGCCGCCGGCCTCGGGCAGCCAGACCTCATCAAGCCTGCGCTCCTCGGTGTCGCCACACCAATGCCCGGCCAGCCAATCGAACTCGGCCGGTGCAGCCATGGCCGCGCCGCTTCCCAACGCCAGGCCTGCGCCCAGCAACACCACCTTCAACTTCAACATGTACAGACCTCCTTGATGGATTGGCTGCAGGCTAGCGGCAGGCGTGCAGGTCATCTATCCCGATGGCCGCTGCGAGTTGCTGGCGGAACTGGGCGTGCCACTGATCTTCATGGGGCAGATGGCCGGATCCGCTCCAATCTGCCGTTCTGCTTCGCTGCACAGCAATGCGGTCCGATTCGTCTGCAGGCTGTCGGCCCGGTTTCCTGCATCGGCGTGCGCCTGCAGCCGGCCGCGAGCGCCTTGATTGCCGGCGTCCGCCTGCCCGGGCTTCGCGACCAGGCGCAGGACCTGTACACGCTGGATGCCATCTTTGCCGAGACCATCAGCGCCGCCGCGCGGGCAAGCGCCGCCAGCGGAACGCCCGAGCCCCTCTGGCAGGTGCTGCGGGATCGTTGTGCCGGCTTCGCGCTGGACGAGCGCATCGAACTGGCCGTTGCGGAACTGGATGCAGCGGAAGGCACTCTGCGCATCGCGGAACTGGCACGGCGGCTTGGCATGTCCCTGCGTGGCTTGCAGTCGCGTTTTCTGGCGGCCGTGGGCATGACCCCGAAAGAATATGCCCGGGTTTGCAGGCTGCAGGCTCTGTTGCACACGCTGGATGGAGAAGCCACCAGCATCGCCTCCGCTGCGGCGCGCCACGGTTACAGCGACCAGGCCCATGCCACGCATGATCTGGTGCGCTGGACCGGCGTCACACCCGGTCGACTGGCCCACACACTGCGCGGTGATCGTGGCAGTAACGATGCACTGCGGCTGGCAGCGGCCTTCGTGCGTGGAAGCAGTGTCGCCCGCTCACCGTGAGCCCCTGCCCTGCGTCGTCCTACAGGAACCGGTGCATCACATACACGTCAACCAACCCCAGCGTTCGATGCCGGAACGCCGCCGGTAGCGTCCCGACCACGGCAAAGCCCAGCTTCCGGTACAGCTCAACCGCTGGCGCATTGGTGCTGACCACGTAATTGAACTGCATGGCCAGGAACCCCTCCGATCTGGCCCGGACCAGACTGTCTTCCACCAGCGACCGCCCGATGCCATGCCCCTGCGTCAGCGGATCGACCACGTAGGTGGCGCTGGCCACATGCGCCCCCAGGTCCGGGTAGTTGGCGCCCATCTTGTACATTCCGACCACGCGCCCTTCCAGAACAGCCACAAAGGCCGCCTGCACTCCGAACCAATGGCTCCGGAAGGTGCCGGCCTCGAAGGTGCCGGCGAACGGGAGCGAATCCTCCATCGCAATGGCCGCCTTGAAGATCGCCCAAATGGCGTCGAAGTCACCGGCGGTGGCAGCTCGGATTTCCATGCGATTCCTCGCGGATCGGCGTAGCGGGCAAGGCGGACACTAGCAGAATCCAGCAAGTGCCCCGCACCCGCTTCACGCGCCACCGCCATGGGTTCGGCAATAGTTGAGTGAATTCCGGCCCTTAGAGCAGTACATGCCCCCTACTTCCGCGCGCATCCCACACCGGCTCCGCCGATGGCGCGTCGCTGGCTACATCCTGCTGGGCATGTACGTTCTCTACCTGCTGGCCGGCAACATCTTCCTCAACACCCCGCTGTTCGACCAGGTCACCAACCGCAAGCCGCACAAGTTCGTGATGACGACCGGCCCAGCCATCACGCTGCTGCCTGGCCACGTCATTGCCTGGAACGTGCATATGCGCGGCCACGTCAACCATACCGTCTACGTACTGCACGCCGAGCGTGCCAGCGCCCGCCTGGCGGTCCTGCCCCTGTTTAGCCGCGAAGTGCGGGTTCCCCGATTGCAGGCCACAGGCGTGTCGGCCGAAATCAGTCGCGTCGAGGACGCCATTCCGTCGCCCCCGCGCGGCGACCAGGGTTGGACCCTGCGTTTCGACGCCATCCACAGCGACAGCATCCGCAGCGCCCGGCTCGGAAAGCTGTTGATCATCGGCAAGGGCCAGGGCACGGTCGGGTTCCTCAAGCAGCTGCGCGGCGGCCCATCGGAACTGTTCGATTCCGAGGTCTCGTTCAGCAAGGCAGACACCAGCTATGACGGCGTGCAGCTGCTGGGCGACATGGATCTGACCGCGCGCTTCAGCTATCCGCGGCACTATCGCGACCAGGCGCCCGGCCTGGCCAAGTTGAAGCTGCTGCATGCGCAACTTGAGGTGGATGCGCGCAGCCAGGGCGTGCGCATGGATACGGACGCCACAACGCCAAAGATCTCCAGCGCGCCCGTGCCTGGACGCCTGCAACTGGCGGTCCACCTGATCGACGGCCAACTGCAACCCGGTGACCGCGCGCTCTGGCAGGTGCCGCTCTTCCTCGGCGATGGCGCACCCAATCGCGGTGTGCTGGCCCTGCAGCTCAATGTGGCCAACGACCTGCGCCTGCAGGCCCGTCTGCCGCCACGCCCGGATTCGGCCGCCGGCATCGATGCCGACCTGCACATCGCCGGGCGCGAGATTCCCTTCCAGCACCCTGCCCAGCTGCTGGAACGCAGCTCCGGCACCGTGCGCGGCGAATGGACGTTCACCTCGCTCAACTGGATCCCTGCCCTGTTCGTGCGCAAGCCGTGGCTGCAGCTGGATGGCGGCGGCACCCTGAAAGCAGATCTGCGCCTGCGCAATGGCGAACTGATCGAAGGCAGTACCGTGGACATCCCTTCGGCTGCAGCCGTGGCCGAGGTCGCTGGCGTGCGGCTGGCCGGCACGGCCAGTGCGCATGGCGAGCTGAAGGCCGGCATCCCCAACCAGGCACAGCTGGCGATCCGGCTGCCCCACTTCACCGCGCGCCCCAGCGATGCGAAGGATGTGCGGCTGTTCGACGGGCGTGACCTGGCCGTGGACCTTACCGGCGATGGCCGCCTGCAGGAACTGCGCAAGGGCGTTCGCGCACGGTTGCGTTTCAGCGAGGCGACCATCCCTGACCTGGCCGCCTACAACCGCTACCTTGGCTCTCAACAGGTACGCCTGCTGCGTGGCACCGGCAGCCTCAGCGGCGACGCCACGCTCGACACCGATGGCCGCGTCGGCCACGGCACCGCGCGCCTGCTGGGGCGCAACGCCAGTGCGAAGGTTGCAGGCCTGGACATGGGCGGCGATGTCGACGTGAGCGCGACGCTTCGCCGTGGGGACTTCAACCAGCGCCACTTCGATCTGTCCGGCACCACCGTGGAGCTGCGCAATGTGCAGGTGGCGGGCACCGATTCCAGCAGCGCTTGGAAAGGCCGTGCTGTGTTCAAGCGGGGCCGCATCGACGCGCAGTCCCCGTTCCAGGTGGACGCTACCACCGATCTGACCCTGAGCGATGCACGCCCCCTGCTGGCCGTGTTCGCCAAGCGCACCGACTACCCGCGCTGGACGCTGTCCCTGCTCGACTCCGGCCAGGTCGATGCGCAGGCCACGCTGCGCTGGCGCCCAGGTCATCTGCTGATCGATGGCCTGCGGGCCGAGAATGATCGCCTGACGGTACGTGCGCGGCTGGATCTTCTGGAGCAGCGCAAGCGTGGCGATCTCTACCTGCGCTGGGGGCTGCTGGGCGCGGGCATCGAGCTTGATGGCGAACATCGCCAGTGGCATCTGACCAAGGCGCGGGAATGGTTCGACCAACGCCCTTCGCTGTTGCCGGCTGGCGGAAGTGGAAGCGCTGCGGGTTCTTCAGATTGATCGCCCCGGGCTGCATCCATTGGCCGCTTCCGTTCGTATGAGCGGGTAAACACAGGATGGAGCAGCACGGAATGAAGCGGCGTTCACAGGTTATGGGTCTTCTGGGATGGGTTGTGGTCACTTTTGCGGCGGCGGCAGTCGGCGCGTGGGCATCGACATCCGCCGCCAGCTTCTACGCCACCCTCGCCCTGCCCGCGTGGGCACCGCCTGCCAGCGTGTTTGGCCCGGTGTGGAGCCTGCTCTACGCGATGATGGCCATTGCGGCGTGGCTGGTCTGGCGCGAACGCGGCTGGCGCAACGCACAGCCGGCCCTGGTGCTCTATCTGGTGCAGCTGGCCGTCAATGCCCTCTGGAGCTGGCTGTTCTTCGGCTGGAAACTGGGCGCGCTGGCCTTCGTTGACATCCTGGCACTGATCACGCTGGTCTGCGCAACGATCGTTGCCTTCGCCCGCCTCCATCGCGGCGCAGCGGTGATGCTGCTGCCTTACCTGGCCTGGATATCGTTCGCCTCGGCGCTGAACTTCGCGGTGTGGCGGGCCAATCCCGGATTGCTGTGAGCCGGGATCAGGACTCTCAGGCCTGTGCGACGCGCTGCGGCTGCCATGCACGCAGCAACGCTGGCTTGAACGCCTGCTGGCCACAACCCGTGGGGCATCGCACCACGCGCGCGGCAGTGTGGCTGACCAGCCCTTGCCCTTCCTCGGCCTTGAACACCGTTTCGCAGCTCATGCACCGCGCAACCAGCGAGTACAGGTGGAGCAGGCGCCCACTGGCCGGATCCTGCAGGGCATCCACATCCAGCAGTTCAAACTGGCAGCTGTCGGCAAGCACGCGGTATGGCGTCGAAGGCAAGGTCTGCAGGTTCACGGGGCGTGGTCACTCAGGAATGTGCGTTCACCGTACGCAAGTCGGTGTCGAGTGCGCGTGCAGCGCACATGTACCTTTCGCGAAACATGCAAGTGCTGTTGGAATGTTCGTATGAAGAATTCAGGTTTGAATGAAACGTTCTTCACACGCACGTACCGGTATGCGAATGCACGATTTTGCGTCACCATCCGTGCATGCCGGATGCAACGCTGGGCCAGTCCAGCCATCCACGAATCATGAGTCCCGCCTTTGATGCCTTCTGCCGAGTCCACGCACGACACTGCCTTGTCCAGTTGCGCGCGCGAACCGATCCACACCCCCGGCGCGATCCAGCCCTACGGTGTGCTTCTGGTACTGGAACCGCAGTCACTGCGGGTGCGCGAGCGCGCCATCAGCCAGCCCAGGCTGCTGCAGCAGTTCGGCGAGCCACTGATGCAGCACGTCAGCGAGGTGTTGGGCGGCGTGCTGGCGCCGTTCGAGGCGTTGTTCCAGCAGGCCGCGGTTGGCAGCAGCGCCCACGTCGGCGCCGTGCACCTGGACGGCCACGGCCGGCATCAACTGCTGGTGCACCGCTCCGCCACCGACCTGCTGGTCGAGCTGGAGTCACCCGTTCCCGGCCAGCCGGGCTCGCTGGAGGAACTCTACCCGGCCATCCGCGAGCTGATGACCGCCATCGAGTCGGCCACGACGGTGGAAGACCTGTGCCAGCTGGCCGCCGAACACATGCGCCGGCTCACCGGCTTCGATCGCACCCTGGTCTATCAGTTCGACCCCGGCTGGAACGGCATCGTGGTGGCCGAGGATGGCAACGGCCTGTTACCGTCCTACCTGGACCTGCGTTTTCCCGAGTCGGACATTCCGGCCCAGGCCCGCGAACTGTATCGTCGCAACCGGGTACGGCTGATCGCAGACAACAACTACACCCCTGCCCCGCTGATGCGCGCCGAGGACCATCGCGACGCACCGCCCACCGACCTCAGCCTGGCGGTGTTGCGCAGCGTTTCGCCGGTGCACATGCAGTACATGCGCAACATGGGCACCGGTGCATCGATGTCGGTGTCGCTGGTGCACGAAGGCCAGCTGTGGGGCCTGGTGTCGTGCCACACGGTGCATCCGCGCCGGCTGCCCTACCACGTGCGCACGGCGTGCGAGTTCATGGGCCAGATCCTGTCGCTGCAGATTGCCCTGAAGGAACGTGCGCGGGCCATTGAAGAACGCGTGGCGCGCCGCTCGGTGCTGGTCAAGCTGCTGGCCCGCATGGCCGGCGACGAGGACTTCATGGCTGCGCTGCGCCACGATGAAGCCAGCCTGCTGTCGCTGACCGGCGCCGCTGGCGCTGCCATCGTGCACAAGGGCGACTGCATGCGCGTGGGCGTGTGCCCGCCCGCGACCGACGTGCTGGCCCTGGCCGATTGGCTGGCCGCACAGCAGGCCGGGCAGGAAACGTACTGCACCGACCATCTGGCCGGCGACTGGTCGCCTGGCGTGCGCCTGGCCGACGTGGCCAGTGGCGTGCTGGCGGTGTCCATCTCGCAGCTGCATGACAGCTACCTGATGTGGTTCCGCCCCGAGGTGGTGCGCACCGTGCGCTGGGGCGGCGACCCACGCAAGACCGCCGCGCCGGACGTGGCGCTGTCCCCGCGCAGCTCTTTCGAGGCCTGGAAGGAAACCGTCCAGCAGCGCAGCCTGCCGTGGAATGACGCCGACCGCGAGGCCGCGCACGAGATGCGCACCGCCATCGTCGACATCGTGCTGCGCAAGGCCGAGGAAATGGCCGAGCTGAACGAGCAGCTGATGCGCAGCAACAAGGAGCTGGAAGCCTTCTCGTACTCGGTCAGCCATGACCTGCGCGCGCCCTTCCGCCACATCGTCGGCTATTCGGAGCTGCTGGGCAGCTCGGCGGGTGAACGCCTCAACGATACCGAACGCCGCTTCCTCGACACCATCGTGGAATCGGCCAAGTCGGCCGGTACGCTGGTGGACGATCTGCTGAGCTTCTCGCAGATGGGCCGTTCCACGCTCGGCCGGGTACGGCTGGATATGACGGCGCTGGCCGAAGATGTGCACCGGAGCCTGGCTTTGGACTACGCCGGACGCGACGTGCAATGGACGCTGGCGCCGCTGCCGGAGGTGGAGGCCGATCCGACGATGTTGCGTCTGGTCTGGCAGAACCTGCTGGCCAACGCGATCAAGTTCACCCGCGAGCGCGAGCAGGCCGTTATCGAGGTCGGTCACGAGCGCAACGTCGACGAAGACCACTTTTTCGTGCGTGACAACGGCTGCGGCTTCGACATGCGCTACGTGGACAAGCTGTTCGGTGTGTTCCAGCGCCTGCATCACGTCGAAGAATTCGAAGGCACCGGCATCGGCCTGGCCAATGTACGCCGCATCATCGGCCGCCATGGCGGCCGTACCTGGGCCGAGGGCGAGCCCGGCAAGGGCGCCACGATTCATTTCACCCTACCCCGTTCCACAGGAGATCTCCCATGAGGGACCTGCGGCCGATCCTCCTGGTGGAGGACAGCCCCAAGGATGCCGAGCTGACGCTGGCCGCGTTGTCGCGCTGCCAGTTGCTGAACGATGTCATCCATGTACGCGATGGTGCCGAGGCGCTGGATTACCTGCGCTGTGAAGGCAAGTTCGCCGGCGCCATGCACGGCGGCCCGGTGGTGGTGCTGCTGGACCTGAAGCTGCCCAAGGTGAACGGCCTGGAAGTGCTGGAACAGGTGCGCGCTGACCCACAGCTGAGCAGCACACCGGTGGTGATGCTGACCTCTTCGCGCGAAGAACAGGATCTCGTGCGCAGTTACGAACTGGGCGTGAACGCATTCGTGGTCAAGCCAGTGGACTTCAAGGAGTTCTTCGACGCCATCCAGGGGCTGGGCATGTTCTGGGGCATCACCAACCAGCCCCCGCCGCATCGGCCCAACGGCTCGGGGCAGCACAATGCGTGATGGATCGCGCCGCAGCGAGCGCCTGCGCATCCTCATGCTGGAGGACAGCGCGCTTGATGCGGAGCTGATCAGCGCACAGCTGCAGCGTGCCGGCCTCGATTTCGAGGCCGAGCGCCTGTGGACCCGCAATGCCTTCATCGAGGCAATTGAGAATCGCGCCTTCGATGTGATCCTGGCCGATCATGTGCTGCCCGGATTCGACGGCGACGCTGCACTGGTGCTGGCGCGCGAGCGGATTCCGCAAACGCCCTTCATCTTCGTCTCCGGCACGCTTACCGAGGAGTTGGCCGTGCAGGCCCTGACCCGCGGCGCGCGCGACTACGTGGTCAAGCAGCGCCTGCAGCGCCTGCCGGATGCGATCCGTCGTGCGCGGCAGGAGGCCCATGAACGCACCCAGCTTGTGCAGGCGCAGGCCGCACTGAACGACAGCCAGGCGCAGTTGCAGCAGGTAACCGATGCCGTCCCTGCGCTGATCGCCCAGCTCGACACGGCGCATCGCTACCGCTTCGCGAACAAGGCGTTCCTGGACTGGCACGGCGTCAGCCTGGCCGAACTGCTGGGTCGCGCGGCACGGGATGTCAGCGGCATTTCCGCCTTCGAGCACGCCCTGCCCAGCCTGGAGCGGGTACTGCAGGGCGAGCGCACCAGCTTCCAGGTCGAACTGGTCCACCGCAGCGGCGAATCACGATTCGTGCAGATGGACTGCGTACCGGAACATGCGGCCGATGGCAGCGTGGTCGGCTACATCTGCATGGGCAGCGATGTTTCACTGTTGAAGCAGGCCGAACTGGCGCTGCGCGAGGACAACCAGGTTCTCGAGCGACAGGTGCAGGCACGCACCGCCGAGTTGCGGGCCAGCAAGCGGCGCCTGCAGGCGATCTTCGAATCCAGCTTCCAGCATCAGGTGCTGTTGGATCTGTCCGGACGCGTGGTTGATGCCAATGACGCGTCACTGGCCGCGGTGCTTGCGGACAAGAAGGACACCGTTGGCGCGCGCTTCGGCGAATCGCTCTGGTTTGTCACAACCGATGGCATCAGTGCGCTGATCGACCAGGCCGTCGCCGCAGCCGTACAGGGCCGCAGTTCGCTGCATGCACTGGAACTGGAACTCCCGACCGGGCGGCGCAGCTTCGACTTCTCGTTCCGCCCGCTGCTGGATACCGAAGGCGTGGTCACCGCCGTGGTTTCCGAGGCAGTGGAAACCACCGCGCGGCTGCAGGCTGAACATGCGCTGCGCCAGTCACAGAAGATCGAGGCGGTCGGCCAGCTCACCGGCGGCATCGCGCATGATTTCAACAACATTCTTACGGTCATTTCCGGCAACGTTGAGCACGCCATGCTGCTCAACGAGCGCGCAGGCGAACCCGGTGCGATGGTCAGCCGTGCGCTGGACAATGCGCTGAAGGGCGTGGGCCGTGCCGCCAGCCTGACCCAGCGCCTGCTGGCCTTTGCCCGCCGCCAGCCGCTGCACAGCCAGGCCGCCAACCTCAACGAGCGCCTGCTGGACATGCACGACATGCTGCAGCGTGCGCTGGGCGAGCTGGTGCAGCTGGAGATCCGCAGCGCCCAGGACATCTGGTGCGTGGAGATCGACGTGAGCCAGCTGGAGGCCTCCGTACTGAACCTGGCGGTCAATGCCCGCGATGCGATGCCACATGGCGGCCGGCTGGTGATCGAGGTCGACAACAGCCACCTCGACCACGATTACGCCGCCCTGTTCCCGGATGCAACGCCGGGCGAGTACGTGATGCTGCGGGTGCGCGACAACGGCCACGGCATGGACGCGGCTACCCTGGCGCGCGTGTTCGAACCGTTCTTCACTACCAAGCAGGTCGGCCGCGGCACCGGGCTTGGTCTGTCGATGGTGCATGGCTTCGTCAAGCAGTCCGGCGGCCACGTGCTGATCGATTCGGTGGAAGGCGGCGGCACCAGTATCACCATGATGTTCCCGCGCTCACCACTGGCCCTGCCCTGCGAAGCACGTGCGCCGCAGGCTGGCCTGGCCGGTTACGCGCCGCGCGAGGAAACCGTCCTGGTGGCCGAGGACAACGACGATGTGCGCGCGCACACGGTGGATGCGCTGCGCCTGCTGGGCTATCGCGTACTGGAAGCGCATGACGGACCATCCGCGCTGCGGTTGCTGGAGCGGCCGGACACCAGGGTCGACCTGCTGTTCTCCGACGTGGTGATGCCCGGCATGTCGGGCTGGGAGCTGGTCCGCGAGGTCCGCGAGCGCTGGCCAGAAATTGTCGTGCTTTTCACATCGGGCTATCCACGCGACCACGAAGCGGTGGGCAGTCAGGGGCGGTTCCCAGCGCTGCTGCCGAAGCCGTTTACCCGCAGTGACCTTGCGCAGGCGGTACGCACCGCGCTGGACGCTGCCGCGCACTGAGCTCACGCGGCCGGATCACGCATGCCTGCCGCGATCCGGTTGATGTCCGCGCACTCCACCGTCGCAGGCGGATGCTCTCTTCTGGCCAGTGTGATCATCGCCTGGCCCACCGCCAGATTGCTGCTGACCAGTGAAGGGACGAGTGCGCCAGCCAGTTTCATCAGCGGCGCGCCACCCCAGTACAAGGGCTTGAGCACCGCGTGGCGCGTGCCGGTTCCCGATACCGGCCGCACGCCGCCCGGGCGCAGCATCACGGTACGCACCGGCAGGGCCTGCAATGCAACCTCGGTCTCGCCCTTGATCCTCAACGGCATCAGCCGGCTCCGAGGGTCCGCACCGGCACCGGATACATACAGAAAAAACCCTTCGGGATTCGCAGCCGCCCAGGCACTGGCCACCGCCAATGTCGTGTCCAAGGTCACGCGCCGGTATTCGGCCTCAGTGGTGCCGACCGGTGGTGCGCCGGCGCAATAGAAGCAGGCATCGAACCCGGCCAGTTCTTCCAACCGCCCCTGGATACGCAGGAAGTCCGGAACGATCAGTTCGCTGCCGGCGCCGCTCAGACTTCCCGGGTGGCGGACCAGCGCTGTCAGGCGGGACACATGTGGTGAGCGTTGGCAAGCCAACGCCACACCCTGCCCGACCAGGCCTGCGGCACCGGTCAACAGAATCCGTAATGCGCCCGTCCCGGCCATCGTCGCCCCCGCTAGAGTTTCACGAAACGCTGGATCTTCCTTGCCAGCCAACCACTGAACACCAGCGGTGCATCCAGCGCCGACACGCAGATGCACGGCACGCCTGGTGCAGTTACCGGCTGATGCTCCACGTCCTCATCCAGATCCGCCACGTCGCCGGGCGCGAACAACCCCAGCGCATCATTGTACGAGCCCCGCAGGATCTGGGTCAGCTCGCTGCGGCCGTGGCTGTGCATCGGCAGGCACTTGCCCGGGGCGATCTTCAGCATGATCAACGAAGGCATCTGCACTGCGCGGATGCAATGCACGCCCGGCGCCATCCAGCGCCAGCGCAGGCCACTGAGCGACGCACCAAAATACGGGTGAAGCGAAGCAGGAAGGTGGTCCGGATCGGCTTCGGGCCGCTCTCTCGAAGCGGGCCGCGAGGCCAAAGCCAAGGCAGGCGCATCCCCCGCCAGCCGCATCAACATCGCATCACGCAACTGTTCGCGACGCAGGTCGGCCACAGCTGGCTGGGTCTGTTCCAGCAAGACAGATCCGATCGCTTCGGCCTCACGCAGGCGCTGGCGACAGTGCGGGCACTGCTCCAGATGGGCGCCTGCCACGATGCTCAACGGCGCAGGAAGCGCGCCCGCGGCGTAGCTCATCAGCGTGGATTCGTGCAGATGGTGGTGCGGATTCACAGCGCACCTCCCACTTTCGACTGCAGTTGCAGGAACGCACGCCGCAGGTGCGATTTCACCGTGCCCAGCGGCATGCCCAGCGCTTCGGCGATCTCGCTGTGGCTCTTGGCCTCGAAGTAGGACATGCGCACCAGCCGCGCCTGCACAGCGGGCAGCTCATTGATGCGCTGGCGCAACCGGGCCTGGTCGGCGAACTGTTCGGCGCTGCTGCGCTCGACCACGTCCATCATTGATGCGTCCTCCACCGCCACCTGTACCTGCATCCAGCTGCGCTCGCGGCGCACGCGGTCGATATGCAGGTTGCGGGCGATGCGGTACAGCCAAGTGCTCAACGCGCCCTGCGCGGCATCATAGTCGGCCGCGCGCAGCCACAGGCGCAGCAGGCATTCCTGCGCCAGCTCTTCGGCCACCGCCTCGGGCGCGCCCAGCCCGCGCAGATAGATGCACAGGCGCGGCATGAAATGGTCGTAGATCCGCATGAAACAGTCGCGGTCGCGCAGCCGCGCGACACCGTCCATGTCACCGGCCCAGTTTTTCGGCTCGCTGCTGGGCTGCTGGGAGCTGGACACGATGCGTGCGCTGTTGAAGTTGGCGAGGGTGCTGGCGGCGTCAGGGTACATCTGCGTTCGCGGCGGGCGGGTGAAGGTCTGTTCCCTGTACGGGCGTGGACGGCCATTGGATGCAGTCCGGATTGCGCATCCAACCCGCCCCGTCTGCCGTACGACCTGGACCCGCCCTTACGGATGAATGCCATGCGCATCGCCTGGCTGTTGTTGTGCCTGCCCCATGCCGCGCTGGCGGCCCCCTGGCTGCGCAGCGAGGGCGTGGCTTCGTCCTCGCAGGGCCGGATCCTCTACCGCGAAGTTCACTGGCGCCGCGACGCAAGCGAGGGTGCCGAGCGCTGGGTGCTGTACCAGTGCCCGGGTGGCCAGTCGTTCGCCCGCAAGCACCTGCCGACCAGCACCCTTGCGCAGGCCCGCGGCTATTCGCTGCAGGACCGGCGCAGCGGCCAGACGGCCGAGATCGAGACCGCCAACGGCGCCGTGTCGGTCGCCTGGAAGGAGGATGCTGCCAGCCCGCCCAGGCAGCGCAGGCTCGATCTGCCGCCGGACGCGGTGATCGATGCGGGATTCGACGCGGCGGTCCGCCTGCACTGGACAGCGCTGATGCAGGGCGAACGCATTTCGCTGCCGTTCCTGGTGCCGGGGCGGCAGCGCTACTTCCCGGTGCAGGTGCGGCATACCGGCACCCTGCGCTGGCAAGGCATCGACGCCCAGTCGATCGAGGTCAGCCTGGACACCTGGTATGGCGGCATCGCGCCCCGCCTGTCGCTGGTCTATGCCAACGCCGACCGGCGCCTGCTGGAATTCAACGGCACCAGCAACCTGCGCGATGCGCGCGGCACCTATCCGCAGGTGACGGTGCGCTTCAGCTTGCCTCCGGCACAACGTCCAGCAACGGAATGGCAGCAGGCATGGGCGCAGCCACTGGTCGACCGCTGCCCCGTCACGAACACGTGAAGCCGACATTCACTGCAACGCGTCGCATCCATTGCGCATTCTGCTGCGTAAAGGAAGACACGACACCCGCCGAGATCCGCCATGGCCTCTGTATCGCCCCTCCCCCGTCGACGCTGGCGCCTGCTGCGCACCCTGCAGCGTTGGGTTGATACCGGCGACGCCGCGGAAGCCGGCACGGAACAGCCGGGCCGCATCGATTGGCTGCGTGCGGTACCGTTCGCACTGATGCACGTGGCGTGCATCGCGGCAATCTGGGTGGGCACCTCATGGACGGCCGTCATCGTGGCTGCGACGCTCTACGCGGTGCGCATGTTCGCCATCACCGCGTTCTATCACCGTTACTTCTCGCACCGCACCTTCCAGGCACCACGCGCCGTGCAGTTCGTGTTCGCGGTGATCGGCGCGTCCAGCGTCCAGCGCGGGCCGCTGTGGTGGGCCGCGCATCATCGCCATCATCACCGCCATGCCGACCAGCCGCTGGATCCGCACTCGCCGCGCGAAGGCGGTTTCTGGCGCAGCCACATGGGCTGGTTCCTCACCCGCGAAGCCTTCACCACCGACCTGTCGCGGGTGCCGGACCTGGCGCGCTTCCCGGAACTGCGCTGGCTGGACCGCTTCGACACCGCCATCCCCGTGCTGCTGGCCGTCGGCCTGTATGCATTGGGTGCAGCACTGGAGCACTGGGCACCGGGCCTGCGCACCTCCGGCCCGCAGTTGCTGGTGTGGGGATTCTTCATTTCCACCATCGTGCTGTTCCATGCAACGGTCACCATCAACTCGCTGGCCCATCGCTTCGGTCGCCGCCGCTTCGAAACCCGCGACGACAGCCGCAACAATGTCTGGCTGGCCCTGTTGACCTTTGGCGAAGGCTGGCACAACAACCACCACTTCTTCCCCGGCACCGTGCGCCAGGGCTTCCGCTGGTGGGAGATCGACCTGACCTGGTACGGGCTGCGCGTGATGGCAGCGTTCGGGCTGGTGAAGGGACTCAAGCCCATCCCCGAGTGGGTGCTGGCAAAGGCGAGGTACTGACATGCGCATCGCCATCATCGGTTCTGGCATCTCGGGGCTGGCCAGCGCGTGGTGGCTGCAGGAACGGCACGACGTGACGCTGTTCGAGGCCAACGATTACCTGGGCGGCCATACCCATACCCACGACGTGCAGATCGACGGCACGTGCATGGCCGTGGACACCGGCTTCATCGTCTTCAACCCCCGGCACTACCCGCTGCTGACGGCGCTGTTCGATGAACTGGGCGTGGCGTCACAGCCGACCACGATGAGCTTCTCGATGCACAGCGAGCGCAGCGGTGTGGAGTACAACGCCACCTCGCTGGATGGCCTGTTCTGCCAGCGACGCAACCTTGTATCGCCGCGCTTCTGGGGCATGCTGGCCGACCTGCGCCGCTTCTATCGGGATGCCCCGCTATTGCTGGCCGAGGAGGAAGGCCCAACGCTGGGCCAGTACCTGCGCGATCAGCGCTACGGCGAGGCCTTCATTGAAGAGCACCTGCTGCCGATGGCCTCGGCGCTGTGGTCGTCGCCCACCACTACGGTGCGGGACTTCCCCGCACGCTATCTGGCCCAGTTCATGGCCAACCACCAGATGCTGCAGATGACCGGGCGTTCGTCCTGGCGGGTCGTTACCGGAGGGTCGGCCCGTTACGTGGATGCACTGCGCCGCCGTTGGCGGGTGCATGAGCGCCTGCAGTGCCCGGTACAGCGGGTGGAGCGCATGCTCGCGGGCGCACGCGTGTACAGCGCCGCCGGCGTCGAGGCCTTCGACGAAGTCATCCTGGCCTGCCATAGCAACCAGGCGCTGGCTCTGCTGGGTGATGCCGACCCCGTCGAGCGCGAAGTGCTGGGTGCCATCCGCTACCAATCCAATGAAGCGGTATTGCATACCGACGCGTCGCTGCTGCCGCGCAATCGCAAGGCATGGGCGGCCTGGAACGCGCATGTCCCGCGGGATCCGACCGCGCCCTGCACGGTCAGCTACTGCATGAACCTGCTGCAGGGCCTGCCCGGCAGCACGCCATTGGTGGTCACCCTCAACCGCAGCGAGGCCATCGACCCTGCCAGGGTGCTGCGCACGCTGCACTATGCACACCCGGTGCACGATCATGCTGCGGTTCGCGCGCAGCAGAGATGGGCAGACCTGCAGGGCCATCGCCACACCTGGTTTGCAGGAGCCTACTGGGGCTGGGGTTTCCATGAAGATGGCATCCGCAGCGCCCGCCACGTAGTGGATGCGCTGGAGGCCTGCGCACCGCATCGCTGGGTATCGGCGCCATGCGAGGTGGCGGCATGAACGCCAGTGCGCTCTATTTCGGCCAGGTGATGCATCGCCGGCATCATCCGCACCCGCATGCGTTCCGTTACCCCGTCGCGCAGCTGCTGCTCGACCTGGATGAGCTGGATACGGTGTTCGCCCGGCGCTGGCTATGGTCGGTCAATCGCCCCAACCTTGCCGAGTTCCGGCGCAGCGACTATTTCGGCGATCCGGCACAGCCTCTGGCCGACGCCGTGCGCGACCATGCCGCGCAGACGCTTGGTCATCGTCCTTCCGGCCCGGTACGCCTGCTCACCCACCTTCGCTTCGCCGGGCATGTGTTCAACCCGGTCAGCTTCTACTACTGCTACCAGGCCGACGGCAGCACGCTGGACTGCATCGTGGCCGAGATCACCAATACGCCCTGGAAGGAACGACACGCCTACGTACTGCCGGTCGCCACGGCCCTCCACGAAGGTGCGTCGCTGCGTTGGCAGCTCGACAAGCGCTTCCACGTCTCGCCGTTCATGCCGATGGACTGCCGTTACGACTGGCGCTTCAACAGCCCCAATGAGGACCTGCGTGTGCACATGCAGGTCTGGCGAGACGGCATCCGCCAGTTCGATGCCACCCAGACGCTGCAACGCCGCCCGCTGGATGGCCGCGGACTGGCGCGGGTACTTGCCTGCTACCCACTGATGACCACCCAGGTGGTGGCCGCCATCCACTGGCACGCACTGCGGCTGTGGCTGAAGCGCAACCCCGTACACGACCACCCCACCCTTGCCGGGAAACCGCGATGAACTCGATGACACCTTCGGTCACCCTGCCGCGCCCCGGCGCGCTGGATGCCTTCCTGCGCCGCCGCCTGCTGGCACAGCTTGCCCCCCTGAGTGATGGCCACCTGTGCGTGCGCGATGCCCTTGGCGAGGTCCGGGTGGGCGACGCCCACGGCGGGCTGCGGGTGACGGTGACCATCGAAGACCCGGCGTTCTACCGGAAGGTCGCTGCGCAGGGCAGCGTCGGCGCCGGCGAGAGCTACATCCAGGGCGAATGGCACTGCGATGACCTGGTGGGCTTGATACGCCTGCTCGTGCGCAACCGCGACCTGCTGGACGGCATGGAGCGTGGCCCGGCCCGTGTGGCTGGCTGGCTGCTGCGCGGCTGGAACCGGCTGCACCGCAACAGCCGTGAGGGCAGCCGGCGCAACATCGCCGCCCACTACGACCTGGGCAACGATTTCTTCGCGCTGTTCCTGTCGCCGGACCTGATGTACTCGTCGGCGTTGTTCGCCAGCGAATCCGAATCGCTGGAATCCGCCTCGTTCCGCAAGCTGGACCGCATCTGCCAGCAGCTGCAACTCAAGCCCGGCGATCGCGTGGTGGAGATCGGTACCGGCTGGGGCGGCTTCGCGGTGCACGCGGCGCAGCACTATGGCTGCCAGGTCACCACAACCACCATTTCCGCCGAACAGCATGCGCTGGCCGCCGAGCGCGTGCGGGCCGCCGGCCTGCAGGATCGGGTCACGTTGCTGATGCAGGACTACCGTGATCTGCAGGGCCAGTTCGACAAACTGGTATCAATCGAGATGGTCGAAGCGATCGGTGCCGAGTACCTGGACACCTACATGGCCACGCTGCAGCGGCTGCTGAAGCCCGATGGCGTTGCCCTGCTGCAGGCCATCACCATTGAGGACCATCGCTACGAGCAGGCCCGGCGCAGCGTCGACTACATCAAGCGCTACGTGTTCCCCGGCAGCTTCATTCCCTCCATCAACGCGATCATGGCGGCCAAGACGCGGTCCAGCGACCTGCAGCTGATCGCCCAGCAGGATTTCGGCCATTCCTACGCGCTGACCCTGCGCGCCTGGCGCGAACGCTTCCTTGCGCAGCTGCCTGCAGTGCAGGCACAGGGGTTCGATGCACGCTTCTGCCGCCTGTGGGATTTCTACCTGGCCTACTGCGAAGGCGGCTTCCTGGAGCGTTCGATTGGTGTCTCGCATCTTCTGCTGGCACGCCCGGGCCATCGGCCCGCGGTCCCGGCTGGCGAAGGCAACTGAAATGCGCCGGTTCTGGGCCAACCTGCTTGGCAACCAGCTGGTCTGGCTTTGCGCCGTGGCCGGCGCCGGGCGCGGCTGGCAATGGCCCGCGCTGCTGGCCGCCTCGCTCTACATCGGCAGCCAGCTGCTGACCTCGGCCCATCCGCGGCTGGACCTGCGGCTGCTGGTGCTTGCGTTGGCCTGTGCCTGGCTGGTCGACGCCAGTGCAGCCGCCAGCGGCACCGTGCGCTATGCCGCCGCACCGCTGGGATGGGGGCCGCCGCCCTGGATCATGGCCTTGTGGGCGGCATTCGCCATGACCCTGACCACCTCGATGCGCTTCCTGCAGCGACATCCTGCCCTGCCGCCCCTGTTCGGCCTGCTGCTGGCGCCACTGGCCTACCTGTCGGCCGCGCGTGGATTCGATGCGGTGCAGTTCAATAGCCCGATGTGGCATGGCGTCCTGGTGCTTGGCACGGGCTGGGCGATTGCGCTTTCCCTGCTGTGCCACAGCGCGCGACGCGCTGCCCCACAACCACCCCTTGCGGGAGCGCCGTCATGATCAATCTCCTCTGGGTGCTGCTGTATGCGGCCCTGGTGATGAGCTGGGGCTGGGCATGGCAGCGCCGCCACCACAACATCGGCGTTGTGGATGTGCTCTGGGCCAAAGGCGTGGGCGCGGCCGCGCTGCTGCTGGCGTTGCTGGGCGATGGTGCGGTGACGCCACGGGTGGCGCTGGCTGTGCTCGGCGGCCTGTGGGGCGGTCGCCTGGCCCTTCATCTCTGGCATCGGGTCCGGCACGAAGCAGAGGACGGGCGCTATCGCTACCTCCGTGAGCACTGGCAGGGACACCAGGGGAAGATCTTCGGATTCTTCATGGCCCAGGCACTGCTGGTGGTGTTGTTTGCCCTGCCCTTCGTCGCGGTCGCCACCAATCAAACCGCTGGCACGACGCGCTGGGTGCTGGCGGCCGCGCTCATCTGGCTGCTGAGCGTGGGCGGAGAAGCGCTGGCCGACCGGCAGCTGGCCCGGTTCCGCGCCAACCCGGCGAACAAGGGCCGAACCTGCCGTGATGGGCTCTGGCGGTATTCCCGCCATCCCAACTACTTCTTCGAGTGGCTGCACTGGTTCACCTACGTGCTGTTGGCGATCGGCTCCCCGCTGTGGTGGCTGGCCTGGCTCGGCCCCGTGCTGATGTATGTATTCCTGCGCTATCTGAGCGGCATCCCGTTCACCGAAAAGCAGGCCCTGCGCAGCCGCGGCGACGACTACCGCGCCTACCAGCGCAGCACACCGATGTTCTTCCCCTGGTTCCCCCGCCCCTCCAAGGAGCATTCCGCATGAGCGCGATACCGTCACTGACTCCGGCAGAGGAAGCAGAAACCGGGCTGACCGCCTGGGCCGAACGCGGCCTGCTGCCGGACGCTGCGCTGCGTGCCGGCATCCGGCGGCTGTGCGCGCAACGCCTGCAGGAAGAATCGACCGGTGGTATCGAAGCGCAATCCGCCCGTTTCAGCCGCCGCATCGCCGAACTGGCCGACAGCCCGCTGGCCCTGCATACCGATGCCGCCAACCGGCAGCACTATGAAGTACCCGCCGCGTTCTTCCAGGCCTGCCTGGGCAGGCGGCTGAAGTACAGCAGCTGCTACTACCCCACCGGACACGAAACGCTGGACCAGGCTGAAGAGGCAATGCTGGAGCTGTACGGCCAGCGCGCTGGCCTGGCCGATGGACAGCACATTCTCGAGCTGGGCTGTGGCTGGGGCTCGCTGACGCTGTGGATGGCCGAGCGCTACCCGCGCGCAACGATCACGGCCGTGTCCAACTCACACAGCCAGCGCGAACACATCATGGCCCAGTGCCAGGCGCGCGGACTGCCCAATGTGGAGGTGCTCACTCGTGACGTGAATCAGCTGGAACTGCCCACCGCGCAGTTTGATCGCTGCGTTTCGGTCGAGATGTTCGAGCACGTGCGCAACTACGAGCGCCTGCTGGCGCGCATTTCGCAGTGGCTGAAGCCAGACGGTGCGTTGTTCGTGCACATCTTCGCCCATCGCACCTTGATGTATCCGTTCGAAACCGAGGGCGGCGACAACTGGATGGGCCGCCATTTCTTCACCGGCGGCCTGATGCCCGCCGCCGATACCCTGCTGCATTTCCAACGCGACCTGCGGCTGGATCAGCGCTGGTTGCTGGACGGCACCCACTATCAGCGCACCGCCGAGCACTGGCTGGCCAATCAGGACGCTGCGCGCCACCGGGTGATGCCGGTACTGGCGGCGACCTATGGGCCTGCGGCCGCGCGCATCTGGTGGCAACGCTGGCGGATGTTCTGGATGGCGTGTGCCGGGCTGTTCGGCTACGACGACGGCCAGCAATGGCTGGTGGCCCATTACCTGTTCCGTCCCCGCTGAGGTGTGACATGCGCATGTTCTCGCTGCTACCGCTGATCGCGGTCGGCCTGTTCGGCTCGGGCTGCTCGTCCAGCGACACCCGGCCACTGCCGCGTGCGCCCTCGGTGGATGTGCCGCGCTTCATGGGCGACTGGTATGTGATCGCCCATATCCCGTCCTGGCCCGAACGCGATGCCTACGATGCGGTGGAAAGCTATGCCCTGAAGCCGGACGGGCGCATCCAGACCACCTTTACCTATCGCAAGGGCAGCTTCGATGCCCCGCAGAAGTCGATGCACCCCATCGGCCATGTCGAAAAGGAAGGTGATGGCGCGATCTGGGGCATGCAGTTCATCTGGCCGATCCAGGCCGAGTACATCATCGCCTGGCTGGATGACGACTATCGCCAGACCATCGTCGCACGCAGCAAGCGCGACTACGTCTGGTACATGGCGCGCACGCCACAGGTATCCGACAGCGATTACCAGCAGGCCGTGCAGCGCATCGCCGAGATGGGCTACGACACAGGCCGCCTGCGGCGCGTGCCGCAATCCAACCGCTAGTGCGCGGCAGACATCACGCGATTGCGTCCCGCAACGTCTCGATCAGTGAAGTCCGGCCTGGTGAGAACTGAAGACGCCGCGTGCCTGCGCCCTCCACGCGGCAGCCGGATCATTCTTGCAACCCGGGGACTGCTTCCTGCCAATCGATACACTTCACCAATGCATTGTCCCGAATCGATTGGAACGGAGCATCGGTTTTTAGGAATAGTCGCAAAAATAGAGCAATTTCGATGTTCGACGCGACAGTGGCGCCAGAATGGTCATCACGCCTCATGGGCGCCGATCACCTCCCAGCGCATGAATGGATCTCCTGCACCGCGTCGGCTGCGGCTGGCGCTTCTGGACGACCATGACGTCGTCCGTCGTGGTACCGCCCTGCACCTTTCCAGTGACGACCGCTTCTGCATCGTGGCCAGCCATGCCCACAGTGATGCGCTGCTCGGCAGCCTGCAGAGGATGCCCGTGGACGTTGCCATCATCGACCTCACCCTGGGCCAGGGCGACCGCAGCGCCACGGAACTGGTGAGCCTGCTGCACAACTGCTTTCCCTGCGTTCCGCTGCTCGCCTTTGCCACCCTCACACCCACGACACACATCAACCAGCTGATTGACGGTGGCATCTGCGGCATTGTCAGCAAGGCCGAGCCGCTGGCCATGCTGTCGGACGCGATCGTACGCATATCACAGGGCCTGACGCGCCTGCCGCCGGATTTCGCGCTGCCGGGCGGCTACCTCGAACTCAGCCGCAATGAACGCGAAGTGCTGGATCTGCTGTTGGCCGGACTGACCGTTTCCGAGATCGCGCTGCGCCGCCACCGCAGCATCAAGACGGTGAGCACCCAGAAGACCGCCGCCCTGCGCAAGCTTGGATTGCGAAACGCCGTCGAGATCTACGCCATGCGGCGCCAGATGGAGTCGTCATGAGAACACCCGCTCGCCTGCGGTGGCGCACGCCGGCCCTGCTGCTGGCCCTCATTCTGCTGCCGGTCGCATCCGTCGGGGATACCCGGCCACAACAATGGGCACCCGGACGCGACGTCCGGGTGGCCACCGCGCCCGGCTTGCGACAGATGCCTGCGGCCCTGGCCGAATCGGCGCCGATGCCGACCCTGGCCCATGGATATGCCAGCCTTGTGGAGCGGCACGCGCAACTGCGCTTCCTGGAGCAGGCCTATCCCGATGTTGATGCGTCGATGGCGGCGATATGCGAGCGCGAGGCGGATCTGGCGCTGGTGATGGGCGCGCCTGGCCAGAAGCCGTTTCCCTGCCCCGAACTGCGGGCGTCGCACGCATTTCCCGGCGGCAGGACCATGCTGGCTGGGCGCGCCGGGCAACGGTTGCCGCGCCATGTTGCTGAGTTGAACGAACACCTGCTGGCCGTAGTCGACGGCGGCCCGTACGCAGATTGGCTCACGGTCCACCACCCCGGCATCCCTCTTCTGCGCCTGGCTGACCGGCATGCCACTCTGGCAGCCGTCACGACGGGGGCCGCCGACGTCGCGATCGGACTGGAAAGCACCCTTCGGCCGTTGATCCGGCGACACTTCGGCGGCCAGCTGCAAGTTCACCCGTTCCACAGCGATTTTTCCACCGACCTGCACCTGCTCAGCCGCCATGAAGACCAGCCACTGCTTCGACACATCGAACAGGCCCTGCGCGACATCACGCTGGAAGAACACGCCAGCCTGATGCATCTGTGGGCCCTGCAGGTGTTGCCCACCTCGCTGGAGCGCACCCTGGACCGGGTACGCACACCCTCCCCGCCCTGGCTGCTGGCACTGCTCGGCACCCTCGCCGGCCTGCCGTGGATCTGGCATGCAGTGCGCGGCCGCCGGGCCCGCCAGGGCCGGAACCAGGCGCGGGCGGCGGGCATGATCAGCCACGAGATGCGCAATGCCGCGCAGGCCCTGCTGGCCTCGATCGAGCTGTTGGGCCAGTCCTCTTCACCCAAAGGCCAGCGCGAACTGCTTGCAGCCGCGCAAGCGGCCAGCCACGCGCTGCGCGGGCTGCTCAACCGTTCGTTGGAATTCTCGCGTCTGGCCAGCGGCACCTACACGCCCAGCATGCGCCCCTGTGACATCACCCTGCTCTGCAACCACGCGCTGGCTGCTCTGCGGCCGCAGGCGCGGCAGAAGGGACTGGCACTACGCTTCGATGCCCCGTCCGGGCCGGCCCCCATCGTCATGCTGGACCCGGAGGGTGTGCGTCAGATTGTCGACAACCTGCTGGGCAACGCGTTGAAGTTCACCGATATCGGTGGTGTCGAACTGCGCCTGCAGCTGTCACCCGCTCCCCTTCCGCACGAGCTGCTGCTGGAGGTTGTCGACAGCGGCATTGGCATTCCCGGGAAGCAACTCCCCCTGTTGTTCCGGCCGTTCGAGCAGAGCGAGGACGGACAGAAACGTGGTGGCAGTGGCCTTGGCCTGGTCATCGCGCATGAACTCAGCAGGGCGATGGGGGGCACGCTGACCGTGCACAGCGTGCATGGGCGAGGCAGTCGCTTCACGCTGCGCCTGCCGGTGCGGCCGGCCGCGACCGCTGCACCGCCTGCAAACGCTGTCGATACCGCCATGCCATTGAGCGGCGTCGAGCTGCTGCTGGTCGAGGATCATGCGCTCAACCGCAGGATGATCAGCGAGAAACTGCGATGCCTGGGCGCCGATGTGCATGCACTGGGCGACGCCGCCGGCACGCTGGCCGAGCAGGCCGTGCGGCCGCGCAGCGTCATCCTGCTCGACATCGGGCTTCAGGATATGGACGGCTATGCATTGGCGAAACAGCTCCGCGGGCAGGCGCGGCAACCGCTGCGTCTGATTGCCCTGTCGGCGCACCGTGGGAGACGCCATGCGGCACGCTGCCGCAGGGCCGGGTTCGATGCCACCCTGACCAAGCCACTGCAGATTGCGGAACTGCTGCGGGCACTGGAGCGCCCAATGAACGTACCCGCCAGCACCTGCGACATCGCTGCGCACTGGGATCCCGGCTACATCGCCGACATTGGTCGCGAGCTGACGCGGATGGAACAGGCAGTGGAAGACATCGACGCGGCAGCGCTTAGTCATCATGCCCATCGCCTGCAGGGCACCCTGCAGATGTGCGGCGCACAGGCGCAGGCCGAAACGGCGGGCGACCTGTGGGAGCTGGGTCAGGATGCCGCGCCCGACTGGGTCGAGGCGCGGCGACTGCTGCGGGGATTGCAGAAGTGGCACGGCTCCCGCAAGGCGGAAGCCTCACCATCGGCCTGATCAGGCCGCCAGGCGCTCGACCTGGCGACGGGTCAGGTCATTGAAGCGACCCAGCGACATCAGGTGCTGGTGGATCAGCGCCAGCCAGCCGCTGCGGTGCCACTCGACCACGGTCGCTTCCGGCAGCGCTACGAACTTCTCGACGTCCACCACCAGGAAGCCGTTGAGATTGAACTCGCGGCCATCCGGAGTGCGGACGGTGGCGTTGCGCTCGACCAGCAGGCCGCTGTCGATCAGCGCCTTGGAGAAGGCCTGGGTCTGTTCGTGCTCGCGGGTGTACTGGCCGCAGAACTCCAACGCCTGCTGCACCATGTCGGTGGCCTTGCCATCAACGAACAGCGGCTGGCCTTCGTCACCGCCCTTGACCACGCGCGAACTCTCTTCGTCGATGCCCAGCAGGAAGTCGTTGTCCGCACCGGTGTCGATGAAGATGAAGGGGTGGCGACGCAGGTAAGCCGGAATGTAGGCCTCGTCTTCCCACAGGCCGTCCTTGATGAACAGGTTCTGGTCGGAAACACCGACGGCGGCCATCGGCACGGCGGTCGGGCCGGCGAACAGGATCGGGAAGTGGTGCAGGGCCAGCGAGAACTCGCCCAGCACCAGCGGAATGGCGTTGTTGCCGGCGGCAAACTCGAGCCTGCCCGGCAGGATGCGCAGATCGGCATGCACATCGGCCTGCAGCGGCACCGGACGGGTGTAGAACAGGGGGGCGCTGCTCGGCGCCGCTTCGGTGGTGGTGTCGCTGGTGGTCGTCATCTTGGGAACCGTTCGATCATGCGCGCCTGCCATCCCGGGCGCGCCAGCGGGAACAACCTGAATCCCGCATTATCAACAAGCTCGATGACAACGGCCACCCCACCGACGGCCTATTTCAACTGCAGGGGGTAGCGCTGCCAGAGGACGTGGACCAGGAACCCGGCCAGCTCGGTGTCGCGCGCGCTCACCGCAGCGCGGATCTTGTCCAGCAGCACCATGTCCGAGCAGGAGCGCACATCGGCGTGGTTGGCCTGCCCGGCCCGGCGCGCGCGGTAGCGCGCTGCGCGCTGCGCGTCACTCATTGCGTACCCGAACTTGGGCGGACGACCGCGCTTTCGCGGCAGGGTCAGCTCCAGGGTTCCGGGGTCTTTGTCATCACGCATGAGAGGGGTGCGGGCGGCGGCGAGCAACGGGGGGTGCGCAATTTATCGTGAGGCATCACTTTAATCCAGCTTTTTCTGCAGTTTTGTTGCGATGCAATGCAAAAAAGCCGTCGCAAAAAAGGGAGCCCGCGAACGGGCTCCCCTCACTTTCCTCATGCAGTGCGCACTGGCTCGTACCCATGCAGGTGCGCTTCGCTGCTGGCGCGGCCCTGGCTGAGCGACCGCAGCGAGGTGGTGTAACCCACCAGCTGCGCCAGCGGCGCAAAGCCGCTGACTTCAGCGCGACCCTCCTGGTCGTCGATGCGGGTGATGCGGCCGTGGCGGCGATTGAGGTCGCCCACCACATCACCCACCGACGCCGACGGCGAATGCACCGTCACCGCCATCACCGGCTCCAGCAGCTGCGTACCGCCCTCCACCAGCGCCGCCTTGATCGCCTCGGCACCGGCACGGTGGAACGCCATCTCCGACGAGTCCTTGGCATGGGTCTGGCCATCGACAAGACTGACCTCGATGCCGACCACCGGATGGCCCTGCGGACCTTCCGACAGCGCGGCACGCACGCCCTTCTCCACCGCCGCGATGAAGCTGCGCGGCACCACGCCACCGACGATGCGGTCGTTGAACACGACCCGGTCGTCCTCGCGCGGCGACACATCCAGCACCACGTGCGCGAACTGGCCCTGGCCACCGGTCTGCTTGACCAGCCGCCCCACCACGCCGGTCATCGCACGCAGCGGTGTCTCCTGATAGGCCACGCGCGGCGAACCTACGCCCACCTCGACCTTCCACTCGCTGCGCAGGCGCTCGACCATCACCTCCAGGTGCAGCTCGCCCATGCCCCAGACTAGGGTTTCCGCCGTGTCGCGATCGGTTTCGACGCGGAACGAGGGATCTTCCTGGGCCAGGCTGGCCAAGCCCTGCGCCATCCGGATCAGGTCGGCCGCACGCGCCGGCTCCAGCCGCCACGCCAGCACCGGCGCCTGTGCCTGGATGTTCTCCAGGCGCAGCGGCTGCGCACGCCCGCTCAGCGTTTCACCGCTGACCGCATCCTTCCAGCCCAGTACCGCGACGATGTCACCGGCCACGGCCTGCTCGATGTCATGGGTCTGGTCGGCCTGCACCCGCACCAGGCGGCTGACACGCCGCCCCTGCGGATACTGCGAACTGGCCACGGCATCACCGACCTTCAAGGTGCCCGAGTACAGCCGCACGAAGCTCAATGCGCCGTGCTGCTGGTGGGTGATCTTGAACAGCAGGCCCGCCAGCGGACCGTCTGGATCCGGCGACAGCACCACCTCGCCGCTCTCGCTTTCGGCGGTCACGGCAGGCCGATCCAGCGGCGACGGCAGGTAATCGACCACCGCATCCAGCAGCGTCTCGATGCCCTTGTCCTTGAAGGCCGCACCGGCCAGTACCGGCACGCCCGCACCGGCCAGCGTCGCCCGTCGGATCGCCGCGCGCAGCTGTTCGGCATCGATCGCGCGACCTTCCAGCCAGGCATCAGCCAGCAGTTCGTCGTGGTCGGCCACGGCCTCGACCAGTGCGTCGCGTTGCGGCTGCCACAGGGTGCGCGCCGCGTCGTCCCACGGGGTCACCGTGGTTACGGCACCATCCTGCCAGTGCAGCACGCGCTCATCGACCAGGTCGACCCAGCCGTTGAAGTCGCTTTCGCTGCCCAGTGGCACACCGAGCGCCCACGGCCGCGCCTGCAGCTTGTCCTGCAGTTGCTCCAGCACGCGCTCGAACGAGCCGCCGACGCGATCCATCTTGTTGACGAAGGCGATCAGCGGCACGCGATGGCGACGCGCCTGGCGCCACACGGTTTCCGACTGCGGCTGCACGCCATCCACGGCCGAAAACACGGCCACGGCGCCGTCGAGCACACGCAGCGAACGCTCGACTTCAATGGCGAAGTCGATGTGGCCGGGAGTGTCGATCAGGGTCAGCCGATGCGGCGGCAGGTCGCGCGGCGCCCACTGCGCCTGTACGGCAGCAGCGCCGATGGTGATGCCACGTTCGCGTTCGATCGCCGAGAAATCGGTGGTCGCGTTGCCATCGTGCACTTCGCCGACGCGATGGATCTCACCGCTTTTCCACAGCAGGCGTTCGGTCAGCGTGGTCTTGCCGGCGTCGATGTGGGCAATGATGCCGAGGTTGCGACGGCGAGAAAGGACTTGGGTGTTCATGAGAAAGGTTCCTGCAAAGCCAACTTCGGGGGCCGCGCACCCCGGTTGGCGACAGGGTGCGCGGCTAGCGTTCGGTCTCGGCGATCTGGTGCATGGCACGTTCTCCTTGGGTACTGGGTAGAGTCGACTGTTAGTCGACTTCCGGGAAAGCAGAAACGAAAAGAGCGCCCCGGAGGGCGCTCTGTCGAAGGTCCAGCGATGGCCGTCTCAACGGCTTCGTGGGGCTCCAGGCAGACACGCCCGTTCCGCGCTTGCGCGGGTCAGGGTGAAAAACGTCAGGAGCGGCATCCGGTTCATGGGGCGCATTCTAGACCTGCCAATCTGGCGCGCAAGTGAATATTGCGCACATAAATGGAACGATGAAGCCGACAGCGATCGGGGTCCGGTCCCTTGGCCACGGGCAAAGGGCTCTGACCCCAGCTGACCTCACTTGCACTTGTGCAGCTTGCGCGCCTCACCCACCGTCGCAGCCTGGTCGTCCCCCATCGAGATCCAGCCCTTCAACGACATCGCCGGATCCACATGTGGCAGCCGCGGCCCCTCATGGACAACCACCTCGGTCCAGCTGCCCACCGGCGCCAACTCGGACAGACGCGCCGCCTGGTCGTCTTCGGTGCTGAACATATCGTTCGGGCGCGCCGGGGGCGTCGTGTTCACGATCTCGGTCTTGCGGGAATGCACGCGCACCGCGCCATCCGGCATGCGCTGGGTGGTCACCTCAAAGCGCTCCACCCCATAGGCCCATGGACTCTCTCCCGCGCTGCGGGTCTCGTTGCCGTCAGCCGCCACCTCCAGGGATTCACCCGATGCGGCACCGACGGCAGCGATTGCTCCAAGACTGGACATCATGGCCTGGTAAGCGAACATCTGACGCTGCTCTGCGGTCAACACCACCGGCTTGCCCTCGGGAAACCTCAGATACACCGCACCCTCGCACAACGTCAGGACCTGCTGACCGTCCCAGCTGAAATGCATTTCGTCACTGGCGTAGTACCTGGTGCTCATTGACGACACCGCAGCGCCCTCGCCGGAGGAATGGCGGCTCTCGATCAGCGAAGCCTGCTCGGTCGCATCCATCAGGGAAATGGAGGTTGCCGGAGCAGCACTCACCACGCCGGCGATCGCAGTCATTGCAGCAAAGAGTGCGCCGCGCGGGAAGAGACAGATCATCACATCAGTCCATTGAAGAAAACGAACTGCACATGATACGTCGCCGCGCAGAACGACTGGACGCTCAGGTCACCACTACCAGCGGCACGCCGCGCCGTGGGTGCTCCAGCACCACCACATCCTGCTGGTAGACCCGCTGCAGGTTGTCTTCGGTGAGCACCTGCAACGGCGTGCCATCGGCTGCCACCCTGCCCTGCTCCAGCAGTACGATGCGGTCGGCATAGCCGGCGGCCAGATTCAGATCGTGCAGCACCACGATCACGCACGCACCGGCCTCGGCACAGGCGCGCACACTGCGCAGCGTGCGTTCCTGATGACGCAGATCCAGCGCTGCGGTCGGCTCATCCAGCAGCAGTAGCGGCGTGTCCTGCGTCAGCACGCGCGCGAACGTCGTCCGGGCGGACTCGCCACCGGACAGCTGCTGCACCTCGCGCAGGCGCAGCGCCTGCAGCTCGGCGGCATCGATGGCCGCTTCCACCTGGGCGTCGTCCACGGCTGGATCCGGCGGATGTGGCAGCCGCCCCATCGCCACCACTTCTTCCACACTGAACGCGAAGCGCACGCCATGCTCCTGCGGCATCACCGCACGCTCGCGCGCCAGCGGCCCGGCCTTGTAGCTGGCCAGCGGCCGGCCCAGCAGACTGACTTCGCCCGCGTCAACGCGCAGGTCACCGGCGGCGACCGCCAACAACGTGGACTTGCCCGCGCCATTCGGGCCAACCAGTGCGGTGACCGTACCCGGTTCGAACGCCAGCGAGATGCCGTGCAGGATCTCGCGCTGCTGGCGGCGTACCACCACCTCATGCAGCTTCAACAGCACGCTCATGGCGCGGCCTTGCGGCGCTGCTGCAGCACCAGCCAGAGGAAGAACGGTGCGCCCAGTGCGGCCGAAAACAGGCCCAGCGGAATCTCCGCCGGCGGATCCAATGTGCGCGCGGCGGTGTCGGCCACCACAATCAGCAGGGCACCGAGCAGCCCGGACAACGGCAGCAGCCAGCGATGGCCCGGACCGACCAGCAGGCGCGCCACGTGCGGCACCACCAGGCCGACGAAACTGATCGAACCGGCAAACGCCACCGCTGCGCCCACCAGCAGCGCACTGAACGCCACCAGACGACGCCGCGTACGGGTAACGTCCAGCCCAAGGTGCTGTGCCTGGCGTTCGCCCAGCGCCAGCATGTCCAGCGGCGTGGCCAACCGCTGCAGCGCGAACACACCGATGGCAAACAACGGCACCACGGCCGCCACATCGGCCCAGTTGGCGCGCGCCAGCGAGCCCATCTGCCAGAACACCAGCGACTGCAGCTCGCTCTCGCTGGCGATATATGTAAGGAAACCGATCAACGCCGAGCAGAACGCGGCCATCGCGATACCGACCAGCAGCAGCGTGGCGTTGCCCGTGCCCTTGCCGGGCCGGGCCAATGCGTAGGTCAGGCCGATTGCCAGTGCGCCGCCAGCGAACGCGGCCACCGGCACCAGCCAACCGGCCGCGCCCGCAGCACCCAGCACGATGGCGGCAACTGCACCCAGTGCGGCGCCTTGGCTGACACCGACAATGCCAGGATCGGCCAGCGGATTGCCGAACAGGCCCTGCAGGCTGGCACCGGCCATCGCCAGCGACGCGCCCACCATCGCACCCAGCAGGGCGCGCGGAATGCGCAGTTGCCAGACCACCGCCAGATCGCGACTGCTGACCGCCTGCGGATCAAGCAGGCCCAGTTTCACCGCCAGCGCCTGCATTACCTCCATCGGCGGCAAGCGCAGCGGACCCACGGCAAACGACGCCAGCACTGCCCCCAGCAGTGCCAGCAAAGCGACCATCAACATCGTCCGCCCGCGACGGCGGCGCCGATCCGCCGGACTCATGCCTTCGGCAACGCCGCGAAGGCCTTGGCCAGGGCCAGCGCACCGGCACCGGAGCCGACGCTGGTGTACTTCAGCTGCACATCCGGCATCACCCAGACGCGATTGGCCTGCCCGGCCGGGGTCTGCTTCAGCGTCGGGTAGGACTTCCACAGCCCGTCGGCGCCGCCGAACAGCTGCAGGTCATGTTCGGTCACCAGGATGACCTCCGGTGCCGCAGCGACCACGCCTTCGTTGCTCAGCTGCGAGTAGTTCTTCACCCCTGCCTCGGTGCCGATGTTGACGCCACCGGCCAGTGCGATCAGCTGCGCCGACGCGCTGTCCGCGCCTGCAACGGTCGGTGCGCCACCGGCGCCGGTCGCCGACACGTGGATCACTCGTGGCACATGGCCCAGGCCCTTGCCCAGCGCTGCAGCCTCATCCAGCTGGCGCTGCACCTGTGTGGCCAGCGCCTGCCCTGCCTCGGCCAGCCCGAGTGCGGCGGCCACCTTGCGCACCTTGTCCGGTGCCGGCTGCAGGTCGTCGATGACCACGGCCGGTTCGCCCACTTCACGCAGCTTCTTCGACAGTTCAGTGTGGCGACGCAGGCTGTTGCCGACGAACAGCGAGCCCTTCAGGCTCAGCACGCCTTCCACGCCCGTGGTGCGGTTGAACAGGAACTGGTGCGGCGCGGCCAGGCCCGCCTGGGTGGTGGTGTTGGTGGGCGCGGCAAAGACCTGCGTGCCCAGGCCCAGCGCCTCGATCACCGCGATGACATCGTCGCCACCGGCGATGATGCGGCTGGTATCGGCCACCTCGACGTCGGCGCCGTCATCGGAGTGCACCGTGGTCGGCAGCACCGCCTTCTGGTCACGTACCGCCGGCACTTCGGCGCCGGCCACGCGCTGCCAGCCTGCCGGCAGCGCCGCTTCCGCCGCCGTTGCGGCCGGCGATTCAGCAGGCTTGTTGGCATCGGAGGGTGCAGACGAGCCGCCACAGGCAGCCAGCGCCAGCGAGACAGCCAACGGAAGCGCACACAGGCGCAGACGGGACGCGATGTTCATGGACGTTCTCCTTGCTGGCGGGGCGACGCTTGCGCCGCCCCACCGTATGACTTACTGCTTCGGGGTGATGCGGGTGATGCGGTCGCCCTTCGGGTCTTCGGCGCCGCGCGACTTGTTCACCGCGAACACATTGCCCTTGCCATCGGCACGGACATGGTTCGGCAGCGTGCCGCCATCGAGGTTGGCGACCACCTTGCCGTCACCATTCACCACGGTGACGGTGCCGGCGCCACGGTTGCTCACGTAGGCCAGGCCGGAGGCATCATCGAAGGCGACGTTCAGCGCACCGGCGCCGACCGGGACGTCGTGCAGCACCTTGCCTGCGGCGACATCGACGATCAGCAGGTTGTCGGTGCCCTGCGAGGCAACGTACAGGCGGTTGCGCGCCGCATCGAACGCCACGCCGGAGGCGCTGATCGAATTGCCCAGGTCGATGACCTTCTCGACCTTGCCGCTGGCCACATCGATCACCGCTGCTTCCGGCGTACCGATGCTGACGGTGAACAGCTTGCCGCTTTTCTCGTCCAGCACCAGGCTCATCGGGGTGAACTTGCCGTCATCCACACCGGACTCCAGCGTCACCTGCGGCAGTTCCTTCAGCGTCTTCGCGTCGAACACCGACAGATGGTCCTCACCCGTGGCCGAGGCGAACACCTTGCCGTGGGTGCCATCGACCACCACGTCGCGCGCGTGCGGCACGGCATCGACCGGGAACTGATGGACCAGCGACAGATCCTTCTGGCGGTAAACCGCGATCGAGTTCTGGCGGGTGTTGGTCACCCATACATTGCCGTTGGTGTCGTCCACGCCAACGCCGTAGACCGCATACACCGCGCCGTTGGTGCTGCCCGGCACCTGTGCCGGGGTGATCGCCTTGGTCACCTTCAGCGTCTTCGGGTCCAGCTTCAGCAGCTGCGACTGGGTCACCGGCGGACGGCCCACGGCCGAGGTGACGAACACGGCATTGCTGGCCGCGCTGTAGGCGGACTGGTAAAGGCCCGGCACCAGCTTGTTGGACTGGGTGGCGAACTGCGCCTGGCCGGACAGCGGCAGCTGCGGCGAGACGCGCAGCTTCAGCACCGTGGCGGCGGCCGGCTGGCTGGCGCGCACCACCACCGGGTGGGTGCCCGGTACGGCATCGGCCGGAATGCTCAACTGGGTCTTGAAGTTGCCATCGGCATCGACCACCACCGGCTGTGCATTGAGCACGCTGTCGCCACGCAGCAGGCTGACCTTCTGGCCCGGCACGAAACCACGGCCGACCACGTCGGCGGTGCTGCCGGGAACAACGTTCTCACCGCGCGAGACGACCTGGCCCTTGAAGGTGGCATTGGCCGGTTGATCGAACACCGGCTGCGCGGTGGCGGTGACCGCCAGCAACAGGCCGGCAGCGAGAGTGGTGAGACGGAAAGACGGACGGAACGACATGGAAGGCTCCTTGCACACGTAGGCCACGCCGCGCGGCGCGGGATTCATCGGTTGCCTGGGCCGCTGCGCGCCGGCAGCATCGCCTGGGTAGTGGGGTCGCACGGCATTGCGTGCGAAGGGATTCATTCGGCGGTGTTGTCGCTGCCAGCGGGTGCGCCGTCGCCAGCGCTGCGGTCGGCAACACCGTAAAGCTCGTGCAGGGCAGCGTGGAACGAGGCAGGCAGCATCGGGCCATGCCCCAGGCCCGGGAACTCGCGGTAGCGCACGCTCAGCCCCGGCACCTTGCCCAGGCGCTCGGACAGCTGCATCGCCGCATCCGGCGTGGCGCCACCAATGCGACGCAGATGTGCGACCACGCGTGGGTTGTTCATGTCGCGTTTCCCGCGATCGCCGACGCGCTCGGCACCGCCGAGCATCAGCCACAACTTCGCCGGCTGGCCATGCACGTTCTGCACAAACTGCTGCTCCGGGTCGCCCAGTGCTGCTCCCTGGCTCCACCACAACGACGGGCTGGCGGCCAGATAGGACTGGAACGCGGCGGGCCGGGTGTACAGCGCATTGAGCACGAAAAGGCCGCCCAGCGAGTGACCCCACAGCGCTTGCTGCTGCGTATCGATGCGTGCGCGGCGCTCGACTTCCGGTTTGATGCGGCGCTCGATCACATCAAGAAACGCGGCAGCGCCACCGCCAACCGCCTGGGTGCTGCCGCTCTCATCGTCGGCACGGTCGATCCACGCGGTGTAATCACGGGTGCGCGCCTTGGAATCGATGCGCAGGTCGTTGTCGTAGCCGATCAGCACCAGTACCGGCGGCGCCGTGCGCGCGGCCAGTTCAGCCAGCAACGGCTGGTCCAGCACCATGGCCACGGCATTGCCGTCCAGCGCATACAACACCGGCGCCGCCTTGCCCCCCTTGGCAGGAATCGCCACGTTCACCCGCCAGCGCCGCTGCTGGTCCGGGCTGTCCACCACGAACTGCTCGAAGCGGTAGCTGGCCGCCGGCTCGTCGAGCACGGTATGGCCGATCTTCTGCAGCGGGTTGCGCTGCTGCGCATGGGCATAGGGAGTGGCCAGGAGCAGACCCATCATCAAGGCGGCCAGGCTGCGGGCCAGCGGCCCACGGCGCGAAGGCAGGACAAAATGCTTCATCAGCGACGGCAGAAGCGGCCCAGGGCCGCCGGTTCACAAGGGACCGCAGTCTACCTTAAACGCGAATGATTATCACATCGATCGAACGTCACACTGTGTATCACGCGCGCATGAGGGGCATCGGAAGAAAACGAGGCAAAGGGCAGGCTGGATTCGCGCCACGCCCATACGGCAAGCTAGGCGGCATCAAGACAAACAGGGACTGTCACAGCGTGTACGCCATTTGCCGCAGCCTTGCCCGAAGAGGGCTCGACACGATCCGCCCGCACGTCTTCCCCGTCAGCATCCCGACCAGCGAGAGGCCCGCCTGCAACATCTGCGGCTTCCGCCTGCGAGCATCCCGCGAAACCATCGCCGAGAGGGAAACCCGCAGCTGTATCGGCTGCGGATCCACCCTGCGCTTCCGTGCCCTCATGGCAGCCCTGCAGTCGGAAACCGACGAAGCGCGGGAGATCCGCGTGCTGGAGCGGATTCCCAGGCGCGGACAGATCAAGGGAATCGGCATGACCGACGCCCATATCTACGCCAATGCCCTTCGGCGCAAGTTCGACTACATCAACACCTACTTCCACAAGCGCCCCATGCTGGACATCCGGCACCCAGCTGGACACTACCTGGGGAAATATGACTTTGTTGTCAGCTCCGATGTACTGGAACACGTGGATGGCCCCTGCGAGCGCACGCTCGGAAACCTGCGGGCACTGCTGAAGCCGGGCGGGCTTCTCGTACTCTCCGTTCCGTATGGCTTTCACGACGTCACGATCGAGCACTTCCCGGAGCTCAACGACTACCGGATCGAGGGCAAGGGTGCGGATCGGACCCTTGTGAACATCACCCGGGACGGCAGGGAACAGCGATTCTCCAACTTGTGCTTCCATGGTGGTGACGGTTCGACCCTGGAACTGAGGATCTTCTCGTATCCCCATCTGGTGCGACTGCTGGAGGAGGCAGGCTTTGTCGACGTCAAGCTGCACGACAGCCAGTACCCGCAATGGGGCATCATCCACGAGAGCCCGTTGGGCCTGCCCATAACGGCGCGCGCGGCGTAGCGCCGGCAGCGGCCCGGAATCAACGAAGCCGGCGCTATGCCGGCTTCATTCACCTGTCCCGCAGCGCCGGGCAGTGTGCGACTCATGCAGTGTCAGGGCCCGGACGGCACCGGACCATACACATTCTCCTGCGGCGTACCCGGCAGCAGCGCAAAGATGAGGATCACGATTCCACCGCCCGGCACCAGCGCCAGCAGGTACAACCAGCCTGACTGGTTGCAGTCATGCAGGCGACGCACGGTCACTGCGATCAGCGGCACGATCGTGGCCAGCCACATCAGGCCCAGCAGCACCATCATGCCGATCAGGATGCCAGCCAGCGCATCGGCATTGTTGCGAAGGAGGATCGCCAGCACGCCGGCCAGCAGCATTACCGCCGTTGCGACCAGGAACAGGAACAACTGGTACATCCAGTACTCGCGGCGGTTGGCGCGGCCCTCGAACTGGGCGTAGCGCTTCAACGGCAGAATCATTTCCTGCACGGCATCGATCCTTGAAAAAGTCGCCGCGCAGTGTGCCAAATGCAGGCGCGCAGGACAATGTGGTGACGAACCGCGCTCGACTGCCATTACCCCTGTAGAGCCGAGCCATGCTCGGCTGCTGTTCCAAGAGGTACCTGTAAGCCCATGCAAGAGCGGAGTCGAGCATGGCTCGACTCTACATAAGTCGACTCAGCGGCCCTTCGCGGCCCGCGCAGCCTCGCGTTCGGCGCGCAGGCGATCCAGCTTTTCCTTCAGCTTGATTTCCAGGCCACGCGGCACCGGGTTGTAGTACACCCGCTCACCCATCGCATCGGGGAAGCCAGTCTGGTCCAGCGCGATGCCACCTTCGGCATCATGGTCGTACTGGTACTCGGCGCCGTAGCCCAGCTCCTTCATCAGCTTGGTGGGCGCATTGCGCAGGTGCAGCGGCACTTCTTCGGTGCCGCTTTCGCGCACGTCGGCCTTGGCCTGGTTGAACGCGGCGTAGCCGGCATTCGACTTGGCGGTGCTGGCCAGGTACAGCACCAGCTGGGCGAAGGCGAGCTCGCCTTCCGGGCTCCCCAGCCGCTCGTAGATATCCCAGGCCTCCAGCGCCATGCTCTGCGCGCGCGGATCAGCCAGGCCGATATCTTCGATGGCCATGCGGGTCAGCCGGCGCGCCAGATACGACGGATCGCAACCGCCATCGAGCATACGCGTCAGCCAGTACAGCGCCGCATCAGGATTGGAACTGCGTACCGATTTATGCAGGGCCGAGATCTGGTCGTAGAACTGTTCGCCGCCCTTGTCGAAGCGACGGGTACGGTCGGCCAGCACCTGGGTAAGCGTCTGCGGGGTGATGCGACCGCCCTCCCCGCCCGCCAGCTCGGCGGCGATTTCCAGCAGGGTCAGCGCACGCCGCACGTCACCATCAGCGGCGGTAGCGATCTCCAGCAGCAGCTCGGGCGCGACCTCGATGCCCTCCTCACCCAGTCCGCGTTCGCGGTCGCCCAACGCGCGCTCCAGCGCCTCGACGATATCGGTTGGCGACACCGCTTCCAGCACATGCACGCGGCAGCGCGACAGCAGCGCCGAGTTCAGTTCGAACGACGGATTCTCGGTGGTGGCGCCGACGAACAGGATGGTGCCGCGTTCAATGTGCGGCAGGAACGCATCCTGCTGCGCCTTGTTGAAGCGATGCACCTCGTCCACGAACAGCACGGTGCGACGGCCTTCGGCGAAGCGCTGCGCGGCCTCGGCCAGCACCTGGCGCACTTCCGGCAACCCGGACAGCACCGCGGAGATGGCACGGAATTCAGCGTCGGAGTACTCGGCCAGCAGCAGCGCCAGCGTGGTCTTGCCGCAGCCCGGCGGCCCCCACAGGATCATCGAATGCACGCGGCCGGATTCGACGGCACGACGCAGCGCGCTGTCCGGCGCCAGCAGGCGCTTCTGCCCGACCATTTCGTCGAGGGTGCGGGGGCGCATGCGCTCGGCCAGCGGGCGCAGGTGATCCCGATCAACGCTCAGCAGATCGGGGCCAGGGAAGGAAGTTGAACGATGTCTTGCCACCTGCCCATTGTACCGCGAGAGCGTGTCAACCAAGGTTGGCACCCACCAAAGCCGAGCCGGTTGACACCCACCAAGAGCAGGTAACGCCGGGCCAGGCCCGGCGTCAGGCATCAGTTGCCGATGACGTCGGTGCCCTTCGGCGGGGTAAAGCTGAAGGTGCCAGCCGCGAAGCCCGGGTTGCGCTTCCAGCCACTGAAGGTGATCACGGTCCGCTGGCCGACGGCGTCGGTGATTTCCATCTTGGCCAGGCCTTGGGCATTGAAGCCCAGCGCGGCGTACTGGAAACTGGCTTCGGTATCGCGCTTGGGCGACAGCGACAGCCACTGCAGGCCATCACGCTGCGCGGCCTCTTCGCTCAGGTCGTACTGCTGCTCCAGCAGCGCCGGGTTGATCAGCGCGGTCAGCGGGCTGTTCTGCTCTTCCTTGCCCTGCTCGCGTACGGTGGCCTGCTCCAGGTCCGGCTCGTACATCCAGACCTTCCTGCCGTCGGCCACGATCAGCTGCTCGTGCGGGCGCACGTACTCCCAACGGAACAGGCGCGGTGCCGACAATGCAACGCGGCCACTGGTCGATTCCTTCACCTTGCCGCGGCTATCGAACACCTGCTGGCTGAATTGCCCATCCAGGCCCTTCAGGCCACTGGTAAAGGTCTTGAGGTCATCACGGGCGCCAGCCCAGGCACTGCCGGCAGCGGCACAGGCCACGGCCAGGGTGGTGGTGGCGAGGAAACGGCGGAAGCGGACGTTCATGCAGGAATCCTGTGGGCGCGGAGGCCAGGAAGGTTGGATACGAGTGTGCCCGGCGCAAGCTGAATGGGCGATCAGGGCGCCATTATGACGCCCTTGTCCTCCGAACGGCGATGCACGCATCGGGCTCCCGCCATCCAAGCATGGCGTGGTTCTACTTCAGCTTGCCGTACAGCACCTGGCCGCGGAAGCCGCGACGCACTTCGCGGTACAGCGCGCGGAACGCAGGGTAGTCCTGCGGCTGGCACAGCGCCTCCGGGCCACGCACCGCATTCTGCTGCAGGCGATGACGCACGGTGACTTCCTGGCCCTCGCGACTCCAGTCCACCCGGTACTCGCCCGCAGCATTGGTGAAGCGCTGGCTGGCAGGTATCGCAATGATCGGGGCATTGGCCGGGAACTGCAGGCGATAGGTTTCCTCGCGCAGGCTGGCATTGCAGTAGAACGGCGTCTCGTTGGCCGGCGCCGAAGCGGTGGCATACAGCCCACGCACCGATTCGCCGCCCGGCGGATCCGGCACGGCCATGCCGCCGGCCACGCTGAAGTCTGCATAGTCCTCGGCCTGGAAGGCCATGTGGTAACCGAACGGCCGGGTCAGGTCGACCGGCACGCCCTGGATCTGCAGCTGCCCTCGCCCATCGAAACCGGACGAGGCCATGATCTGCTCTTCAGCGCGCGCACGATTCTGCGCATTGAGCTGGGAGAACTGCGCGCGCATGCCGATCTCGGCGTTTTCGCCCAGTTTCGGGATCGTCTCGCCGCGCAGGTTGCCGTTGGCGTCGAAGGTGAAACGCACCTCCATCGAGGTGGCGTTGCGCTGCGGCGTGTTGGCCGGGGTGCGCGCCAGCGTGGCATCACGGGTGCGCATCACCGGCGCACCCAGGTCGCCTTCCGGCAGCTGACCAAAGCGCGCCCACGCGGTGGTCGAATCCAGGTACAGGTCGAATTCGGGAATGTAGGTGATGGCGTGGTTGAAGCGGCCCAGCACCGGAATCTTCGGAAGCGTCGGACCGCCACCGGCACCGATCAGCACCGGCGAACTGGAGATGCCCTTGGCCGCCAGCAGCGCCTCCAGGATCGTCACATGGTCCTTGCAGTCGCCATAGTGGTTGTCGAGGATGCTCTGCGCGCTGTTCGGCTCCAGTCCGCCGTTGCCCAGGTACACCGCAACATAGCGGATGTTCTGCGCGACCCAGCGGTACAGCGCATCGGCCTGCTCGCGACGGTCACTGATGCCGGTGGTGACCTGGTCGGCCAGCGCCTGCAGTTCCGGCGTGACCTGCGCCGCCGGGCCCGCCTTGAGCTGGTAGGCGCGGCCCATCTGCGACCAGTCACGATAGGTGCTGGCCATGATGTTCGGCCCGAACTCCCAGCCCGCCGCCGACCAGTTCTGCGCCGGCATCGCCTCGCGGCGCTGATAGCGCCAGCGCCACTGTGCCTGGCCGTTCTTCACCACCGGGCGATCACTGCCCTGCACGCCGCGACTGTCGATGAACATCGGCAGATTGGCCGGCGCACTCAGGGTGACTTCGGCGTCCTCGTATTCGGTGAACACATTGAAGGTCTCCCACAGGCCGAAGTAGCCCGGGAAGTACGGCGTGGCCTGGGTACGGCGCACCTGGTAATACAGGCGCGTGCCCGGGGCCAGGTTCGGGAACACGATCACCCGCACCTTGCGGTCGGCATACATCGCCGCCGAGGCGCTGGAGTAGCTCTCCTGGGTGTAGATGCGGTCAGCCGGCACGTCGCGTCGCTGGCCGTCAGCGGTGATGGTATAGGCGCCAAGTACTTCCAGCGTCTCCATCTTCTCGCTGTAGCTCAGCCGCACCTGGCTGAACTGCTCGACCGAGGCCTTGGTCTTGAGCAGGACTTCGTAGGTTTCGGTCTGCACATTGCCCGCATCCGGCCGCACCTGGTAGTCGGCGCGGTAACGGACAATGCTGAAATTATTGCTGGCTTCGGTATCGCCGCTGGTGGAAGGCGGCGCCGTGGCGGGCGCGGAGGTGGCGGTGTCTGCCAGTGCCGGGCCGGCAGCCAGGAAGGCTGCCAGCGCCAGTGCCAGCGCGCTTGGTACGGGGTGAAGCATGCGTCGGTTCCTTGGACGTCGTGGGGGATACGTCGGGTCTTACTTCGGCGGCGGCGGTGCCAGCACCGTGCGGTCGCCGTTATGCTCGGGCGCACTGACCACGCCGGCCGCTTCCATGGCCTCGATCAGTCGCGCTGCACGGTTGTAGCCAATCTTCAGCCGGCGCTGCACGCCGGAAATCGAGGCGCGGCGGGTCTCGGTGACCACCCGCAGTGCTTCGTCATACAGCGGGTCGGACTCGTCGCCGGCAGAACTGTTCTCAGGCAGGCCGGTGGCGCCGACGACCACGCCGTCGCCCATCGTCTGCACTTCGTCCAGCACGCCGTCGACATAGTCGGCCGGCCCCATTGCCTTGAGGTGCTCAACCACGCGGTGCACTTCGTCATCGGACACAAAGGCGCCATGCACACGCTCGGGCAGCGCGGTGCCGGGCGGCAGGTACAGCATGTCGCCGTGGCCCAGCAGGGTTTCCGCGCCGGACTGGTCGAGGATGGTGCGCGAGTCGATCTTGGAGCTGACCTGGAAGGCGATGCGGGTCGGGATGTTGGCCTTGATCAGGCCGGTGATCACGTCCACCGACGGGCGCTGCGTGGCCAGGATCAGGTGGATGCCGGCCGCACGTGCCTTCTGTGCTAGGCGCGCGATCAGCTCTTCCACCTTCTTGCCGACGATCATCATCATGTCGGCGAATTCGTCGATGAAGATGACGATGAACGGCAGCGTCTCCAGCGGGCGCGGCGCCTCGCCCAGCTCGGGGTTCGGCTTGAACAGCGGGTCCATCAACGGCTGGCCGGCGTCCTGGGCTTCCTTCACCTTCTTGTTGAAGCCGGCCAGGTTGCGCACGCCCACCGCGCTCATCAGCTTGTAACGGCGCTCCATCTCGGCCACGCACCAGCGCAGGCCGTTGGCGGCCTCCTTCATGTCGGTGACCACCGGCGCCAGCAAGTGCGGGATGCCCTGGTAGACACTCAGTTCGAGCATCTTCGGGTCGATCATCAGCATCCGCAGGTCTTTGGGCGACGCCTTGAACAGCAGGCTCAGCACCATCGCGTTGACCGCCACCGACTTGCCCGAACCGGTGGTGCCGGCCACCAGCAGGTGCGGCATGCGCGCCAGGTCGGCCACGGTCGGTCGGCCGGCAATGTCCTTGCCCAGTGCCAGGGTCAGCACGCTGGCCGATTTGTCGTATTCCTTCGAGCGCAGCAGCTCGGACAGGAAGATCATCTCGCGGGTGACGTTGGGAATTTCCAGGCCGATCACCGACTTGCCCGGAATGACGTCCACCACACGCACCGACTTCACCGACAGGCCGCGCGCGATGTCCTTGTCCAGCGAGCTGATCTGGCTGACCTTGATGCCTGGCGCGGGTTCGATCTCGAAGCGGGTGATGACCGGGCCGGGATTGGCGCCAACCACCTGGGCGTCGATGCGGAAGTCCTTCAGCTTGAACTCGATCTGCCGCGACAGGGTTTCCAGCGTCTCTTCGTCGTAGCCCTTCGGCTGCGGCTTGGGATCATCCAGCAGGGCCAGCGGCGGCAGGTCCGAGCCATCGCCGTTGACGCCACGGAACATCGGAATCTGATTGTCGCGCTTGGCGCGGTCGCTCTTCTCGATCACCGGCTCCGGGCGCGGCTCGATCTTCACCGGCTCGCGCTTGGCGCGCACTTCGGCATCGGCCTTGCGCACTTCCTGGCGCTCCTCGCGCATCACCCGGGTCTGCTGCCACTCGGTGACTTCTTCCTTCTTGCGCGCCAGCAACGGCGCCAGCGACATCACGCCGCGGCCGATCTTCTCCATCACCGTGAACCAGGACAGCCCGGTGGCCAGCGTGATCGATGCCAGCAGCAGCACCAGCACGAACAGGTTCGCGCCCAGCGCGCCGAAGCCCACCGTAAGCGAGTTGCCCACCAGCTTGCCGAGGATGCCGCCCGCACTGGAAACATCGCCACTGAACAGGCGCACGTGCAGGAAGCCGGTACCGGCGATCAGGAAGCCGACCAGGCCGACCAGGCGCAGCGCTGGGTCCAGGTCGTTCTCGCCCTTGCTCTCGCGCTTGAGCCCGAACATGGCGATCCACGCCAGCGCGCCCAGCACCACCGGCAGCAGGAAGGCGATGTAGCCGAACAACTGCAGCAGCACGTCGGCGATCCAGGCCCCGGCGCGGCCGCCGAGGTTGTGCACCGGCGCCACCACGCTGCCGGTATGCGACCAGCCCGGGTCGGTCGCTGAATACGTGAACAGACTGGCCGCCAGGTACAGCAATGCCGGCGCGATGGCGATCAGGCCAAGGTCGCGCCAGAGGCGTTGGCGGCGTGGATTGTCGGTCGCCGCCGCCGCGGCCGTGCGACGTGACGCCTTGCTGTCGTCGGACTTGGAGCGTTCGGGGACCTGCTTCGCCACCTTAGACCATACCTTTGGAATGCGCTGTTAGTGATTGATAATAAATGAGACGGCGTCAGTTTTCAGTTATGCGACGTCCGGCAGGCCAATCAGAGGGCCGAAACCACTGCTGGATGACGACGTTCCGTTCATCGGCTTGAATCGCCCTGCCCCAGCCGCCACTCTATGACCAGCCACGGATGCTGCGCAAACATCGCCAGCGCCTTGTCCCATCTACCTTTTCGCGAGTCTACATGAGCACCAGCCTGCCCTCCCGCCACCAGCGTCTCGTCATCCTCGGTTCCGGCCCGGCCGGCTGGACCGCCGCCGTCTACGCCGCCCGCGCCAACCTGAAGCCGGTCGTCATCACCGGCCTGCAGCAGGGTGGCCAGCTGATGACCACCACCGAGGTGGACAACTGGCCGGGTGACGCCCACGGCCTGATGGGCCCGGACCTGATGGCACGCATGCAGGCCCACGCCGAGCGCTTCGAGACCGAGGTCATCTTCGACCACATCCACACCGCTGACGTGTCCCAGCGCCCGTTCAAGCTGATCGGTGACAGCCACGAATACACCTGCGATGCGCTGATCATCGCCACCGGCGCCACCGCCAAGTACCTGGGCATCCCGACCGAAGAAGCCTTCAAGGGCCGCGGCGTGTCCGCCTGCGCCACCTGCGACGGCTTCTTCTACCGCGACCAGGACGTGGTCGTGGTGGGCGGCGGCAACACCGCCGTGGAAGAGGCCCTGTACCTGTCCAACATCGCCCGCAAGGTCTACCTGGTCCACCGCCGCGACACCCTGAAGGCGGAAAAGATCATGCAGGACAAGCTGTTCAAGAAGGTGGCCGAAGGCAGGATCGAGACCGTCTGGCACCACCAGGTGGAGGAAGTGCTGGGCAACGACGCCGGCGTGACCGGCGTGCGCGTGAAGTCCACCCTGGACGGCAGCACCCGCGACATCGACGCCCACGGCTTCTTCGTGGCCATCGGCCACCACCCGAACACCACCCTGTTCGACGGCCAGCTGGCGATGAACAACGGCTACCTGGAGATCCGCTCGGGCCTGGGCGGCAACGCCACCCAGACTTCGGTGGAAGGCGTGTTCGCCGCCGGCGACGTGGCCGACCAGCACTACCGCCAGGCGATCACCTCGGCCGGTTTCGGCTGCATGGCCGCTCTGGACGCCGAGCGTTTCCTGGATGCCGAGGGCAAGGCCAGCTGAAACGCTGACCCGCTTCGGCAGCGTCGAGCCATGCTCGACTCGAACCAAAGGCCGACGCCAACGCGTCGGCCTTTTCGTTTTACCTGACCTATCCTTCCCCCATGCCTTCGCCCCGCTTCCTCGATTCCCTGCAGTCCATTGGCGCCGCCGACTGGGACGCCCTGCATGATGGCCGCAATCCGTTCGTCAGCCACGCCTTCCTGGCCGGGCTGGAGGCGCACGGCTGCCTGCGCGAGGACTGGGGCTGGCAGCCCCGGCATTTCACGCTATGGGAGGGCGACACCCTGGTCGGCGCCATTCCGGGGTATCTGAAGACCAATTCGCACGGCGAGTTCGTGTTCGACCATGCCTGGGCCAACGCCTATGCCCGCCATGGCCGCGACTACTACCCGAAATGGCTGGGTGCGGTGCCGTATTCGCCGGTCACCGGCCCACGACTGCTGGCCCGTAACGATCCAGAGCGCGCCGCGCTGCTGTCGGCATTGGGCGATGCGCTTCCCGCGCTGGACGTATCCTCGGCCCACATCAACTTCCACACCGCTGGCGATGAGGCCCTGTTCGGTGACGACTGGCTGCTGCGCGAGGACGTGCAGTTCCAGTGGCAGAACCCGGGCGACTGGATCACGTTCGAGCAGTTCCTCGGCGCGATGAACCACAAACACCGCAAGAACATCCGCCAGGAGCGGGCCAAGGTCAGCCGGCAGGGCATCACCTTCCGCGTGCTACACGGTCATGATGCGAGCCGCGCCGACCTGCAGGCGATGTACCGTTTCTACCTGCAGACCTTCCTCGAATACGGCAACGCCCCGGCCCTGACCGAGGCCTTCCTGCGCCACCTGGCGATCTCGCTGGGGCGCGGGCTGGTGCTGTTCCTGGCCGAACAGGACGGTGAGCCGATCGCCGGCGCCCTGTGCCTGCGCGGCGGCGAAACGCTATACGGCCGCTACTGGGGTGGCGCCACGCTGCCCGGCCTGCACTTCGAAGCCTGCTACTACCAGGGCATCGAATACTGCCTGCGCGAAGGGCTGACCCGTTTCGAGCCGGGCGCGCAGGGCGAGCACAAGCTGGCGCGTGGCTTCCTGCCGACGCTGGTGCGGAGCCGGCACCGGGTGGCCGATGCGGACTTTGCAGAAGCACTACGGGACTGGTGCCGGCAGGAGCGACGCGATGTGCGTCGCTACCAGCAGGAGCTGCAGGGACATGGCCCGTTCCGCGCAGGAACGTAGCGGAAAAGCGTGCCAACCAAGGTTGGCACCTACCAGAGCATTAGGCCCAAGATTGGCACCCGCCAGAGCGATGACGGGAACACTGCACTCAGGTGCACTGCCAGAAGTGCCCGCTCACCCGGCACCTGGCGCACCAGAATGTGTAGAGCATGCCGCCACTACCCCATAGCAGCGCACCTCCACCGGCGGTCGGCAGCGTCGAGTCCAGCTGCATCACGAAGGGCATCTCCTCGCCGCAATCGATGCACGCCGGGTACAAAGCGCTCTGTACCCAGCTCGGCGCGCCACCCACGCGCGACAGGTTCTGCCGATGATTGGACTGTCCCCAGTCCTGCTGCTGCCAGCGCGCGGTGTCCATGGCGGCCAGGCCCACCTCGGCCGGCATCAGGTCGCCGCTGTCGGTCGGCGTGACCGGCACCTCCAGATGCTGGCTGGGGTGGCAGCTGGGCAGGCCGGTGGCATCGTGGCGATAGAAACGTACGGGAGGATCCTCCCAGCCGCAGCAGTCCAGGCACAGGCCCAGCGTGACCTCACCCGCCGCACCCGGCTGGAACACAGCAGCATCGGTCCGCAGCAGGCGCTGCAGCGGTGCATGGCAGCTGCCACACAGCGCGTCCAGCGGTCCTCCCATCTGCCCAGCGTGATGCACCTGCCCGCCATTCCAGGTTGGGTGCAGGCGCCAGATGCGCTTGCGCCAGCCTGCTTCGTCCGCCTGCTGCGCGCGGTGCTGATCACGGCCGAAGCGGATGTGCAGCGGCCGCTCCCCATGCAGGCGTCGCGGCCGAGGTCCATCGGCCACGCCCGCCCAGTGCGCCCAGACCTCGGCGTCCAACCGCCCCCAGTCGGCAAGATAGCCGCGCGCGGCGGCGTAGCTCCCGGGCTGCGCCGCCAGCAACAGTACCCTCGCCCGCGCCATCTCACGATCGTCAGCGGCTTCTGCGAGGATCTGCGCCCACTGCGCAGCGATGGCAGAGGGCAAAGTCCGCCACACCTGTGAAGCCAGTTGCAGCTCATCCTCAGCCGCCACCTCCAGCAACACCTCCCAGTCTTCCTGCAACACCCGGGGCGCCTGGAAGCTGGCGAACTCCACCACGCTGCCCAGCAGTTCGCCGCGCTCGCCGTCACGATACCGGCGCCAGGCATCGGTACAGACCGCCACCACGGCATCATCCGGCAGCAGATCCAGCGCGGTATCGAGGAAGGTCGAGCCGGGTGAGTGGCGGGCAATGGCCAGCCGCAGCAGTTCGCCGAGCCGATGCGGAGCTTCGCTGGCCAGCGACAGCAGCATGCTCTGGCTGTCATTGCGCGTGCGCGCGGCGTCGTGCACGTCGAGAATGGCGGTGATCGGGTCGCTCATGCGGGGCTCCTTGCCGTTGGAGGGTGATGTTGCCAGACATCACCGATCACCTCGACGAATACAATGCCGGCATGACCCGCCAGCTGCCCTGGCGTCTGGACGATGCGCCGGACGCCGCCTTCCCCCCGGCCGAGACCGCACTGCGTCAACCCAATGGCCTGCTCGCGGTGGGTGGCGACCTGCATCCGGTGCGTCTGCTCAACGCCTACGCAGGCGGCATCTTTCCGTGGTTCAGCGAAGGCGAGCCGATCCTGTGGTGGTCGCCGGACCCGCGCATGGTGTTCCGCACCGAGGGCGTGCATCTATCCAGCCGTTTCCGTCGCCAGATGCGCGGCTGCGACTGGGAGATCACCGCCGACACCGCGTTCAGTCGGGTGATGCGCGCCTGTGCCGAGGCCCCCCGCCCCGGCCAGGACGGTACCTGGATCAGTCCAGCGATGGTCGGGGCTTACAGCCAGCTGCACGATCTGGGCTTCGCCCATTCCTTCGAGGTCTGGGACCGGCAGACTCTGGTCGGTGGCATCTACGGCGTCGCGATCGGCACCATGTTTTTCGGCGAGAGCATGTTCAGTGGCGCCAGTGGCGGCTCCAAGGTCGCCCTGGCCGGCCTCGCATCCACCCTGCGTGACTGGGGCTGGGAACTGATCGATGCCCAGGTGGAGAATCCGCACCTGCTGCGGATGGGCGCAGAGCACCTGCCGCGCGCGGACTTCCTGGAGCACGTCCGCCAGGCCGTACACCGTGACGGCCATGCAGGCCCCTGGACCCAGGCGGTTGGACGCTTGCCGGCACGGCGTTTGGCCGGGGGTTAACACAAACTTTGCAAGCCGGGCCCATCACGCGTAAAATACCGCGCCTTAGGCCCAGCGTGGCCGTTTTCTGAACCGCACAGGACTACATGTCGAAAGACGATTCCATCGAGTTCGAGGGCACCGTCAGCGAGACGCTGCCGAACACCACTTTCCGCGTTCGTCTGGAAAATGGGCACGAAATCATCGCCCACATCTCCGGCCGCATGCGCAAGAACTACATCCGCATCCTCACCGGTGACCGGGTCAAGGTTGAAATGACCCCGTACGACCTGACCAAGGGTCGTATCACCTACCGCATGAAGTAAGCGGTCGGCGCATTGCGCCACTCCGACAGGGCCGGCCTCGCTGCTGGCCCTTTGTCGTGCGCGGAACAATGTCGTGGCCAAGCGTCGCCGATGACGATCCAGGGCGCCAAAGGTCATCGTGACCGATCTCACCGTGACGTCGGTCAGCCCTGCTTGCGGCAGATTCGCATTCGCAGCGGCAGCGGCATCGTGGGATCCGATCCAGTCCGGATCGCCATCCCCTGCCCTCCATGAACATCCGCCCCCTGCTGATCCCCCTTGCCCTGTCGGCCGCCAGCCTGCTGGCACCCGCTGCGCGAGCAGCCGACGCTCCTCCAGTCCAATGCGTGCAGCTGTCCGGCGAGCAACAGATCGTTCGCGCCGGTGCGGACAAGAACATCCTGTTCCGCTCGGGCACCGACCACTATGTTGTGCACTTCCGCAACAGCTGCCCTTCGGCCGTACTGGCCACCCGCCTGGGTTTCAACACCGACGGCAAGGAAGCGGGCGAGCTGTGCGGTGACGGCCGAAGCCAGCTGGATACGGGCCGCGGCAGCTGCGAAGTAGCGCGCATCGAGCCGATCGATGCCGAGCGGTTCAAGCGTGAAGCGCGCCGCCGCAGCCGCTGACCCCATGGATGACAAGGGCGGCCGAAGCCGCCCTTGCTCACCAGCACAACGCTTTTACAACTCGTTGCATGGTGGTGCGGGCAGTCGCCGTCAAGAATGCAGGCCCCGCCGCACCGCGGCAATGAACTCCGCACACCCGATGCTCGACCCGCTTGCTCGAACCTTTCTGGCCGCGACCCTCTGCCTGGCAGCAGCCGGAGCTGGCGGCACTCCACCAGCAGACAGCAGCTTCAGGGAGCTACAGGAGATGTTCGCAGCAGTGCCACTTGCATTGCCGAGCGCCCGCTATGATGAGATCCATTACGCATCGTCCTCCGGCAACATGGAGACCGTCGACCTGCTGCGCAGGTGGACCGAGGACCCGTCATCCCCCTTCAAGGGCCCCATCACCCGGATGATGCTCCTGGAGGGCCGCAACGACTGCGATGATCTACTGGTGCTTCCCATCAGCGGCGAAGACCCCGGTACCATCGAGGCACGCCGGGCAAGGGCCGGAGCGACCGCCCGGATGAATGAAGGCGGCAGCCGGCAGTGGCGACTGTCATTGCCGGCGCTGAGCTTCAGGCGCGACGGGCAAGATTGGCTGGCCCATGTCGACGATCGATTCGCCTTCCTGAGGGCGATCCCCACTGCCTGCGCGCACACCGAACCCCCCGCCACCTCAAAGGCTCCAGCGCAATCGGCCCGCACCAGCGACATCGTGGCTGCCGTACTAGGGCGCTCTGCGTGCACTCACCATCGCCTTCGGTGATCACCGCAACGTGCGCGACCCCGCCGAAATTCCGGTGACGGGCAGCTCCCGGGCTGTGTACCGCGACAGCAGGGGGCGCCAACAGCTCGTCGCCACATGGCTATGGCCGGAGTGTACATCCGCCAGCACATCGGCCAAGGCCATCCTGTCGGGGATGCCAGGAGGCTGGCGCGTGAAGACCAACGCTCGACCTGCAGGATCGCTGTGCCAACTGTCGGTCGCCCAAGACTGGCAGGACATGAAGTAGTTCGCACTTGGCCAGCCATTGAAGAACGACACGGGGCGCAACAACAAGGGCGACCGAAGCCGCCCTTGTCATTTCCAGTCTTTCACGCCAAGCCGCTGGCGTCAGCTCATTCCACCGTGACCGGCAGCAGCCGCTCCGGCTCGGCCTGGGCCTCGACCACCAGCTCGTCGTCGCGGACGTCGATGCTGACCTTGCCACCCTCGACCAGCTTGCCGAACAACAGCTCGTCGGCCAGCGGGCGCTTGATCCTGTCCTGGATCAAGCGCGCCATCGGACGGGCGCCCATCAGCGGATCGAAACCGTGGTGGGCCAACCAGTCGCGCGCCGTCGGCGTGGCCGACAGGCTGACGTGCTTTTCCTGCAGCAGCATCTCCAGCTCGATCAGGAACTTGTCGACCACGCGCAGGATGTGCTCGAAGCCCAGCGCCTGGAACTGCACCACCGCGTCAAGACGGTTGCGGAACTCCGGGGTGAAGCTGCGGCGGATGGTCTCCATCGCGTCGGTGGCGTGGTCCTGCTTGGTAAAGCCGATCGAGCGGCGCGAAGCCTGCGCCGCGCCGGCATTGGTGGTCATCACCAGCACCACGTTCTTGAAGTTGGCCTCTCGACCATTGGTATCGGTCAGCACGCCGCGGTCCATCACCTGCAACAGGATGTTGAAGATGTCGGGGTGCGCTTTCTCGATCTCGTCCAGCAACAGCACGCAGTGCGGCGTCTTGACGATCTTCTCGGTGAGCAGACCGCCCTGGTCGAAGCCGACGTAGCCTGGGGGAGCACCGATCAGGCGACTGATCGAATGCGGCTCCATGTACTCGGACATGTCGAACCGGACCAGCTCGATGCCCAGCTGCAGCGCCAGCTGCTTGGTCACCTCGGTCTTGCCCACGCCGGTGGGGCCGGCGAAGAGGAAGTTGCCGATCGGCTTTTCCGGGTTGCCCAGGCCCGAACGGGCCAGCTTGATGGCCGAGGACAGCGTCTCGATGGCCGGGTCCTGGCCGAAGATCACCATCTTCAGGTTGCGCTCCAGGTGCTGCAGCACATCCTTGTCGGTGGCACTGACCTGTTTGGTGGGGATACGCGCCATCTTGGCCACGATCGACTCCACTTCCTCGACGTCGATCAGTTCCTTGCGCTGACCTTCCGGCAGCAGGCGCTGGCGGGCACCGGCCTCGTCGATCACGTCGATGGCCTTGTCCGGCAGCAGGCGGTCGCCGATGTGCTTCACCGATAGATCAACGGCAGCCCGCAGCGCCTCGTCGGAGTAGGTGACGCCATGATGCAGTTCGTACTTGGACTTCAGGCCCTGCAGGATCTCGTAGGTCTCGCCGACGGTCGGCTCGACGATGTCGATCTTCTGGAAGCGACGGGCCAGCGCACGGTCCTTCTCGAAGATGCCGCGATACTCCTGGAAGGTGGTCGAGCCGATGCAGCGCAGCTCGCCGGAGGCCAGTGCCGGCTTGATCAGGTTGGAAGCATCCATGGTGCCGCCCGACGCCGAGCCGGCACCGATGATGGTGTGGATCTCGTCGATGAACAGCACCGCGTTGGGCACCTTCTTCAGTGCCGTCAGCACGCTCTTCAGGCGCTTCTCGAAGTCGCCGCGGTACTTGGTGCCGGCCACCAGCGCGCCCAAGTCGAGCGAGTAGATCACCGCGTCGGCCAGCACGTCGGGCACCGACCCCTCGACGATGCGGCGGGCCAGGCCCTCGGCGATGGCGGTCTTGCCCACGCCGGCCTCGCCAACATAGAGCGGATTGTTCTTGCGGCGGCGGCACAGGACCTGGATGGTGCGCTCGATCTCGTCGGCACGGCCGACCAGCGGGTCGATGCGACCGGCCCGCGCCTGTTCGTTGAGGTTGCTGGCGAACTCGGTCAGTGCGTCACCCTTGGGTTCACCCTCCCCGCCTTCGATGCGGCCCTCGCCCTCGGAGGAGGAAGAGGGCTGCTCGCCGTCCTCGCCCAGCTTGGCGATGCCGTGGGACAGGTAATTGACCACATCCAGCCGGGTCACGTCCTGCTGGTTGAGGTAGTAGACGGCGTGCGAGTCCTTCTCGCCGAAGATGGCCACCAGCACATTGGCGCCGGTAACCTCCTTCTTGCCCGAGGACTGCACGTGGTACACGGCCCGCTGCAGCACACGCTGGAAGCCCAGCGTCGGCTGGGTATCGCGGCCGTCATCTTCGGCCAGGCGGGACACGGAGGCCTCGATGGCCTGCTCCAGCTCCTGGCGCAGGCGTTCGGCGTCGGCACCACAGGCCTTCAGTACGGCCTGGGCGGACGGGTTGTCGAGCAGTGCCAACAGCAGGTGTTCGACCGTCATGAACTCATGCCGGGCCTCACGGGCGCGCTTGTAGCACTGGCCGATGGTGTGTTCGAGGTCTTTGCTGAACATGGATTACTCCGGCGGCAGATGGGGACAATATGCGGCCTGACTACGCGATTTCCATCACCCTAGCGGATTGCTGCGTTCAGATGGCGTTAGCAGTACAGATTGCTTGATCTTCATTCACTCCAGGACAGCCCACCCAGCATGAGCGAACCCTACCTGAGCCGCTGGCGATTGCGGCGTGATGGCGAGGCCATCGAAACGCCGCGCGCCCGCCTCTGGCCGGTGCTGACCGCTGCCGGCGAACCGGCGATGCTGAAGGTCAGCGACGAACCCGAGGAACAGAACGCCCATCAATTGTTGCGCTGGTGGGCTGGCGACGGCGCCGCCCATCTGCTGGCCCACGAGGGGCCGGCGATCCTGATCGAGCGTGCCGGCGGCGACTCGCTGCGGCAACGTTCGATCCAGGGCGACGACGACACCTGCACCACGATCCTGTGCCAGGTCCTGCAGCGGCTGCACCGGCCACGGAGCGCGCCTCCAGCGGACCTGGTCTGCCTGCGTACATGGTTCGCCGACCTGCTGCAGCCAAGGGCCGTGCTGCCGCCACTGCTGGAACAGTGCAGATCACTGGCGGAAGGGCTGCTGCAGGACGAACAGGAGATCCAGCCGCTGCACGGCGACCTGCACCACGACAACGTGCTGGATTTCGGTGCACGCGGGTGGCTGGCGATCGACCCGAAGCGGCTGCTGGGCGATCGCGCGTTTGATTACACCACGCTGTTCAGCAATCCGGACCTGTGCGGCCCGGGTATCCACGTGGCCACCCGGCCCGAGCGGTTTGCGGCACGGCTCGATCAGGTCAGCGCGCTGGCGGGCCTTGAGCGCGTCCGCCTGCTGCGCTGGATCGCGGCCAGCATGGCGCTGTCGGCGGTGTGGTTCCGCGATGACGGCGATCCGGCCGACATCGACGAGGCGGTAGCGCAAATGGCGCTGGAGGCACTGGCGGAGGCCTGATCCAGCTGTAGAGCCGAGCCTGTGCTCGGCTGCTGCTGGCAGAGATCTGGATGACTGGGTGAACAGCAGCCGAGCGTGGGCTCGGCTCTACAGGCTTCTGCTCTGGCAGGTGCCCACCTTGGTGGGCACACCGGGTCCGGAATCGACGTGCCCGGACGAGAATCGGCAGCCGGTCAGGCCTTTTCCATCGTGCAAAGCAGTGGATGCTGGTTCATCCGCGAATACTCGTTGACCTGGGCGACCTTGGTCTCGGCCACTTCGCGGGTGAACACCCCGCAGACGCCACGGCCGCGGGTATGGACGTGCAGCATCACCTGCGTGGCCTTGTCCAGGTCCATGCTGAAGAACTGCTGCAGGACATCCACCACGAAATCCATCGGGGTGTAGTCGTCGTTGAGCAGCATCACCTGGTAGAACGGCGGCGGCGCCACTTCCGGACGCGCGGGCTCTACGGCAACGCCGTGCTCGTGCTGGGAATCGGGGGAAGACTCATGGGGCATCTGCCCATTATAGAGGCTCGGGCAAGCCTGCGTCGGCCTGCCGCAGATTGGACGGCACGCACGCCCACCGTCACAATTGCACCTTCTCTCCACACTGTTTCACAGGATCTTCATGAAAAGGACCCTTCTTCCCGCCTTGTTGATTGCCCTGGCCGCCGCTGGATCCGCCACCGCCGCGCCCGAGGCCGACAAGGCCGTGGCGCGCCACCTGGACAAGCTGGGCTACACCTACGAAGTCGACGAAGACAGCGACTATCGCATGGTGTTCGATGTCGAGGGTGACCGCACCCAGATGGTCTATGTGCGTTCGTCGGTAGAGGATTTCGGCACCCACAACATCCGCGAGATCTGGTCGCCCGCTTACAGCGCCAAGACCAAGCAGTTCCCGGTGGCCGTGGCCAACCGCCTGCTGGAAGATTCGCAGGATGCCAAGATGGGCGGCTGGGTAAAGCAGGACACCACCGCCATGTTCGTGGTGAAGATCGACGCCGATGCCACCGCCGACCAGCTCAGCGACGCCATCGATGCGGCCATCCGCACCGCCGACGCGATGGAGCTGGAACTGACCAAGCAGGACGAATTCTGAGTTGAACGCCACGCTGGACCCGCGCTGGGCACCACACGCCACCGTCGCCACGGTCGTGGTCGACGGCGGCCGCGTGCTGCTGGTTGAAGAGACCATCGATGGCAGGCGGGTGCTGAACCAGCCGGCCGGCCACCTCGAGCGGGGTGAAAGCCTGGCCGAGGCTGCCCTGCGCGAGACCCGCGAGGAAACCGGCTGGACGGTGCAGCTGACCCACTTCATTGGCTGCTACCAGTGGACCGCCGGCGACGGCACCGTCTTCCTGCGCTTCTGCTACGCGGCGCGCCCGGTCTCGCACGACCCGGCGCAGCCACTGGACACCGGCATCGACCGCGCCCTGTGGCTGACCCCGACCGAGCTGCAGGCCGCCGGCGAGCGCCAGCGCAGTCCGCTGGTGTGGCAGGTGGTGGCCGATTACCTGGGTGGCCAGCGCCACCCGCTTTCGCTGGTCCGGGAGGTCGCATGAGCACTCCGCGCGTGATGGTGGGCGTCTCTGGCGGCGTCGACTCCTCGGTCGCCGCCTGGCGCCTGGTGCAGCAGGGCGAGGCCGTGGCCGGACTGTTCATGCAGAACTGGGCCGATGATGGCAGCGGCGACTGCCGCGCCGAAGACGACCGCCGAGATGCGGTAGCCGTCTGCGGCCTGCTCGGCATTCCGTTCCACTTCCGCGATTTCTCCAGCGAGTACTGGCAGGGCGTGTTCGAGCACTTCCTGGCCGAGTATGCGGCGGGCCGCACGCCGAACCCGGATGTGCTGTGCAACCGCGAAGTGAAGTTCAAGCACTTCCTGGATGCTGCCCGCGAGCTGGGCGCCGAGCGCATCGCCACCGGCCACTACGCACGGGTGGCCCAGCGCGGCCACCAGTGGCTGCTGCTGCGTGGTGCTGACCGCTCCAAGGACCAGAGCTACTTCCTGCACCAGCTGGGCCAGGAACAGCTGTCGGCGACCCTGTTCCCGATCGGCGACCTGGAAAAGACCGATCTGCGGCGGATCGCGCGTGACGTCAGCCTGCCGACCCACGCCAAGAAGGACTCCACCGGCATCTGTTTCATCGGCGAGCGCGACTTCCGCGAGTTCCTCGGCCGCTACCTGCCGGCCAAGCCCGGCCAGATCCTCGACCCGGCTGACGGCAGCGTGATCGCCGAACATCCGGGCGTGTTCTATTTCACCCTGGGCCAGCGTGAAGGCCTGAACATCGGCGGCGTGCGTGGACGCCCGGCCGCGCCGTGGTACGTGGTCGGCAAGGATGTGGCCAGCAACGTGCTGTACGTGGATCAGGACCGCGACAGTCCGTGGATGCTGTCCGAGCGCCTGCGTTCGGAAACCGCGCACTGGATTGCCGGTGCGCCGCCGGCTCGGCGCTTTGAGTGCACCGCCCAGACCCGCTACCGCCAGCCCGACGAGCCGTGTACGGTCGAGGTGCTGGAGGATGGCAGCGTGCTGGTCACCTTCGCGCGCCCGCAGCGCGCCGTTACCCCCGGTCAATCACTGGTGCTGTATGACGGTGACGTGTGCCTGGGTGGCGCGGTGATCGCCGCCACCGATGCACCGCTGGAACAGCGCCTGCGCACCACCCCTTCTCCTTTTGAGGTAATCGCTGCATGAGTTTCACTGTCGACGACCGCGTCCTGGCCCTGGCCGGCATTGCCCAGGCCCTGCAGCAGGTACGCCGCATCGCCGATACCGGCCATTCCGACGCCGCCGCCGTGCGCACCGCCGTGGACAGCGTGTTCCGCGTCGACGCGTCCTCGCCGCAGGAGGTGTTCGGTGACCGCCATGCTCTGAAGGCCGGCCTGCGCCTGCTGCACAACTACTTCCGCAGCCAGGGCCAGGACCCGGTCCTGCCCAAGCTGGCCCTGTCGGTGCTGCAGCTTGAGCGCCGCTTCGTGCAGGACGGCACCACCGTGAACAAGGTTGCCTCGGGCATCGAGCGCGCCCAGCGCCAGGCCACCGAGCTGGGGGACAGCGGCCATCCTGACGTGCTGGCCAACCTGGGGGGTCTGTACGCGGACACCATCAGCCACCTCAAGCCGCGGGTGATGGTGCAGGGCAACCCGCACTACCTGGGCCAGGCCGGCGTGGTGGCCGAGATCCGCGCCCTGCTGCTGGCCGCGGTGCGCTCGGCGGTGCTGTGGCGCCAGCTGGGCGGCAGCTACTGGGACTTCCTGTTCAGCCGCAAGGCGATGATCGAGGCCGTGGATCGCCAGCTGGCGTGAGGCCATGGGGTCGGATCCCTTTCCGGCACGGAAAGGGCTCTGAACCTGAAGCCGCCAGGGCGCCGGAAAACCGGCGCATTCAGAATGCACTTCAAGGCACATCGACGTTAAAGAGAAAGGGGGTACGGCCGATACATCCTCCGTGCACCTCCCGAGAACGTCCATGTACTCACGCATTTTCATCCGTCTGGCCGCCCCCCTGGCTCTGACCCTGCTGCTCCCCTTCGCCATCGGTTTCGAATGGCCGGCCGCCCTGCGCTGGGCGATCCTGACCACGATGACGCTGAGCTGGCTGGGCTTTGCGTGGTGGACCACCCGCGCCCAGGCGCACCGTTCCCCGGAACACGCCCGTGTCCTGCGTGAACAGGACCAGCTGCTGACCGAACTGCGCAACTTCGTCGGCAACGAGATCGACGGTTCGCGCGGTGAAGTGGAACGCGCCCGCGACCTGATCCGCCAGGCCGTCTCCAGCCTCGGCGGCAGCTTCGATGCCATGAACCGCAAGTCGCGCCAGCAGAGCCAGGCCCTGTCGCGCATCGTTGACCGCGCTGGCGATGAAGGCAGCGCCGGCCTCGACGTTGCCCGTTTCGCCCAGCACGCCAGCAACCGCATGGAACAGCTGGTGGAAGCGCTGGAACAGGTGAGCGGCCAGAGCAGCACCACCGTGCAGCACATCGATCAGATGGCGCAGCACCTGGATGGCATCTTCGCGCTGCTGGAAGACGTCAAGTCGATTGCCGACCAGACCAACCTGCTGGCCCTGAACGCTGCCATTGAAGCCGCGCGTGCCGGTGAAGCCGGTCGTGGCTTCGCGGTGGTGGCCGACGAGGTCCGCAACCTGTCCGAGCGCTCGACCACCTTCAACGAGCAGATCCGCAAGCTGGCGCACAGCTCCAAGGACGCCATCGCCAAGGTGCGCGAGACCGTCTCGCACATGGCCTCGCGTGACATGGACCGCTCCCGTGAAGCCCGCCAGGAAGCAGCGGCGATGCTCGACAACGTGGCCCAGATCAATGCTTCGCTGGGCGACGGCATGCGCGAAGTGTCCGACTGCGCCCGCTCGATTGACGGCAGCGTGGCCGAAGCCGTTCGCGCCCTGCAGTTCGAAGACATCGCCACCCAGGCACTGGGCGGCGTGCACACCCACCTGGACCGCCTGACCGCGATCAACCGCGAAGCGGTGGCCCTGCAGGAACTGCTGCACCGCAATGGCGGCGTGTTCGATGAAGAGATCGCCACCGCCCTGCAGCGCACCGGCAGCCGCCTGCGCGAACTGCGCAGCGAGTGGGAACGCCCGCCGCACAAGCCGGTCGCCCAGCAGAGCATGGGCGCCGGCACCGTCGAGCTGTTCTGAACCTGATGTCCGCTGCCTTCGCCGGCAGCCCGCAAGGCCCCGGTCATTCCGGGGCCTTTGCCTGTACTCTGCCGTTGGATGCATCCTGTACGCGCACCATGACCCTGATCCGCGCCCTGCCCTCCCTCACCGACACCGAGCGCCCGCGCAACGCGAGCGTGCGTGAGCAGCTGCAACAGCTGGAAGAGGTCGCCCGCGAAGAGATCCGCGAACTGCAGCAGCTGGCCGATGCGCGGCCTGGCCCGTCTCGCGCGGATGAGGCGCTGCTGGGACTGGCGTGGGACCTGGGGCTGGACGGGGAAGCGCTGAAACGATAACGGCGCGATGACACAACCTTCGAACAGGCAAACATGATCGATCCCGTGGCCCCGGACGTCCTGCGTGCCTCCCTGCGACGAGCACTTCTGGGCCAGACCCCGGCACAGCTGCTCCAGGCGTCGATCGAGGCAGACGCCGGCATGCAACTTGTCCGGGTGCGCTTCGAGTTCGAAGGCCAGCCGTCGGAAGAAGCATGGGAATCCTGCTCATGCGCAGCGACGGAAGTGATTTCCGACTTTCCGGCGCCCTGGACGATCGACGAGGCCTATCTGGCCCGCTCCCTTGCTACTGGACTGTTCCCGCTTGCCTGGGTGGCCTACCTGCGCCCAGGCAACTGAGGTTTCGGCTATCCAGGTTCCGACAACTGTCGATCCAGCCCACGCCTGGATGAGGCGCCCGGCATGGCATGATGCCCCGGTCCCGTTCATGGAAGACCGATGGCCATCGCCCTGATCGCAGTGCTGTTGATCGAGACCGTCCTGTTGATGACCTGGGTGGCCGGCTATTTCAGTTGGGGCATCACCCTGTTCAACGAACGCATCGCGGCGTCACCGGCCATGCAGGCCCGGCTCTCACTGGGCAGCTTGGAAAGCGATCTGCCGCAGGACAAATGGCTGCGACTGGCCTTCCATGCGCTGCCCGACGGCAGCATGGCATTCCGCGAGAGCTTTGCGCCTAGCTTCGGCCTGCGCTACTTCCCGGTGATGCGCGGTCGCATCGTACTCAACGTGCGACGGCACGAGGTGCGGGTCATCGGCCTGTGCAGCTGGTTCGTGGCGATCCTCTCACTGCTGCTGTTGCCACTGGTGGCGATGCGCCCGATAGCGGCACCGATGCTGCTGGTGCTGCCGCTGTTCCTGGCCAGCTATCTGGTGCAGAAGCGCCGCTGTGCGGCCATCGTCGAACTGCTGCGGATGCAGTTGAAAGCGGAGTTTCCGGGGCAGATCCACGCCATGCGTGGATGATCGCGAGCACCGGCATTCGTGTCGACCAAGGTCGACACCTACCAGAGCGGTACGTCGGCGTGTGGCGATCCCGTCGGGCAAGGCCCGGCGCTACCCTCAGCGTGCCAGCACGACCTCGCTGGCAGCATCCGTGCGCCCGGGTGCCGGGTGCTGCTGCCGCAGCCACTGCGCCAGGTCGCGCGGACTGAGCGGGCGCGAGTACAGGTAGCCCTGGATCTCGTCGCAGCCCTGGCGGCGCAGCATGTCTTCTTCCTGGTGCGTTTCCACGCCCTCGGCCACCACCTTCATGCCCAGCGCGTGACCCAGGTGCACGATGGCCTGGGTCACTTCCGCCGTGCCCGAATCGTGCAGCATGCCCTGCACGAAGCTGCGGTCGATCTTCAGGCGCCCCACCGGGAAGCGGTTGAGGTAGTTGAGGTTGGAGAAGCCAGTCCCGAAATCGTCCACCGCCAGCGGTACGCCGTGCCGTTCCAGCACGTCGAAGCAATGCCGCAGGATGTCGGTGTCACGGATCAACGCCGACTCGGTCAGTTCCAGCTCCAGCCGCTGCGGTGGCCAGCCATGGGCATGGCAGATCTCGATCACGCGCTCGGCAAAGCCGCGGTCACGCAGCTGCACCGCAGAGACATTCACCGCGATGCGGTCGAAGCGCAGGCCGGCCCGGTCCCAGGCGGTGGCCTGGCGGCAGGCTTCATTCAGTACCCAGTCGCCGATCCGTACGATCTCGCCGCACTTCTCGGCGATGGGGATGAACTCGGCCGGGCTGCAGTAGCCGATCCCGGGCCGGTGCCAGCGCAGCAGCGCCTCGATCGCCGGCGGCTCGCCATGATGGGCATGCAGCAGCGGCTGGTAGGCCAGGCTGAACTCTTCGCGCTCGATGGCGCCGTGCAGGGCATGCTCCAGCTCAAGCTTGCGCTGGATGCGGGCCAGCGCGTCCTGGCTGTAGTACTGGTAGGTATTGCGGCCGGCTTCCTTGGCCGCGTACATCGCCGCATCGGCGGCACGCAGCAGGGAATCGAAGTCGGTCTGTGCGTCACCCAGCATCGCGATGCCGACACTGGCGCCCACCTTTAATGTGGTTTCGCCCCGGCGCAGCGGTTCGGCCAACGAAGCGATCAGTTTACGTGCCACGTGGCCCGCATCTTCCGGTTCGGCCAGGTCGCGCAGTACCACGATGAACTCGTCGCCACTGAAGCGGCCGAACAGATCGTTGTTGCGCAGGTTCTGGTGCAGCCGCGTAGCTGCGGCCTTCAGCAGGGCGTCGCCGGTGGCGTGCCCGAAGCTGTCGTTGATGGTCTTGAAGCCATCCAGGTCGATGAACAGCATCGCCAATGAGGTGCCGCGGTCGCGCGCCTCCTCGATGGCTTCGGCGGTCTGCTCGCCCAGCAGCACGCGGTTGGGCAGGCCAGTAAGCAGATCGTAATGCGCCAACAGCTCGATGCGCTCGTTGGCCTCGCGCTCGCGGGTGATGTCACGGAACAGCACCACGAAACGCGGCGGCAGGCCATCACGACGATCCAGCTCGATCAGTACCTGCACCCAGACGCGCAGACCGGACTGGCGGTAGAAGCACAGGTCCAGCTGCTCGGGCAGCCCACCGCCGGCAATGCGGCCCAGCGCTGCCTCGAAGGCGTTCCGCGAATCTTCGGTGTACAGGGCCAGCGCCTGGTCAAGGGTGATCGGCTCCTTGCGCAGGCCGTGGATGCGATAGCACTCCTCGGTCCACTGCATGTGCCGGGTCTGCACCTCGATCTCGCAGCCGCCGATGCGGCCCAGCGCGGAAACGCGGTTGAGCAGTTCGGTCCGCCAGCGGATCAGTGCATCGGTCTGGTGCTGCTCGGTGATGTTCTGAACCTGTCCGAGCAGGCGCTTGGGTTGCCCGTCCATGTCCAGCAATGGCTGCATCCACAGCCGCAGGTGCTGCGAGGGTTCATGACCACGGGTCAGCTCCAGCTCCAGGTTCGCGGCGCGGCCATCGCGCCACAGCCGCCGCCACGCTGCGCGCAATGCGCCCCGCGAGCGTGGATGCAGCTGCTTCAGCCAGCGCCGCTGGCCGGGCACGGCACCCTGCTCCAGCGCCAGCATCGAGCGCAGCTCCGGCGACCACCAGAAATGACCACTGTTGGGATCGAACGACCAGCTGCCCATGCTGGCGATGCGCTGGGCCTCGCTCAGGTGCAGCTGCTGTTCCTGAAGCAGCCCTTCCAGCTGCTTCTGCTGTTCGATATCGGTATGGGTGCCGACCATGCGCAACGGCTGGCCGTCGGCGGTGCGCGCGACCACGCGGCCCCGGTCCAGCACCCAGCGCCACTGGCCATCGGTCTGGCGGAAACGGAACTGCGCGCTGTACTGCTCGCTCAGTCCACGCAGATGCTCGTCCAGTGCGACCCGTACCTGGGCGATGTCCTCACTGTGCACTCGCGCCAGTATCTCGGTGGCCGTTTCATCGCCCAGTGCGGGAGTCCGCACCACACGGTCGCTGGGGATGTCCCAGTCCCACAGGCTGTGCCCCGCACTTTCCAGCGCAAGCTCCCAGCGCCCACCGCCGCCCAGCGGCACCGGCTCGGGAATGCTCAGTGTGAAGGCCAGCAGATTGCCTGCACCGTCATGCACCGCCCGCAGGTGACCGTCGTAATGCCCATGCGGACCACCGGGAAGCGTGCAGGCCACGATGCCGCCATCGGCGGCCATCAGGCGCAGATCTTCCAGCATCGGCGCATACGCGGCCACGGTCGCCGGCAGGCCATGCTCGCGCGCGGCCGGATTGGCCGCCAGCGGCCGCCCCATGCGGTCGACGATGACCAGCGCCGACGCAAGCGGGTGCTGCAGCAGGCTGGCGATGATCCCTTGGTCCACGCGATCTTGCTCCGGATGACACGCCCGTCAGCGGGGCACGCAGTGGTTAACGGCGCCTGCGGCGGATAATTGAGTGGCCAGGGCACACCTGCGCGGTAAGATGGCCGGCGCCCCTTTCATCCACCCTGTCCATGCCCGTAGAACCGACCGGCAACGCCCCAGCTCCCGACCCGCGGATGGCGCAGGCGCTGAGCCGTGACCGGCGCCGGGTGGTGCTGAGCTACCTGGTGATGGCGCTGGCCTGGATGATTTCCACCGACAGCGCGGTGCAGGCCCTGGTTCCCGATCCGCAGCAGGCCGCCCTGTGGCAGGGCCTGAAGGGCTCGTTCTTCGCACTGGCCAGTGCCGGCCTGTTGTACCTGCTGCTGCGGCCGCTGGCCGAGCACGTGCTGCATACCCACGCCCGCCAGCAGGCTTCAGAACTGCGGCTGCGGCAGATGTTCGAAGGCAATCCCGGCCCGATCCTGGTCTACGACCTGGATACGCTGGCCATCCTCGATGCCAACCCTGCCGCGTGCAGCGCGTTCGGCTGGGAGCGCGATGAACTGCTGGAGCAGACCATTGACGCACTGTGGCCACCGGGCCAGGACCAGGCGCTGCAGACCAAGCTGGAGGCGATCCGCGAAGCGCCGGAGGCGCTGTGCATCCTGCGCGCCCAGCTGCAGCTGCGCGACGGCTCGCTGCGGCAGATGGAACTGCGTTCCAACGCCATCAGCTACGACGGCCACAACGCCCGCCTGCTGATCGCCATCGACCGCACCGCCGAAGACCTGGCACAGCTGCGGCGTGACCAGGCGCTGGCCCGGGTTGAGGAAGCACACGAACTGGCCCGCATCGGCGCCTGGGAGCTGGACCCATCCACCGGACTGGGCCGCTACTCCAACCAGGTCTATCGCCTGCTGGGCCGGCGCCCGCCCGAGGCCCGCCGCTGGCACCGCTTCGACGAACTGCTGGTGCCGGCCGACCCGGCCACTGCCACCCAGACCGAGCAGCTACTGGTCGAACTGTGCTCCGGCGAGCCGGTACAGGTAGACGTGCTGCTGCCCCTGCTGTCGATGGATGGCCGCGCATTGATGGTGCATCTGCGCGCTGCCAGCGGCATTGACGAGGCCGGCCGTGACCGCGTGCTGGGCACTCTGCAGGACGTGACCGAGCGGGAGCAGTCCCGGCGCCTGCTGCGCGAGCGCGAAGAACAGTTCCGCGAACTGGTGCGGGTGCTGCCCGACGGCGTGGTGATCCTCTCCGACGAACACGTGCTGTACGCAAACGCCTGGGCCGCCAGCCTGTTCGGCTATGGCAGCCATACCCTGCTGGGCGAGCCGCTGTCGGCGCTGGTTGCCAGCACCGACCTGGCCCGTGTGCGCGGCCAGTTGCGCGCCGGCCAGCCACATCTGGGGCCTGGCCACAGCAGCGTGGTGGTGATGCAGCGCGCCGACGGCCGCAGCTTCCATGCAGGACTGGCCGTGGGCGAAGTGCGCTACGGCGGCCGCGACTGCAAGCTGCTGATCGTGCGTGACCTGAGTGATTCCGAACGAACGCGCAGTGCACTGGAAACCAGCAACCGCGAACTGCAGGCGATGGCAGGCCGGCTGTTTTCGCTGCAGGAAGACGAACGTCGCGCCATCTCGCGCGACCTGCACGACGACATCGGCCAGGCGATCACCGCGATCAAGCTGTCAGCCTGCGCCGCGCAGGATGAGGAAGATCCGCACCGCCGCAGCGGGGACCTGGCGCAGATCGTCAGCCTGGCCGACACCACCGTTGCCAAGCTGCGCGACATCTCCACCCTGCTGCGCCCGCCGCAGCTGGACGCGCTCGGGCTGGAAGCCGCCTTGAGCTGGCAGGCACGTGTACTGTTCCGCTCCTCGCCGGTGGAACTGCTGGCCGAGATCGAAGCACTGCCCCACCGTCCCGACAACAGCATCGAACAGGCCTGCTTCCGTATCGCCCAGGAAAGCCTGACCAACGCACTGCGCCATGCCCGTGCCAGCCAGGTGCAGCTGCAGCTGCGCGATGTCGACCAGCGCGGCCTGCATCTGCAGATCCGCGACGACGGCGAGGGCTTCGACCCCGACGGACCGCGCGGGCTGGGCCTGATCGTGATGCGCGAACGCGCGCAGAGCGTCGGTGGCCATGTGCGGATCGAATCCGCGCACGGCGAAGGCACCCTGATCGACGTCCACCTCCCCTACCAGGCGGCCAGCATGGCTGCCGTCGAGTCACCGGAATACTGAGCCTATGTGGAATCCCAACCAGCCCCCGGTCAGCATCGACGATGCCCCCGACCGTCTTGGCGCCGGCAATCCCGAGCTGCAGGCGATGGTCGCCGAAGCAGCCTCGGGCGGCACCGCGCTGATGTTGATGCACGTGGACATCGACCACTTCGCCTCGGTCAACGAGAACATGAGCGCCGAAGTAGGTGACCAGGCCCTGGTGCTGGTGGCGCAGCGGCTGCAGTCCTACCTGCGTGGCCGCGGCAAGCTGTGGCGCCACGGGAGCGACGAGTTTCTGATCGCGGTGCCGCGCGCCGCCGATGTGCCGCTGCCGGAGGACTTCGCCGAAGAGATCCGGCAGCAGATGGAGCTGCCCCTCTCGGTGCTGCCCTACACGCTGTTCATGACCGGCAAGCTGGGCGTGAGCCTGTGCCCGGACCACGCCAGCAGCGCCTCGCGCCTGCTCGACCACGCCGAGGACGCGCTGTACCAGGCCGCCCGCGAAGGCGGCAACGCGGTGCGCATCCACGCGGTGGATACCCCGCCGAGCGCACACAGCGAGAGCATCATTGCCCGCCAGATCGTCGATGCCATCCCCAACGGTGAACTGAAGCTTCGCTACCAGCCGCTGGTCAGTGCCCGTGACGGCCACGTGGTGGGCATGGAGGCGCTGCTGCGCTGGCAGTCGCCCACGCTGGGCATGCTGGTGCCGGAGCGCTTCATGCGCACCGCCGAGCGTCTGGGCATCATCGTGCAGATCGGCACCTGGGTGCTGGAAGGTGCGCTGAAGCAGGCCCGGCTGTGGCGCGACCAGGGTTTCGATGACTTCACCATCGCGGTGAATGTGTCCACCCTGCAGCTGCTGCGGCCGAACTTCTTCGCCGAAGTGATGGGCCTGATCCAGACCGCAGGCGTGCCCGCGCAGATGCTGACGCTGGAGATCAACGAAAGCGCGCTGACCAACAATGTCAATTTCGTGCACGAGACGCTGGCCAACCTGCGCAACGAAGGCATCAGCCTGAGCCTGGACAATTTCGGTACCGGCGACTCCAGCCTGAGCGCGCTGGTGCGCTACCCGGTGGACAAGCTGAAGATCGACCGCAGCTTCATCAAGAGCGCACCGGCCGGCAACCGCGAGGCCGCCATCGCCCGCGCGATCATCGCCATGGGTCACCAGCTGGGCATGACGGTGATCGCCAACGGGGTGGAATCGCAGGCGCAGCTCGGCTTCCTGCGCCGCAACGACTGCGATGTGTTCCAGGGTTACCTCTTCGGCGAGCCGATGTCGGCCGATGCCGCCGGCATGACCCTGCGCCGCCGCTACCTGCGCCCGGAAGCGTTTGCAGAGACCCGCCCGGACCGCACGCTGCTGCTGCTGGACGACGAGGAGAACGTGCTGCGCTCGCTGGTGCGCCTGTTCCGCCGCGATGGCTACCGCATCCTGGCCGCCGGCAACGTGCGCGATGCGTTCGACCTGCTGGCGATCAACGACGTGCAGGTGATCCTGTCCGACCAGCGCATGAGCGACATGAGCGGCACCGAGTTCCTGGGCCGGGTGAAGATGCTGTACCCGGATACGATCCGCCTGGTGCTGTCCGGATACACGGATCTGAACACCGTGACCGACGCGATCAACCGCGGTGCGATCTACCGTTTCCTGACCAAGCCCTGGAACGACGATGAGCTGCGCAAGCACATCCACCAGGCGTTCCGCACCTATGAAGAGCAGCGGCGCAGCAATGCCGGACCGGCAGCAGCCGAGGTGGTCGATGGTGGCGAGGACCGCCCGCTAAGGTGACCCATTTGTAGAGTCGAGCCATGCTCGACTGCTCTTCGTCAGACCCCACGTGGAGTCGAGCATGGCTCGACTCTACAGAAACGGGGTCAGCGCGGTTGCTTCACCGGCAGCACCACGCGGAAGCGCGAGCCCACGCCCGGGGTGCTGTCCAGGTCGATGCGGCCATGGTGCTTGTTGATGATGCTGTAGGAGATCGACAGCCCCAGGCCGGTGCCGCTGCCGACCGGCTTGGTGGTGAAGAACGGATCGAAGATGCGCTGGCGCAGCTCGGGCGAAATACCACCACCGGTGTCTTCGAATTCAACCCACACCTGGTCACCCTCAACGCCGGTGCGCACGGTGATCGTGCCGCGCTCGGCAATGGCGTGGCCGGCATTGAGCAGCAGGTTCATGTAGACCTGGTTCAACTCCGACGGCAGGCACTCAACCAGCGGCAGCTGGCCGAACTCGCGCACCAGGGTGACCTTGTACTTGAGTTCGTTCCAGATGATGTTGATGGTCGATTCCAGGCCTGCATGCAGGTCGACCAGCTTCCACGATTCATCGCGGCCGGAATACGAGAAGTCCTTCAGGTCGCGCACGATGCGGGTCACCCGTTCGATGCCCTCACGCGATTCAGCCATCAGCTGCGGCAGGTCGCGGCTGATGAAATCAATGTCCAGGCGGTCACGGATATCGTCGATTTCCGGAATCAATGCCTTCGGGTCCGGCGCGCGCAGGGCGCGTTCGTAGGCTTCAATCACGGTGAACAGGCTGCGCAGGTATTCCTGCAGGCTGCCCAGGTTGGAATGCACGTAGCCGATCGGGTTGTTGATCTCGTGCGCCACACCTGCGGCGAGCTGGCCGATCGAGGCCATCTTCTCCGACTGCAGCAGCTTCTCCTGGGTGCCGTTGAGGCGCAGGTACGCCTGGCGCAGCTCGGCGTGACGCTGCTGCAGCTCGCGCTCGTAGTCTTCCTGCCCTTCGATGTGGCGGAACAGTGCCAGGAAATGCCCTTGGCCGACCGGGCCATGGTGATACAGGTGCGCGATGACCACGCCCTCCCCCAACGGCAGGCTGCCGTTCCAGTGGCCATGCTGGCGCGCCTGTTCCAGCGCATCGGGTGGCAGCAGCTCGCGCAGGCGCTGCGGAGGCGGCAAGGCGCCGTCATCACCGCTTGCCAACAGGTTCTGCGCGGCCGGATTGGCCAGGGCCACCTGCCCGTCCTCAGTGAACAGCAGCAACCCCTCGCGCAGGCGCTCAAGCAGGGCCTGCAGCACCGGCTGCGGCGGAAGGGGGGCGGTAACCAGGGCGTTGGCAGCGGACACGGCGACTCGGGGCGTTGGAACAGGCGCCCAATATACGCGGTCATGCGGCGGGCTTCAGCCCGCAGGGAAGGGTTGTGCGACCGCCGTCGCCTCAGGCGACGGCGAGCGGGCGACGCGCAGTGACCGTGTGCGCCTGCCCCTTGGCATCGTAAGCAGAGGCATCCTCGGTCCGGCCGAGCTGGCGCAGTGCCCAGTTGACCTCGCGGCGCCGGCGCGACAGCAGCACGCCGTTGGCGCGGTTGCGTTCGGCCAGTTCCTGCAGCTGCTCCCCCTCCCCGACCGGTGGCGCGCCTTCCAGCGCACGCAGCGCTTCCAGCTTGGCCCCGGTGGCCCGGATCAGGGCATGCACGTCGTGCTCGACCAGGGCCTGGCGTTCAACATCCAGGGCCTGGGCAAGGCGCTGCAGCGGCTCGCTCATCGCCGCGGTCATCCGTGCAGCTGCTGGTCCAGCTCGAGCATGCGCGATGCAATCGCGTCCGGATTGATCTTGTAGGTGCCGTTCTGCAGCGATTCGCGCACGGCAGCCACGCGCTGGGCGTCGATCGCCGGGGCGGTGGTCAGCTCACGCTCGATGGCCTGCAGGTTGGTGGCCTCGCCGGTCAGGCGCAGGCTGTCAGCCGCCTCGACCGGACGCGCCGCCGCATCGGTACTGACACCGGGCTTGGCGGCCGGCGTCGTCACGCTGCGCAGTGCCTGGGGAATCTGCAGGTTGCCGTCGATTTTCTGGCTCATGGGGTGTCCTGGAGTTGCCGTTCACAAGGGATAACGGCCGCAGGGCCGTGATCTTTAGGGATTTCTTGCACTGAATCAACGCGCCACGATTACGTCACCGGCCGCATCCACCACGCCCTGAACGATCCGGCGCGAGGACAGGTTTTCCACCGAGACCCGTTCGTTCTCACCGGCATCGCCCATCGCCCGGCCGGCAATGCGGACCTCGACCGATCCGCGCCGCGACACCAGTGCCACATTGTCTCCTCGCTTGATGAGACGCTGTACCACCAGATCGTTGTTCGACAGCAGCGCCCCGGCCTGCAATGGACGGCGGGCGATGCGGCCGATCGCCGCGTTGGGATCGGCCAGCACCGCGCCGGCAATCCGGGCTGCATCGCGCTGGGCAGTCGTGATATCGGCGGCGGTGAGGGTTTCTCCAGTGCCGATTCCACGGTTGAGAACCAGCACGGCCTGGTTGCGCCTTACCTTTACCGGAACGAACAGACGCCAGCCGCCCGCATCGGGGCAGCTCACCTCCACCGTGGTGTTGGCGGTGGGCTGCACCTGCAGTGCGCCACCACACCTGGGCAGGCGCAGGGCATCGGCCACCTGGGCCTCGCCCTCGCTGCCCGCCGGCAGGGTCGTCAGCGCCGCGGCGCGGATGCTTGCCACGGGCTGCCAGTCCGCAGCGGCCGCCCAGGGCGAGGCCAGGGCCAACGCGATGGACATCAGCGATGTGATCCGGCGCATGGCGCCTCCTTCTCGGTAAGACCTGGCCCGGATGCGTGCAAGGGGCGTGCCAGAGGCAGGGTCTCGGAACAGGAATGTGTAGAGTCGACTGTTAGTCGACTTTCGTGTTAGTCGACTTTCGTGTTGGTCGACTTTCGCGCGAAGCGCGGGATTTCCTGCGATCGGACAAGAGCAGTCGACCACGAAGAGCAGTCGACTGACAGTCGACTCTACATAAAGAGCAGAAGTGGTGCAGAGCACGCGTGTGGCAGACAACCCTCAAGTTCTGCCGTCGCGGCGCCGATACAGCAGCCATGTCCCATGACCTGCTCAACCGGATCGACCAGCGGACCCGCCTGGCCGGCCACAACCGCCTGGCGCTGCTGCTGTTCCGTCTCGGCGGACGTCAGCTTTTTGGCGTCAATGTATTCAAGGTGCAGGAAGTCCTGCGTCGCCCGGAACTGTTCCAGGTGCCCGGGCTGCCCGGCCAGTTCGCCGGCGTGGCAGACGTGCGGGGCCGGTCGGTGCCGGTGCTGGACCTGGGCTTGGCCATCGGCCACCCCGAACGCGAGCCCGATGCGGACACCTCCCCCGGCTATCTGGTCGTCACCGAATTCAACCGCTCGATCCAGGGCTTCCTGGTCAGCGGCGTGGAACGCATCGTCAACATCGCGGTGGAAGATATCCATCCACCACCGGAACTGGGCGCGGAATCGAGCTACCTGACCGCAGTGACCCGCTTCCAGGGCGAGCTGATCCAGGTGATCGACGTGGAAAGCGTGCTGGCCGACATCGCCCAGGTGCGCGGCGAAGCAGTGCTTGACCCGGCCATGGCGATGCCAGCCGATGGCCCGCAGCTGCAGGTGCTGGTGGTGGACGACTCGCGCGTGGCCCGCCAGCAGATCCGCAGCGTGCTGGACCAGCTGGGCGTGGGCGCCACCCTGCTCTCCGACGGCAAGCAGGCGCTGGACCACCTGCTGCAGATCCACGCCTCGGGCGAGAACCCGGCCGATCGCTACGCCATGGTCATCTCGGACATCGAGATGCCGGCCATGGACGGCTATACGCTGACGACGGAAATCCGGCGCCACCCGGGCCTGGCCGGCCTGTACGTGCTGCTGCACACCTCGCTGTCGGGCGTATTCAACAATGCGATGGTCGAGCGCGTGGGCGCCAATGCCTTCGTCGCCAAATACTCGCCCCACGAGCTGGCCGACTTCGTGCTGGACCGCCTGCGCAAGGTGGCGATGGCGGCGTAAGGCCCTGTCCTGTAGAGCCGAGCCCATGCTCGGCTTGTGCGGCGCCTGAACGAAATGCAGCCGAGCATGGCTCGGCTCTACCAAGACGCACTGTGCTTTGGCACACCCCTTGCAGCTTCCCGGGCAACGTTCCCGTGGGAGTGCATCGTGCGCAACCTGATTACCGACTACCTGGGCGTCCATGCCCAAGCCATGCCGTTGCGCGAACAGCGGATGAAGCTGATCGCCAGCAACCTCGGCAATGCCGACACTCCCGGCTACAAGGCCCAGGACCTGGACTTCGATGCCGCCCTGCGCCATGCCCAGGGGCAGGATGCCAATGGCCTGATGGCCACCACCCATGAGCAGCACTACGAAATCAGTAGTGGCCTGAACCCGTTCCAGATCGCGCGCGAAGGCGTGCAGCCCAGCCTGGACGGCAACACCGTCGACCCCGACGCCGAGCGTGCAGCCTATGGCCGTGCCGCGCTCGAGTACCGCGCTTCGCTGAGTTTCGTCGAGAGCAAGGTGCGTTCCATGCTGACCGCGATCACGGGGCAGTAAGCCATGAGCAACCTGCCGATCTTCGATATCGCCGGCTCCGCCCTGCAAGCGCAGTCGGTGCGCATGAGCACCATTGCCTCCAATCTCTCCAACGCCGACACCGTCGCCGGTTCCGCCGACGCCGTGTACAAGCCGCTGGAACCGATCTTCCAGGCTGTGACCAGCAAGAACGATCCGAACATCACCTCGGTGAAGGTGAAGGAGATCACCCAGAGCGATGCGGCGCCGATCAAGCGCTACGAGCCGGGCCACCCGCTGGCCGATGCCGACGGCTACATCTACCAGCCCGACGTCGATCCGGTGGCGCAGATGGTCAACCTGATCTCGACCTCGCGCAATTACCAGGCCGGCGTGGAGATGTTGACCACCGCCAAGGAACTGGCCCTGGCCACCCTGACCATGGGCCGCTGAGGCCCGCAGTACCGGATACCGCCATGACCACCGCCGTCAACAACCAGACCAGCCAGGACGTCTACACCGCACTCGGTCTGAACGCCCCGAACAGCAACGCCACCAAGAAGAAGAACACGCTGGACCAGGCCGACTTCCTGCGCCTGATGACCGAGCAGCTGCAGCACCAGGATCCGCTGAAACCGATGGACAACACGCAGATGGTCGCGCAGATGGCGCAGATGTCCACCGTGCAGGGCATCACCGATCTGAACAAAACGGTGAAGGGCTTCCAGGAGTCGATGGCCAGCGACCAGGTGCTGCGTGGTGCAGCGCTGGTCGGCCACCAGGTGCTGGTGCCTTCGGAGAAGCTGGTACTTGAGAAGGAAGGCAGCGTTGAAGGCACGGTCGCCGCGCCGTCGGCCGGCATCATCACCGTGGACATCACCGATGCCAACGGCGCCAAGGTCACGTCGCTGAGCGTTGAAGCCAAGGCCGCTGGCGAAACCGCCTTCAAGTGGGATGGCAAGGACGCCAACGGCAAGCGCATGGACCCGGGCAAGTACTCGGTCGTTGCCAACCACGTCGACACCACCGGCAAGAGCACCAAGCTGTCCACCTACGTGCAGGCGCCGGTGGAAAGCGTGACCGTCGGTTCCGACGGCCTGTACCTGAACCTCAAGGGCCTGGGCACGGCCCCGATCGACTACGTGCTCCGCGTCAGCTGAGCCGCACATCCCGCATCAACCAGGAGCATCCCATGGGCTTCAATGTCTCGCTGTCCGGCATCAATGCCGCCAACACCGACCTGAGCGTCACCGCCAACAACGTCGCCAACGTCAACACCACCGGCTTCAAGCAGTCGCGCGCCGAATTCGCCGACCTGTTCGCTTCGACCAGCTACGGCCTGTCGAAGAACCAGACGGGTTCGGGTGTGCGCGTCTCCAACGTCGCCCAGCAGTTCATCCAGGGCCACAACGAACAGACCGGCCGCAGCCTGGACATGGCCATTTCCGGTGAAGGCTTCTTCACCATGAACATGAATGGTTCGCGGGTGTACTCACGTGCCGGCAACTTCCAGACCGATCCGTCCGGCTACGTGATCAATCCGCAGGGTGCACGCCTGCAGGTGTTCGCGCCGAACGCCGACGGCACCAACTTCGACGCCGGCCGCCTGGTCGACCTGCAGCTGCTGACCACCGACAGCCCGCCGAAACAGACCAGCGAAGTGAAGGTCGGCTTCACCCTGCCGGCCAACGCCAAGCAGCCCACGGTCACCACCTTCGACCCGACCGACTCCAACAGCTACAACCACTCCAGCGGTGGCATCACCGTGTACGACTCGCTGGGCGTGAGCCACATCCAGGTCTCATACTTCGTGAAGGGTGCCAACCCGAACGAGTGGACCGTACGCAACTACGTGGACGGCCAGCCGGCCGGCACCCCCACTGCGGTCACCTTCGACAACAGCGGCAAGCTGACCAGCCCGGCCAACGGCAAGGTCAGCCTGGGTACCTTCACCCCGACCACCGGTGCCGGCCAGCTGAACATGACGCTGGATATCAGCGGCTCCACCCAGTACGGCGAGAAGTTCGCCCTGCGCAACACCCAGCAGGATGGCTACGCCGCCGGCAAGCTCAACGAGATCACCGTATCGGAAACCGGCGTGGTCTACGCCCGCTATTCCAACGGCGACGACAAGCCGCTGGGCCAGGTTGCATTGACCACCTTCAACAACACCCAGGGCCTGGAATCGAAGGGCAACAACCTGTGGGTGGAGACCTTCGAATCGGGCACGCCTCGTACCGGCATGCCGGACACCTCCAACCTCGGCAAGATCCAGGCCGGCTCGCTGGAAGCGTCCACCGTCGACCTCACCGAGCAGCTGGTCAACATGATCACCGCGCAGCGCAACTTCCAGGCCAACGCGCAGATGATCACCACCCAGGACCAGATCACCCAGACCGTCATCAACATCCGTTGATGAACTGCTGACCCCGTCTCGGAACTTCCCGCATGGATAAAGCCCTTTACGTGGCGATGACCGGCGCCCGCGCCTCCCTGCAGGCGCAGGGTACGCTCAGCCACAACCTCGCCAACTCCGACACCCCCGGCTTCAAGGAAGCGCTGGCCAACACCAAAGCCTTCCCGATCCGGGGCCCGGGCTTTGCCTCGCGGGTGGATGCGCTGCACGTCGACGCCGGCTTCAATCGGCGGCCCGGCGCGCAGCACATCACCGGCAAGCCGCTGGATCTGGCCCTGCAGACCGGCACCTGGCTGGCCGTGCAGTCCACCGATGGCAGCGAGGCGTACACGCGCGGCGCAGCGTTGTCGGTCACGCCGAATGGCCAGCTGGTGACTTCCAGCGGCCGACCGGTGCTGGATGACAACAACAATCCGATCGCCATTCCGCCATACCAGGCGATGGAGATCGGCGCCGACGGCACGATCTCGATCATCCCGCAGGGTGAAGGTCCACAGACGATGGCCCAGGTGGGCAGGATCAAGGTGGTTCAGGCACCGGATGAGCGCCTCGAACGCGGCCTGGATGGCCTGTTCCGCAATACCGACCCGCTGCAGCCATTCGCGCCCGCGCAGGGCACGGCCGTGCACAGCGGCCAGCTGGAGGGCAGCAACGTCGATGCCGCCGGTGCGCTGGTGCAGATGATCCAACTGCAGCGCCAGTACGAAATGCAGGTGCAGGTGATCAAGCACGGCGACGACAACGCGCGCAGCGCCAACAGCCTGCTGCGCCTGGGCAGCTGACGGAATTCCGGCGCCGTTTGAATGCGGCGCTGGCACACCGCTTGCACACCCGAAGACAAGGGCCGCACCGCGCGGCCGGCTCCACCAGACAGGACACCGAAGATGAATCAGGCATTGTGGATCGCGAAAACCGGACTGGATGCGCAGCAGATGCGCATGTCGGTGGTTTCCAACAACCTCGCCAACACCAACACCACCGGCTTCAAGCAGGACCGTGCCAGCTTCGAGGACCTGCTGTACCAGCAGGTGCGCCAGCCCGGCGGTTCCTCGTCGGCACAGACGCAGCTGCCCACCGGCCTGCAGCTGGGTACCGGCGTGCGCGTGGTCGCCACCGCCAAGAATTTCGAACAGGGCGGCCAGCAGCAGACCGGGCGCGCGCTGGACGTGATGGTCAACGGCCGCGGCTTCTTCGAAGTTCAGATGCCCGACGGCAGCTCGGCCTACACCCGTGACGGCTCGTTCAAGATCAACCAGGACAGCGAGCTGGTCACCAACAGCGGCTATCCGGTGCAGCCCGGCATCCAGATTCCCGAGGGCGCACAGTCGGTGACCATCGGCAGCGACGGCACCATCAGCGTGAAGATGGCCGACAACGCGGCGTCGGTGGAAGTGGGTGCGTTGACCCTGACCGACTTCGTCAATCCGGCCGGCCTGCAGGCCCGCGGCGAGAACCTGTTCCTGGAGACCACCGCGTCCGGTCCGGCACAGAACGGCAATCCCGGCCTGAATGGCCTTGGCACCGTGGTGCAGGGCGCGCTGGAAGGCAGCAACGTCAACGTAGTGGAAGAGCTGGTGTCGATGATCGAAACCCAGCGCGCCTACGAAATGAACGCCAAGGCGATCTCCACCACCGACTCGATGCTCGGCTACCTCAACAACAAGATCTGACCGGCCCAACCGGGATACCGCCATGTCGTCCATTTCCAACTTCGCCCGCACTGCCCTCGCCTGTGCCGTGGCCGCCCTGCTCGGTGGCTGCGTGATCGCCGGCGACGTGCGCCCCTACCCGACCATGGCGCCGATCCAGCCGATCATGCCGCCGCAGGCCCAGCCGACCGCGGGTGCGATCTACGCCGCCGGCCCCACCCTGCAGTTGTACTCGGATCGCCGCGCACGCGATGTTGGCGACCTGCTGACCATCACCCTGCTGGAAAACACCACGGCGCAGACCAGTGCCAACACCGCGACCAACAAGGAGTCGAACCTGAGCCTTGGCACGCCGTCGATCTTCGGTGCGCCGGTCACCCTGGGTGGCAAGGACATCCTCAGCGCCAGCGCCAAGGGCGCGCGTGACTTCACCGGCAAGGGCAACAGCGCGCAGAGCAACCGCCTGCAGGGCAGCGTGACCGTGACCGTGGTGCAGCGCCTGCCCAACGGCAACCTGGTCGTGCAGGGCCAGAAGAACCTGCGGCTGAACCAGGGCGATGAACTGGTGCAGGTGCAGGGCATCGTGCGCCCCGGCGACATCAGCCAGGACAACACCATTCCCTCCAGCCGCGTGGCCGAGGCCCGCATCGTCTACGGCGGCCGCGGCCCGGTCGCGCAGTCCAACGCGATGGGCTGGCTGAGTCGCTTCTTCAACTCCGGCCTGACGCCGTTCTGAGTATGGCCATGAAACTCTTCTTCTCTTCTTCCTGGCAGGGACGCGCGACGTCGTTCGTCGCATTGATGCTGCTGATCGTGGCAGCCCCGGCCAGCGCCGAGCGCATCAAGGACCTGGCCCAGGTGGGCGGCGTGCGCGGCAATGCGCTGGTCGGCTACGGCCTGGTGGTCGGGCTGGATGGCAGCGGTGACCGCACCAGCCAGGCGCCCTTCACCGTGCAGAGCCTGAAGAACCTGCTGGGCGAGCTGGGTGTCAATGTGCCGCCGAACGTCAACCCGCAGTTGAAGAACGTGGCCGCCGTGGCGATCCATGCCGAGCTGCCGCCGTTTGCGAAGCCGGGCCAGCCGATCGACATCACCGTGTCGTCGATCGGCAACGCGGTCTCGCTGCGTGGCGGTTCATTGCTGATGGCGCCGCTGCGGGGTGCCGACGGCCAGATCTACGCCATCGCCCAGGGCAACCTCATCGTCGGCGGCTTCGGCGCGCAGGGCAAGGATGGCTCGCGGGTCTCGGTAAACGTGCCGAGCGTGGGCCGCATTCCCAACGGTGCAACGGTTGAACGCGCCCTGCCCGATCCGCTGGCCAATGGCGGCGAGATCACCCTGAACCTGCACAACAACGACTTCACCACGGTCTCGCGCATGGTTTCCGCGCTCAACAATGCGTTCGGCGAAGGTGCCGCACGCGCGGTCGACGGTGTGACCGTGGCGGTGACCGCCCCGACCGATCCGGGCGCACGCATCGGCCTGCTGGCGCGCATCGAGAATCTGGAATTGACCCCGGGCAGCGCACCGGCCAAGGTCGTGGTCAATTCGCGTACCGGCACCGTGGTCATCGGCCAGCAGGTGCGGGTCGGCCCTGCCGCGATCTCGCACGGTTCGCTGACGGTGACGATCCAGGAAAACACCAACGTCAGCCAGCCCAACGCGCTGTCTGGCGGCCGTACTGTGGCCAGCCCGCAGTCGACCATCACCGCCACCAATGACGGCAGCCGCATGTTCAAGTTCAGCGGCGGCACCACCCTGGACGAGATCGTGCACGCGGTGAACGCGGTAGGCGCGGCGCCGGGCGATCTCATTGCCATTCTGGAAGCCCTGAAGCAGGCCGGCGCTCTGAGTGCCGAGCTCGAGGTGATCTGACATGCGCATCACTCCCGCATTCGATCTGCACCCGGCGCAACAGAACGATCCGGCCAGGATCGACAAGGTCGCGCGACAACTGGAAGGCCAGTTCGCACAGATGCTGGTCAAGAGCATGCGCGACGCCAGCTTCGGCGACTCGCTGTTCCCCGGCGAGAACAAGATGTTCCGCGACATGTACGACCAGAAGATCGCCGAGGCGATGACCCGCGGCAAGGGCCTGGGCCTGTCCGGCATGATCAGCCGCCAGCTGTCCGGCCATGCCGCCGATGGCCCGGCGTTGGATACCCGCGTGGACCCGGCCAAGGCCAGCCGTGCTTACCAGCTCAACGCGCCGGCCAGGCCGGCACCATCACTGCCGTTGGAAGACGGCAGCCAGGCCGTGCGCCTGCTGCAGCAGATGGCGGCCGGCGCCCCGTCGGGCGCACAGGCCGCGGTCGCGCCGATGGAGCAGGCCCTGGACCTGATCGCCGGCCGCGAGAGCAGCAGCATGCATCGCTCGCTGGGTACCGAGGATCCGTACATCGGCAATCTACAGGGCGAGGACTGGGCCGCCGGCAGCGATCAGTGGTCGGCAACCGCCAGCAATCGCGGCACTGCGATCAGCCCGGCCGACGCAATGGCTACCCGTACCGCTGTCGCCCGGCTCGGCGAGCACACCCCGGAAGGTTTCGTTGCCAGCATCTGGCAGCACGCGCAGAGCGCGGCCAAGGAGCTGGGCGTGGACGCCCGTGCCCTGGTCGCCCAGGCCGCGCTGGAGACCGGCTGGGGCAAGCGTCACATCAAGCATGCCGATGGCAGCACCTCGCACAACCTGTTCGGCATCAAGGCCAATGGCTGGAACGGCCAGCGCGCCACGGTCGGCACCCATGAGTATGTCGATGGCGTGCGCCGCAACGAGACCGCCAGCTTCCGTGCCTACAGTTCACCGGCCGAAAGCTTCGCCGACTACGTGCGCCTGCTGAAGACCAGCCCGCGCTACCAGCAGGCCCTGCAGGCCGGCACCGATGTCCAGGGCTTCGCCCGCGGCCTGCAGCGCGCCGGGTATGCCACTGACCCGCGCTACGCAGCCAAGATCGCCGCGATCGCCGGCGGACCGACCATCGAGCGCGCCGTCAACGCCGTCGCCGACGCCGGCTCGCGCATTGGCCAGACCTTCGCCAGCACCGCAACCGCGGCGCTGGGTATCACCCGTCGTTGAGGAACCCCATGTCCAGCGTACTTTCCACCGGTACCGGTGCCCTGCTCGCCTTCCAGCGTGCGTTGGCGACCACCAGCCACAACGTGGCCAACCTCAATACCCCGGGCTACAGCCGGCAGAAGGTCAACTTCGCCACGGCTGATCCCCAGAACTACGGCTACGGCACGGTCGGCAACGGTACGCGCATCACCGATATCCGCCGCACCGCCGACCAGCTGGCGATCTCGCGCCTGCTCGACAGCAGCGGTGAACTGGCGCGGCTCAAGCAGCTTTCGGGCATGGCCGACCGGGTCAACGCGCTGTTCTCCGATGCCGCCACCAACGTAGCCGGTGTGTGGTCGAACTTCTTCGACTCAGTCAGCGGCTTGTCCTCCAACGCCTCCGGCACCGCCGATCGCCAGAACATGCTCGATGGCGGCAAGGCCCTGGCCAACCGTTTCGTGCAGCTCAACACGCACCTGAACAATCTCAACAGCGAGGTCAACAACGGCCTGCTGGCCGGCGCCACCGAGGTCAATCGACTGGCGCAGGAGATCGCGCAGATCAACGGCGCGATCGGCACCAACATCGCCACCGCCGCGCCCGACCTGCTCGATCGCCGTGACCAGCTGATCACCCAGCTGATCGGCTACACCGGTGGCACGGCGGTGATCCAGGACGGCGGCATCATGAATGTCTACACCGCCGGCGGCAACGCGCTGGTGGTGGGTACCACGGCGACCAAGGTCACCACCGTGGCCGACCCGTACCAGCCCGAGCGCCTGCAGCTGGCGCTGGAGACCCAGGGCAACACGATCCGGCTTGACGCAAAGGCGGTCGGTGGCCAGATCGGTGGCCTGCTGGAGTTCCGCGACACCGTGCTGACCCCGGCCCAGGCCGAACTGGGCAAGCTCGCCGTGGGCCTGGCCGAAACGTTCAACCAGGCCCATCACCAGGGCGTGGACATGTATGGCCAGCTGGGTGGCGACTTCTTCAACATCGGCAACCCGCGCGTCACCGCCAACAACGCCAATACCGGCAGCGCCAGCCTGAGCGCCACCTATGGCGACCTCGGCAAGCTGGACGCGCAGAACGTGGTGCTGCAGTTCGATGGCACCAACTGGAAGGCCAGCCGTGCCGACACCGGCGCCAGTGTCCCGCTGACCGGCACCGGCACCGCTGCCGACCCCCTGGTGATCAACGGCGTCAAAATGGTGGTCGGCGGCACCCCGGCCGCCAATGATCGGTTCCTGCTGCAGCCCACCGCAGGCGTGGCCGGCAGCATGGAAGTAGCGATCACCGATCCTTCGCGCATCGCCGCAGCCGCTGCGGTGAAGGGCGCGGCCGCGACCTCCAATACCGGTACCGGCAAGCTGAGCGGGGTCACCGTCAGCGATTCAACCAACGCCAACCTGCGTAATCCGGCCGCGATCGTGTTCACCTCGGCCACCACATACACCATCGACGGTGGCCCGCCGCAGACCTACACCCCCGGCCAGACCATCAGCGCCAATGGCTGGAGCTTCGTGCTGGACGGTGCGCCGAAGGTCGGCGACACCTTCAACATCACCCCGACACCCGCCGGTTCCTCGGACAACAGCAATGCCGCCAAGCTGGCCAAGGTCGAGAGCGCTAAAGCGTTCAACGCCGGTACCGTGACCCTGAACGGCGCGCTGGGTGGCCTCACCACCCAGGTGGGCGCTGCGGCCCGTTCGGCCGAGTACTCGCTGGATGCGCAGTTGGTGATCAATGACAAGGCGCAGGAAGCGCGCGACGAAGTGTCCGGCGTCAACCTGGACGAGGAGGCCGCCGACATGCTGCGTCTGCAACAGGCCTACCAGGTGGCTTCGCAGCTGATCTCCACCGCCGACAGCATGTTCCAGACCATCCTGGGAGCCGTCCGCCGATGAGCAGCCGCATCTCCACCAGCATGATGTACAACCAGTCGGTGTCGCTGATGATGGCCAAGCAGGCCAAGCTGAGCCACCTGGAGCAGCAGATCGCCACCGGCAGCAAGATCGTCAGCGCCAAGGACGATCCCGTCGGTGCCGGCGCCGCGGTCGGCCTTGACCGCAGCCTGGCGGCGCTTGAACGCATGAAGCTCAACGCAGGCAACGTGCAGAACCGGCTGGGCGTGCAGGAAAACACCCTGGCCCAGGTCAATGACCTCATGGGCCGGGTCAACGACCTGACCATCCAAGCCAGCAACCCCGCGTTGAGTGCGGCCGACAAGAAGACGCTGATCACTGAGCTGAACCAGATCCGCGACGGACTGCTGTCGCTGGCCAATGCCGAGGACGGCACTGGCCGCTATGTGTTCGGCGGTACGAACGATGGAGATCCGCCGTTCGCCAAGATCAACGGCAAGGTGGTCTACCGGGGTGACCAGACCCAGCGCCAGATCGAGGTTGGTCCCGACACCTATGTCCGCGATGCCCTGCCCGGCAGCGAGATCTTCATGCGCATCCCCACCGGCGATGGCTTCGTCGATGGCGGCGCCGCCGCCGGCAACACCGGCAACGGCGTGCTGACCAACATCACCCGCGATGGCAGCGACAGCTGGAACGGTCAGAGCTTCAGTGTCCGCTTTACCGCCGCCAACCAGTATGAAGTGCTGGACGGTGCCGGCAATGTGACCGGCACCGGCACCTACAAGGCCGGTGACGATCTGGAAGTGAACGGCGTACGCCTGCAGATCACTGGTGCGCCCGCCGCAGGCGACAGCTTCAACGTGAAGCCGGCGAGCAGCCGCGACATCTTCGACACCATGGACAAGCTGATCACTGCGCTTGACGCCGACACTGGCACCACCGCGAAGATGAGCGCACAGCAGAACGAACTGCAGAGCGCGTTGCGCGATGTGGCACGGGCGTCGGAGCGGATGATCGACTCACGTGCGGCAGGCGGTGCGCAGCTGAAAGCCCTGGACAATGCCGCCGACATGCGAGAGGCCAACAGCGTGACCCTGAAGACCACGCTGTCGCAGATGCGCGACCTGGACTATGCCGATGCGCTGAGCCAGTACCAGCTGCAGAGCACCGCACTGCAGGCGGCGCAGACGATCTTCTCGCAGATGCAGTCGATGTCGTTGTTCAACAAGATCGGCTGACAGCTCTCCCACCTCAGTCCTGAAAGGCCGCGATGCACTGCATCGCGGCCTTTTTCGTTTCTGCGGTCCATTGCCAAGGCGCGCGCCAGGCGGGCTCCCAGGGATTTCCCGTGATTGCCCATCAAGCCCGGCTGGCCCCCGCCGATACCTTCATCAGCGCCGGTTGGGCATGCCCGACCGCCCCCCTCCGGAGTCGCCTTCACGCCCTTCCCGGGCTGAAAACCCCGGAAAAACAGCTTCCGGCAACGAATTGCAGCTTCAACGGAATTCACGGCTAAAGGTTGTTGACAAAGCGCCGTTATTCATTTGGCAACAGCGAAGCACACAGCCACACAAAAAAACAGGCGGCGCTTCGTTTCATTCACCAACGGGTTCCATATAAGAGGAGACGACCCCATGGCACAGGTAATCAACACCAATACGATGTCGCTCAACGCTCAGCGCAACCTGAGCACCAGCGGCAACTCGCTGGCCACCACCATCCAGCGCCTCTCGTCCGGTCTGCGCATCAACAGCGCGAAGGACGACGCCGCCGGCCTGGCGATCTCGGAGCGCTTCAGCACCCAGATCCGCGGCCTGGACGTGGCCATCCGCAATGCCAACGACGGCATCTCGCTGGCCCAGGTCGCCGAAGGCTCGCTGAGCGAAGTCGGCAACAACCTGCAGCGCATCCGCGAACTGGCCGTGCAGGCCTCCAATGCCACCAATTCCAGCAGCGACCGCAAGGCCCTGCAGGCCGAAGTGACCCAGCTGATCTCCGAAGTGGACCGCGTCGCCAAGCAGAGCGACTTCAACGGCACCAAGCTGCTGGACGGTTCCTTCACCAGCCAGCTGTTCCAGGTGGGCGCCAATGCCGGCCAGGCCATTGCCATCAACAGCGTGGTCGATGCCAAGGCAGACACACTGGGCGCGGCAACCTTTGCCAACGTCTACAACACCCAGGCCATCGGGGCCGACAAGGCCACGGCCGATACGACCTTCTCCGGCCTGCAGATCGACATCACCCCGCCCGGCGCGGCTGCCGCCACCACGATCAAGGTTCCCGACTTCACCGTGAAGGCAGGCGAATCCATCACCGCCGCCACGGCTGCTGCAGTCAACAGCCGCCTGGGTGAAACCGGCGTAATGGCGAAGCTGGACGCCGGCAAGCTCTCGCTGCACTCGGCGGCGGCTGGCCAGACCTTTGCCCTGTCGGTCAGCGCCACCCCGACCACCGGCGCAACTACAGTGGACGCGAACTTTGCCAACATCGGCCTTCAGCAGGTTGCAGCCGGCACAGGTGGCACGCTGACCGGCGCAACCGCACGCCACGTCGAAGACCTCAATGTGAGCACCGTTGAGGGTGCCCAGCAGGCGCTGTCGATCGTCGATAAGGCTCTTGAGTCGGTCAATAGCGTCCGCGCCGACCTCGGCGCGATCCAGAACCGCTTCACCTCGGTAGTGGCCAACCTGCAGACCTCCTCGGAGAACCTGTCCGCCTCGCGCAGCCGCATCCGCGATACCGACTTCGCCAAGGAAACCGCCGAACTGACCCGCACCCAGATCCTGCAGCAGGCCGGTACGGCCATGCTGGCCCAGGCCAACCAGGTACCGCAGAACGTGCTCAGCCTGTTGCAGCGCTGACATGAGCCGCCCCCGGGGCACGTCGGGGGCGTCTAACCCAACTCACGTGCAACCGCTCAAGGACCTCTCCTCATGGCACAAGTCATCAACACCAACACGATGTCGTTGAATGCTCAGCGTAACCTGAGCACCAGCGGCAGCTCGCTGGCCACCACCATCCAGCGCCTGTCCTCCGGTTCGCGCATCAACAGCGCCAAGGACGACGCCGCCGGCCTGGCGATCTCCGAGCGCTTCGGCACCCAGATCCGCGGTACCGACGTCGCCATCCGCAATGCCAACGACGGCATTTCGCTGGCCCAGGTCGCCGAAGGTTCGCTGACCGAGATCGGCAACAACCTGCAGCGTATCCGTGAGCTGTCGGTGCAGTCGTCCAATGCCACCAACTCCGCCAGTGACCGCAAGGCCCTGCAGGCCGAAGTGACCCAGCTGGTCAGCGAAATCGACCGCGTTGCCAAGCAGTCCGAATTCAACGGCACCAAGCTGCTGGACGGCTCGTTCTCCAGCCAGCTGTTCCAGGTGGGCGCCAACGCGGGCCAGGCCATCGCCATCGACAAGGTGGTGAATGCAAAGGCAGATTCCATTGGCGGCTCATCGTTTGCATCCAACGGCACTCTGACCATCAGCAACACCCCTGCTGATCTGACGAGTGGCAAGATCAGCGGTGTTAAGGTTGGAGCCGTCAGCTTGGGTGATATTTCTTTCGAACAAGGTTCCGGCGCTACGGCAGCAGAAGCTGAAGCAGCCACCCGTCAGAACGCACTGACCGCTACGGTTGCTGCGCTCAACGCCAAGATTGGCGAAACCGGTGTTCACGCAGCTCAGACGGTGGCAGCTGACGGCACTCTGACCGCCGGCTCGATTACTCTTACCTCTGTCAAGGCCGACCTTGACACCGCAGGGGTCGCCGCAGTAGCCGTTACAGGCGCAACTGGAGTAGCTATTGGCGCGCAGATTGGCGCCGGCACTGCAACATCCTCGCACCTGCAGGACCTCGATATCACGACTGTCGCCGGTGCACAGCGCGCCTTGGAAATTGTTGATAACGGCCTGAACTCAATCAACAGCACCCGCGCTGACCTCGGTGCCATCCAGAACCGCTTCACCTCGGTCGTCGCCAACCTGCAGACCTCGACGGAAAACCTGTCGGCCTCGCGTAGCCGCATCAAGGATACCGATTTCGCCAAGGAAACCGCCGAGCTGACCCGCACCCAGATCCTGCAGCAGGCCGGTACGGCCATGCTGGCCCAGGCCAACCAGGTACCGCAGGGCGTGCTCAGCCTGCTGCGCTGATCCGTCCATTGATCGACCACCGGGCGGCGGTTGAACTGCCGCCCGGTTCCTGAAACACGCTCCACCTTCGCCAAAGGAAAAGCACCATGGCACAAGTCATCAACACCAACACCATGTCCCTGAATGCTCAGCGCAACCTGAGCACCAGCGGCAGCTCGCTGGCCACTACCATCCAGCGCCTGTCCTCCGGTTCGCGCATCAACAGCGCCAAGGACGACGCCGCTGGCCTGGCGATCTCCGAGCGCTTCGGCACCCAGATCCGCGGTACCGACGTTGCCATCCGCAACGCCAACGACGGCATTTCGCTGGCCCAGGTCGCCGAAGGTTCGCTGACCGAGATCGGCAACAACCTGCAGCGTATCCGTGAGCTGTCGGTGCAGTCGTCCAATGCCACCAACTCCGCCAGTGACCGCAAGGCCCTGCAGGCCGAAGTGACCCAGCTGGTCAGCGAAATCGACCGCGTTGCCAAGCAGTCCGAATTCAACGGCACCAAGCTGCTGGACGGCTCGTTCTCCAGCCAGCTGTTCCAGGTGGGCGCCAACGCTGGTCAGGCCATCGCCATCGACAAGGTTGTTGATGCCACCACCGCAAAACTCGGCGCGTCCACGTTCGCAACAGGTACGCTGGCTTCCGGTGGTGCCGCCGCGATTGCGGCCGACACCACTGTCAGCGGAACCATCAAGGTTGGCACTGCGACCATCAAGCTGGATTCCGTCGAGGTCAAGGCTGGCGCAACCGAAGCTGAGCGCAACAAGGCCGCAGTTACCGCCATCAACTCCAAGCTGGGCGAGACCGGTATCCTCGCGGAGATCGACAAGGCTGGCGCGATCAACATCACGCAAGTGAAGGAGGGTGTTGCACTCGCGGATGGTGATGTGGCCCTGAAACTTGGCACGGTCGATACCTTTGATCAGACTGCAACTGCACCTGCTCCTGCCGCAGAACACCTGCAGGACCTCGATGTATCCACTGTAACCGGCGCGCAGAAGGCCATGGCAATGGTCGACAAGGCACTGGATTCGATCAACAACACCCGTGCTGACCTCGGTGCGATCCAGAACCGCTTCACCTCGGTCGTCGCCAACCTGCAGACCTCGACGGAAAACCTGTCGGCCTCGCGTAGCCGCATCAAGGATACCGATTTCGCCAAGGAAACCGCCGAGCTGACCCGCACCCAGATCCTGCAGCAGGCCGGTACGGCCATGCTGGCCCAGGCCAACCAGGTGCCGCAGGGCGTGCTCAGCCTGCTGCGCTGATCCACGGCAAGAAGGCGCCGCTACCGTCGGTTAGCCCCGACGGTAGCGGCAACCGGGAAGCCACGATGCACGAAGGCGCGGGCCATGCCCGGCCCGGGATCACTCCCGAACCGGCTTGGCATCGCCCGCTCCTGCGGACCTCTCTTTCAGCGCTGTACCTTTGACTGTACGTACCGGGCGGCTTCGTCTCCCCCCGATTGTCAGTAGCCTGATCCCTCCCCTGCATTGGGGGAGGGCTTTTTGCAGACTCCCGGCAGCCCGCGGTGAATCTCCCCGCACCCTGCCCCAACCCTCCTGCAACCTGCGTGCCAGAACCTGCGCCAGAGCATTGGCACGGCGCATGCATCAACGAAGTCCTCAAGACCCAGCGGCGCAGGCCGCTATTTTCGTTGACGACGGGCCAGCGCCTAGCGGCCAGGCCCGATACCAGGAGAATCACATGGCAAGCTTTGGATACGGTGGCATCGGCTCGGGCCTGAACATTTCAGACATCGTCAGCCAGCTGGTGGCGGCCGACCGCAAGCCCGCCGACAACGCGCTGAACCTGCAGCAGTCCAAGGCCAAGATGCAGCTGTCGTCGATCGGCACCGTCACCTCGGCCTTCGACAAGCTGAAGACCGCCTTGACCGCGCTGAAGGCCACGACAGCCTTCGACACCCGCACAGTGACCGCCACCGGCAAGGCCGGCCCCAACAATGCCGACGACGTGCTGTCGGCGTCGGTGGCACTGTACGACCAGGGTTTGACCAAGGCCGCAGCGGCCAACGGCACGCACCAGGTGGAGGTGAAATCCCTCGCCACGGCACACAAGCTGATTGCCAACGCCTCGGTGCCCAAGACCGACACCTTCGGCGCCGGAACCTTGACGCTGACCGTTGGCGTGGGCGACAAGGCAAAGACGATGAAGGTCGAGGTGGAGGCCGGCGATACGCTGACCACCGTACGCAACAAGATCGACGCCGCAGGCCGCAAGGAAGGCGTGCAGGCGACCCTGATCGCTTCGGGCGACAACCAGTACCTGTCGATCGCCCAGGAGAAGACCGGCGCCGCCAATGCGATCAAGCTCGAATACGGTGGCAGCGACCCGAAGTTGAGCGCACTGGTTGGCAGCCTTCAGGAGAACACCGCGGCAGCCGATGCCGAGCTGACCATCGATGGCGTCACGGTGATCAGCGACAGCAACACCGTGACCGATGCCGTACCAGGCCTGACTCTGAACCTCAAGGTCAGGGGCAAGAGCACGGTCGTGATCAGTACCGACACCACTGCAGCCACCAAGGTGATGCAGGACTTCGTCAAGGCGTACAACGATGCGATCGCCGCCATCAATACGGAGACCAAGTACGACGCCAAGACCAAGGAAGCGGCGACGCTGACGGGCGATGCGCAGATGCGCGGCGCATCCAGTCAGCTGCGTTCGATGATGGGCGCTGTACTGAAGGACCTGTCCGCGGATGGATTGGATCCGAAGAAGCTCGGCCTGCAGACCCGTGGCTATCCCAATGCCGACGGCAGCCTGGTGCTGGATGCGACCAAGTTCGCAGCGGCGCTTGCCAGCCAGCCGGAGAAGATCCGCTCGGCGATCACCGGTGATACCGGCGGCGCCGGCAAGCTCTACACGATGGTAGACGGTTACGTCAGTACGACCACGGGCAAGGAAGGCGCCTTCGTCGCCCGTACCAAGGGCCTGAACACCACGCTGGACAACATCGACAAGCGTCGCAAGGACCTGGACGTCCGCATGAAGAACGTCGAGGAACGCTACAAGAAGCAGTTCCTGGCGCTGGACAGCCTGATGGGCAAGCTGCAGCAGAGCAACACCGCATTGCAGCAGCAGCTGGCGCAGCTGAACCGCTAAAGGACTGCGTGCAACGCTCAAGTTTGGCGTGTAACGCACCGATAACGGACGCAACAGCAATCATCGCCGCGCCGTCGGCACCGGTCCCCACGATCGCCCGGCGGCACCCCGCGCAAGGAGAATCACGAATGTACGGTTCCAGCCGTCAATATGCCGAGCAGTACCGCCAGGTGGGAGTGACCAGTGCGGTCGCCGATGCCGATCCGCACAAGCTGGTGGCGATGCTGCTGGCCGGCGCGCTGGAGCGCGTACGCCGCGCCCAGGCCAGCCTCGAGCGCGGCGACCAGGCCGGCAAGGGCAAGGCGATCGGCGAAGTCTGCGCGATCGTTGGCCACCTCAACGGCTCGCTGGACCACGAGGCCGGCGGCGAGATCGCCGGAAATCTGTCGGCGCTGTACGACTACGTGCTGCAGCGCCTGACCGAAGCCAACCTGCACAACGACCGCGCCGCGCTGGACGAGTCGCTGCAGCTGCTGGGCGAGATCGACAGCGCCTGGAATGCGATCCCGCAGGAACAGCGCCGCCCGGCCGCGGTGGCACCATGAGCCTGCACGAATTGCACGCCCAGCTGGACGCGTTCGAGAAAGCCCTTGGCGAGGAATCCCTTGACCAGGCCGACAGCCTGCTCGACGGCCACGACAGCACGCTGCATGCGCTGCTCAGCCAGCCGCTGACCGTCGCCGACCACGCACCGCTGACCGCGCTGTTCGAGCGCCAGCAGAATCTGCTGGGCCTGCTGCGCCAACGCCGCGATGCTGTAGCCGCACTGATGAATGACGGCCAGCGCTCGCTTCGCGCCGCGCATGCGTACCTGCAGGCAGAATCGCTGGCATGACCCAACTGCCGACCACGTCGCTGCATCATCCCGCCGAAAGCGAGCTGTTCGACGAAACGCTCAGCTGCGAGCTGGCCCTGCCGGCGGAGTTCCAGGCAGGCAGCGCCGCCGGTCGCACCAGCAGCGCCGAAGGCCTGCTGCGCAGCCTGGCCCTGGTCGAGGACAGCCGCGTCGACGAGCACGACGACCGCAATGAAGCCAGCCTGCAACTGCAGCGGCTGGAAGCCAAGCTCGACCTGGCGATGGTGCTGCTGGGCCGGCTGGTGCGCCAGCAGGGCCAGGAGCTGACCCTGCGCCCGGTGCGCTGGTCCCGCCGCGGCATCCGCCTGCAGCTGGGCCCGCGCAGCGGCGCAAGCGCAGGCCAGGCCGGCGTTGTACGCCTGCAGCCCAGTGACTGGCTGCCCGACCATATCGACCTGCCGGTGGAAGTGATCGCCGAGGCGGCAGATGGTGGCGGTGGCCACTACCTGTGGCTGCGCTTCCAGCGTCTTGGCGATGGGCTGGAGATGGCGATGGAGCGGCATCTTTTCCGCCTGCACCGCCGCCAGGTGGCCGAGGCGCGCCGGGCCCGCTGAAACCTGCCACCATGACGCTGGATGGGCAAGCCTTGGCGCGCCCGTTCAGCTAAGTTAAGGTGGACTCCCCTCACGGACCTCCAACGTGCCTGTGCGAGTTCTCATCGTCGACGATCACACCCTGGTCCGCGCCGGCCTGGCGCGGCTGCTGCAGGGGTTTGCCGACGTGCAGCTCGTCGCCGAGGCCAGCAATGCCGAACAGGCACTGCAGCTGGCCCTGCAGCACGCCCCGGACGTGGTCCTGATGGACCTGTCACTCCCCGGCCGCACCGGCCTGGAAGCGCTCAGTGACATTCGCCTGCGTGCCCCCGGCACGCGGGTGGTGATGATGACCATGCACGACGACGCCGCGCACGTGCGCGATGCGCTGGATCGTGGCGCGGTCGGGTTCGTGGTGAAGGATGCCGCACCGCAGGAGCTGGAACTGGCGCTGCGCGCCGCGCATGCCGGACAGGTGTTCCTGAGCCCGCAGATCTCCGCCAAGATGCTGGCACCGATGCTCGGCCGCGAGAAACCTACCGGCATCGCCGCGCTGTCACCGCGCCAGCGCGAGATCCTGCGCCGCATCGGCAAGGGCGAAAGCAACAAGGAAATTGCCGCCGACCTCGGCATCAGCGTCAAGACGGTAGAGACCCACCGCGCACGCATGATGGAATCGCTGGGCTGTCGCCGCGCCAACGATCTGCTATTGCTGGCGGCGCGCCACCAGCACGAGCTGGAGTGATCGGCTGTCGGTAGAGTCGACTGTTAGTCGACTTGCGCGCGGAGCGCGGGAGTTTTCCAGAGCCTGATCGGAGAGCAGTCGACTAACAGCCGACTCTACCGACAGTCGACTCTACCAACCCACAACTTCCCGCATCGGCGACGATTTCTCGTCACCCCGACACGCCCCGACAGGAATCCGTACACGACGCTGTGCGTTCAGTGCGGCGCCCGTACCCAAAATCAACAACTTGGATGCGCCCCTCGTCAACATTCCGCGCCAATGTAGGGAATATCCCTACAGCTTGTCGGGACATCCACGAAGCCCCTCAGGAACCCCCTGATTCCGCCCCCGCCGGATCAAAAGCAAGATGCGTTCCACAAGGCGCCGGGGAGCGGTGCCGGGGAACCACGATGAAGGCTGCACTCTCGACCCAGCTGGGCCAACAACTTCACCTTACCCCGCAGTTGCTGCAGTCGATCAGGCTGCTGCAGCTCGATGGCCTGCACCTGGAACAGGAAATCCAGCGCCTGCTGGATTCCAACCCGCTGCTCGAGATCGAAGAAGCCGAAGCGCCGGCCGCCGACGCCACCGATGCGGCCAGCACCACGCTGGAAACCGCAGCGTTCGACGAACTGCCGGAGTCCTCGATGTGGGACGTGGCCGGCGCCAGCTGGCAGGACGGCGATGACGACCGCATGGCACGCATCGCCGCCGGTGAGTCGACCGACCCGCAGCTGCGCGTGCTGCAGCGCCTGTCGCTGGACATGGACGACCGCCAGCTGGCCGTCGCGGCCTTCTGGCTCGATCACTGCGATGAGGCCGGTTATCTGCTGGCGCCGCTGGACCAGCTGCAGCTGCTGGCCAGCGCCCAGTTCGACATCGCCACCAACGGCGTCGAAGCCATCCGTCAGCAGCTGCTGCACGGCGAACCGGCCGGCATGGCCGCGCAGGACCTGCGCGAAGGTCTGCAGGCGCAGCTGCGCAGCCTGCACGGGGTTGTGCCTGCCCGCCACCTGGCCGCACGCATCCTGGACGGCGCGCTTGAAGCGCTGGCCGCACACGACTACCCCGCCCTCGCCCGCCAGCACGACGCCGAAATCGACGACGTACGCGAAGCCGTGCGCCTGATCCTGTCGCTGCAGCCGCGCCCGGGTGACAGCCTGCTGCCCGAACGCAATGCAGTGGTGGTGCCGGACGTGGTCGCGTGGCACGCTGACAACCAGTGGAAGGTGGCCCTGAACCCGGCCACCAGCCGCCGTGTGTCGATCAACAGCCAGTACGAACAGGCCCTGGCCGAGACCAGCGAAGCCGCGCCGGCGCTGCGCGAGATGCTGCAGGAGGCGCGCTGGTTCAGCCGCAGCCTGTCGATGCGCTATGACACCCTGCTGCGCACCGCGCGAGTGATCGTCGAGCGCCAGGCCGCGTTCCTGGTGCGTGGCGAGGAGGCCATGGCACCGCTGACCCTGAAGGAAGTGGCCGAGGAAATCGGCATGCACGAGTCCACCGTCTCGCGCATCACCACCGGCAAGTTCCTGCAGACCCCGCGCGGCACCTTCGAGCTGAAGCACTTCTTCGCCGTGCGCCTGGAAGGCGCCAGCGTCTCCGGCCAGGCGGTGAAAGCCATGGTCCGCCGCCTGATCGACGCCGAACCCGCGGGTCGCCCGCTGGCCGACGAGGCCATTGCCGGCCTGCTGTCGCGCCAGGGGGTGAACATTGCCCGCCGAACCGTCGCAAAATACCGAGAACAACTGGACATCGCCCCGGCCCGTGAACGGCGCCGGCTGGGCGCCAGGCAACCGCAGCTGGCCCGGGTGGGCTGAAAAGGATGTTGGACATGAACAAGCTCACGGTCCTGTTGGTCGATGACCACGAGGGCTTCATCAATGCGGCGATGCGCCATTTCCGCAAGATCGACTGGCTGCAGATCGTCGGCAGCGCCGGCAACGGCCTGGAAGCGATCGAGCGCTCGGAAACGCTGCGCCCGCAGGTGGTGCTGATGGACCTGGCCATGCCGGAAATGGGTGGCCTGCAGGCCACCCGCCTGATCAAGTCGCAGGACGATGCACCGTACATCGTGATCGCCAGCCACTTCGACGACGCCGAGCACCGCGAACATGCGCTGCGCGCCGGCGCCGACAATTTTGTCAGCAAGCTGTCCTACATCCAGGAAGTCATGCCGATCCTGGAAGGCCTCAGGGAGGATCGATCGTGAGCGAATCGCGCATCCTGGTGCTGGACAACGACGCCGTGCGCGCAGAGCGCACCGTTGCCCTGCTGGAATTCATGGACTTCAACCCGCGCTGGGTTTCCGACGCAGCCGACTTCGACCTGGGCCGCCAGCGCCAGAACGACTGGATGGCGGTGATCGTCGGCAGCCTGGATGACAACGCCGCCAGCGCCGCACTGTACAACTGGCTGGGTGGCAGCAGTCTGCCGCCGCCGGTATTGCTGGCCGATGGTGATGCCGCTGCGTTTGCACAGCAGCACGGCCTGCACGAAGCCAATATCTGGCCACTGGAAACCCCGCTGCGCCATGCGCAGATGGAAGCCCTGCTGCGTCGTGCCAGCCTCAAGCGCCTGGATGCCGAACACCAGGCCGGTGCCGCGCAGGACCAGGGCCCGACCGGCAACGGCCCAGCGGTGACCGAACTGCGCACCATGATCGAACAGGTGGCCGCGTTCGATACCACCGTGCTGGTGCTGGGCGAATCCGGTACCGGCAAGGAAGTGGTCTCGCGCGCCATCCATCAGCGCTCACCGCGCCGTGATGGCCCGTTCGTGGCGATCAACTGCGGCGCCATTCCCGCTGACCTGCTGGAAAGCGAACTGTTCGGCCACGAAAAGGGCGCCTTCACCGGCGCACTGACGGCGCGCAAGGGGCGTTTCGAAATGGCCGAGGGCGGCACCCTGCTGCTCGACGAAATCGGCGACATGAGCCTGCCGATGCAGGTGAAGCTGCTGCGCGTGCTGCAGGAGCGAAGCTTCGAGCGCGTGGGTGGCAACCAGACCATCCGCTGCAATGTGCGCGTGGTGGCCGCGACCCATCGCGATCTGGAAACGCGCATCGCCGAAGGCAAGTTCCGCGAGGATCTGTTCTACCGCCTGAACGTGTTCCCGATTGAAGTGCCCGCGCTGCGCGAGCGCCGGGAGGACCTGCCGGCACTGGTGGAAACCATCGCCGCCCAGCTGGCCCGAACCGGCCGTGGCGAAGTGCGCTTCACCCCGGAGGCCCTGCAGGCCCTGGCCGGCTACGAATGGCCGGGCAACGTGCGCGAATTGACCAATCTGGTCGAACGCCTGGCCGTGCTGCACCCGGGAGGTTCGGTGCGCGTGCAGGACCTGCCGGCCCGCTATCGTGGCGACGCAGCACGGGTAGCATCCGCTGCACCGGCGCCGGCCCCGTCGGCCGCCAGCGAAGAGCGCCTTGATCTGCGCAGCTTCTCGTTCCATACCCCGGGCAGCTGCAATCAACCGGCGCTGGAGCACGGCATCGCCGTCAATCGCCCGGCGGCACCGGCCGCGCTGCCCGACGAAGGCATGGACCTGCGCAACCACATGGCCAACATCGAACTGGGCCTGATCAACGAAGCACTGGAACGCACCCAGGGCGTGGTCGCCCACGCCGCCCAGCTGCTTGGCCTGCGCCGCACCACCCTGGTGGAGAAGCTGCGCAAGTACGGCATCGAACGCGAGCAGGCCGAACTGGCCGGCTGAACCGCGTCACCTGCATGAAGGGGGCACGAACGCCTGGGCTTGCCCAGGCGTTCGTGTTTCCAGAACCCGGGGGCGGATCCCTGCGCATCTACAGCGCCAGAACGCCGGCCGCTGGACACCGCAGCCCCAGGCCAGAAATCCGACGCCGGTTAAATGGCGCGTCACAGCCCAGAAACGCGCCATCCATCCGTGCCGTGGATCAAGCGTGTCGACCAAGGTCGACACCCACCAAGGGCAGTCCATGCCCGTCTGTCAGATCGCAGGAAATTGTCGAACGCGGGGTCGGTCCGGTTGCGGGGGTGTCAGCCGCATGGATGCGGCTGCCAAGCCCCCAGGGACGGGTTTACGGCGTCCCCCGCAACCGGACCCACCCTGCCATCCCACGGATAGCCAGCGTCTGCCGTTGCTCCGGCCTTTGCCGTTGCTTCGGCGGGTGCAGGGCGCAGCCCCGCCAGCACACCCAACCTCCTCACTTCACTGAATCGAAAACCGGTTTCGGCACGGCACTTGCACTGGCTTCAGCAGACACCCCCATTCCCTGTTTCTGGAACCGTTGCAGATGTCCCACTCCGTCACTTCGATCCTTTCGCAGATCCGCTCCTATCAGACCCAGATGGGACAGCCGGCGCTCAACCCGCTGGGCGAAACGCCGCGCGGCAACGCCCTGCCGGGCACGGTGCTGGATGCACCGCAGGCCCAGCCGGCCAGCTTCACCGAAACCCTGCGTGGTGCGATTGCCGGCGTCAACGATGCGCAGCAGAAGTCCGGCGCCCTCGCCAAGGCCTTCGAAATGGGCGACCCCAGCGCCGACCTGGCCAAGGTGATGGTCGCCTCGCAGCAATCCCAGATCGCCTTCCGCGCCACTGTGGAAGTCCGCAACCGTCTCGTCCAGGCTTACCAGGACGTGATGAACATGCCGCTGTAAGGAACATTGACGCATGGCACTGACGCTCTCCAAGGACAGCCTGAACGCCGAGAAGGCCGGGCAATGGTTCGACCGCCTGCAGAGTCTGCAGATCACCCGTCGGCTGGGCCTGATGGCGATGATCGCGGTGGCGGTGGCGGCAGGCCTGTCCGTGTTCTTCTGGTCGCAGAAGCCGGGCATGGTCCCGCTGTACACCGGCCTGGACCAGAAGGCGACCGCTGAAGCGACCGACCTGCTGCGCGCCGCGCAGATTCCGTTCGCGCTCGATCCCGCCACCGGCGGCATCACCGTGCCGGAAAAGAACCTGCACGACGCGCGCCTGAAGCTGGCCGGCTCGGGCCTGACCGACAGCGGCAAGCTTGGTTTCGAGCTGATGGAACGCGACCCCGGCTTCGGCGTCAGCCAGTTCGTCGAAAGCGCGCGCTACCAGCACGCCCTCGAAACCGAGCTGTCGCGCACCATCAACACGCTGCGCCCGGTGCGCGATTCGCGCGTGCACCTGGCCATTCCCAAGCCCAGCGCCTTCACCCGCCAGCGTGACGTGGCCAGTGCCTCGGTCACCCTGGAGCTGCGTGGCGGCCAGCAGCTGGAGCGCAGCCAGGTCGATGCCATCGTGCACATGGTCGCGGCCAGCATCCCGGATCTCGCGCCAGAGCGCGTGACCGTGGTCGACCAGAGCGGGCGCATGCTCAGCATCACCGACCCGAACAGCGAAGCGGCGGTCAACGCGGCCCAGTTCGAGCAGGTGCGCCGTCAGGAAACCTCGTTCAACCAGCGCATCCGCGAGCTGCTGGAACCGATGACCGGCCCTGGCCGCGTCAATCCGGAAGTGAGCGTGGACATGGATTTCTCGGTGACCGAGGAAGCCCGCGAGCTCTACAACGGTGAACCGCAGAAGCTGCGCAGCGAGCAGATGAGCGAGAACACCACCAGCACGCCGGGCCCGCAGGGCGTGCCGGGTGCGACCAGCAACAGCCCGCCGGGCCAGCAGGCCGCACCGGCCACCGCACAGACCCCGACCGAAAGCAGCAAGAACGCGACCCGCAACTACGAGTTGGACCGCACCCTGCAGCACACCCGCCAGCCGGCCGGCCGCATCAAGCGCGTGTCGGTGGCGGTGCTGGTGGACAACGTGCCGCGCGCCGGCGCCAACGGCAAGGTTGCCCCGCAGCCGCTGTCGGCCGCCGAACTGACGCGCGTCGAGGCACTGGTCAAGCAGGCCGTCGGTTTCAATGCCGAGCGTGGCGACACCGTGTCGGTGATGAACGCACCGTTCGTGCGTGATACCACGCCGGTCGAAGGCCCAGCCTGGTGGGAGCTGCCGTGGGTACACGACGCCGGCCGCATGCTGCTGGGTGCCGTGGTGGTGCTGGCACTGCTGTTCGGCGTGCTGCGCCCGGCACTGCGCGCGATCACCGGCCAGAACAGGAAGAACGACGAGCAGGCACTGGAACCGCACACCGCGGACGTGCAGCTGGTCGATGACGATGGCATGCCGCTGCCGGCGCTGGGCGCCGACCGGGCCAGCCTGGGCGGGCCAGATGCACTGGCCCTGCCGGTGGATTCATATGAGGAAAGACTGCGGATGGCGCGTGAAGCCGTGAAGACCGACTCCAAGCGCGTGGCCCAAGTGGTCAAGGGCTGGGTGGCCAATGACTGAGCCGCAATTGACCGGTGTGCAGCGCGCGGCCGTGCTGCTGCTTTCGCTGGGTGAACTGGACGCAGCCGAAGTGCTGCGCCACATGGAGCCCAAGGAGGTGCAGAAGATCGGCATCGCCATGGCCACCATGACCGATATCACCCGCGAGCAGGTGGAACGGGTGATGGACCAGTTCGGCCAGGAGCTGGGCTCGAAGACCTCGCTGGGCGTAGGCTCGGACGACTACATCCGCAACATGCTGGTGCAGGCGCTGGGCAGCGAGAAGGCCGGCAACCTGATCGACCGCATCCTGCTCGGCCGCAACACCACCGGCCTGGACGCGCTGAAGTGGATGGACCCGCGCGCAGTGGCCGACCTGGTGCGCAACGAACACCCGCAGATCATCGCCATCGTGATGGCGCACCTGGAAACCGACCAGGCCGCCGACGCGCTGAAGCTGCTGCCGGACCGTACCCGCGTGGATGTGCTGCTGCGCATTGCGACCCTCGATGGCATCCCGCCGAACGCGCTCAATGAACTCAACGAGATCATGGAGCGCCAGTTCGCCGGCAACCAGAACCTGAAGTCGTCCAACATCGGCGGCGTGCAGTGCGCGGCCAACATCCTGAACTTCATGGACAGCGGCCAGGACCAGGCCATCCTGGGCGAGATCGCCCGCATCGATGCACCGTTGAGCAACCGCATCCAGGACCTGATGTTCGTGTTCGACGACCTGGTGGATCTGGACGACCGCGAAATGCAGCTGGTGCTGCGCGAAGTGAGCGGCGAGCGCCTGGGCCTGGCCCTGCGCGGTGCCGACATCAAGGTGCGCGACAAGATCACCCGCAACATGTCGCAGCGCGCGGCCGAGATCCTGCTGGAAGACATGGAAGCCCGTGGCCCGGTGCGCCTGTCCGACGTGGAAGGCGCGCAGCGCGAGATCCTGGCCATCGTCAAGCGCATGGCCGATGAAGGCACCGTCACCATCGGCGGCAGCGCGGAGGCCATGCTGTGAGCAACGTCGTGCGCTGGCTTGCCCCGGACCTGCTGGCCCAGCCCGAACCGGTGCTGGATCAGGAGGATGCATTCGAACTCACCGAGCCGGACCCGGAGCAGGAGCCGGAGCCGCCGCTGCAGCTGCCGACCCTGGAGGAAATCCAGGCCATCCAGGACAGCGCCGAGAAGGAAGGCTTCCAGCACGGCCATAGCGAAGGTTACGGCCAGGGACAGGCGGAGGTGCGTCGCCTCGCCGCGCAGATCGAAGGCATCCTCGACAACTTCAGCCGACCGCTGGTGCGGCTGGAGAACGAAGTGGTCGGCGCACTGGGCGAGTTGGCGGTTCGCATCGCTGGCGCGCTGGTCGGCCGCGCCTACGAGGCTGACCCGGCACTGCTGGCACAGCTGGTTGGGGAAGCCATCGACGCGGTGGGTGGAAGTACGCGGGAAGTGGAAGTGCGACTGCACCCCGATGACATCGCCGCCCTCGCCCCCCTGTTGAACCTGCCACCGCAGCAGCGTCTGGTACCCGATACCAGCCTGAGCCGCGGCGACCTGCGCGTGCACGCCGAAGCCGTGCGCATCGACGGCACGCTGGAAGCCCGCCTGCGTGGCGCACTGGATGCGGTGATCCGCCAGACCGGAGCAGGCGCATGACGCCCGGATCGCAGTCCACGCCACCGCCGGCCGACTGGGCCATGGCCCGCAACCTGCGCCTGGCCCGCCGCCTCGACGGTCTGCGTGTGGATACCGCACATGGTCGTGGCCTGATCCGTGAGGGCGTGCTGCGCCGTGCGGTCGGGCTGACGCTCGAAGCGGTCGGTTGCGAGGCGCCGCTGGGCGCCAGCTGCAAGGTGGAAGTGGTCGACGGCGGCTGGGTCGATGCCGAGGTCGTCGGCTTCGCCGGCGAGCGCACCTACCTGATGCCCAGCGCCGAACTGCACGGCCTGTTGCCGAACGCCCGCGTGGTGCCGTCGGCGCGCCGTGGTGGCGTAGAAGTGGGCGAAGGCCTGCTCGGCCGTGTCATCGACAGCGATGGCGTGCCCCTGGATGGCAAGGGCCCGATCCGCGCCGAAGGCCACGTCGGCATGGCCGGCGTCTCGATCAATCCGCTGGCGCGCGAACCGATCACCCAGCCGCTGGACGTGGGCGTGCGCGCGATCAACGCGCTGCTGCCGATCGGCCGCGGCCAGCGTGTCGGCCTGTTCGCCGGCTCCGGCGTCGGCAAGTCCACGCTGCTCGGCATGATGACGCGCTACACCGCTGCCGACGTGATCGTGGTCGGCCTGATCGGTGAACGTGGCCGCGAAGTGCGCGATTTCGTCGAGACCACGCTGGGCGAAGAAGGCCTGCGCCGCGCGGTGGTGGTGGCCAGCCCGGCCGACCGGCCGCCGCTTGCGCGCCTGCACGGTGCCTACCGTGCCACCGCGATTGCCGAATGGTTCCGCGACCAGGGCCTGAACGTCCTGCTGCTGATGGACTCATTGACCCGATTCGCACAGGCGCAGCGCGAGATCGGACTTTCGGTCGGCGAACCGCCGACCACCCGCGGCTATCCGCCGTCGGTGTTCGCCAAGCTGCCGGCGCTGGTCGAACGCGCGGGCAATGGTGCCAAGGGCCGCGGTTCGATCACCGCGTTCTACACCGTACTGACCGAAGGCGATGATCCGCAGGATCCGATCGCCGATGCAGCGCGCGCGATCCTCGACGGTCACATCCTGCTCTCGCGCCGGGTGGCGGACAGCGGCCTGTACCCGGCCATCGACGTCGAATCGTCGGTCAGCCGCGTGGTCACGGAAATCGCCGACGAGCCGTGGCGCCTGCGCATCCGCAAATTGAAGCGACTGGTTTCGGCCTACTCGGCCAACCGTGATCTGATCGCCATCGGTGCTTATCAGCGCGGCAACGACGCGGCCACCGACGAAGCCCTGGAACGCTGGCCGGAAATCATGGAGTTCCTCGGCCAGGACGTTGCCAAGGCCGCAGATCTCCCGCACAGCCAGGCGGCACTGCAGCGCCTGGTGGAACAAGAGAGTTAAGCCATGAACCAGTCCAAGCGCATCGATCCCCTGCTCAAGCGGGCCCAGGAACACGAGGACGCGGTCGCCCGCGATCTGGCCGAACGCCAGCGCGTGCTCGATACCCATCTATCGCGACTGGACGAACTGCGCCGCTACGCCGAGGAGTATGCGAATGCCCAGATGGCCGCGACCAGCCCGGCGCAGCTGTTGAACCGGCGCGCGTTTCTGGACCGCCTGGACAGTGCCGTCGAGCAGCAGCAGGCCACGGTCAACGGCAACCGCGAAAAGGTGGAGGCCGAGCGCGCCCGCCTGATCCTGGCCAGCCGCGACAAGGCCGTGCTGGAACAGCTGGCCGCCAGCTACCGTGCGCAGGAAAAAGTGGTCACCGACCGCCGCGACCAGCGCGAAATGGACGACATTGGTGCCCGCCGTGCGCGCCTGGTGCAGGCCGAAGACCAGGATGGCACCGAGCAGGGAGGCCGCCCGTGATGCCCGCCCCGCTCGCCAGCAGCGCCAACGCACAGTCGCAGAATGCCGGCAGCAGCCCAGCGCGCGCATCACGCAGTGACGGCAGCAAGGATTTCAGCCAGCTGCTGCAGGGTGGTGCGCCGGGCGCCGATGGATCCTCCAGGCCCTCGAACATGCCCACGTCGCCTGCACAGGCGCCGGCATCCGACGGCAATGGCCAGTCCAGCGGCGAGCGCAGGCCGGACAGCGCTGCCGTACCCGAAGAGATCGCAGCCACGGTGCCCGCAGCGCAACCCAGGCCTGCTGCCGAGAAGGACGCTCCGGCGACGACCGAGGAAGCCCCTTGGCCGCCGCTCGGGCTGGCAGGACTGGTGCTGGCGGTACCGGCGCCCACCGATCCTGCCGCCGCTCTGCCAGCGCTGGCAGCAACGGCGACCAGCGCTGACGGCGAAGCGCTGCCCGCCCCCGCTGCCCAGGCTGCTGGAGTGGCCCTGCCATCCGCAGCTGCAGCTCCCGCTGCGGCCACCGCTGAGGGCAACGCGCCCGGCGAGGCCGATCCGGCGACCCTGTTGCCATTGCCTGAGGCGGTGCTGCCCGGCAAGCGCAGCGAGCGTGGTGAGGGCAGCGACACACTCCTCATTGGCGATCGTGCCACGGCGCCCCTGCTGCACGCGCCGAGCAATGCCGCCGTGCAGGATCTGAAGGCCGCACTCGCCGCCGGCAACGCCATTTTCAACGGCGAACCGACACCGAAACCAGTGCTCGGTGACGACGGCTTCGACCAGGCCATCGGCGCACGCCTGGGCTGGCTGGCCGACCAGAAGATCGGCCATGCCCACATCCGGCTGAGTCCGGACGACATGGGCCCAGTGGACGTGCGCCTGCAGTTGAACGGCGACAAGGTGCATGCCAGCTTCAGCAGCCCGCATGTGGATGTGCGCCAGGCACTGGAAAGCAGCCTGCCTCGTCTGCGTGAACTCCTGGGCGAACAGGGCTTCCAGCTCGCTCATGCCGACGTCGGCCACCAGGCCCCCGGCGGTGACGGCAATGCGTCGGCGCAGCCCGGTGGCGGCGGCAAGGCAGGTGACGGAGATCCGTCGCCAGGCGACGCCAGCGTTTCGTCCGCGCAGTTGATCCGCCAGCGCGGTTTGCTGGACGCCTACGCCTGACGGGTGTGCCAACCAAGCGTGCCAACCAAGGTTGGCACCCACCAGAGTGGAGCGGCTGGCACCTACTACCAGAGCGATGTGGTTGGCACCCACCAGAGCGGTGTGGTCGGCACCTGCCAGTGTCGCGTTGGTGGGTGCGGAGCTTGCTCCGCACGGCCCCACCGGCACCCCGACGGAATTCCGTCGCATCCCACTGCCCCGCCTTCGGCACGCCCCTTGCATATCCCGGTGAAGCAACCCTCAGGAGCTTCACCCCGTGGCCGCAGCCGCTGACAAAACCAAGAAGACCGCCGAGAAGGACAAGGCCGCCAAGCCGCGCAGTCCGATCCTGATCACCGCCCTGGTGGCCGTGCTGGCCGCCGCAGCCGCCGGTGGCGGCGTCTGGTTCTTCACCCAGTCCAAGCCGGAAGAGAAGACCGCGCACGCCCCGAAGAAGTCCGCCACCCCGGCACCGGCGCAGTACTTCGCCCTGGACCCGGCCTTTGTGGTCAACCTCAACGGCCCCATTGACGGCCCGCGCTACCTGCAGCTGGAAGTGCAGCTGATGACGCGTGACCCGGCCGCGCTGGAAGCGATCAAGACCCATGCACCGGCCATCCGCGCACGCCTGCTGATGCTGTTCTCGCAGGTCAGCCCCGACCAGATCGCTGATGTCGCCGGCAAGCAGAAGCTGCAGGCCACCTCGCTGGCCGAAGTGCAGAAGGTGCTCAAGGCCGAGACCGGCAGCAACGGCGCCGACGATCTGCTGTTCACCAGCTTCGTGACCCAGTAAGGGCCCCCCGATGAATGACCTGCTGTCCCAGGACGAGATCGATGCCCTGCTCCACGGCGTGGACAGTGGCGCGGTCGAAACCGATCCGGAACCGCCGTCCGGCGAAGCGCGTTCGTACGACTTCGCCAGCCAGGACCGCATCATCCGCGGTCGCATGCCAACCCTGGAAATGGTCCACGAGCGCTTCGCGCGCCTGTGGCGGATCGGCCTGTTCAACCTGATCCGGCGCTCGGCCGAGCTGTCGGTGCGCGGCATCGAGCTGATCAAGTTCAACGACTACATGCACTCGCTGTATGTGCCGACCAACCTGAACCTGATCCGCTTCAAGCCGCTGCGTGGCACCGGCCTGATCGTGTTCGAACCGACCCTGGTGTTCGCCATCGTCGACAACTTCTTCGGTGGCGACGGGCGCTATCCCACACGCATCGAAGGCCGCGAGTTCACCGCCACCGAAATGCGGGTGATCCACCTGCTGCTGAAGCAGACCTTCGCCGACCTGCGCGAGGCGTGGGCACCGGTGATGGATGTCGACTTCGAGTACATCAACTCGGAAATCAACCCGCACTTCGCCAACATCGTGACGCCGCGCGAATACGTGGTGGTATGCCGGCTGCACGTGGAACTGGACGGTGGCGGCGGCGACATCCACGTCACCCTGCCGTACTCGATGCTTGAGCCGATCCGCGAGCTGCTCGACGCCGGCATCCAGAGCGACCGCAACGACCGCGACGAGAGCTGGGGCCAGACCCTGCGCGAACAGCTCAACATCGCCGAGGTGACCCTGTCCAGCGTACTGGCCAGCAAGCGCATGACCCTGCGCGACCTGACCCAGCTGAAGGTTGGCGACATCCTGCCGATCGAGCTGACCCCGCAGGTACCGCTGTGCGTGGAGAACATCCCGGTATTCACTGGCGAGTTCGGCATCGCCAACGGCATGAACGCCGTGAAGATCACCGCTACCCATCCGCCGGGCACCCGCCCGCGCGCACCCGTCATCCAGGAAGACCCGCAATGAACGATATCGACGCCCTCGAACCGACCCCGGCCCAGTTCGGCACCCTGCAGGCCGAAGAAGGGGCCGGCGCCGACCTCAACCTGGACGTGATCCTCGACGTGCCGGTGACCCTGTCGCTGGAAGTCGGTCGTGCCCGCCTGCCGATCCGCAACCTGCTGCAGCTCAACCAGGGCTCGGTGGTGGAACTGGAACGTGGTGCAGGCGAATCGCTGGATGTGTTCGTCAACGGCACCCTGATTGCCCACGGCGAAGTGGTGGTGATCAACGATCGCTTCGGCGTGCGTCTGACCGACGTGGTCAGCCCGAGCGAGCGGATCCGGAGACTGCGTTGAGCCTGCTGGCCTCCACCCTGCTGGCGGTCGGCAAGGCCGCCGCCCCGGTCGGCCCGCAGGTCGGCCAGCACGCGGCTGCCGCACCGAGCCTGTTCGGTGCGGTGCTGGCGCTGCTGGCGGTGCTGGCCCTGGTCATCGGCCTTGGCTGGCTGCTCAAGCGTTTGCCCGGCAGTGGCTTCCGCCCCGCCGAAGGCATGCGGCTGGTGGCCAGCCTCAGTGTCGGCGCCAAGGAGCGCGTGGTGGTGGTCGAGGTCAACGGCCAGCAACTGCTGCTGGGCGTCACCGCCGGTGGCATCAATACCCTGCACACCCTGCCCGAACCGCTGCCGCCGCCGGCACCGGTGCGCGTGCCGGACTTCAAGAACCTGCCGAATTTCGCCCAGCTGCTGCAGCAGCGGCTGCGCAAGGACCCCTGACATGCGTGTCACCCGTACCCGTCTTGCCACCCTGATGCCGTGGCTGCTGTTGCTTGCCCTGTGCCTGTTGCCCGCACTGGCGTTCGCAGCACCCGGCGCTCCCGCCACGCCGCTGCCGGACATCAACGTCGGCAAGATCGGCGGTGCGCCGGTCAGCCTGCCGCTGCAGACGCTGCTGCTGATGACGGCGATCACCCTGATCCCGTCGATGCTGCTGGTGCTGACCTCGTTCACCCGCATCATCATCGTGCTCGGCCTGCTGCGGCAGGCACTGGGCACCGGGCAGACGCCGTCCAACCAGGTGCTGCTGGGCCTGGCCCTGTTCCTCACCGCAATGATCATGCTGCCCACCTGGGACAAGGCCTGGAGCACGGGCATGGCGCCATACCTCAACGGTGACATCGACTTCCAGACCGCCTGGACGATGACCACCCAGCCACTGCGTGCGTTCATGCTGGCGCAGATCCGCGAGACCGACCTGATGACCTTCGCCGGCATCGCCGGGCACGGCACCTACGCCAGCCCCGACGCGATTCCATTCCCGGTGCTGGTCGCCTCGTTCGTCACCAGCGAACTGAAGACCGCCTTCGAGATCGGCTTCCTGATCTTCATCCCGTTCGTGATCATCGACCTGGTGGTGGCCAGCGTGCTGATGTCGATGGGCATGATGATGCTGTCGCCGATGCTGGTCTCTGCGCCGTTCAAGATCCTGCTGTTCGTGCTGGTGGATGGCTGGGTGCTGACGGTAGGAACGCTGGCGGCCAGCTTCAATCCGGCCTGATATCCCCGCAAAGAGCAGTCGAGCATGGCTCGACTCTACACAAGCAGATGGAATCCGAATGTCTCCCGAACTTGCCCTGACCGAACTGCGTGGTGGCCTGATCGCCGTCCTGTGGGTGGCCGGCCCGCTGCTGCTCACCGTGCTGGTGGTGGGCGTTGTGGTGGGCGTTGTACAGGCTGCAACCCAGCTCAATGAACCGACCATCGCCTTCGTCGCCAAGGCGGCGGCGCTGACTGCAGTGCTGTTCGCGCTGGGCAGCCTGCTGATCGGCCACCTGGTTGAGTTCACCACGCTGCTGTTCCAGCGCATCCCGCACCTGATCGGCTAGGACGCACGCTTCGATGGACGCCGCCACCCAGATGGCTGCCGATGGCCTGCAGGCCTTCGGCATGATCGGCACCGTGCTGTGGACCATGCTGCGCATCGGCGCGGTGGCCATGGCCATGCCCATGGTGGGAACCCGTGCGGTGCCTGCGCGGGTGCGTGTGGTGCTGGCCGGGACCTTGGCCATCGCCCTGGCCCCCCTGCTGCCGCCGGTACCGGACTGGACCGGCTTCGATGCCGCCACCGTGCTGACCATCGCCCGCGAGCTGGCCATCGGCGTGTCCATCGGCTTCCTGCTCCGGTTGGTGTTCGAGGCCGGTGCGCTGGCCGGCGAACTGATCGCCCAGGGCACCGGCCTGGCCTTCGCGCAGATGAGCGACCCGCTCCGTGGTGGTACCTCGGGCGTGATCGGGCAATGGTTCTACCTGCTGTTCGGCCTGCTGTTCTTCACCGCCAACGGCCATCTGGCATTGATCTCGCTGGTGGTGGACAGCTACCGGGCGCTGCCGATCGGCGCCCCCCTGCCGGACCCCCATGCGTTCTTCAGTATCGCCCCGACCTTCCTGCTGGCGGTGCTGCGGGGTGCGTTGACCCTGGCCATTCCACTGATCGCGGCGATGCTGGCGGTGAACCTCGCCTTCGGCGTACTGGCCCGGGCTGCGCCCGCCCTGAACCCCATCCAGCTGGGCCTGCCGGTCTCGCTGCTGCTGGGCCTGTTCCTGCTGGCTCTGTTGGCCGGGGAAATGGGGCCGCCGGTACAGCGCCTGTTCGATGCCGCCTTCCAGGCTGCGGACGCGGTCACGCACTGACCCGATCATCACGTTTTACTGCTTGCCCTTCCTTTGTTTCTGTAGAGCCGAGCCCATGCTCGGCTGTCTTCGGCAGGAGCGGCAGCCGAGCATGGGCTCGGCTCTACAGGGGCGCAATTTCACGTTTTACTGCTTGCCCTTCCCCCCGGTCCGCGCGTTAGAGTGAATGCGCGGCAACCGGGGGGATGCCGCACGTGGTCGACGCCCCGCGTCGGCCTGCCTCATGCATGCCCCACCGTGGTTTCCGTCGACAGGCAGGTCCGGGAGACTGACGAATGCTGGTAGGCACGTACAACCCGTGGCTGGTGGCGATCTCGCTGCTGGTTGCCGTGATGGCTTCCTACACCGCGCTCGCGATGGCCGGGCGCACGGTCACCGCGCCCGGCAAGGGCGCCGCCTGGTGGTGGCGCATCGGTGGTGGCTTCGCCATGGGCCTGGGCATCTGGTCCATGCATTTCATCGGCATGCTGGCGTTCAACCTGCCGATCCCGCTGGGCTATGACCTGCCGATCACCCTGCTTTCGTTGGCGCTGGCGATTGCCTCGTCGGTGTTCGCGCTTTGGCTGGTGTCCCTGCGCACGCTTCCGCACCCACGGCTGGCCGGCGGCGCGTTGTTGATGGGCACCGGCATTGCTGGCATGCACTACGTCGGCATGGCCGCCATGCGCATGCAACCCGGCATCGACTACGACCCGGGCTGGCTGCTGTTCTCGCTGATGGTGGCGGTCGCTGCTTCGTGGACGGCGCTGTATGTGGCGTTCCGCCTGCGTGCGCAGCGCACCCGGGTCGGTGACCGGCTGGCAGCGGCAGGCCTGCTCGGCCTGGCCATCGTAGGCATGCATTACACCGGCATGGCCGCCGCGCGCTTCCCGGAAGGCAGCATCTGCGGCGCGGCCGTCGGCGATGGACTGCAGAGCGAATGGCTGGCCATGCTGGTGGTGGTGCTGACCGTGGCGATCCTGGCCGTGGTGCTGGTGGTCTCGTGGCTGGACCAGCGGGTGGAGGCGCAGCTGCTGCGCCTGCGCAACTCCCTGTTGAGCACCTCGCTGACCGATGCGCAGCAGGAACTGACCCAGGCTGCACTGCACGACCCACTCACCCGCCTGCCCAACCGGTTGCTGCTGCAGCGGCGGATCGTGCAGGCGCTGGCCGAAGCCGAACAGGGCGGCAGCCGCTTCGCGGTGATGTTCATGGACCTGGATGGCTTCAAGCAGGTCAACGATGCCTACGGCCACCAGGCCGGCGATGCGTTGCTGGTGGCGGTGGCCGAGCGCACCCGCCAGCTGCTGCGCCCCAACGATATGCTGGCGCGGCTTGGCGGCGACGAATTCGTGATGGTGGTGCGCATCGAGCACGACGAAGACCTGCCCACCCTCGCCCGGCGCATCCTGCAGGCGGTCGGCAGCGGCCCCCTGCTGCCAGACAACGAACTGCAGGTGACCGCCAGCATCGGCGTGGCGATCTGCCCCGACCACGCGGCCAGTGAGCGGCAGCTCATGGCCTTTGCCGATGCGGCGATGTATCAGGCGAAGGAGTCCGGGCGCAACGCCTTCGTGCTGTTCGCCGACTGGATGAACGACAGTGCCGAGCAACAGTTCCGGCTGCTGGCCGACCTGCGCCGGGCCATTGGCAGCGAGCAGCTGTTCCTCAACTACCAGCCGAAGATCCAGGTAGCCACGCAGAAGGTGGCCGGTGCCGAGGCGCTGATCCGCTGGCGCCATCCGGAGCATGGCCTGATCCCGCCGGACCGCTTCATCCGGCTCGCCGAACGCAGCGGTGCGATCAACGACATCGGGCGCTGGGCGCTGGACCAGGCCTGCCAGCAGCTGCGGCGGTGGCACGATGCCGGCCATGAAACCTGGTCGATGTCGGTGAACCTCTCGCCCGTGCAGTTCAGCTCTCCGCACCTGCTGGAGGACGTGCGCACGGTGATCGAGCGCCACAACATCGCGCCACGGCACCTGGTGCTGGAAATCACCGAAAGCACGGTGATGCGCGATACCGATACCAGCCTGCGCCTGCTGCAGGCACTGTCGGCACTGGGCGTGGGCATTTCCATCGATGATTTCGGCACCGGCTACTCCAGCCTGCTGTACCTCAAGCGACTGCCGGCCACCGAGATCAAGATCGACCACGCGTTCGTACGCGACCTGGAACACAGCGCCGAGGACGTTGTGATCGTCTCGGCGATCGTGGCGCTGGGTCACGCGCTGGACATGGACATCGTCGCCGAAGGCGTGGAAACCGCGGCCCAGCGCGCCTACCTGGAACGCCTGGGCTGCGACTACCTGCAGGGCTACCTGCTGGGTCGCCCGGTCGATGCCGCCCGCTTCATGCAGCTGCACGATCTGCCACGGCCGCGGGTGGAACTGGCGCAGAGTCCGCCACCCAACGGCAACGCGCCCCTGTAGAGCCGAGCCTGCGCTCGGCTCCCGCCGGGCACGGCCCGGCGCTACCATTGGTTGGCCTTCGGTAGATCCACGCCATGCGTGGATGCGCCGTTCCACTGTCATCCAAGGAAGCGTCCGTGGCCCTACGCACTACCGTTGCCGGCCTGTTGCTGGCCCTCGCTGTTGGCCACGCCGCTGCCGCTGGTCTGCCGTGGTCGCTGCCTGCGGATGCGTCACCCGCGCATACCGATGCCGCCGTGCGGACACTGGGCACACAGCTTCTGGCTTCCGCATCCCTGACCGATGCGCAGCGCGGCCACGCATTGCTGGCAACCGGTCGTTACGCTGAAGCGCGCCACGTCATCGAGCAGGTACGCCGTGCTCTGGAGGAGACTGGAGACAGCGCAGCGGCACAACGTTGGGTACCGATGCTGCTGCTTGCAACCGCCGGCGAAACGGACGCGCCGGCCTACGCGCGTGCGTTCCATTCGGCGTTCGCACACCTGGACGACGTTGCCGCCGTACAGGCCGATGCCGCGCTCGCGGTGGAGCCAGCCGCCCTCCGCGCGCAGCTGGCGCAGGCCCTGGCTGCCCAGCAGGATGCTGCGACCCTGCCCGAAACCACCGCGCTGGACCTGGTCCGACTGCAGGCGGAACTGCGTGCGCAGACCTTGGCGGCCGCACTGGCCCCTCCGCTGGTCGCTGCGGAGGAACAGCGCCGCTTCGTCATCGATGATGCATTGCGCATCCCCGTCGGCGACGGCGTCATCCTTTCGGCGCAGCTGGCACGGCCACGCGCCGCCCCGGTGCAGCTGCCGGCCGCCATGCTCTTCACCATCTACACCGACCCATCGAAGAACCGGCTGAAGATGCTGCTGGCCGCGGCCCATGGCTACGCCGGCATCATCGTTGATGCGCGTGGCAAGGGCCGGGGCACCGGCACCATCGCCCCGTACGAGCATGACGGTGCGGATGCCAATGCGGCGATCGACTGGATCAGCCACCAGCACTGGAACGACGGCCGCGTGGCCATGTACGGCGGCAGCTACGAAGGCTTCACCGCCTGGGCCGCAGCGCGCCATCATCATCCTGCACTGAAGACCATCGTGCCCTACGTTGCCGCCATCCCCGGCCAGGGCCTGCCGATGGAGAACAACGTGTTCCTGAGTGCCAACTACGGCTGGGCGTTCTACGTGGCCAATGGCCCGATGCTGGACAAGCACACCTACGCGCAGAGCCGCCGCTGGTCCCAGCTGGGGCCACGCTGGTATGCCTCCGGCCGCCCGTACCGGCAGATCGACCAGGTCGACGGCACCCCGAATCCCTGGTTGCAGCGCTGGCTGGCGCATCCGTCCTACGACGCCTACTGGCAGGCGATGGTGCCGTATGGCGACCAGTTCAGCGACATCCGCATCCCGGTGCTGACCATCACCGGTTACTACGACGATGGCCAGATATCGGCGCTGCAGTACTTCAAGGAGCACCTCCGGCATCGGCCGGACGCCAACCACGTCCTGCTGATCGGCCCCTATGATCACGGCGGCGCGCAGGCTGCGCTGAAGCCCATGCAACTGCGCGGTTACGCCTTGGACCCGGCTGCGCAGTTCGACACACCGGCACTGACGTTCCAGTGGCTGGACCATGTGCTGCGTGGCGCCCCGCGCCCGGCGCTGCTGCCCGACCGTGTGAACTACCAGTTGATGGGCGCCGACGCGTGGGGCCATGCGGCAACACTGCAGGCCGCTGCGGGCGGCCAGCGCCGCTACCACCTTTCTCCCGCGCCAGCATCGGCCCTGGGCTATCACCGACTGCAGGAACAGCCGCCGACGTCTGGCCACCTGCAGCAGACCGTGGACCTGGCCGACCGCAATGAAAGGCGGCATGGCTACTACCCGTCCCCGATCATCGCCCCGCAGGACGAGCCGGACACTGCGTTGTCCTTCGTGTCCGAACCCTTCACTCGCCCCATGGACCTGGTGGGCAGCTTCTCCGGCGACATGAAGGTCCGGATCAACAAGCGGGATGTTGATTTCACCGTCACCCTGTATGAGCTGATGGCCGATGGACGGCGCATGCAGTTGTCCTACTTCATGGGCCGGGCCAGCCACGTACGCGATCCGACCACGCGCCAGCTGCTGCACCCTGGGCAGTGGACCCATCTGCCGTTCGACCGCACACGCATGGTGGCGCGACGGTTGGCGGCCGGCAGCCGCCTTCTGGTGAAGGTGGATGTACTGAAGGACGCGATGCACCAGGTGAACCACGGCACCGGGCGCGATGTCAGCGACGAGACCGTGGCCGACGCCGGTGAACCGCTGCGCGTGGAATGGCACAGCGACAGCATGTTGTCGATTCCGCTGCAGCCGGTGAAGCCGGACGGATGATTGCGCCGGGCACGGTCCGGCGTTACCCGAGCCGCCGCCCGCTATCACGGAACGGTTCCTGCAACACCCTCCTGTAGAGCCGAGCCCACGCTCGGCTGCGCTTCGCGCTTGAGCCAACCGCAGCCGAGCGTGGGCTCGGCTCTACAAGACGGCCGTCGGTAGATTCACGCCATGCGTGGAACGGTTCTTGCACGCACCCCGGCATCCCCTGCCGTAGTGCCCCGTGATGTCTGAGAACGAATCCGCCGGCGAAAAGACCGAACAACCGACCGAAAAACGCCTGCGCGACGCCCGTGAACAGGGCAACCTGCCGCGCTCGCGCGAACTCGGCACGGCCGCCGTATTCGGCGCCGGCGTGCTGGCGGTGATGGCCATGAGCGGCTCGATCGGCCGTGGCGCCACGGCCTGGATGAAGCAGGCGCTCAGCCCGGAACAGAGCCTGCGGCAGAACCCGAAGGAGTTGTTCGGCCACTTCGGCGACCTGCTGCTGCAGTTCATGCTGGTGATCGCGCCGCTGGTGCTGGTCTGCCTGCTGGCCAGCTTCGTCGCACCGCTGGTGATGGGGGGCCTGCGCTGGTCGCAGAAGGCGTTGCTGCCCGACATCAACCGCATGAACCCGATGAGCGGGCTCAAGCGCCTGTATGGCCCGGAGGCCATCGCCGAGTTCACCAAGTCATTGCTGCGCGTGGCCTTCGTCGGCGTTGCCGCCGGCCTGGTGGTCTGGACCGGTTTCGACACCCTGCGCGGGCTGATCCACCACCCGCTGGAGACCGCCATCACCGATGGCCTCGGCTTCACCCTGCGCCTGCTGCTGGCCACCGCCGGCGCGATGCTGGTGCTGGCCGCCATCGATGCGCCGTACCAGCGCTGGAACTGGATGCGCAAGCTGAAGATGACCCGCGAGGAACTGCGCCGGGAAATGAAGGAAAGCGAGGGCAGCCCCGAGGTGAAGGGCCGCATCCGCCAGCTGCAGCAGCAGATGGCCAACCGCCGGATGATGGAAGCGGTGCCCACCGCCGACGTGGTCGTGGTCAACCCCACCCACTACGCGGTGGCGCTGAAATACGAAGGCGGCGCCATGAACGCCCCCACCGTGGTGGCGCTGGGCGTGGACGAGACCGCCCTGCGCATCCGTGAAGTGGCCGACGGCAACAAGGTTGCGATCGTCTCCGCCCCGCCTTTGGCACGCGCCTTGTATCGGGAAGGCCAACTCGGAAAGGAAATCCCCGTGAGACTGTATTCGGCCGTCGCCCAGGTCCTGTCCTACGTCTACCAGCTGCGCGCCTGGCGCACTGGCCCGATGCCGGACGCCCCGCACATCCAGGTGGATGAATTCGGCAAGGGAGGCCGCCCGTGAGCGCCCAGCCCTCCACCGGATTCAACACCCGCCGCGCCCTGGAAATGATCCGCCAGGGCCTTGGCGCGCCGCTGATCGTGCTGGCCCTGCTGGCCATGGTCGTGGTGCCGCTGGCCGCCCCCGTGCTCGACGCGCTGTTCACCTTCAACATCGCCATTTCCTTGATGGTGCTGCTGGCGGTGGTCTACGTGAAACGCCCGCTGGACTTCACGATCTTCCCGATCGTGCTGCTGATCACCACCATGCTGCGGCTGGCACTGAACGTGGCCTCCACCCGCGTGATCCTGCTCAATGGCCAGAACGGCCACGACGCCGCAGGCAAGGTCATCGCCGCCTTCGGCGAATTCGTGATCGGCGGCAACTACGCGGTCGGCATCGTGGTGTTCGCGATCCTGACCATCATCAACTTCGTGGTCATCACCAAGGGCGCCGGCCGCGTCTCGGAAGTGACCGCGCGCTTCATCCTGGACGCCATGCCGGGCAAGCAGATGGCGATCGACGCCGACCTCAACGCCGGTTTGCTGACGCGTGAAGAAGCCAAGCTGCGTCGTGAAGAAGTCCGCGAGGAAGCCGACTTCTATGGTGCGATGGACGGTGCCAGCAAGTTCATCCGCGGCGACGCCATCGCCGGCATCCTGATCCTGTTCATCAACATGCTTGGCGGCCTGGCCGTGGGCGTGCTGCAGCATGGCATGCCGTTTGGCGATGCCGCCGCCACCTACACCCTGCTCTCCATCGGTGACGGCCTGGTGGCGCAGCTGCCGGCACTGCTGGTCTCCAGTGCGGTGGCGATGCTGGTCACCCGTGCCTCGCGCTCGCAGGACATGGCCCAGGCCATGACCGGCCAGGTGTTCGGCCAGTACCGTGCGCTGGCGATCACCGCCGGCATCATCGGCGTGGTCGGCCTGGTGCCGGGCATGCCCAACGTCGCTTTCCTGACGCTGTCCGCGATCCTCGGCTTCATCGCCTGGAAGGTCTACCGCAAGGGCAAGGCCCCGCCCACCGACGCAGGCACGGGCGGCACCGATGCCGCCGCGCTCAACGCACTGGGCCGCCCGGCCGCACCAGCACCCACTGCGGAATTGAGCTGGGACGAGCTGCGCCCGGTCGATCCACTGGGCCTGGAGGTCGGCTACCGGCTGATCCCGCTGGTGGACAGCAACCAGGGCGGTGAACTGATGGCACGCATCAAGGGCGTGCGCCGCAAGCTGACCCAGGACGTGGGCTTCCTGATTCCCTCGGTGCACATCCGCGACAACCTGGAGCTGCCGGCCAATGGTTACCGCGTGCTGGTGCACGGCGTGCCGGTGGCCACCGCCGAAATCCATCCGGATCGCGAACTGGCGCTGGACCCCGGCAGTGCACTCGGCGCACTGGAAGGTATCGCCGGCAAAGACCCCGCGTTCGGCCTGGATGCGACCTGGATCCAGCCGCACCAGCGCGCCCAGGCCGAAACGCTGGGCTACACCGTGGTCGACCCGGCCACGGTGGTTGCCACCCACCTCTCGCACCTGATCCGCGAGCACGCGCCGGAACTGCTGGGCCACGAGGAAGTGCAGCACCTGCTGGCCAACCTGGCCAAGAGCGCGCCCAAGCTCGTCGAAGATCTGACGCCAAAGGCGCTGCCGCTGTCGGCGGTGGTGCGCGTGCTGCAGAACCTGCTGGTCGAGCGCATTCCGATCCGCCAGCTGCGCAAGATCGCCGAGGCACTGGTCGAGCACGCGCCCAGCAGCCAGGACCCGGCGGTTCTGTCCGCCGCCGTGCGCACCGCGCTGGGCCGCTTCATCGTGCAGGAGATCGCCGGCATGTCGGCGGAGCTGCCGGTGTTCACCCTCAACCCGCAATTGGAACGTGTCTTGCAGGAGTCCACGCAGGGCAACGGCGCCGCGCTGGAACCCGGACTCGCAGAGCGACTGCACCAGAGCCTGGCCGAATGTGTCAGCAAGCAGGAAGCGCGAAACGAGCCGGCGGTCGTGCTGGTACCGGGCCCGGTGCGCGCCGCGCTGGCGCGCCTGGTCCGCCACAGCGTTCCGTCGCTGTCGGTCCTGGCCTACAGCGAGGTGCCGGAGGACAAGCGCCTGAAGCTGGTCGGAACGATCAGCTGACGCCGCCCACCGATGCGCCAGAAAACAGACACCACCTTCGAACCAACGCAACAGACAGATACCAAGGGGAACCCGCACCGTGCAGACCACCGACCACCCGAGTTCTCCGACCGCCACCCCGCCGTCTTCGTCCCGTGACCACAGCATGAAAATCAAACGATTCGTCGCCGCCGACATGCGCTCGGCCATGAACCTGGTGCGCAAGGAACATGGTCCTGACGCCGTGATCCTGTCCAACCGCCGGATCGAGGAAGGCATCGAGATCGTCGCCGCGGCCAACTACGACGAGAGCGCCGTGCAGCGTGCACTGGAAGCCTCGCGTCGTGACGTCGCCCCGCCGCCGGCACCGAAGCCGCGCACCGCCGCCGACGCGGTGATCGCCGCGGTGACCCGCCGCCGCAGCACTACCCCGGCGCCGGAGCCGGTGGCCGCCACCACCTCGGCCGTGGCCGCCCTCGCCCGTGCGGCCGTGGGTGCCACCGGCCGCACCCTGGACAGCGCCGACGAAATCGTGCCGACCCGCGGCAGCACCGGCTTCGCAGCCACCCTGGCGCGCGCCGCCGTCAACGAACCGGCGCTGCCGGAACAGATCTTCGCCCCGTTCGCCGAGGCCATCGTTGCACCGGCAGCGACCGTCACCGCGCCGGCCAACCGCGCCCGCTTCCAGATCGATCCGCCACACGAGATGCATCACGAAAGCGCGGTCCCCGCCGTGCAGCCGCCGCCACTGCCGGGCACTGCCATGGCCGACGTCCAGCCGGACATCACCGCCGACGAACCGGCAGTAGCCAACACACCCATCGAAACCAGCCCGGCACCCGTGCTGGCCCCGGCGCCGACGCTGACCGTGGTTGCCCAGGACGACGCCGAGATCCGCCAGCTGCGTCAGGAAGTGGCCGGCATGCGCCAGGTGATCGAGCGCGAAATGAACCGCTTCACCGACGAGCGCCTGCGTGGCTGCCCGGTGCGCGCCACCGCACTGGACCTGATGGACGAATACGGTTTCGACGCCGGCCTGGCCCGCGACGTGGCCATGCAGATCCCGCTGGAGACCGAGGCCCATCGTGGCCGCGGCCTGATGCTGGGGCTGATTTCGCGCAAGCTGCCGATCGCCCCGGTCGACCCACTGGAAGAAGGCGGCGTGATCGCGCTGGTCGGCCCGACCGGCGCCGGCAAGACCACCACCATCGCCAAGCTGGCGTCGCGCTTCGCCGAGAAGCACGCGCCGCGTGACGTCGCCCTGGTGACCACCGATACCACCCGCATCGGCGCCCGAGAGCAGTTGTACGGTTACGGCCGCCAGCTCGGCATCGCCGTGCACGAGGCCAACAGCGGCACCGACCTGGACCAGCTGCTGGAACGCCTGAAGGACTACAAACTGGTGCTGATCGACACCGCCGGGCTGGGTCCGCGCGACCGGGCACTGGCCGCCCAGCTGCAGTGGCTGCGCGCCGCCCGCCAGGTGCGCACCCTCCTGGTGCTGCCAGCCAACACCAGCTTCGGCGACATGGACGAGGTGGTCCGCCGCTTCGGCGCCGCCAACCTGCAGGGCCTGGTGCTGAGCAAGCTGGACGAGACCGGCCGCTTCGGCAACGCCCTGTCGGTGGCCGTGGACCACCAGCTGCCGATCACCTGGGTAACCGATGGCCAGGACGTTCCGGACGACCTGCACCGGGCCAGTGCAGCCAATCTTGTACTTCGCCTTGAAGATTTGCGCCGAGCGGCCGATATGCCCTGCAACCCGGAGTTGAACCATGCCGTCGCGTGAGTACGCCAAGCTGACCAAGACTTTCCCGCTGTCGGCCACCCGCAGCGAGCCGCTCGGCCCTGTGCGCACCATCGCCGTGACCGGCGGCAAGGGCGGCGTGGGCAAGACGAATGTGTCCGCCAACCTGGCCGTGGCACTGGCCGGCATGGGCAAGCGCACGCTGCTGCTGGACGCTGACCTGGGCCTGGCCAACATCGACGTGATCCTGGGACTGAACCCCACCTTCACGCTGGCCGACCTGGTCGCAGGCCGCTGCTCGCTGGACGACGTCATCGTCGAAGGCCCGAACGGCGTTCTGGTGGTGCCGGCCGCATCCGGCCGCCGGCACATGGCCGAGCTGGCCCCGGCCGAGCACGTCGGCCTGGTCAACGTGTTCTCCGAGCTGGAACGTGAACTGGACATCATGGTGGTGGATACCGCCGCCGGCATCACCGACGGCGTACTGACCTTCTGCCAGGCCGCGCAGGACACCGTGGTGGTGGTCTGTGACGAGCCGGCCTCGATCACCGACGCCTACGCCCTGATCAAGGTCCTGTCGCGCGAACGGGGCGTGGACCGCATCCAGGTAGTGGCCAACATGGTGCGCGACCCCAATGAAGGCCGCGTGCTGTACGAGAAGCTGACTCGCGTCTGCGAGAAGTTCCTTGCCGACGTCTCGCTGAACTACCTGGGCTGCGTGCCGCAGGACGACTGGCTGCGCCTGTCGGTGCAGCGCCAGCAGCCGGTGGTCAAGGCCTACCCGTCCAGCCCGTCCGCCCTGGCGATCACCGAAATCGCCCGCCGCACCGCGCGCTGGCAGGCGCCGACCGAGCCGCGCGGCGGTGTCGAGTTCTTCCTCGAACGCATCCTCAAGCAGCGTGGGGTGGCCGCATGAAAGGTGCAGCCCAGTACCGCGAAGTCCAGCGATCGGCGGCCAACGAAGTCATCGCCCAGCACTCGGACCTGGTGCGGCGCATCGCCCACCACTTGGCCGCGCGCCTGCCGGCCAGCGTTGAAGTGGACGACCTGATCCAGGCCGGCATGATGGGCCTGATCGAAGCCTCGCGCAGCTACGACGCCGACCAGGGCGCCTCGTTCGAGACCTATGCCTCGATCCGCATCCGCGGCTCGATGATCGACGAGATCCGCCGTGGCGACTGGGTACCGCGCTCGGTGCACCGCCGTGCCCGTGATGCCGCCGCCACCATCCGCCGCCTGGAACAGAGCAGTGGCCGCGCCGCCAGCGCCACCGAAGTGGCCGCCGCGATGGAGATGCCGCTGCCCGAATACCTGCGGCTGATGGAAGACGCCGCACGTGGCCAGGTGCTGAGCCTGGAGTCGCGCATCGAGGACCAGGGCGAGCTGGACACCGTCGCCCAGGGCGGCCCGACCCCGCAGCAGGTGCTGGAGCGCGGCGAGTTCGGGCGCGAGCTGGGCAAGGCCATCGGCCACCTGCCCGAGCGCGAACAGCTGGTGCTCTCGCTCTATTACGAGCAGGAACTGAACCTGAAGGAGATCGGCGCGGTGCTCGGCGTGAGCGAATCGCGGGTCTGCCAGATCCACGGCCAGGCGGTGCTGCGTCTGCGCGGCCGGCTCAAGATTTTCGAGGCGGCGGACGCCGGCCTGGAAGAATGAACATGACCGAGGCGGCTGCCCCCGGCCGCCCGGAATGAACAACAAAGGAACTCTGCTTTGAACAAGAACATGCGCATCCTGATCGTCGACGACTTCTCGACCATGCGTCGAATCGTCAAGAACCTGCTGGGCGATCTGGGCTTCACCAACACCGCCGAAGCCGAGGACGGGCATGCCGCGCTGTCGCTGCTGCAGAGCCAGCCGTTCGATTTCGTGGTCACCGACTGGAACATGCCGGTGATGACCGGCATCGAGCTGCTGAAGGCGATCCGCGCCGATGCCAAGCTGAAGACCCTGCCGGTGCTGATGGTCACCGCTGAAGCCAAGCGCGAGCAGATCATCGAAGCGGCGCAGAACGGCGTGAATGGCTACATCATCAAGCCGTTCACCGCGCAGACCCTGGAAGAGAAGCTCGGCAAGATCTTCGAACGCCTGGCGGCCAGCGCCTGATGGATACCACGGTCGACAGGAACGCCCTCGCCCTGCGCCTGCAGGAAGCCCTGGACGCGCTCGAGTCCGGTGACGAAGCCGCCTGGCGGCAGCGCATCGACGGACTGGTCGCGCTGCGCACGCAGCCGATGATGAGCGGCCTTTCGCGGCTGGCCCGCGAGCTGGGGCAGGCACTGGGTGAACTGCCGACCGTGCCCAGCGAGGCCGGTGAGCTGGACGATGCCTGCGCGCGCCTGGACCACGTGGTGGCGATGACCGAACAGGCCACCCACCGTACGCTGGACCTGGCCGAAGAATGCCGCAGCCTGACCGAACAGCTGCGTGCCGAAGGGCTGCAGCCGGGCCAGGACGCGCAGCTCGAGCGCATCCGCCACAACCTGACCGAGATCGCCCTGACCCAGAGTTACCAGGACCTGACCGGGCAGATCATCCGTCGCGTGGTCGGCATCGTCCGCCGCGTGCATGAAGGTTTTGGCGCACTCGGCCTGCCGCCGGAACAGCATCGCACCGATCCGGAACTGGCCGGGCCGGCACTGAAAGGACTGGACCGCCACGCGGTCTCGCAGAACGACGCCGACGACCTGTTGTCGGATCTGGGGCTGTAAGCATGAGCGCGGTATCCGACGACATCACTGCCGATTTCATCATCGAGGCACAGGAAATCCTGGACCGCCTGGGCGAACAGCTGGTGTCGCTGGAACAGGCACCGCAGGACAGCGAGCAGCTCAATGCGGTGTTCCGCGGCTACCACACGCTCAAGGGCGGCGCCGGTTTCCTCGGCGTCACCGCCATGGTCGAGCTGTGCCATGCCGCCGAAGAAGCGCTGGGCATCGCGCGCGCCGGCCAGGCCGTGCTGCAGGCCCATCACTTCGATGCCGCCCAGCAATCGCTGGACTACCTGCAGTCGATGCTCGACGCAGTGTCGTCGGGCACCGAACCGGGTTACGCGCCGCCGGAGCTGATCGCGCAGTTCGACATGCACGGCGGTGGCACGGCTGCGCCTGTTGCAGCCGCGCCTGCAACAGGCGGCAGCGACCTGATCACCGATGACGAATTCGAAGCCCTGCTCGACCAGCTGCATGGCGGCAACGCGCCAACTGCGGTCGCAACGGCGAAGAAGGCCGACGACGGGCTGATCAGCGAAGACGAATTCGAAGCCCTGCTCGATCAGCTGCATGGCGGCGCCGCGCCCGGTGCCAAGCCCGTCGCTGCTGCACCCGCCGCACCGGCACCGCGCCCGGCTGCACCGGCCCCCGCCGCCAAGCCGCCAGCAAAGCCGCTGGCCGAGGCCGAACACACCGTGCGCGTGGACACCAAGCGCCTGGACGCGATCGTCAACCTGATCGGCGAACTGGTGCTGTCACGCAATCGACTGAAGACCCTGCGTGCGCGCCTGCGCGACGAGGAGCTGGACCGCGCCGTATCGACGCTCGACATCGCCACTGCCCGCCTGCAGTCGGCGGTGATGCGCACCCGCATGCAGCCGGTGGGCAAGGTGTTCTCGCGCTTCCCCAAGGTCGCCCGCGACGTCGCCCGCTCGCTGAAGAAGGAAGTGGACCTGGAGCTGATCGGCGCCGAGACCGAGCTCGACCGCAACCTGGTCGAAGCGCTGGCTGACCCGCTGGTGCACCTGGTGCGCAACGCCATCGACCACGGCGTGGAAATGCCCGAGCTGCGCGAAGCGCAGGGAAAGCCGCGGATGGGCCACGTGCGCCTCTCCGCACAACAGGAAGGTGACTACGTCAGCATCGAGGTGCAGGACGATGGCGCCGGCATCGACCCGGAAAAGCTGCGCGCCAAGGCACGCGAGAAGGGCTTGATCGACCCGGAAGCTGCCGCACGCCTGAGCAGCGAGGAATGCCTGCACCTGGTGTTCCTGCCCGGCTTCTCGACCAAGCAGCAGGTCACGGATATTTCCGGACGTGGCGTCGGCATGGACGTGGTGCAGTCGCGCATCCGTGAACTGAGCGGGCAGATCCAGATCCAGTCCGAACTGGGTCGCGGCAGTCGCTTCCTGATCCGCGTGCCGCTCACCCTGGCCATCCTGCCGACCCTGCTGGTGCAGGCCGGCGAGGATGTCTACGCCCTGCCGCTGGCCCGCGTGATGGAAGTGCTGCATGCGCCACGCACCTCGCTGGGCTGGTTCGATGGCCGTGCCGTACTCGACCGCCGCTCGCACACCCTGCCGCTGGTCGATCTGCGCCAATGGCTGGATGTGACGCCGGCCGCCTCGACCCTGCTGACCATCGTGGTGCTCCAGGCCGGTGAAGCGCGCTTCGGCCTGGTCGTGGACCAGGTGCGCGGGCGTGAGGAAGTGGTCATCAAGCCCCTGCCGAAAGCCCTGCGCGGCCTGCGTGGTTACGCCGGTGCAACCTTGATTGGCGATGGTCGCATGGCCCTGATCCTGGACGTGGACGGGTTGAGATGACCCCTGCCGGGCATGGCCCGGCACCCCGAAAACTGTGACTACCGTCTGTACGCGATCTCCCGGTGTCTCAAGTCCCATTCATACAAGCCGATACCGGAACCATGGATAGACTCAGCCTCATTGGACTCTTTCTCGCCCTGGCCTCACTGGTCGGTGGCAGCATCCTCAAGGGCGCCGGCCTGGCGTCGTTGTGGTCGCCTGCGGCGTTCGTGATCGTCATCGTTGGCACCGTGGCCGCGATCCTGCTGCACACCTCGCCGGCGGTGTTCAAGCATGCGTTCAAGATCGTGCGCTGGGTCGTGCGTCCGCCGCACAGCGACCGCCGGGAGCTGATCCAGCAGATCGTCGAGTGGAGCAACATCGCCCGCCGCCAGGGCCTGCTGGGCCTGGAATCACAGGTGGAAGCACAGCAGGACCCGTTCCTGCGCAAAGGCCTGCAGCTGCTGGTGGACGGCGTTGAACCCGAATCGATGCGGCACATGCTGGAGATCGAACTTGGCAGCCAGGAACACCAGGACCAGGCTGGCGCCAAGGTCTTCGAGGCCATGGGCATCTATGCCCCGACCCTGGGCATCATCGGCGCCGTACTCGGCCTGATCGCGGTGATGAAGAACCTGGCCGACCCGAGCAAGCTCGGCCACGGCATCGCCGCCGCGTTCACCGCCACCATCTACGGCATTGCCTCGGCCAACCTGCTGTTCCTGCCGATCGCCGCCAAGCTCAAGAGTGTGATCTCGCACAACACCCGCGACCGCGAAATGGTCATCGAAGGCCTGATCTCGATCGCACAGGGCGAGAACCCGCGCAACATCGAAACCAATCTCTCCGGCTTCCTGCACTGACATGGCACGCCGCAAGCACCACGAAGAGCACGCCAACCATGAAGCATGGGCGATCCCCTATGCCGATCTGATGACGTTGCTGCTCGCCTTCTTCGTGGTCATGTACGCAATCTCATCGGTCAACGAGGGCAAGTACCGGATCATGGCCGACGCGCTCACCGACGCCTTCGGTGGTGCGCCGCGCACCATCAATCCGGTGCAGGTCGGCAACAAGCAGGTACAGGGCGGGGGCTGGGACAGCCCGTCAGTGATCAAGTCCGGCACCAAGATCGGCCCCTCCGCACCGGCGCCGTCGCACGACCCGACCCTGCTGCCGTCGATGGCATCGCAGATGCGCATGCCGGTCTCGGTGCACAACCAGGAGCAGATCGCGCGCGCCGAGCGCCAGCTCAACAGCATTGCCGATCGCCTCACTGCGGCGTTGGCGCCACTGATCGACCGCGGCATGATCAGCGTGCGCCGCACCGAGCTGTGGATCGAAGTCGAGATCAACAGCGACATCCTGTTCCCGACCGGCTCGGCGGCACTGGACGTGCACGCCCGGCAGACCCTGGCCAGCCTGGCCGATGTGCTGCGCGACGTACCCAACAGTGTGCGCGTGGAAGGTCATACGGACAACGTGCCGATCGCCACCGCCACCTTCCCCTCCAACTGGGAGCTGTCGGCCGGACGCGCAGCCAGCGTGGTGCACCTGTTCGCCGACCAAGGCGTGCAGCCGTCGCGGCTGGCGATGGTCGGCTATGGCCAGTTCCGCCCGCGTGAGGAAAACGACAGTGCGCAGGGCCGCAACCGCAACCGACGGGTGATGGTCATCATCCTGGCCGACACCTCGCATTCGGTGGACCCGCTCGGCCAGCGCCTGAACGCAGCCACCGGCGCCGCCGACAGCAGCACCACCGCACACGCCGCCGCAACGCCGGCCCCCCCCCACACTTCCCCCATCGCACCGGTGACGTTGCCACCGGTGCCGGCTGGCAGCCGCGTCGGCGCCGCCGTTCCCCCGGCAATGAAGGAGTAAACCGATGCGCATCTGGGCAGTCGCCAACCAGAAGGGCGGAGTCGGCAAGACCACCACCACCCTCGCTCTCGGCCGCGGCCTGGCCGCGCTTGGCCATCGCGTGCTGCTGATCGACCTCGATCCGCACGCCTCGCTCAGCCGCGCCTTCGGCGTGCCGGTGGATCCGCCGCCGGCGGGCGTGCTGGAACTGTTCGGCGCACCACCGGCCGATCTCTCCAGCCTGTGCCATGCCAGCAGCATCCATGGCCTGGACTTCGTCTGTGCGCAGTCGGCGCTGGCCACGCTGGAGCGCCGCAGCGCCAACCAGCCCGGCCTCGGCCTGGCCCTGCAGAACGCGCTGGCACGCCACAACGGCCAGCACGACTACATCCTGCTGGACTGCGCCCCGACCCTCGGCCTGCTGATGATCAACGCCCTGGCCGCCGCCGACCGCCTGATCATCCCGACCCAGGCCGAGCCACTGGCCCTGCATGGCCTGGACGGCATGGTCCGCACCGGCGAGATGGTCGAGCGCTCGCGCCGCCGCCCTCTGCCGATCTCGATCCTGCCGACCCTGTTCGACCGCCGCACCCGCGCCGGCAACGAGTCGCTGCGCACGATGCAGGATCGTCACGGCACCCGGGTGTGGGAAGACGCCATTCCGATCGACACCCGCATCAGCAACGCCGCCGGCCTGACCCTGCCAAGCGTTGGTGAGGACTACCCGGGCCGCGGCCTGGCTGCGTACCGCCGCGCGCTGAACTGGATCCTCGGCGAGGATGCCCGCGCCCTGGAGCAGGCCGCATGAACAGCACCGGCGTACTGGACGATTATCTGGACGAACTGCTGGGCGAAGCGATTGCCGTGGCGCCACCGTCTGCACCGCCGCCGGCCAGCGACGAAGCGTGCCCGGCGATTGCAGCGGACGCCGAACGCGAGCCGACCTGGGACGATCTTCCGGCCGAAGTGATCTACGAGACCGACACCGCGGCCACCACACCGATTGAGGACGACGCTGCGCTGGAAGCTGCATTCGAGGCCGCTGCTGGCGCGCCCGAGCGCGAGCCGACCTGGGACGACCTGCCGGCCGAAGTGATCTACGAAACGGAGATTGTTGCTGCTGCCCCGGCAGAGGACAACGCAGCGCTGGAAGCCGCTTTCGAGGTCGCCGCAACGCCTGTCGCCGCTCCCGAGCGCGAACCGACCTGGGATGACCTGCCTGACGAGGTGATCCACGAGACGCCCCCTGCTCCGGCCGCCGCCAAGGCAGGCCCGGAACCCACCTGGGACGATCTGCCCGACGAAGTGATCTACGAGACCGATACGGCCGACAGCCATCGCCTCGCCCACACCGACAGCCCCGGCCTGCAGGCCGCGTTCGATGCCGCTGCCGGCGGCGAGGACGTTCCTGCGCCACCACCGGCCGTAGTCGCAGCACCCGCTCCAGCGGCACGCACCGATGCCGCGCCGCCACCGCGCGCGGCCGTGGACGCGCCAGCAGGCAACCGTCCGAACAGCTGGCAGGAACTGCAGGCACAGGCACATCGGCCCGCCAGCAGTCCGCATCCGCAGAACCGACGCGCCGGTGAGCGCACCTCGCGCTGGCTGCGCCTGCGCTGTGGCGCCCAGGCCTATGCGCTGGAACTGCTGAAGGTGCAGGAGGTGGTACTGCCGGTTCCACTGTTGCCATTGCGCGGCACCGCAGCCGCCATGCTCGGCATCATGAACCTGCGTGGCCAGGTGGTGCCGGTGATGGACCTCGGCCTGCATCTGGGCGCCGCCGCCGCCGAGGATGACGCACAGACCCGCATCGTGGTGCTGGAAGAAGACGGCGAGACCATCGGCCTGCGCGTGTCGGCGGTGGAAGATGTCGCCAACCTCACCGATTCACAGATCGAACCGCCGGATACCGCGCGCATCTGCCAGATCTCCAACGACCTGTTCCGTGGCGTCGCCCGGGTCAGCCAGCGCCCAATGATCCTGCTGGATGCCACGCGGCTGTTGAGCTGAGCGGAAAAAAGGGACGGAGGGGATTAAGTCGCATCCGCCTCCATCAGCAACGGCGACTACGCAGTGGGGACGGCAGGTGCCGATGCGCAGCATTGGCATCTCCCGTCCCCGAACAACACCGCATCGACGCACCGCGTCGATTCCCCTAAAGAACCCTGCCGGGGTGCCGTTATGGATCACGGAACCGTTTGTCCGGAGCAACGATGAGCACTGTCGAACTGGGTGGGGATCTCGGCATCGAGAGCACCACCGAGCTCAAGAACCGCCTGGCCCCACTGGTGGCGCAGGCAGGCGAGCTGACCCTGGATGCAAGCCAGGTCGCCCGCATCCACACGGCCGCCGTGCAGGTGCTGTGTGCGTTCGTGCAGGCCCGCCGCGAGGCAGGCCTGGGCACCGGCTTCCACGGTTGCACTGCAACCTTCCGTGACGCTGCGCGCCTGCTGGGCGTCACCCAGGCCTTGGGCCTGGACGTAACCCATGACAACCTGAAATCTGTGGAGAACGCTGCATGAGCGCACGTATCTTGGTGGTGGACGATTCGGCGTCGATGCGCCAGATGGTTTCCTTCGCCCTCACCTCGGCCGGCTTTGCCGTCGAAGAAGCCGAAGACGGCGCGGTCGCGCTCGGTCGCGCCAAGGGCCAGCGCTTCAATGCGGTGGTCACCGACGTCAACATGCCGAACATGGACGGCATCGCGCTGATCCGCGAACTGCGCCAGCTGCCGGACTACAAGTTCACCCCGCTGTTGATGCTGACTACCGAATCGGCCGCCGACAAGAAGTCCGAAGGCAAGGCCGCCGGTGCGACCGGCTGGCTGGTCAAGCCGTTCAATCCCGAACAGCTGGTCGCCACCGTGCAGAAAGTGCTGGGCTGATCGCCCACCACCGCTCCCCCTCTTCGCTTCCGGACCACCACTGCCATGAGCATGGACCTGCAACGCTTCCACGCCACCTTCTTCGAGGAGAGCCGCGAAGGCCTCGACGCGATGGAGGCTGGCCTGCTGGCCCTGGAATCGGGGCAGCAGGACGCGGAGATCATCAATTCGGTGTTCCGCGCCGCCCACTCCATCAAGGGCGGCGCCGGCACCTTCGGCTTCGACGCCATCGCCGGCCTGACCCACGTGCTGGAAACGCTGCTCGATGAACTGCGCGCCGGCAAGCGCGCATTGGAAGGCCACGCCGTCGACGCCATGCTGTCCTCGGTGGACGTGCTGCGCGCCCTGCTGCGCGAAGCCGAGCATGGCCAGGCAGCCGACCCCGCCGCTGTCGCCGCTGTCAAAGCGCGCCTGGAAGCGGTGCTCTCCGGCCAGGCCGCAGCGAGTGCCCCGGCCGCTGCCGCAACCAAGGTGGACGACACGCCGGAAGCTTGGCAGATCGGGTTCACGCCCGCACCGTCGCTGTTCATGAGCGGCAATGACCCGCTGCGCATCATCCGCGAACTGGAACACCTCGGTTCGCTGCAGGTCGCCGCGCGCATGGAACGCCTGCCGGGCTTCGCCCAGCTCGACCCGCTCGAGGCCCACCTCGCATGGGACCTGGGCCTGGTGGGCAAGGTGCCGCGAAGCAAGATCGAAGACACCTTCGCCTGGGTACTGGACGACTGCGAACTGGATATCCGTCCAGCCGCACCGCCGAGCCTGGCCACCGAGGCACCTGCTGTACCCGCCCCTTCCACACCGGCTGCTGCTGTACCGGCGGCACCCACCGCCACTGCCAGCAGCGGCGGCGGCCAGGAAGCCGAAACCTCGATCCGCGTCAGCGTCGACAAAGTCGATGCGCTGATCAACCTGGTCGGCGAACTGGTCATCACCCAGGCCATGCTCAAGCAGGTCTCGCACGCACTGGACCCGGTGCACGCCGAGAGCCTGTTCGCTGGCCTGGACCAGCTGGAACGCAACACCCGCGACCTGCAGGAAGCGGTGATCGGCGTGCGCATGCTGCCGGTCGATGCGGTGTTCCGCCGCTTCCCGCGCCTGGTCCGCGATCTGTCCAGCCGCCTCGGCAAGCAGGTGCGCCTGCGCACCGTCGGCGAAGGCACCGAGCTGGACAAGGGCCTGATCGAGAAGATCGCCGATCCGCTGGTGCATCTGGTGCGCAATTCGATCGACCACGGCCTGGAAATGCCCGACGTGCGTCGCGGCGCGGGCAAGGACGAAACCGGTACGATCACCCTGGCCGCATCGCACCAGGGCGGGCACATCGTCATCGAAGTGAGCGACGACGGCCGCGGCCTGGATCGCAGCAAGATCCTGGCCAAGGCGCATGAACGCGGCCTGGCGGTACCGGACAACCCGACCGATTCGCAGGTCTGGGACCTGATCTTCCAGCCGGGCTTCTCCACCGCCGATGCGGTCACCGACCTGTCCGGCCGTGGCGTCGGCATGGACGTGGTCCGCCGCAACATCCAGGCGCTGGGTGGCGAGGTGCAGATCGAAAGCAGCCTCGGCGTCGGCACCCGTACGCTGATCCGCCTTCCGCTGACCCTGGCCATCCTCGATGGCATGACCGTAGCGGTCGCGGGTGAGACGCTGATCCTGCCGCTGGCCTACGTTCTGGAAGCCCTGCAGCCGCAGGCCGAGGACATCCGCAGCATGGCCGGCGAAGGCCGTGTGCTGCGCGTGCGCGGTGAGTACCTGCCGATCCTGTCGCTGAGCGAGTACTACGGCTACGGCAACCGTGCTCCGGGCAGCGAGTCGCTGGTGGTGGTGGTCGAAGGCGATGGCCAGAAGATCGCGCTGGAAGTGGACGAGCTGGTTGGCCAGCAGCAGGTGGTGGTGAAGAACATCGAGAACAACTACCGCCGCATCGGCGGGGTGTCCGGCGCCACCATCCTCGGCGATGGCCGCGTGGCCCTGATCGTCGACATCGGCGGCCTGGTGCGCTCGCTGCGGATGCCGCAGGCCGCCTGATCCACGCTGCATGCGTGTACTGCACCGCCGCCCTTCGGGGCGGCGGTTTTCGTTTGCACGCGCCCTGCCAGAGGGGCAGATCCCTCTCCTGAGCAAAGGGATCTGACCGCAACCCACAGCGCCCTGCATTCCGTGAACTCCGTCAACGCAGCGGTTTCGCGGGCAACCACGTCACGCAAGCGAAAGCCCCGCCACGGCGGGACTTTCGCGCCGTCATCCCTACGCAAGCGAATGTGATCTGCGTCCATAAAGTCCATCCGCACTGCGCCGCTATTTCGCTTTGACGGCCGTCACCGAACCCCCACCGGGCACCACCGTTCGCTCTGCAACCACCCCCAGCCGGCGCAACGACGCCGGCGCCCTGCCCACCTGGAGCACCCTGCATGAAGTGGTTCCACGATCTGCCCATCGCCCGCAAGCTGGCCGTGGGGTTCACCCTCACCACCCTGATGACCGTCGTACTGGGGGCCTTCGCCCTGGTCCGCCTGTCCGAGGCCAACGCGCAGCTGAGCGCCATGGCCTCCAACGATATTCCGTCCGTGCAGTACCTCGGCGAAGTGCGCTCGCAGCTGGGTGAGTTCCGTACCTATGAGCTGGCCCAGCTGAGCATGCTGGACCAGCCCGAGAAGGTAGCCGACTACAACAAGCGCATGGACGACACCGCCGCCGTCGTGCGCGAACAGCTGGCCGCGTACGCCAGGCTGCCGGCCGGCGCCAAGGAGCGCGAGCTCTACCGCGCCGTGCAGACCGACATCGATGGCTACTTCGCAGCCAATGCCAAGCTGCGCGAAGCGGCCACGGCCGGCGATGGCGTGGTCGCACGGCAGATCTCCGACGACCAGTCGCGTCCGCTGCGCCGCAAGGCCTTTGAAGACCTCAAGGCGCTGGGTGCGTACAGCAGCTCGCTGATGCAGGGCAAGATCGACAACGCCAATGCCACCCATCGCAACAGCATGCTGGCCATCATTGCCGCTGTCGTACTGCTGGTTGTGGTCGCTGCAACCCTGGCGGTCGTCATCTCGCGCGCCGTGGTCGGCCCGCTCGGCAAAGCGGTGAACGCCATCCAGGCCGTCGCACGCGGCGACCTCAGCGTCACCACCCAGAGCACCGGCAAGGACGAGGCGGGCCGCATGCTCGCAGCCACCGCTGAAATGACCGCGATGCTGCGCCGCTTCTCCGAGCAGACCCAGCTGATGGCGCAGATGCACGCCGGTCCGGACATCAGCCATCGCATTCCGGAAGACTTCCCGGGCGTCTACGGGCAGCTGGCCAGCGGTATCAATACGGTCATCTTCGAACATCTCGACGCGATCCGCGATGCCATCGACGTGCTCAACCAGTACGCCACCGGCAACCTCACCCCGGACGCACGCCGCCTGCCGGGCAGCCGCGCGATCCTCCACGAATCGATGGATGCGGCCAAGGCCAGCCTGCTGGCCATCAACACGCAGATCCAGCAGCTGGCCTCGGCCGCCGCCGCCGGCGACTTCAGCCAGCGCGGTGACGCGCAGCGTTTCAATCACGATTTCCGCCTGATGATCGAGCAGCTCAACAGCATGATGCAGGTGGCCGACGGCAACCTCGGCCAGCTCTCGCAGCTGCTGCAGTCCATCGCTGCCGGCGACCTGACCGCACGCATGGACGGCCAGTTCAATGGCGTGTTCGCGCGCATGCGTGATGACGCCAACACCACCGTTGCGCAGCTGACCCAGATCGTCGGACAGATCCAGGCCAGCGCCAGCAGTATCACCCTGGCTGCGGGCGAGATCGCCTCGGGCAACAGCGACCTGTCGCGCCGCACCGAACAGCAGGCCGCCAACCTGGAAGAAACCGCTGCCTCGATGGAGGAACTGACCTCCACCGTGCGCCAGAACGCCGAACACGCCCGCCAGGCCAACCAGCTCGCGATCGGTGCACATGGCGTCGCCTCGCAGGGCGGTGAAGTGGTCGGCCAGGTGGTCACCACCATGTCGGCCATCGAAGCCTCGTCGAAGAAGATCGCCGAGATCATCTCGGTCATCGACGGCATCGCCTTCCAGACCAACATCCTGGCGTTGAATGCTGCAGTGGAAGCTGCCCGCGCAGGTGAACAGGGCCGTGGCTTCGCCGTGGTCGCCAGCGAAGTGCGCACCCTCGCCCAGCGCTCGGCCGCTGCCGCCAAGGAGATCAAGGGCCTGATTGATGATTCGGTCGGCAAGGTCGCCGAAGGCTCCAGCCTGGTGCACCAGGCCGGCAGCACCATGGGCGAGATCGTTGCCTCGGTGCAGCGCGTGACCGACATCATGGCCGAGATCTCCGCAGCGTCGCAGGAACAGAGTGCCGGCATCGAGCAGGTCAACCAGACCGTGGTGCAGATGGACGAGACCACCCAGCAGAATGCTGCGCTGGTGGAAGAAGCCACCGCTGCCGCACGTGCAATGGAAGACCAGGCCGTGCAGCTCGGTGAAGCCGTGGCCCGCTTCCGGCTGGCATCACAGGGCACGACGGCCATCCCGGCACGCCCACTGGCGGCACCGGTACCGCGCCAGGTCGCAGCCGCCGCACCGGCCGCAAAGCCGGTCCCGGCGCGTACGCTGCACACCGCGACGGCCCAGCCGGCGCTGGCCGCAGACGGCGACTGGCAGGAGTTCTGATGTACCCGGGGTCGGATCCCTTTCCTTCGGGAAAGGGATCCGACCCCTGACGCATGGAAAGTGATGCAATTCTCACTTCATAATCCGGCGCAGTGGCCGATATCCCCATCGAGCCTCGCGCCAACGCGTGCTGGCGCCCGCCCCTGACCGTAGATTCCATGTCCGACGGCAACGACACTGCAGTGCATGATGTCCACGCGGCTGATGCCGCTGACGAACGTTTCCTGGTCCGTAATCCGCGCCAGCTGCGGCAGCTGCTGCGATCGTTGATCGACCAGCGATCACTGATCAATGCGCATATCGACGGCCGCGACCGCTCGTTCCCGACCGCGCTGCTTGAACTCGACGAGGACGACGACACCCTGCTGCTCGATGGCAGCCCGCAGGAGGCGTCCAACCGCGCCGCCGAACAGGCCGACCATCTGCTGTGCTTTGCCCAGCTCGAACGCGTGCTGGTACGGTTCCGCCTGCAGGCACTGCAGCGTGTGGACAACGACGGCCACGTCGCCTTCCGTGCCCCTCTGCCGATTGAACTGGTCCATCTGCAACGACGTGAGATGTACCGGCTGGAGACGCCAGTCACCGATTCGCCCCAGCTGCTGATCCCCGCCGGCGAGAGCCGTGCCGAAGCGCTGTCGATGCGGGTGGTGGACATCAGCGGCGGCGGCCTGGCGGTGGCCGTACCTACCGACTGCGCGGTGTTCAGCCTGCAGAAGCGCTACCCGGCGATGCTGTCGCTGCCCGACGGCCCCGACCTGGAGATCGAGCTGGTCGTCTGCAACCTGCTGCCGCAGCGCCAACCCAATGGCATCGAGATCAAGCGCGTGGGCATGCGCTTCGAAAGCCTGCCGCGTGGTGGCGACAGCGCCATCCAGCGCTACATTTTCCGCATCGACCGCCAGCGCAAGGCACGCCGCAACGGCGAGCTGTAGGGCACGTTCAATGGGGTAGTGCCTGCCGCTGGCCGGCACTACCGATCGCCGGCGGATCCACGCCATGCGTGGATGCTTCCCCGGCACCTAAAGTCCCCCGACGAGGGGCCGATACCGAGCCTGACACCGGGACTTCCGGCAGAACCAGGACCCCTCGATGAACGACAAGACCAGCTCCGCCGCCAGCGCCGGTGGCGAATTCCTCAGCTTCACCCTCGGCGCCGAGCACTACGGCGTGGACATCCTCAAGGTGCAGGAAATCCGTGGCTACGATGCGGTCACCCGCGTGCCGGATGCCCCGGACTACATCAAGGGCGTGATCAACCTGCGCGGCACCATCGTGCCGGTCATCGACCTGCGCCTGAAGCTGCGCCTGGACAATGCCCGCTACGATGCCTTCACCGTGATGATCGTGCTGAACGTGGAAGACCGCGTGGTCGGCATCGTGGTCGACAGCGTCTCGGACGTGATCCCGCTGTCGGCCGAGCAGATCCGCCCGACCCCGGAATTCGGCGCCGCCGTCGATACCCGCTTCATCTCCGGCATCGGCACCCAGGACGACCGCATGCTGATCCTGCTCGACATCGAGACCCTGCTGGACAGCGCCGACATGGGCCAGGCCAACGTCGTTGAAGACGCCGCCGCCTGATCGAACGGACCTGCTTCACGTTCTGGTCACAAAACCCTTCAGTTCCCTCCGGCAATGCCGATAGGGGGACAGAAGCCGGTCGCGCAGGAGCGCGCAGAACCGGAACGACCATCACCATCCCCGGAGATACACCTCGATGAAGTCCCTGCTTGCGTTCGTTTCGGCCGCTGTCCTGGCCACCACCGCTTCCGCCGCGTTCGCCCAGTCGGCCGACATGATCCCGCCGGAACTGGCCCCGCGCTCGGTCGGCAAGGACGGCATGGTCTGCGGCAAGGTTGAAAAGGCCCGCTACGCAGAAGGTTCCGAAGGCCAGCCGACCTTCCTGTACATGGGCGGCGCCTTCCCGCGCCACACCTTCTCGGCGCGCATCGCCGGCGAGAACCGCGGCAAGTTCTCCTTCCCGCTGGAAACCCTGGAAGGCAAGACCGTGTGCGTGATCGGCAAGATCCAGCGCGACGCTTCGCGCGCCGAAATCGAAGTCAGCTCGCCGGCCGGCCTGAAGCTGGCCAACATCAAGTAATCCGCTGTCCGTCGGACCACGCCGGACGTTGTGCCGGCGTGGTTTCTGCTGCAACCGGGCCCGATGCCCGGACGCGTCTGCCTTAGGAGATCGCAACGCCCATGCCGTGGATCAACAACCTGAAACTGATGCCGAAGCTGCTGTTGACCTTCGGCGTCCTCCTGCTGGTGATGCTGCTGCAGGGCATCGTCGCCTATCGCGGCCTCCACTCGCTGAACAATGTCACCACCGAGCTGGCCGGTTCACGCATGGAGAGCATCCGCATGGCCGGCGAGATGCGCGGCATGCTGGGCGAATACCGCAACGCCGCCTACCAGCAGCTGATCCGCGCCAGCGACGAGGTCAAGTCCGACGCACGCAAGCAGGCCGGCGACCTGCGCACCAGCATGGACGCGTCCATCAAGGACTATCCGAAGCTGGTCGACAATGCACAGCAGAAGAAGCTGTTCGACACCTTCGCCAAGGAATGGAAGGACGCCCTGGCCTCCTATGACAGCGTCACCGAGATGCTGGAACTGGACCTGCCGGACGACGCCATCGATACCTTCGTGGGTGAAACCCGCACCAAGCACCGCAAGGCGGCCGCGGCGCTGGAAGCCCTCATTGCCGAAGACAATCGCCTCGCCCGTGCTTCGCGCGAAGAAGCGGAATCCACCTATTCCGCCTCGGCCGTGCTGACCGTGATCGCTCTGCTGGGCGGCGCCGCACTTGGGCTGGTGCTGGTCTGGCTTTTCGCCCGCGCCCTGGTCGGCAGCGTGCGCGGTGCCGTGTCGGTTGCCAACGACGTGGCCGGCGGCAAGCTCGATGGCCACATCGATGTCAGCCGCCAGGATGAAGTGGGCGAGCTGATGCAGGCCATGCAGCGCATGCAGCGCGACCTGCGCGAGCGCATCGAAACCGACCAGGCCGTCGCCCGCGAGAACCTGCGCATCCGTACCGCGCTGGATTACAGCTCCACCGGCGTGTACCTGACCGATACCAGCAACACCATCGTCTACAGCAACCGCGCCCTGCAGCAGACCCTGACCCAGTACCAGGACGAGGTGCGCCGCGACCTGCCAGACTTCGACGCCCAGGCGTCGCTGATCGGCAAGCCGGTCACCGTACTGGAGCATCGCGGCGAGATGGACCAGACCCTGCTGAGCAACCTGAAGGCGCATGGCGTGGCCCGTCGCCCGATGCAGTACGGCGATGCCCAGTTCGCCCAGGTGGTTTCGACCATCCGCAATGAAGGCGGTGACACCGTCGGCTACGTGGTGGAATGGCGCGACCGCACCCAGGAAGCGCAGGTGGAAGCCGAAGTGGCCCGGGTGATAGCCCAGGCCGCCGCTGGCGACCTCTCCGGCCGCATCGACGCCAGCGACAAGGAAGGCTTCTTCCTGCAGCTGGCCCAGCAGATCAACGGCCTGCTGGACGCCAACGCCGGCAGCATCGAACAGATCTCCGGCCTGCTCGCCGCGCTGTCGCAGGGCGACCTGACCGTGCGCATGCATGGCGACTACCAGGGCGTGTTCGCCCGCATGCGTGACGACGCCAACGCCACCGCCGCGCAGCTGAGCGAAATTGTCACCCGCATCAAGCAGTCCAGCCGTGCGATCAGCTCGGCCGCCGGCGAGATCGCCTCGGGCAACAGCGACCTGTCGCGCCGTACCGAACAGCAGGCTGCCAACCTGGAAGAAACCGCTGCCTCGATGGAGGAACTGACTTCCACCGTGCGCCAGAACGCCGAGCACGCCCGCCAGGCCAACCAACTCGCCATCGGCGCGCATGGCGTCGCCTCGCAGGGCGGTGAAGTGGTCGGCCAGGTGGTCACCACCATGTCGGCCATCGAAGCCTCGTCGAAGAAGATCGCCGAGATCATCTCGGTCATCGACGGCATCGCCTTCCAGACCAACATCCTGGCGCTGAACGCTGCAGTGGAAGCCGCACGTGCCGGTGAACAGGGCCGTGGCTTCGCCGTGGTCGCCAGCGAGGTGCGCACCCTCGCCCAGCGCTCGGCCGCCGCGGCCAAGGAGATCAAGGGACTGATCGACGATTCGGTCGGCAAGGTCAACGACGGCTCGGCACTGGTGCACAAGGCTGGCGCCACCATGGGCGAGATCGTCGCCTCGGTGCAGCGCGTGACCGACATCATGGCCGAAATCTCCGCCGCCTCACAGGAACAGTCGGCCGGCATCGAGCAGGTCAACCAGACCGTGGTGCAGATGGACGAAACCACCCAGCAGAATGCCGCGCTGGTGGAGGAAGCCACCGCCGCCGCGCGTGCGATGGAAGAACAGGCCGGCCACCTCAGCGAGGCCGTGTCGATCTTCGTGGTGGACGAAGCCGAGGTCGTGGCCGCCCCGCGCGTCACCGCTGCCCCGGCCCCGCGAGCCACGGCGCCGGTCGCCCCAGCACCGGTCGCACCGCCGGCCCGGCGCACGACGGGTGGTCGCCCGATGGCCACCGAACTGGCCGACGGGGATTGGCAGGAATTCTGATGCCTGGCTGACCTGACAGACGAGAACGCCCTGGCCCTGCGCTGGGGCGTTTTCGTTTACGGGTATCTGGATATCCAGCCAACGGCGAAGCCCCTCGGGGTGGTCGCGGTAGGCGCGTGGCTACTGAGGGTTGGCCGGGAGGGTGGGCTGCGCAGGGGCCGCTGCAAGTACGTCCATGTAAGCTCGGTCGCCGCATCCATGCGGCTCACGCCCCTGCGCAGCCCACCCTCCCGGCCACGGACAGTTTCCGTGCGCGTCCACCCCGGATTGAAGAAAGAAGAGCAAGAGCAACAGTACCGCTTCCGGGTTCAGATTCGCTTTCCGCAGGAAAACGGATCTGCCCCCTCTTCCCACTTGGAAACCCAACGCTCTTGCCGTCCGTCACAGGAATGCCGAGAGGGCTGGGTCGGGGTGGGCTGGCGGGACCGTTGGCGCCATGGATGCCGCGGCCAAGCCCCCAAGGACGGGTTTACGGCGTCCCCCGCCAACCCACCCWGGCCAAGCCCTTCTCGCACCCCGTGACCGCCGACCAACCGCTGTTGCTGTTGCTGTTGCTGTTGCTGTTGCTGTTGCTTCCAAAGCCTGCCGCAGGCAGCGCCGCAGCCGCCGCTGCAAGGAAACCTGAATACGTTCGGACACCGCACCTCAATCCCCCGCCCCTTCGGCCGATAACGGGGTTGTCACCGCTTGTCCCGCCGTGACCGGCTCGGCGCCGCCCGCCCGTATCGACCTGGTCCTGCTCGATGAATCTCCTGCATCGCTGGCAACACTACTTCAGCAATCTCTCCGTCCGGCGCAAGCTCAACCTGCTGACGCTGCTCATCGCGCTCGGCGTGATCGCGCTCTCGGTAATCGCCGCCCGCATGCAGTACCTGGACCTCACCGAGACCCGCAAGAGCGCGCTGAAGACCCAGGTCGAACTCAGCTACGGCATCCTGCAGCACTACCACCGCCTGGCCGGCACCGGCGAACTCAGCGAAGACGCTGCGAAGAGCGCCGCGCTGCAGGCACTGGAAGTGATGCGTGCCGAGAACGATGCCTACTACTTCAACATCTACGACACCGGCTACCACTTGCTGATGCACCCGTTCCGCAAGGATCTGGTCGGCAAGGACATGAAGGATTTCCGCACCGACGACGGCGTACGCATCTACTACGACCAGGTCGAAGCGGCCAAGGCCGGCGGCGGCTTCGTCAATTACCGCTGGGCCAAGCCGGGCAGCAAGGGCGAGATCGAAAAGGTGGCCTACGCCGGCCTGTTCGCGCCGTGGAACTGGGTGGTCAGCAGCGGCGTGTACATGGACGGCGTGCAGCAGCAGGCGCTGGTGTTCACCGCCATCATGGCCGTCTCCGGCGGCATTCTGGTCCTGATCGTGCTGGGACTGAGCTGGGTCATCGGCAATCGCATCGCGCGCCCGCTGAAGCAGGCCACCGCCGTCGCCGAAGGCATTGCCCAGGGCCGGCTGGACAACCACATCGGCCCGCAGCCGCATGATGAGCCCGGCCGCCTGCTGGAGGCGATGTCCGGCATGCAGCAGCAGCTGCACGCCGTGATCGGCGGCCAGCGCGAGATGGCGCGCCGCCATGATGGCGGCGAACTGAGCTACCGCATCGACGCCAGTGTGTTCCCCGGCGAGTACGGGCTGATGGTGCAGGAGACCAACACCCTGGTCGGCAGCCACGTGCAGACCCTGCACGACGTGCTGGACGTGGTGCAGCAGTATGCGATCGGCGATCTGAGCCGCGACATCGCGCGCTACCCGGGCGAGAAGGCTGCGATGACCACGACCGTCGACACGGTCAAGGCCAACCTCGGGCGCATCAACGCCGAGATCAAGCAGCTGGCAACTGCAGCGGCCGCAGGCGATTTCAGCCGCCGCGGCGACGCGCAGCAGTTCGATCACGATTTCCGCCTGATGCTGGAGAACCTCAACGCCATGATGGCGGTCAGCGATGACAACCTGGGCAAGCTCTCGCAGCTGCTGTCGGCCATCGCCGAAGGTGACCTGACTGCGCGCATGCACGGTGACTACCAGGGCGTGTTCGCACGCATGCGTGACGACGCCAATACCACCGTCGCGCAGTTGACCCAGATCGTCGGCCAGATCCAGGCCAGTGCGTCCAGCATCACGTTGGCCGCGGGCGAAATCGCCTCCGGCAACGGTGACCTGTCGCGCCGGACCGAACAGCAGGCCGCCAACCTGGAAGAAACCGCTGCCTCGATGGAGGAACTGACTTCCACCGTGCGCCAGAACGCCGAGCACGCCCGCCAGGCCAACCAGCTCGCCATCGGCGCGCAGGGCGTGGCCTCGCAGGGTGGCAGCGTGGTCGGCCAGGTGGTGACCACCATGTCGGCCATCGAGGCGTCGTCGAAGAAGATCGCCGAGATCATCAGCGTCATCGACGGCATCGCCTTCCAGACCAACATTCTGGCGCTGAATGCTGCGGTGGAAGCCGCCCGTGCCGGCGAACAGGGCCGTGGTTTTGCCGTGGTCGCCAGCGAAGTACGCACCCTCGCCCAGCGCTCGGCCGCTGCCGCCAAGGAGATCAAGGGCCTGATCGACGACTCCGTCGGCAAAGTCGCCGAAGGTTCAAGCCTGGTCCACCAGGCCGGCAGCACCATGGGCGAGATCGTCGCCTCGGTGCAGCGCGTGACCGACATCATGGCCGAAATCTCCGCCGCCTCGCAGGAACAGTCGGCGGGCATCGAGCAGGTCAACCAGACCGTGGTGCAGATGGACGAGACCACCCAGCAGAACGCCGCGCTGGTGGAAGAAGCCACCGCCGCCGCACGCGCGATGGAAGACCAGGCCGCGCAGCTGGCCGACGCCGTGGCGATCTTCCGTCTCGACAACCAGGTCTCCGCCGCGGTGAAGGCCGCGGCCGCACGCGTGGAACCGGCGCGCATCACCACAGTGGCGCGACCGCAACCGACCCGCACTCCCGCGCCGGTCCGTCGCAGCGGTAGCGACGGCACCTTCGTCGCCAGCGACAGCGACTGGCAGGAATTCTGAGACCCACCCGCGGTGGCTCCGGCCACCGCCCTCGCCGATGGACACGTCCCCCGTGCAAAGTCCTACCCCCATCGTCACTGGTCCGCGCGAATTCGAGTTCGCCGACCGTGATTTCCGCCGCGTCTGCGATCTGATCTACCAGCGTGTCGGCATCGCCCTGGCGCCGGCAAAGCGCGACATGGTGTATGGCCGCCTGTCGCGCCGCCTGCGCACGCTGGGCATGCGCAGCTTCCAGCAGTACCTGGACCATCTGGAGCAGGAAGACGGCGACGAGTGGCAGGCGTTCACCAACGCCCTGACCACCAACCTGACCTCGTTCTTCCGCGAGCCGCACCACTTCGACAAACTGCGCGAAGAGCTGCAGCAGCGCTCCAGCCGCACGCCGCTGCTGCTGTGGTCATGCGCGGCGTCCACCGGTGAAGAGCCCTATTCGATGGCGATTACTGCCTGCGAGGCCTTCGGAACACTGAAGCCGCCGGTGCGCATCGTCGCGACCGATGTCGATACCCAGGTACTGGCCACCGCCGGCCGTGGCGTCTACAACATCGACCGCGTCACCAATCTCGACCCGGACCTGCGCCGCCGCTATTTCCAGCGTGGCAGCGGCCCCAACGAGGGCCAGTGCCGGGTGCTGCCCGCACTGCGCGAGCTGATCGAGTTCCGCCCGCTCAACCTGCTGGCCCCGCGCTATGACGTCGGCGGCCCGTTCGACGCGCTGTTCTGCCGCAACGTGATGATCTACTTCGACAAGCCCACCCAGCGTGCCATCCTCGGCCGCCTGGTGCAGCACCTGGCCGACGACGGCCTGCTCTATACCGGGCACTCGGAGAACTACCTGCACGCCGCCGACCTGATCCAGCCCTGCGGGCGTACGCTGTATCGCCGTGCGGCAAAGGCCGGCGCATGAACGCCTCACTGCGTACCGACGACGTGATGCGCTACCAGGATGCGCGCTTCCAGACCATCGCGGCCAAACTGCTGCCGACCCAGTACCTGGTGGTCGATGACACCACCGCGCTGACCACCACGCTGGGTTCCTGCGTGGCCGCCTGCCTGCGCGACCCGGTGCTGAAGATCGGTGGCATGAACCACTTCCTGCTGCCTGAAGGCAATGCTGGCGACGGTGCTCCCGCACGCTACGGCAGCTACGCGATGGAACTGCTGATCAACGACATGCTCAAGCGCGGTGCCCACCGCAAGCGCATCGAGGCCAAGGTGTTCGGCGGCGCCAACGTGCTGAAGGGCTTCACCAGCAATCCGGTCGGCACCCGCAATGCCGAATTCGTACGCCAGTACCTGCAGGCCGAGCACATCCCGATCATTGCCGAAGACCTGTGCGGCATCCACCCGCGCAAGATCTGGTTCTTTGCCGATACCGGCCGCGTGGTGGTGCAACGCCTGCCGCACGCGCACGAAGCCGAGGTCGCTGCGACCGAATCGGCGGTGCGTGCGCGCCTGTCCAAGGCACCGGTCACCGGCGGCGTGGAGCTGTTCGAATGACCCTGACCGGCAACGCCCCCTGCCGGGTCCTGATCGTCGACGACTCCGCCGTCGTGCGCCAGATGCTCACCGAGATCCTGTCCAGCGATCCGTCCATCGACGTGGTTGGCACCGCGGCCGACCCGTTGCTGGCGCGCGAGAAGATCAAGCGCCTGGCCCCGGACGTGATCACCCTGGACGTGGAGATGCCGCGCATGGACGGCCTGGCGTTCCTGGAAAACCTGATGCGGCTGCACCCGCTGCCGGTGGTCATGATTTCGTCGCTGACCGAGCGCGGCGCCGACACCACCCTGCAGGCGCTGGCGCTGGGCGCGGTGGACTTCGTCTCCAAGCCCAAGCTGGACGTGGCGCGTGGCCTGCAGGGCTATGCCGATGAGATCATCGCCAAGGTCAAGATGGCGGCGCGCTCGCGGGTGCGTCCACTGGTACGTGCAACTTCACCGAAGCTCACGCTGGAAGCAGCACCCGCGATGCGTCCGGCCGCGCCACAGTTCCGCACCACCGACCGGCTGATCGCGATTGGCTCTTCGGCCGGCGGTACCGAAGCCCTGCGCGTCGTGCTGGAAGGCCTGCCCGCCGATGCCCCGGCAGTGGTGATGACCCAGCACCTGCCGGCCAGCTTCAGCAGTGCGTTCGCCGAACGCCTGGACCGCCATTCGGCGATGGCCGTGCGCGAGGCCAGCGACGGTGAAGCGGTACTGCCCGGCCATGCCTATCTGCCTCCAGGCGGTAAGCACCTGCGGATCATCCGCGACGGTGCACGCTGGCGCTGCCGCGTCGACGACGGCCCGGCGGTGAATCGGCACAAGCCGGCGGTGGACGTACTGTTCCGTTCCGTCGCGCAGAGCGCGGGTGGCAATGCCATCGGCGCCATCCTCACCGGCATGGGTGACGACGGCGCGCGAGGCCTGCTGGAAATGCGCCAGTCGGGCGCCCCGACACTGGTACAGGACGAGGCCACCAGCGTGGTCTGGGGCATGCCCGGCGCCGCGTTCAAGCTGGGCGCGGCTGAGGAACAGGTGCCGCTGGAGCGCATTGCCGAGCGGCTGCTCGCCCTCGCCCGCGGCTGATGGGACCTCTGTAGAGCCGAGCCCACGCTCGGCTGCTTTCCGGGCCCTGCTCCGGAAAGCCGAGCATGGGCTTGGCTCTACAGAGCATCACACAGCAAAGAAAACCTCCGGCATTCACCGAGGGTTCTTCGTTTCAACAGGCTGCCGGCCAGCGGCCGGCACTACCGTGCATCGTCGGCCCACAAAAAAACCCCCGGCACGAGCCGGGGGTTTTCAGTTACCGCATCAGGCAGCGACTGTCTTGGCCACGTCCTGGTATTCCTCGATCTGGTCGAAGTTCATGTAGCGGTAGATCTCCGCACCATTGGCGTTGATCACGCCAATGTCCGCCATGTACTCCTCCTTGGTCGGGATGCGGCCCAGGCGCGAGCAGATCGCGGCCAGTTCCGCCGAACCCAGGTACACGTTGGTGTTGCGGCCCAGGCGGTTCGGGAAGTTGCGGGTAGAGGTCGACATCGCGGTGGAGCCTTCGCGGATCTGCGCCTGGTTGCCCATGCACAGCGAGCAGCCCGGCATTTCCATGCGCGCGCCGGTGGCGCCGAAGGTGCCGTACACGCCTTCCTTGGTCAGCTCCGAAGCATCCATCTTGGTCGGCGGAGCCACCCACAGGCGGGTCGGCAGGTCGCGCTTGCCTTCCAGCAGCTTCGCAGCGGCACGGAAGTGACCGATGTTGGTCATGCACGAACCAATGAACACTTCGTCGATCTTGGCGCCGGCCACTTCGGACAGGGTCTTCACGTCGTCCGGGTCGTTCGGGCAGGCCACGATCGGCTCGTGGATGTCGGCCAGGTCGATCTCGATGACGGCGGCGTACTCGGCGTCGGCATCCGGCTCCAGCAGCTCCGGGTTGGCCAGCCAGGCTTCCATCTTCTCGATACGGCGCTGCAGCGAACGCGGATCCTGGTAACCCTCGGCAATCATCCACTTCAGCAGGGTGATGTTGCTGGTCAGGTACTCGATGATCGGTTCCTTGTTCAGGCGCACCGAGCAACCGGCCGCCGAACGCTCGGCCGAGGCGTCGGACAGTTCGAAGGCCTGTTCGACCTTCAGCTCCGGCAGGCCTTCGATTTCCAGGATGCGACCGGAGAAGATGTTCTTCTTGCCAGCCTTGGCCACGGTCAGCAGGCCCGACTTGATGGCGTACAGCGGAATCGCGTTGACCAGGTCACGCAGGGTCACGCCCGGCTGCATCTGGCCCTTGAAGCGCACCAGCACCGATTCGGGCATGTCCAGCGGCATGACGCCGGTGGCAGCAGCGAAGGCGACCAGGCCCGAACCGGCCGGGAACGAAATGCCCACCGGGAAACGGGTGTGCGAGTCACCACCGGTACCGACGGTGTCCGGCAGCAGCATGCGGTTGAGCCAACTGTGGATCACGCCGTCGCCCGGACGCAGCGAGACGCCGCCACGGGTGGAGATGAACTCCGGCAGGGTGTGGTGGGTCTTGACGTCCACCGGCTTCGGGTAGGCGGCGGTGTGGCAGAACGACTGCATCACCAGGTCGGCCGAGAAGCCCAGGCAGGCCAGGTCCTTCAGCTCGTCGCGGGTCATCGGGCCGGTGGTGTCCTGCGAACCCACCGAGGTCATCTTCGGTTCGCAGTAGGTGCCCGGGCGCATGCCCTGGCCTTCCGGCAGGCCACAGGCGCGGCCGACCATCTTCTGTGCCAGCGAGAAGCCCTTGCCGTTGTCGGCCGGCTGCACCGGCAGGCGGAACAGGTCGGTCGGGGCCAGGCCCAGCGCTTCACGCGCCTTGCCGGTCAGGCCGCGGCCGATGATCAGCGGAATGCGGCCACCGGCGCGCACTTCATCGAACAGCACGTCGGACTTGACCTGGAACTCGGCGATCACTTCGCCGTTCTTCAGCGCCTTGCCTTCATACGGACGCAGCTCGACCACATCGCCGTGCTCCATCTGCGAAACGTCCAGCTCGATCGGCAGTGCGCCGGCATCTTCCATGGTGTTGTAGAAGATCGGAGCGATCTTCGAACCCAGGCAGACGCCACCGGCACGCTTGTTCGGGATGAACGGAATGTCATCGCCGGTCCACCACAGCACGCTGTTGGTGGCCGACTTGCGCGAGGAACCGGTACCGACCACGTCGCCCACGTAGGCAACCAGGTGGCCCTTGTCCTTCAGGTCCAGGATCTGCTGGATCGGGCCGCGCTTGCCATCATCTTCCGGGGTGAACGGCGCGTCGTCGCGCTTGTTCTTCAGCATCGCCAGGGCGTGCATCGGGATGTCCGGGCGGGTGGTTGCGTCCGGCGCCGGCGACAGGTCGTCGGTGTTGGTTTCGCCCGGTACCTTGAACACGGTGACGGTCAGGCTCTGCGGCACTTCCGGGTTGCTGGTGAACCACTCGGCGTCGGCCCAGCTCTGCAGCACGGACTGGGCGTTGGCATTGCCGGCCTTTGCCTTTTCCTGCACATCGTGGAAGGCATCAAACACCAGCAGGGTCTTCTTCAGGCCGTTGGCGGCGATGGTGCCGACGCTGGCGTCGTCCAGCAGCTGCACCAGCGGGGCAACGTTGTAACCGCCGAGCATGGTGCCCAGCAGTTCGGTGGCGCGCTCACGGCTGATCAGGGGGTTCTGCTCGCTGCCCAGGGCGATCGCCGCCAGGTACGAGGCCTTGACCTTGGCCGCGTCATCGACGCCGGCCGGCACGCGGTGGGTCAGCAGGTCGAGCAGGAACTCGGCCTCGCCCTGCGGCGGGTTCTTCAGCAGTTCGATGACATCGGCCGTCTGCTGCGCGCTCAGCGGCAGCGGCGGGATGCCAAGCGCAGCGCGCTCGGCGACGTGGTGGCGGTAGGCTTCCAACATGACAACTCCCGGGTAATGCGTAGGTTGAAAAAAAATGGGCTCAGGCTTGCGGCACGATCAGCTTCAGGCCCTTGAAGTAGTCGCGGTAAAACGTGTCGTTCCAGGTGATCAGGCCATCGCACTGCAGCAGTGCGTGGGCGCCGACCATGAATTCGTCCAGGCTGCGGCGGCTGCCGCTGCGCTGGCGGTGGCGGCGGTGCATCTCGCCGGCGCGCAGCGCCGACTTGGCTTCCATCGGGTTGAAGTGCACGCCCATTTCTTCCAGCGCTTCGAGCACCTCGGCACCGCCACGCAGCGATGCGCAGACCTCGGCCAGGGTCGCGCCGCAGACCACCACACGGCCACCGACCAGGCTCTGCCTGAGGATGGCTTCCACGGCATCGGCCTGCGGGCCATTGCTGAGCAGCTCGACCAGCACCGGAGAGTCGACGGCGATCATCACGGCTTATTCCTCGTCACGCACCGCACGTACCGCTGCGTCGGACGATTCGAAACCGTCCAGCGCGAACTTGCCGCGCGCCCGTGAAATGGCATCGTCAACACTCTTGCGCAGGATGATGCGGCTGCCGTCCAGCTCGACCTTCAGCAGCGTGCCCTTGGTCAGGCCGAGGGCATCACGCACCGCCTTGGGCAGGGTGATCTGTCCGCGTTCTGCAACAGTGGCTTCCATCGGTAGGCCCTCCAGAGTATGCACAAATTATACATACTTCCCCGGGCATACTTCCACCCTGAACAGGACCGGCAACCCGCCAGCCCTTGCCTCGCAAAGGATCGGCCACAAACGTGACATACGCCATACACCTTCCCCTGTAGTCTGGAACCGATGCCGCAGGCCGGAACCCGGCCCGGATGAATCCATTCAGTCTGGGGTTCATACTGGGACCACCGGGGCCGTCAGGCCCGCGGCGACCGCAAGCAGGTCCGCCCATGCGCGGGCCACTGCAAGCCATCCGCAAGAAGGAGTTACCCCGCATGAGCGATTCGTTCTCCACCCGCAGCCAGCTGAACGTCGGCGGCAAGACCTACGACTACTTCAGCCTGCCCACGCTGGGCCAGCGCTTCGATATCTCCCACCTGCCCTACTCGATGAAGATCCTGCTGGAGAACCTGCTCCGGCACGAGGACGGCGGCATCACCGTCGGCAAGGACCACATCGAAGCCGTGGCCCGCTGGAACCCGGCGGCCGAGCCGGACACCGAAATCGCCTTCATGCCGGCGCGCGTGGTCCTGCAGGACTTCACCGGCGTGCCCTGCGTGGTCGACCTCGCCGCGATGCGCGACGCGGTGGTCAAGCTCGGCGGCTCGCCTGAGCAGATCAACCCGCAGATTCCCTCCGAACTGGTCATCGACCACTCGGTGCAGGTCGACGTGTTCGGCAAGCCGGACGCGCTGGACCTCAACGGCAAAATCGAGTTCCAGCGCAACCAGGAACGCTACGGCTTCCTGCGCTGGGGCCAGAAGGCCTTCGATAACTTCAAGGTAGTGCCGCCGAACACCGGCATCGTCCACCAGGTGAACCTGGAGAACCTGGCCCGCGTAGTGATGACCGCGGACAAGGACGGCAAGGCCGTTGCGTATCCGGACACGGTGTTCGGTACTGACAGCCACACCACCATGATCAACGGCATCGGTGTGCTCGGCTGGGGCGTGGGCGGCATCGAAGCGGAGGCGGCCATGCTCGGCCAGCCGTCGTCGATGCTGATCCCGCAGGTGGTCGGCTTCAAGCTGACCGGCAAGCTGCCCGAAGGCGCCACCGCCACCGACCTGGTGCTGACCGTCACCCAGATGCTGCGCAAGCTGGGCGTGGTCGGCAAGTTCGTCGAGTTCTACGGTGACGGCCTGCAGCACCTGCCGCTGGCCGACCGTGCCACCATCGGCAACATGGCGCCGGAATACGGCGCCACCTGCGGCATTTTCCCGATCGACGCCGAGTCGCTGAACTACCTGCGCCTGTCCGGCCGCAGCGAAGAGCAGATCGATCTGGTTGAAGCCTATGCCAAGGCGCAGGGCCTGTGGCACGAACCGGGCAGCCCGCACGCCCAGTACAGCACCACGCTGGAACTGGACATGGGCACGGTGAAGCCGTCGCTGGCCGGCCCGAAGCGCCCGCAGGACCGCGTGCTGCTGGAAGACGTGCAGAAGAACTACCGCGAAGCCCTGGTTGGCCTGACCACCAACCGTGACAAGCGCAGCGACGATGTCTCCTCGTTCGTCAACGAAGGCGGCGGTGCCGCGGTCGGCAACGAGCAGCTGGCAAAGGGCTACGCCGACATCGAAACCGAAGGCCGCAAGGTCCGCCTGAAGGACGGCGCGGTGGTCATCGCTGCCATCACCTCCTGCACCAACACCTCCAACCCGGCGGTGATGATCGGTGCGGGCCTGCTGGCCCGCAACGCGGCCGCCAAGGGCCTGAACCGCCAGCCGTGGGTGAAGACCTCGCTCGGCCCGGGCTCGCGCGTGGTCACCGACTATCTGGAAAAGGCCGGCGTACTGAAGGAGCTGGAGAAGATCGGCTTCTACGTGGTCGGCTACGGCTGCACCACCTGCATCGGCAACTCCGGCCCGCTGCCGACCGAAGTCAGCGCTGGCATCGCCACCGGCGATCTGGTCGTCACCTCGGTACTGTCCGGCAACCGCAACTTCGAGGGCCGCGTGCACCCCGAAGTGAAGATGAACTACCTGGCCAGCCCGCCGCTGGTGGTGGCCTATGCCATCGCCGGCACCACCGACATCGACCTGACCACCCAGCCGCTGGGTACCGGCAGCGATGGCCAGCCGGTGTTCCTGCGCGACATCTGGCCGAGCAACAAGGAAATCGGCGACGTCATCGCCGCCACCATCGGCCCGGAGATGTTCAAGCAGAACTACGCCGACGTGTTCAAGGGTGACACCCGCTGGAACACCATCGCCTCGCCGGACGGCAACCTGTACGAGTGGAGCGATGCCTCCACGTACATCAAGAACCCGCCGTACTTCGATGGCATGACCATGCAGACCGGCAGCATCGACGACGTGCACGGCGCACGCGTGATGGGCCTGTTCGGCGATTCGATCACCACTGACCACATCTCCCCGGCCGGCAACATCAAGAAGGACTCGCCGGCAGGCCGCTTCCTGCAGGAGCGCGGCGTGCAGCCGGCCGACTTCAACAGCTACGGCAGCCGCCGCGGCAACGATGACGTGATGGTCCGCGGCACCTTCGCCAACATCCGCATCAAGAACCTGATGTTCGGTGGCGAGGAAGGCGGCAACACCCTGTACTACCCGGCCGGCGGCGGCCAGCCGGAAAAGCTGGCGATCTACGATGCAGCCATGAAGTACAAGGCCGACAAGGTGCCGCTGGTGGTGCTGGCCGGCAAGGAATACGGCACCGGCTCGTCGCGTGACTGGGCGGCCAAGGGCACCCTGCTGCTGGGGGTGAAGGCGGTCGTGGCCGAGAGCTTCGAGCGCATCCACCGCTCCAACCTGGTCGGCATGGGCGTGCTGCCGCTGCAGTTCCGCAACGGCGAGAATGCACAGAGCCTGGGCCTGGACGGTTCGGAAGTGATCGACATCACCGGCCTGCAGGACGGTGCCAGCAAGCGCGCCACGGTCACCGCAACCAAGGCTGACGGCACCAAGAAGACCTTCGAAGTCTCGGTGATGCTGCTGACCCCGAAGGAAGTCGAGTACTTCCGCCACGGCGGCCTGCTGCAGTATGTGCTGCGCCAGTTGGCAGCCAAGTAACTGGTAGCGCCGGGCCATGCCCGGCGGATCCCGGAAGCAAACGCAAAGGGCCGGATCCTCACAGATCCGGCCCTTTGCTTTCGCGTTTGCCGGGCAGGGCCCGGCGCTATCTACCGCCGCGGGGCGTCCGGGTCGGTGCGCAGTGCCTTCAGCAGGCCCCACATGTAGAACGCCAGGGTGAACGAGAACGGCAGGCCGCACAGCACCACCGCGGTCTGCATCGCACTGAAGTTGCCGGCCAGCAGCAGGCCGACGCTTGCCACGGTGATGCCGGCCGCCCAGAACACGCGCAGCCAGATCGGCGCGTCATGCCCGTCTTCCACGCCATCATCAACGCGACGGGTGCACAGGTTGGCGATCATCAGCGTGCCCGAGTCGACCGGGGTCAGGAACAGCACGAAGCCGATCACCACTGCAGCGCCGGCCACGTACGGCGCGGCGGGCAGGTACTCCAGCAGCTTGAACAGCGTCATCGCCGCATCGTGCTGGGCCACGTCACCCAGGATCGCCTGGCCGTGGTTGAGCACCAGGTCGATGGCGGTGTTGCCGAAGATCGACAGCCACGCCAGGGTGAAGCCGAGCGGAATCAGCAGCACGCCCATGATCACTTCGCGGATGGTGCGGCCACGCGAGATGCGCGCCACGAAAAGACCGACGAACGGCGCCCAGGCGATCCACCAGGCCCAGTAGAACAGCGTCCACGAGCCCATCCACTCACGGCCCTTCGGGTCGTTGAGGTACATGTCGAAGCTCTTGCGCACGAACGCGCCGAGGTAATCACCGGTGTTCTGGATCAGGCCGTCGAACAGGTGCAGGGTCGGGCCGGTGATCAGCACGAACAGCAGCAGGCCGCACAGCAGGCGCACGTTGAGGTTGGAGAGCCAGGCAATGCCCTTCTCCACACCGGCCACCACGCCGATGGTGGCCACCACCATCATCACCAGCACGATCGCCACCAGCACCTGCGGCGTATCCGGGATGTGGAACAGGTAGACCAGGCCGGACTGCACCACCAGCGCACCGATGCCGAGGTTGGTGACCATCGAGATCAGCGTGGCAAGGATGCCGAAGCCATCCACCATGTCTCCGATGCGGCCGTGGATGCGATCACCGAAGATCGGGTACAGCGCCGAGCGCAGCGCCAGCGGCAGGTCGCGGCGGTAGGCGAAATAGCCCAGCGCCACGCCGACCAGCGCATACAGCGCCCAGCCGTGCAGGCCCCAGTGCAGGAAGGTCAGCACCATCGCCTCGCGGCCGGCGGCCACGGTGCCACCGGGCTGCCCGGGCGGATTGAGGAAGTGGTCCAGCGGCTCGTAGGCGCCGTAGTACAGCAGCGCGATGCCGATGCCGGCCGAGAACAGCATCGAGACCCAGGCCACGTAACCGAAGGCTGGTGATTCCTCGTTGTGGCCCAGGCGGATGCGGCCATAGGGTGAGAATGCCAGCCACAGCACGAAGCCCAGGCACAGCACGATCAGCAGCATGTACCACCAGCCGAACGCCGCCGACACCTCGGCCTGCGCCCATTGCAGCCAGTGTTCGCTGCTTTCGGGATAGAGAACGGTGAGCAGCCCGAGGATGCCGATCGACACCGAGGAGCTGAAGAAGACAAAGCGGTTCAGGCGCAGGGGCGAGCGCTTGGGATGAGCCAGGGAAGACATGGGGTCGTCTCATCAGTCCGGGGGAGCACATGGGCGGGGCCGGACCGGTAAACCGGGCCCATGGCGTGGGGCGCGAGCGAATCCTATGGTTTATTGATTGAACGTTCAATCAATAAAAAGCATAATGGCGGGCAGCCCGATCCTTCGGGTCGCAATCCGTGGAGAGACAATGCCGAAGAAAGGCGTGGAACCGGTACGGCGCGAGCAGCTGATCCGGGCCACTTTCCAGACCATCGACGAGATCGGCATGGCCGACGCGACCGTCGCCACCATCGCCAGAAAGGCCGGGCTGTCCAGCGGCATCGTCGCCCACTACTTCGGCGACAAGGACGGCCTGCTCAATGCTGCAATGCGGCAGATCCTGCGTGAACTGAAGGACGCGGTCGCCCGCTACCGTGCCGACGCTGGTGACGACCCGCGCGAGCAGCTGCGCGCCATCGTCGATGGCAACTTCGACGACAGCCAGATCAATGGCACCGCGATGCGCGTCTGGCTGACCTTCTGGGCCGCCAGCATGCACCAGCCGGAACTGGCCCGGTTGCAGCGCGCCAACGACCAGCGCCTCTTCTCCAACCTGTGCCACCAGTTCAACCGCCTGCTGCCCCACCCGCAGGCCCGCCTGGCCGCCCGCGGCCTGGCCGCGATGATCGACGGCCTGTGGCTGCGCGGCAGCCTGGTCGGCGGCCAGTTCAACGCCGAGAAGTCCCGGCGCATCGCTTACGGCTATATCGACTTCCAGTTGCAGGCTGGCGCGCTATAAGCGCTTCAGCACCCGCCCCCTTCCAAGGAGTACGCCCCCATGACCACCCTGCCCGTCCAACAGCTCTACATCCACGGCCAGCGCGTCGATGCCACCAGCGGCAAGACCTTCAAGACCGTCAATCCGGCCACCGGTGAAGTGATCGCCGAGGTACAGGTCGCCAGCCAGGCCGACGTCGAGCGCGCCGTGCAGAGCGCGGCCGAAGGCCAGAAGGTGTGGGCGGCGATGACCGCCATGGAGCGCTCGCGGATCCTGCGCCGCGCCGTCGAGATCCTGCGTGAGCGCAACGACGAGCTGGCCCACCTGGAAAGCCTGGACACCGGCAAGGCGCTGGCCGAGACCACCACCGTGGACATCGTCACCGGTGCCGACGTGGTCGAGTACTACGCCGGCCTGGCCACCGCCATCGAAGGCATCCAGCTGCCGCTGCGCGAGTCGAGCTTCTTCTACACCCGCCGCGAGCCGCTGGGCGTGGTCGCCGGCATCGGCGCCTGGAACTACCCGATCCAGATCGCCATGTGGAAGTCGGCTCCGGCCCTGGCCGCCGGCAACGCGATGGTGTTCAAGCCCTCGGAAGTGACTCCGCTGACCGCGATCAAGCTGGCCGAGATCTACACCGAAGCCGGCGTGCCGGCCGGCGTGTTCAATGTCGTGCAGGGTCCGGGCCGCGAGATCGGCCAGTGGCTGACCGAGCACCCGGTGATCGAGAAGATCTCCTTCACCGGCGGCGTGGCCACCGGCAAGAAGGTGATGGCCAGCGCCGCCTCCTCGTCGCTGAAGGAAGTGACCATGGAACTGGGCGGCAAGTCGCCGCTGGTGATCTGCGACGACGCCGATCTGGACCGTGCCGCCGACATCGCGGTGATGGCCAACTTCTTCAGCTCCGGCCAGGTCTGCACCAACGGCACCCGCGTGTTCGTGCCGCGCAGCATGCTGGCCGCCTTCGAGGCCGCCGTTGTCGAGCGTGTCAAGCGCATCCGCATCGGCGACCCGATGGCCGCCGAAACCAACTTCGGCCCGCTGACCAGCTTCCCGCACATGGAAAACGTGCTGCGCTACATTGAGAGCGGCAAGGCCGAAGGCGCCCGACTGCTGACCGGCGGCGGCCGTGCCACTGACGGCGCACTGGCCAATGGCGCCTACGTGCTGCCGACCGTGTTCTCCGACTGCCGCGATGACATGACGATTGTCCGCGAAGAGATCTTCGGGCCGGTGATGAGCATCCTCGCCTACGACGACGAGGACGAAGTGGTGCGCCGCGCCAACGACACCACCTTCGGCCTGGCCGCCGGCGTGGTCAGCAAGGACGTCAGCCGCGCCCACCGCATCATCCATCGCCTGGAAGCCGGCATCTGCTGGATCAACACCTGGGGTGAATCGCCGGCAGAAATGCCGGTCGGTGGCTACAAGGAATCCGGCGTCGGCCGCGAGAACGGCATCTCCACCCTCGGCCACTACACCCGCATCAAGTCGGTGCAGGTCGAGCTGGGCGACTACGCCAGCGTGTTCTGACCGGCGCGCCCTGCGCGCCCCATCGTCCGGCCACCGTGCCGATCCGACATTCCGCCGGGACGCCTGCACGCAGCGCGCCCCGGCCTGCAGGAGACACCCATGAGCACCCATAACGAGTACGACTACATCATCATCGGCGCCGGTTCGGCCGGCAACGTGCTGGCCACCCGCCTCACCGAAGATGCCGATGTCAGCGTGCTGCTGCTGGAAGCCGGTGGCCCGGACTACCGGCTCGACTTCCGTACCCAGATGCCGGCGGCGCTGGCCTTCCCGCTGCAGGGCAAGCGCTACAACTGGGCGTACAAGACCGATCCCGAGCCCTTCATGAACAACCGCCGCATGGACTGCGGCCGCGGCAAGGGCCTGGGCGGCTCGTCGCTGATCAACGGCATGTGCTACATCCGTGGCAACGCGATGGACTACGACAACTGGGCCAGCATGCCGGGCCTGGAAGACTGGACCTACCTGGACTGCCTGCCCTACTTCCGCAAGGCCGAAACCCGCGACATCGGCGCCAACGACTACCACGGTGGTGATGGCCCGCTGCGCGTGACCACCCCGAAGGCCGGCAACAACGAGCTGTTCGCCGCGATGGTCGAAGCCGGCGTGCAGGCCGGCTACCCGCGCACCGACGACCTCAATGGCTACCAGCAGGAAGGCTTCGGCCCGATGGACCGCACGGTAACCCCGAAGGGCCGCCGCTCCAGCACTGCCCGCGGCTACCTGGACCTGGCCAAGCCGCGCCCGAACCTGACCATCGTCACCCACGCCCTGACCGACCGCATCCTGTTCTCGGGCAAGCGCGCGGTGGGCGTGCAGTGGCTGCACAACGACCAACCGCAGCGTGCCACCGCCCGCCGCGAAGTGCTGCTGTGCGGCGGCGCCATCGCCTCGCCGCAGATCCTGCAGCGCTCCGGCGTCGGCCCGGCCGATCTGCTGCGCAGCCTGGACATCGACCTGGTGCACCACCTGCCCGGCGTCGGCGCCAACCTGCAGGATCACCTCGAGATGTACCTGCAGTACGAGTGCAAGAAGCCGGTGTCGCTCGCGCCGGCACTGAAGCTGTACAACCAGCCGGCGATCGGTGCCGAGTGGCTGTTCCTGGGCACCGGCATCGGCGCCAGCAACCAGTTCGAGGCCGGCGGCTTCATCCGCAGCGACGCCGAGTTCGACTGGCCGAACCTGCAGTACCACTTCCTGCCGGTGGCGATCAATTACAACGGCTCCAACCCGATCAAGGCACACAGCTTCCAGATGCACGTCGGCTCGATGCGCTCGCCCAGCCGCGGCCGCATCCACGTGCGTTCGAAGGATCCGCGCGAACATCCGAGCATCCTGTTCAACTACATGTCGCACGACCAGGACTGGCGCGAGTTCCGCGCGGCGATCCGCATCACCCGCGAGATCTTCGCGCAGCCGGCGCTGGCCCCGTACAGCGGCCGCGAGATCTCGCCGGGCAGCGCGCTGCAGACCGACGCGCAGATCGATGCGTTCGTGCGCGAGCATGCCGAGACCGCCTATCACCCGTCGTGCTCGAACAAGATGGGCCACGCCGATGATCCGATGGCGGTGGTCGACGGCCAGGGCCGCGTGCACGGCCTGGAAGGCCTGCGCATCGTCGACGCCTCGATCATGCCGCAGGTGGTGACCGGCAACCTCAACGCGCCGACCATCATGATGGCCGAGAAGCTGGCCGACGTGATCCGCGGCCGCACCCCGCTGGCCCGCAGCACCGCGCCGTACTACAAGGCCAACGGCGCACCGGTACGCAAGCAGGGCTGACGCAAGCGCCCCGCTTGGGGCCACGGCAGTGCCGGCCGCTGGCCGGCATCCACCGKAATCCCGATCGMGCGCAGATGCCGGCCWGCGGCCGGCATTACCAAGCAAAGAGGCCCCTCGGGGCCTCTTCGCGTTTTCCCTACGGCGGGGTATGCTGCAATGAACGGCCATTGTCGCTACGCTCAGGGCCGCAACCTAATACATCACGATTCCTGGAGGGGGAATATGAGTCTGGATCGTCCCTGGCTGCAGAGCTATCCGAAAGGCGTTCCTGCCGAGATCGACGTCAATGAATTTCATTCGGTCGCTTCGGTCTTCGACGCTTCCGTGGCCAAGTTCCGCGACCGTCCGGCCTACTCCAGCTTCGGCAAGGTGCTCACCTACGGTGAAACCGATGCGCTGGTCACCCGGTTCGCGGCCTACCTGCTGGGTGAGCTCAAGCTCAAGAAGGGCGATCGCGTCGCCCTGATGATGCCCAACTGCCTGCAGTACCCGGTAGCCACCTTCGGCGTGCTGCGCGCCGGCCTGACCGTGGTCAACGTCAACCCGCTGTACACCGCGCGCGAGCTCAAGCACCAGCTGGTCGATGCCGGCGTGAGTGCCCTGGTGGTGGTCGACAACTTCGGCGATACCGTCCAGCAGGTCATCGCCGATACACCGGTCAGGCACGTGGTCACCACCGGTCTGGGCGACCTGCTCGGCGCCAAGGGCGCGATCGTCAACTTCGTGCTGAAGTACGTCAAGAAGATGGTGCCCAACTACCACATCAAGGGCGCTGTCCGCTTCAAGCAGGCGCTTGCGCTGGGCAGCCGGCACACGCTTCCGCCGGTCGAGATCGACCACGACGACATCGCCTTCCTGCAGTACACCGGCGGCACCACCGGCGTGGCCAAGGGTGCGATGCTGACCAACCGCAACCTGATCGCCAACATGCAGCAGGCCTCGGCGTGGCTGTCGACCTCGGGCATCGAGCCGGGCAAGGAAGTGATCATCACCGCCCTGCCGCTGTACCACATCTTCGCGTTGACGGCCAACGGCCTGGTTTTCATGAAGTTCGGTGGCTGCAACCACCTGATCACCAACCCGCGCGACATGAAGGGCTTCGTCAAGGAGCTCAAGGGCACCCGCTTCACCGCCATCACCGGTGTCAACACCCTGTTCAACGGCCTGCTCAACACCCCTGGCTTCGACGAGATCGACTTCTCGTCGGTCAAGTTCACCCTGGGCGGCGGCATGGCCGTGCAGCGCGCGGTGGCCGAACGCTGGAAGAAGACCACCGGCGTCACCCTGGTCGAGGCCTACGGCCTGACCGAGACCTCGCCGGCGGCGTGCATCAACCCGCTTACCCTGCCCGAGTACAACGGCTCGATCGGCCTGCCGATTCCGTCCACCGACGCCTGCATCAAGGACGACAACGGCAACATCCTGGCGCTGGGCGAAGTGGGCGAGCTGTGCATCAAGGGCCCGCAGGTGATGAAGGGCTACTGGCAGCGCCCCGAGGAAACCGACAAGGCCATCGACGCCGACGGCTGGCTGCACACCGGCGACATGGCGAAGATGGATGATCAGGGCTTCTTCTACATCGTCGACCGCAAGAAGGACATGATCTTGGTGTCCGGCTTCAACGTGTACCCGAACGAAGTCGAAGATGTCATCGCGATGATGCCGGGCGTGCTGGAAGTGGCCGCGGTCGGCGTCCCCGACGAAAAGTCCGGCGAGGTGGTCAAGGTCGTCATCGTGAAGAAGGACCCGAACCTGACCGCCGAAATGGTCAAGGAACATGCCCGGGCAAACCTGACCGGTTACAAGCACCCCAGAATCGTAGAATTCCGAAAAGAGCTGCCGAAGACCAATGTCGGCAAGATTCTCCGTCGCGAGCTGCGTGATACGCCCGCCCAGTAAGGGTTTCCGGGCATCGTGATTTTCCMGGGGCCCCGCCGGCGACGGCGGGGCCTTTTTGTTGCCGGAACTTGGCTGGCACAGCGCTTGCGGGCGGTTCACGAGGGGTGCATAGAATCAGTCGCCGCCGCACGTTCAGCTCGCCCCCCATCCTTCTCCGTCCGCTCTGCGGTTGGCCGGACGGTCACACGGAGAACTCCCATGTCCGCAGTACGCCCCATCATCACCCGCCCGTCGCAGCACCCCACCCTGCGCATCACCGAAGAGCCCGAGCGGGATGTCTACTGGATCCACATGCACGCCAATCTGGTCAATCAACCGGGCCGGCCGTGCTTTGCTTCACGCCTGGTCGATGACATCGTCGATTACCAGCGCGAGTTGGGCGATCGCCTCAGTGCCTCGCACGTCCTGTCACCGCATGTCGTCCTTGCCTCGGATAGCGACGTATTCAACCTGGGTGGCGATCTCGAGCTGTTCTGCCGCCTGATCCGCGAAGGCGATCGCGCGCGCCTGCTCGACTACGCCCAGCGTTGCGTACGCGGGGTACACGCGTTCCATGCCGGCCTGGGCGCCCGCGCGCACAGCATCGCCCTGGTCCAGGGCAATGCGCTGGGCGGTGGCTTCGAGGCCGCCCTCAGCTGCCACACCATCATCGCCGAGGAAGGCGTGCTGATGGGCCTGCCGGAGGTGCTGTTCGACCTGTTCCCCGGCATGGGCGCTTACTCCTTCCTGTGCCAGCGGATCAGCCCGCGCCTGGCCGAGAAGATCATGCTGGAAGGCAATCTCTACACCGCCAGCCAGCTGAAGGACATGGGTCTGGTCGACATCGTGGTACCGGTTGGCGAAGGCGTGGCTGCGGTCGAACAGGTGATCAAGGACAGCAAGCGGATCCCTCACGCCTGGGCGGCGATGCGCGAGGTCAACGAGATCGCCACCATGGTGCCGCTGCACGAAATGATGCGGATCACCGAGATCTGGGTAGATACCGCCATGCAGCTGGGCGAGAAGTCCCTGCGCACGATGGATCGACTGGTGCGGGCGCAGGCCCGGCGCAATGGCGACCCGGCCTGACAGCCCGGCGGTTCAGGACGGGTTGCGCTCACTGTCATCGCGGTGCGGTGCTCCCGCACTTCGGGCAGCCAGTGCATTCCTGCCGTTGCGCAGGGCGGCTGCCAGACTGCCGAGGCGGGTGTTCCACTCGCCTTTCAGCTGCCAGTCCGCCATGCGCATGATCTCGCCACTGGAGGCGGCAACCTGGACAAGCCCCAGGTTGCTCGCCACGCCGCGCAGTGCGTGCGCATGCTCGCGGAAGTCCTCCCAATCCTGGCACTCTCCGCTGACCTGCAACCGGCCCATGCTCGCGTCGACGTCCACCAGGCACTGGTCGATGAACTTCCGTTCGAAGCCATCCCCCATGCCCAGCGAGGCCAGTTCGTCCAGTACCGCGGTATCGAGCACGCCATCGCCCACCGGCAACGCGGGCACCGACTGGATGCCGGATTCGGCACGGGTGTTGGCCGCCACATCGGCCAGCACCTCAAGCAGGCGGGTGGCCACCACCGGCTTGGCCAGAAACGCGCGGGCGCCAGCCTGTTCGCAGCGCAGGATCGATTCGGGGGTGACGTCGGCGCTGAGCACCATCACCGGCACGTAGGGCATGCCGCTGGCCTGCATCACCCGCAGCTGCTTGAGCAGGTCCAGGCCACTCATGCCAGGCATGTGCAGATCAACGATGGCTGCGTCGTAACTGGCCTGCTCGAGCGCATCGAGCACCTCGGCACCACCATTGACGCAGGTGACCTTGTGACCTGCCTTTTCCAGCAGGCGCTGCAACACCATGCGGTTGGCTTCGTGGTCGTCGGCCACCAGCACGCGCAGGCTGCGCACGCGCGCGCGATGGCGCAGGAACGGGTTGGAGAAGGCGATGACATTGCCGGCCTCGGCCGGGTCCGGCGGCGCCACCTGTGTCGCCGCGACAACAGCCACATCCAGCGTGATCTCGACCCAGAACACGCTGCCGCGCGGGCTGTTCGGCGCGTAGCCGACCTGGCCGCCCATCGATTCGACCAGACCCTTGGCGATGGCCGTGCCCAGGCCGGTGCCTTCGTGGCGACGGGCCAGGCCAACGTCGCCCTGCTCGAACGCATTGAACAGGCGGCCACGCAGGGCCACCGGCACACCGATGCCGGAATCGACGATCTCGAAACGCAGGCGTACCCGCTCACTTCCGAGCGCGTCGGGACTGGACACACGCAGATGGACGTAACCACTGTCGGTGAACTTCACCGCGTTGCCCATCAGGTTCAGCAGGATCTGCTGCAGGTGCCCGGCATCGCCAAGCAGGCGCGGCGGCACGTTCTCGTCCACCTGGACGCGGTAGTCCAGCGATTTTGAGCGGGTCTGCGGAGTCAGGATCAGGTTGATCGCCTGCAGCACGTCGGCCAGCGCGAACTCGTGCCACTCCACCCGCACTTTGCCTGCTTCGATCGCGGAGATGTCCAGCACCTCCTCCACCAGCGCCAGCAGGCTGCGGGTCGAGGCCTGGATGGTGTTGAGGCACTCGCGCTGCTCATCGTCCAGGCGCGTGGTGGCCAGCACTTCGGTCATGCCGGCCAGCCCATTCAACGGCGTGCGGAATTCATGGCTCATGTTGGCCAGGAAGCGGCTCTTGGCCTCGTTGGCCTGGCGCGCTTCGGCCACCGCCCGGGTCAATGCATGCAGCAGCGAATCGAAGTACAGCGGGATCGCACCCAGACCCAACAACAGGCCCCAGCCCAGGTAGTCGTGGCCGCGCCAGTATGGCGACAGCATCACCGTGCACAGGAACGCCATGCAGCCCATGGCCGTGGCCGCGCGCAGGTAGGTACTGCCGTAGCGCATGCCGTTGCCGATCGTCACCCACAGCATCACCGCGTACAGCGGTGCCGCCGGCTCGCCCTGGATGGTCATGATCCAGGCCATGCAGGTGTAGTCGGTCAGCATGCCGATCACCCGGCGCACATGCGACACGCCGGGGTGGATCAGGATCGCGGTCAGCAGACCGGCGGAAATGGTCAGCTCGAAAGCCAGGATCAACCAGGTCGTGGTCAGCGCCTCGCCACCGCCGCTCAGCGAACGCCAGCCCAGGTAGCTGATGAACAACCCCGTGATCACGATACGGATCAGGTTCTGTGCGTGCTCGCTGTCTTCGCGCCCGGAAAGGCGCTGCTTGAAGCGGGCCAGCAGCGAACGCTTGTCGGAGCCAGCGGCGGAAGTCGTATCCATGGTCGGATGTCGCATCCTTCGGCGCAGCAGGGAGGAGCAGCACAACGGTACCGCCAGCAACCCCAACCACAGGGAAATGGCCAGGCCCAGGTTGGCCTGCCAATACGGCGTCAACAGCACGGTGGTGCCGAAACTGGCCATTGCCAGCACGATGGCGGCGGCAAGGTATCGCGACCCGAAACGCAGGCCATTACCGACCGTCACCCACATCACCACCGCATATAGCCAGGCCAGCGGCTCACCCATCTGGATCATGCCGACCGCAATCAGGCCGTAGTCGGCCAGCATCCCGGCCACCCGCCGCGGGTCGGAGCGCTGCGGCCTCCACAGCAGCCAACCGAACAGCAACAGCGAAAGCCCCAGTCCGGTCAGCACCGTGGCCAATACGCCCTGGTACTGCTCCAGCCGATGCAGGCGGGCGCCTGCCAGCAGCACATAGACCAGGATCAGCGAGATCAGCACCACCCGCACGATGGCCTGGCCATGCTCAGAATCCGGACGCTGCGCCAGCCGGCGCTTCACGCCTGCGAACAGGTCCTGCATGTCACCCACCCGGTCGCGTCGATGCCGTCGAGTGCTGGGCGCAGATGTCCATCAGCTGCTGGTGCCCCCGCATCAGCGCATCCACGCAGCGTGGGTCGAACAATCGCCCACGCTGGGCGTACAGATAAGCCAGCGTGGCTTCCATGGTCCATGCTTCCTTGTATGGACGGGGCGAAATCAGGGCGTCGAAAACATCGGCCACTGCGACGATGCGCGCCTCCAGTGGAATGGCCTCGCCGACCAGGCCATCGGGATAGCCGCTGCCGTCGTAGCGCTCATGGTGGCGCAGTGCAATCAGCGCGCCCACCTGGATGAAACGGTTCTGGCTACCGCTGAGCAGCTCATGGCCGATGCGCGGGTGCCTGCGCATGATCGCCAGCTCCTCGTCGTTCAGCTTGCCCTGCTTGAGCAGCACGGCATCGGGAATGGCGATCTTGCCCATGTCATGCAGCGGCGCCGCCATCTCGATCAGGCGCACATCATCCTCGGGCAGGCCCAGCTGCTCGGCAATCAGGCCCGCAACGCGCGCCATGCGTTCGAGGTAGGCGCTGGTACCAGCATCACGGAATTCGATCGCCCGGGCCAACCGCGACAAGGTTTCCCGTTCGCGCTCTTCGACCTCATGCATGCTGGCCAGCAGCCGCTGCTCCAGCGACAACGCGCGTTGCTTCACGTTTTCGGTCTGCTGGCGCAACTGCAGCAGGTTGTAGCAGCGCGCCCGCAGTTCGCGCGGGCGGATCGGCTTGACCAGGAAATCGATGACGCCCGCTTCAAGCGCGGCCTGACGGATCGGCTCGTCGCCGACCACGGTAATCAGGATCACGGGAATATCGCGGTGCTTGGGCAGGCGCCGGAAACGGCGTGCAAACTCCAGCCCATCCATTTCCGGCATGCGGTAATCGAGCAGCAACAGATCGACCGGATGCGCTTCGCACCAGGCCAATGCAGTCAACGGATCACCGAAGTCATACACGCTCAATTCCGGCGCGATATCCTCGATGACGTGACGCAGCATCGTCCTGGCGGAGGTCTGGTCGTCAACAATGACGATGTTCAACGCATACTCCGCCTGGTTTCTCGACCACGCTGGATCATCAGCAGGCGAGGATACCCTGCCGCTGCGAACGCTCGCACCCTGCATCGGCCTGACTCCCGTGTCATGCGTCCCGGTTCATGATCGTCATCACACTGTGAAGCGGGCTCTCCACACCGTGCACTCCCCCGTTTGCCGATCAAGCCACAACAGGCGTCAAGGTAGTGCATTAACGATACGCCGAGTGCGGGAGGCGTCAATCGCGCCGTCTCATTTCGCGACGGCGCGCACAAACAGCAGTCAAAAAGACGACTTACTGCTCCGGACGCATGTACGGGAACAGCAGTACGTCACGGATCGAGCTGCTTCCGGTCAACAGCATTACCAGGCGGTCCACGCCGATGCCGAGGCCGCCAGTGGGTGCCATGCCGTACTCCAGCGCACGGATGTAATCAGCGTCGTAATGCATGGCCTCGTCGTCGCCGCCTTCCTTCGCAGCCACCTGAGCCTGGAAACGCTGTGCCTGGTCTTCCGGATCGTTCAGCTCGGAGAAGCCGTTGGCCAGCTCCTTGCCGTTGACGAACAGCTCGAAGCGGTCGGTATAGCCCGGATCGTTGTCGTTGGCGCGGGCCAGCGGCGAGACCTCCACCGGGTGATCGGTGATGAAGGTCGGTTGGATCAGCGTGTGCTCGACGGTGGCCTCGAAGATCTCCAGCAGCAGCTTGCCCCAGCCGTAGGACGGCTTGACGCGGATCTTCAAGCGCTCGCAATGGCGCAGCAGCGCCTCGCGGTCGGTGCAGTCGGCGGCCGAGATTTCCGGGTTGTGGTGGCGCACCGCCTCGTCCATGCGCCAGCGGCGGAAGGCCGGGCCCAGGTCGATCTTCGCGCCATCCCACTCCACCTCGGTGCCACCGTTGACGGCCTGGGCCACGTCGCGGATCACGCCTTCGGTGAGGTCCATGATTTCGTTGTACGTGGCATAGGCCTCGTACAGCTCCATCATGGTGAATTCCGGATTGTGGCGGGTGCTGACACCTTCGTTGCGGAAGTTGCGGTTGATCTCGTATACGCGCTCCAGGCCACCGACGGTCAGGCGCTTCAGGTAAAGCTCGGGCGCCACGCGCAGGTACAGGTCCAGGTCCAGCGCGTTGTGGTGGGTGGTGAACGGCTTGGCCGCCGCGCCGCCGGGGATGTAATGCATCATCGGCGTTTCGACTTCCAGGAAGTCACGGTTGTCCAGCCACGCGCGCATGGCGCGGATGATCTTCGAGCGCTTGATGAAGACTGCGCGCGACTCCGGGGTCACGATCAGGTCGACGTAGCGCTGGCGGTAACGCTGCTCGACGTCGGCCAGGCCGTGCCACTTGTCCGGCAGCGGACGCAGCGACTTGGTCAGCAGGCGGATCGACTCGGCCTTCACCGACAGCTCGCCGGTCTTGGTGCGGGTCAGGCCGCCTTCGACGGCGATGATGTCGCCCACGTCCCAGCCCTTGAAGGCGACGTAGGCATCGCCCAGCACCGTGCCCTGCAGGAACAGCTGGATGCGGCCGGACTCGTCTTGGATCTGCGCGAAGCTGGCCTTGCCCATGATGCGCTTGGCCATCAGCCGGCCGGCCATCTTCACCTGGCGGCCGTTGCCTTCCAGCGCCTCGGCAGTCCACTGCTCCGCATCGGCGAATTCGTCCTGCAAGCGACCGGCGAAGTCCTCGCGACGGAAGTCGTTCGGGTACGCGATGCCCTGCCCACGCAGCGCTTTGAGTTTCTCACGGCGCTCGGCGATCAACTTGTTTTCGTCGACGGGGGGGGTATCGGTAGCTTCGCTCATGGATCTGCGGGAATCGTGTAGTGAGGGGGGATGCTGCGCCCGGCACAGCCGGTTGGACAGCATACCAAAACCGCCCTCCCCGAGCCCCGCCAGCCGACCCTGCCCGGTAGGCGCCAACCTTGGTTGGCGGTCCCTGTGTCGACCAAGGTCGACACCTACAGCAGCGCCTGACCCGGCGTCAGCCGTTCCCTGGGAACGCCTGCCGCAGTTCGTCCACCAGCACCCGCTGGTTCTCCGAGTAATCGATCGGCACCGACACCAGGTGCACCCCGCCCTCGCTGAACGCCGCTTCCAGGGTCGGAATGAACTGCTCGATGGCCGTCACCTCATGGCCCTTGCAGCCGTAAGCCTCGGCGTACTTGACGAAATCGGGGTTGCTGAAGGTCATGCCGTAATCGGTAAAGCCATCCACCGCCTGCTTCCAGCGGATCATGCCGTAGGCACCATCATTGAGGATCAGCACCACCAGATTCAGGCCCAACCGCCGCGCGGTCTCCAGCTCCTGGCTGTTCATCATGAAACCGCCGTCGCCACACACCGCCAGCACCCGCCGCTGCGGATACAGGATCGAGGCCATGATCGCCGACGGCAGGCCCGCGCCCATGGTCGCCAGCGCGTTGTCCAGGAGCAGCGTGTTGGCCACCTGGGTACGGTAGTTGCGCGCAAACCAGATTTTGTACATGCCGTTGTCCAGCGCCACGATGCCGTCCGGCGGCATCACCTGGCGCACGTCATGCACCAGCCGCTGCGGGGTGAAACCCGGCTCCTCGGCACGGTCGGCCAGATGCTCCAGGATCGTCGCGCGCAGCGGCAGCAGCGCATCGGCGTTCGGCACCGCGCCTTCGATGCGGTCAGCCAGCTGGGTCAGCGAACGGCCGATATCGCCGATCACTTCCACCTGCGGGAAGTACACCTGCTCCACCGCCGCCTGCGAGTAGCCGATATGAATGACCGTGGGGCCACCCGGCCGCATCACGAACGGCGGCTTCTCGGTCACTTCATGGCCGATGGTCACGATCACGTCGGCCTGGTCGATGGCCATGTGTACGTAGTCGCGTTCGGTCAGCGCCGCCGTGCCCATATAGAGGCCAGAACCACCCGCCACCGCACCCTTGCCCATCTGCGTGGTGAAGAACGGAATGCCGGCGCGCAATACAAACGCCGACAGTGCCTCGCTGGACTGCGGCCGCGAGGCGGCCGAGGCGATCATCAGCAAGGGCCGCTTTGCATTGCGGATGATCTCCGCCGCGCGGTCCACCGCCTCCGGGCTGGCGATCGGCCGCTCCACCGCATGCGGCGGAATCAGCGGCACACCCTCGACCTCATCGGCGGCGATGTCCTCCGGCAGCTCCAGCAACACCGGGCCCGGGCGCTCCTCCTGGGCCACACGGAACGCCTCGCGGACGATGGTCGGAATGGTGCGCGCCGAAACGATCTGCCGCGCCTGCTTGGTCAACGGCTTCATCGTGCTGACGATGTCCACGATCTGGAAGCGCGCCTGCTTGCTGGCGACGATGCCCTTCTGGCCAGTGATCATGATCACCGGCCACGCTCCGAGCAGTGCGTAGGCGGCGCCAGTGGTGAAGTTGAGCGCGCCCGGACCGAGCGTGGCCAAGCATACGCCGGGCTTGCCGGTCAGGCGGCCATAGGTGGCGGCCATGAACACGGCCGCCTGCTCGTGGCGGGTGATCACCAGCTCGATGCTGGAATGGCGCAGGGACTCGACCACGTCGAGGTTCTCCTCGCCGGGGATGCCGAAAATACGCTCGACGCCTTCGTTCTCAAGTGCGGCGACGAGCAGGTCTGAACCCTTGGACATGGGAATGCCGTCCTTTTTTCGCTGGACTGATGGTGGATCGTTGCAGGAAGGATGGAAGCCGCGCGTCAATGCTTGTCGAACCACACCGTCTGCGCATTGACGAACTCGCGGATACCGAAGTGCGAGAGCTCGCGACCGAAGCCGCTCTTCTTCACACCACCGATCGGCACGCGCGGGTCGGAAGCAGAGAACCCGTTGACGAACACGCCGCCGGTCTGCAGCCGGCGCGCCAGCTGCATCGCACGGGCGCGGTCGCCAGTCCACAGGTTGCCGCTGAGGCCGAATTCGCTCTGGTTGGCCAGTTCCACCGCATGGTCGGCGTCGCGGGCGCGGCTGATCGAGGCTACCGGCCCAAAGGTCTCGGTATCGAAGGCCTGCATGCCTGGCTCCACCCCGGCCAGCACGGTAGGCGCATAGAACGCGCCCGGGCGATCCAGCTGGTGGCCGCCGACCAGCAGCTGTGCACCGGCGTCCACCGACGCGCGCACCTGCGCGTCCAGCTGTTCCAGCAGGTCCTGACGCGCCATCGGGCCGATGCGGTTACCCGCTTCGCGCCCATCGCCGATGGTCAGCGCCTGCACCTCCTGGCAGAACTGCGCCACGAACCGGTCGTAGACCGCGTCTTCAACGATGATGCGCTTGCCGGCGATGCAGACCTGCCCGGTGTTCTGGAAACGCGAGGCCACGGCCGCTTCGACCGCGGCATCGAGATCGGCATCGGCCAGCACGATGAACGGATCCGAGCCACCCAGCTCCAGCACGACCTTTTTCAACGCCTGCCCGGCCTGGGCGGCGATGCTGCGGCCGGCGGCCACGCTGCCGGTCAGGGTCACGGCCGCGATGCGGTCATCGGCGATCGCGCGGCTGGTGCCCTCACGGCTGATGTTGGCGGCGATGAAGGTACCCTCCGGCAAGCCGGCGTCGCGCCAGGCGGCATCGAGCAGCTGCGCGGTACCGACGATGTTCTCGGCCGGCTTGAGCAGGAAGCCGTTGCCGCCCATCAGGATCGGCACCGCCGCACGCATCACCTGCCAGTAGGGGAAATTCCACGGCATGATGCCCAGCACCACGCCCAGCGGCAGGTAGGACACGTAGGCCTTGTCGTCGGGTACCTGGGTTGGTTCGTCGCGCAGGAACTGCGCGCCGTGGTCGGCGTACCACTCGCACAACACGGCGCACTTCTCGATCTCAGCCAGCGATTCGGCCTGCACCTTGCCCATTTCAGCGGTGGCCAGCGCGGCCAGTTTCTCGCGGTCACGACGCAGCACCGCGGCCATGGCGCGCAGGACGCCCGCGCGCTGTTCAAGGCTCTGGCCGCTCCAAGCGGCGAACCCGGCCTGCCCGCGATCGAGCAATGCTTCCAGTTCGGCGTCGCTGGCGAAGGGATGGCTGGCGATCTGCTGGCCGGTGGCCGGATCGCGGGAAATGGCGGTGCTGGGGGCAGCGGACATGCAGGTCTCCTGGTGTCTCGACAACGGGCGGTGGCCCGTCTCCTGCACAGGAATGTGGACCCGTTTGATGAAGGCAACAAGGCGTCTGCTTATCCTGTGACCTGCACTTACCTGCCTGAATGGGGTTGGTCGGCAGGGCTGCGCCCTGCACCCGCAGAGGCAACGGCAACAGCCGAAGCAACGCCAACCGCGGGCTATCCGTGGGATGGCGGGGTGGGTCCGGTTGCGGGAGACGCCGTAAACCCGTCCTTGGGGGCTTGGCCGCGGCATCCATGCCGCGGACACTCCCGCMAC
>NZ_RAUX01000019.1 GCF_013464485.1 Stenotrophomonas maltophilia
AGCTTACATGGACGTACTTGCAGCGTCCCCCGCAACCGGACCCACCCCGCCAAACCACGGAATGCACGCTGTTGCTGTTGCCTTTGCTCCGGCTCGTAGCGGGTGCAGGGCGCAGCCCTGCAGAACACCCCTACTCCTGCGAATCGCGGGTGATGTGGATGTCGGTCGGGGTCGACAGCGGGATGTTCCGCTCCGCCAGGATCTGCAGCAGGCTGAAGTAGAGATCGCTGCGGGTGGCGTATACCTGCCGCGGGCTGGCCACGTACGCGAAGCTGTTGATGGTGATCTGCCCACCGGCGATGCTGTCGATGTAGACCGACGGCTCCGGCTGCTTCAGCACGTTGGTGTGCGCGGTGTACGCATCCAGCAATGCCTGCCGCAGGTTGCCGACGTCGGTGCTGGGCGGCACTGCGAACTGGATCTGGATGCGGCCCTGGTTGTTGCCCATCGTCATGTTGCGGATGGTCTTGGTGATCAGCTCCGAGTTCGGGACGATCAGCGTCGACCGGTCACCCACCTGGATCTCGGTCGAACGCACGTTGATGCGGCGGATGTCGCCTTCCTGGTCGCCCAGCTTCACCCAGTCGCCGATCTTCACCGGGCGCTCGGCCAGCAGGATCAGCCCGGAGACGAAGTTCTGGATGATCGCCTGCAGGCCGAAACCAATACCCACCGACAATGCGCTGACCAGCAGCGCCAGGTTCTTCAGGTTCAGGCCCATCGCGGTCAGTGCCCACAGGCCCACCAGAATGATGCCGACGTAGCCAGCGATGGTGCTGATCGAATTACGCGCGCCCAGATCCAGCTCGGTCTTGGGCAGATAAGTGTCGGTCAACCAGCGTTGCAGCAGCTGGGTCAGCCCCATGCCCACCAACAGCACCAGCACGCCAGTGACAATGCGGCCTGGCTGCAGCGTCAGATCCTTGTTGATCTCGATGCCGTTGGACAGCGAGGCAATACTTTCAACGATCGTGCCCACATTGCCGAACGGCGCGGCGAGAGCCAGCAGGGCAACCAGCACCACCAGAGTTCGCAGCATCGCCGACAGCAGCACGCCTGCCTGTTCCAGGCGGGACACGCTCATTCCGGTGCTGAGCAGGATGGTCTGGCCGACCTTGCTGTCAGCATTGAGCAGCCAGGTGCTGAAGTCATCGACGAACTTGAACAGCAGCATCGCGGCCATCACCACGATACTGCCGCCGATCAGCTGCTGGTTCACGAACTTGGCGAAGTTCACGTAGCCCAGCAGCGTCCCGATGATCGCGGCCACCACCGCGACGTTGCCCGCCACGCGAGCCAGTACCAGCCAGCTGCTGCGACGCACCGGCGTTGCCGCGCCCACGCCGTCGGCCTGCGCCTCCAGCTTGGCTTCGGCCTCGGCGGTCTGCCGGCGATGCAGGCGTGCCAGGGTCACCAGCATCGCCATGATCAGACCCAGGTAGGTCAGCGCGATCACTCCGTCCAGCGCCACGGTGGTCACATCGCTGGTGCGCGTGGCCTGATCGATGGCCACCAGCACCGTACTCAACCAAGCCAGCGCCGCGGCGCCCCACGCATACTTGCGCAGCTTGAGTGCGGCGGTGTCATCCAGATTCAGCAACCGCCACGACGGGCGATTGGGCACCAGCAGGCAGGCGCTGAGCGCGGCAATGAACGCAGCGGCGAAGGTCGCCTGCTCCACGCCGTCGGCCACATTCTGCAGGCGCGGGGCGATCGCATCGATGGCGTTGAGCGAGGCAATGAACACCACCACCGCATAGCCGGGCAGCAGCGTGCCCACCAGCAACAGCCACATGGCCAGCCCGGAACGGCGCAGGCGACCGTCCGGCGCGCGCTCGGAGGCTGCGAACTGCCGCCCCAGGCGGCGCAGCCACAGCCGCAGTGGGAACATCATCACCAGCGCGGCGATCAGGCCCAACAGCGGCGTGCCCCAGCCATTGGCCCGGATGCCAGCCACGAACGTATCGCGCCCCTGCTCGGCCAACGGCGCGACGCGTGCGATGTCGATCGGCAGGCGCTCGGCCACCTTGCTCCACAGCGCCGGTGACAGCGGCGAGGCGACCTTCTTGCCCATGTCCTCGGCGCGCTGCGCAGTGCGCTGCTGGTCGATGTCGGCTGCCAATTGCTGGGCACGCACGCCACTGGTCTTGGCCTGCGCCACCGAAGCAGCCAGTCCGTCGCGCTGCTTGTTGAGGCTGCGCCGTTGCGCCGCCAGTTCGGGCGGCTCGGTGGCGCCCTCGGCAGGCGTACCCAGCTGCGCCAGCTGTTCGTCGAGGCGCTCCAGCTGCGGCTGCAGCGACTTCTCCAGCGCTTCGGCGTCACGTCGCGCCTGCGAGGCGTTCTCGGACAACATGGGCAGTGTTTCGATGGCCGCAGCATCACCGCGCTTGCGGTCGATTTCCTTCAGCTTCGCATCGATATCCGCCAGCTGCTGCTTGGGCGTGAGGTCCCCATTCTGTGCCAGCACCGGTGCGGACAGCAGGAAGGCAGTGCACAGCAGCAGAGCCAGCCAAGGCCCCCGGGCACGGATCGATCGCAGGAAAGAAGACACGCCAGACACACCGTTTCGCGCGGACCACCGCGCCTGCGCGCGACTATACGGCACAGGCGGTAAAGCCCGGATGGTGGCGCGGAGGACTACACCCGCGTGGATGGGAGCTTCGAGGGGGTGATGCCGGCGGGGTGGTCACGACTGGGCGATGACGGCCTGGCGATTGCGGCGGGGTGATCGTGGCCGGGCGAATCGACTCGGTAGAGTCGACTGTTAGTCGACTATCGCGCGCAGCGCGGGCTTTGCACAGCTTCCAGCGAAGAGCAGTCGACCAACAGTCGACTCTACCCCGTCGGTTTACCCCGTCGATTCGCCCCGCCGATCTACCCAACCAACGTTTCCGCGCGCCCGCACGCTACACCGGCGAAATCAGTACTTCAGCCGCAGCTCTTCCACCGTGGGCTGCTGCAGCGCGTACCAGTCCTGGAACTCTTCCTCGGTAATCTCATCGGGCGCATATACCGCCACCGGGTGCCAGTCGTGGTCGGTGGGCAGCGGCTGGCGCGGGCCGGCACGCAGGCTGTAGGCCACGCCTTCGTAGTCGACCAGGTCATCGACCTGCGGCCACTGTTCGCGTGCGAACGCGGATTCACTCTTCAACAGGATCACCTGGTACATCGGCACCTCCACCTCGGTTGGATCAGGAAAACACGGCGCTGGCAGCAGGATACCGCCACGCCGGTGACAACAGGCACATCGCAGCAGCGACGGAACGTTCTGGACACGGCCATCGCCCCGGCTTCACCCGTCCATGGCAAGGCCATCGGCATCGTGGAGTCCCACCCCTGCCACGACCGCCGATGACCGACCACCCGCCGCTGAAGACCGTCACCGACCTCAAGCTGCCCCGCTATCTGGGCTCCTGGTACGAGATCGCACGCCTGCCGATGCGCCATGAACCGGAAGGCTGCACCGATGTGTCGGCGCACTACACCCTGCTCGACAACGGCAACGTCGGCGTCACCAATCGCTGCCGTATGGACGGCGAGGTCGAGGAAGCCATCGGCGAGGCCTGCGCCGCCGACAACGACAGCGCGCGCCTGGAGGTCAGTTTCCTGCCCAAGGGCCTGCGCTGGCTGCCGTTCGCCAAGGGCGACTACTGGGTGATCCAGATCGCCCCGGACTACAGCGTGTCGCTGGTCGGCAGCCCGGACCGCAGGTACCTGTGGCTGCTGGCCCGCGAACCGCAGCTGGACGCCACCGTGCAGGACCATTATCTGGCGGCCGCACGCCTGCAGGGCTTCGATCTGTCCGAACTGATCCACACCCCGCACACCGGCCACCCCACCGCCTGAGCGGCGCACAGCCATGGACCTGAAGAGTGGCTACCCATGGTGGGCGGTACGCAACGGTCTGCTGCGCGCCTTTCCCCCGCTGCAGCAGGACCTCCGCTGCGATGTGCTGGTGGTGGGCGGTGGCATCACCGGCGCACTGATCGCCGACGAACTGTCCGCCCACGGCCACGAGGTGGCGGTCATCGAGCAGCGCGACATCGGCTGGGGCAGCACCGCCGCCAGCACCGCACTGCTGCAGTACGAGATCGATACCCATCTGCTGGAGCTGGCCCAGCGCTATGGCCATGACCGCGCCGCACAGGCCTACCTCGCCTGCGCCGAAGCACTACCGGCGTTGGGTGAAGTGGCCCGCGGCCTGAAGGACGTGGACTTCCAGCGCATGGACAGCCTGTACCTGGCCAGCCGCCATCGCGACGTGCCACGCCTGATGGCCGAGGGGGACGCGCGGCGCAGCATCGGCCTGGACGCTCGCTGGCTGGGCCCGGAAGCGCTGCGGGAGCGTTTCGATGTGGACGCCGGTGGCGCCTTGCTGACGCGTCAGGCCGCGCGGGTCGATCCCTACCGGCTGACCTATGCGCTGCTGCAGCGCGTGCGCCGGCGCGGCGGCCATGTGCATGACCGCACAGTGCTGCATGCGCTCACGCCCGGCGCACGTGGCGTAGCCGCCGTTACCGAGGCCGGTGTCACGATCCGCGCCCGGCATGTCGTGCTGGCAATGGGCTATGCCAACCAGACATGGCTGCAGCAGCGCGTCGCCCGCAACCGCAGCAGCTACGCCCTCATCACCGACCCCATCGACGCGGAGGTACTGGGCCGCCTGCAGCGCACGATGGTGTGGGAAAGCGCCCGCCCCTACCTGTACCTGCGCGCCACCGGCGACCACCGGCTGCTGGTGGGTGGGCTGGACGACGCCATCGACATCCCGGCCCGCCGCGACCGGCGCGTGCAGCGCAAGGCCGACCAGCTGATGAAGCAGCTGCTGCATTGGTTCCCACGGCTGGAGCCGGTGCCGGCGTTCTCCTGGGGCGGCACCTTCGCCGAAACCGCCGATGGCCTGCCGTTCTTCGGCCCGCATGCGCAGTGGGGACCACGGGTCCACTTCGCCATGGCCTATGGCGGCAACGGCATCACCTACTCGATGATCGGCGCACAGCTGCTGCGGGCCCGGATCGAGCGACGCAGGCATCCGCTGGCGGGGCTGTTCGGGTTCGGGCGGTTGCCGTAGGGCCCGGCTCTTGCAGAGTCGAGCCATGCTCGACTGCTGTTGGCAGATGCAGTCGAACAGGCTCGACTCCACGGGGCGCCGACAGGCATCATTCAAGCAACCCCTGCTAGCGTCGGCCTGTACCGCCGCGTGTTGCGTGGCCACCTGTCCGCTGGAGCGCCGTCATGATCCGCCCCCTGACCCTGCTGCTGTGCCTGGCCCTGCCGGGAACCGTGCTGGCCCAGTCTGCCGCCGGCGCCACCGCGCCGCAGGCAGCCGGCCTGGACCTGACGCTGCCGCAGGCGCCGATGCGCTACCTCAACGACCCGGCCCTGCAGCAGGACCCACCGGGTACGTATTACGGCGACAAGAGCGGCCCGCGCGTGCACGACGACGCCAGGATCGCCGACGTCACCGACGACAAGGTCAAGGTGTCCGGCAGCTTCACCACCGGCATCGGTTATTCCAAGAACGGCGGCAACAGCCACTACAACGCCGCCACGCTGAACCTCAGCAAGAACTACACCACCGATGAGGGCAAGACCCACGGGGTCAACGTCAACATCCACGTGAGCGAGGGCAAGGGCCCGGGCTTCTTCGGCCCGTACGGCGGCTACTACGGCCGTGGCCCGGGCTACTGGGATTACCCGCCGCCGTACGGCTGGTAAGCCAGCTCCTGTAGAGCCGAGCCCATGCTCGGCTACGGTTGGCCGCAAAGCCGAGCATGGGCTCGGCTCTACATGGGCCAACGTCAATCCAGCCAGCCATCGCGCTCGCTGTGCAGGATGCGGCCGTCGTAACCGCTCAGGCGCACCTCCACCTTCTGGTTGCGGGCATTGCGCGCTTCCAGCGACCAGGTCGCACCATCACGTTCCAGCGAGTGGATCTCGCGCAGGCCATGCGCCTGTGCCCGTGCCAGCACTTGTTCCGTGCTCAGCAGCGCGCGGCCGTTGTGCTCGTCGAAGATCTCGCCGGTCTTCGGGTCCACGTAGACCTCGCTGAAGCGGCCATCGGCGCGGCTCACGTCCGCTTCCCACAGGCTGTCATCACGTTCAATCTCGTGGATCTGGGTGTAGCCGGCCTTGCGCAGGGCCTGTTCAACCTGGGCCATGCCCAGCGGTGCAGCCTGTGCGGCCGGGGCAAGCACCAGCGCGGCAACGGTGGCGAGGGTAAGCGACTTCAGCATGGGGGTTCTCCTGTTCGTGGCCGGACCATCCCGGCACCGCCACGATGCCTGTCGTGGTTAACAGCGCCCTAGCCGCCGCTGTTAGCCGGCTGTTAGTCGCTCCCGGCACACTCCGCCCGTTCCCCTCCCTTTACGCGCCCGCGATGTTCTCCACCCTGCCCCTGCTGCTTGCCCTGGCCAGCCCCCCGGCCACCGCCACGCCCGTTCAGGACCCGGCGCAGGAGGTTGCACGCCGTGCCGTGCAGCAGGGCCGCTACGTGCCGCTGGAAAGCGTGGTGCGCGACGCGCTGAAGCGCTTCCCGGGCCAGCTGCTGGAAGTAGAGCTGGACGATGGCGTCTACGAAGTGGAGATCCTGCGCGGCGACGGCGTGGTGGTCGAGCTGGACTATGATGCGCGCAACGGAAAGCTGTTGAAGACGGAGCTGGACGACTGATATGCGCATCCTGTTGGCCGAAGACGACGCCGCGCTGGCGGAGCGCCTGGTGCCGCTGCTGGAGCAGGCGGGCTATGTGGTGCACGTGGTCGCCGACGGGCGCCAGGCCGAGGAGATCGGCCAGATCGAAGAGCTGCAGGCGGCCATCGTCGACCTCGGCCTGCCCGGGCTGGACGGGCTGAGCGTGATCGAGCGCTGGCGCAGCAACGGTCGCAGCTTCCCGGTGCTGGTGCTGACCGCACGCGGGCGCTGGCACGACAAGCTGGCCGGATTCGATGCCGGCGCCGACGACTACCTCACCAAGCCCTTCCAGGCCGACGAACTGGTGCTGCGCCTGCGCGCCCTGATCCGCCGCAGCCATGGCCACGCCAGCCCGCGCCTGCACTGCGGTCCACTGCAGCTGGACGTCAACGCCGGCCGCTTCGAGCTGGACGGTCAGGTGCTGCCGTTGAGCCCGCAGGAGTTCCGTGTGCTGAGCTACTTCATCCACCACGCTGGCAGCGTGATCAGCCGCGACCGCCTTGGCGAGCAGATCTTTGAAAGCGGCTACGATCCGGATTCAAACGCGCTGGACGTGCTGCTCGGGCGGGTGCGCCGCAAGCTGGGCGTTGACCTCATCCACACCGTGCGTGGCCAGGGTTGGCGGCTGGCCGAGGCATGAGCGCGCGCCAGCCCTCACTGCGCCGCCGGCTGCTGCTGGTGGCCGGCATTGGCCTGGTGCTGGTGTCGGTTCTGGCCAGCGTGCTGCTGGGCGAGCTGTTCAAGCGCAGCGCGCGCGACCGCCTGGATGGCGAGCTGCAGCAGGACATGCTGACCCTGCTGGCACAGGCCGAGATCGATCCGGACGGGCAGCTGCGCCTGCGCCAGGAGCCGAACGATGCACGCTTCCAGCGGGTGTTTTCCGGCGCGTACTGGCAGATCGCCGACCGCCACGGCAAGGTGCTGCTGCAGTCGCGCTCGCTGTGGGACCAGACCCTGGCCACCGGCCCGGATGGCGCGGCAGAACGCAACCTGCCCGGGCCGATGCAGCAGTCGCTGCGCGCCCGCGTGCAGCAGATGCGCCTGCCCCGGGCCAGCGAGCCATTCATTGCCGTGGTTGCCCACGACCGCAGTGCACTGGATGCCGATGTCGCTGCGTTCCGTCGCCGCAGTGCGCTGGCGCTGGGCATTCTGGTCGCGGCCTGGCTGGCGGTACTGGCCAGCCAGGTGCACTTTGGCCTGCGCCCGTTGCGTGGGCTCGGGCAGCAGCTGGAACGCATCCGCCGTGGCGAAGCCGAGCGCATCGACCGGCAACGACTGGACCGGGAAATCGCCCCCCTGGCCGATGAGCTCGATGCCCTGCTCGACCATCACCAGCGCATGGTGGCGCGTGCACGCAGCAGCGCCGAAGACCTGGCCCATGCCCTGAAGACGCCGCTGAGCGTGCTGGCCGCCGAAGCACAGGGGGAAGGCCGCGACTGGCGGCGCACCCTGCACGAACAGGGCGCACGCATGCGCGCCAGCATCGACCGTTACCTGGCCGCCGGGCTGGCCGTGGACCATCGCCAGCGCAGCGAAGTAGCCCCTGCCGCCGAAGCACTGTGCCGGCTGATGACCCGCGTGCACGCCCGCCGCAACGTCCGCTTCCAGATGGACGTTGCCCCCGGTCTGGCCTTTGCCGGCGCCAGCACCGACCTGGAAGAAATGCTCGGCAACCTGCTGGACAACGCCGGCAAGTGGGCGCACAGCGAAGTACGCCTGCGCGCCCTGGCCCAGAACGAGCGGCTGCACATCGAAGTACGCGACGATGGCCCCGGGCTGGACAAGGGCAAGCTGGAAAGCGTCCTGCAGCGCGGCGTGCGCCTGGACGAACGGGTGGAAGGCAGTGGACTGGGACTGGCGATCGCCGCGGATATCGCGGCCAGCCATGGTGGCTCGTTGCGCCTGTCCAACGAAAACCCCGGATTGCGCGCGCGGCTGGAGCTGCCGCTGGCGTGAGCCGGAACGCAGGCGGAACGGCGAACGGCGAACGGCGAACGGCGAACGGCGAACGGCGAACGGCGAACGGCGAACGGCGAACGGCGAACGGCGAACGGCGAACGGCGAACGGCGAACGGCGAACGGTAGAGTCGACTGTTAGTCGACTCCCGCGCAAGGCGCGGGGAACGGAGAGCAAAGGCAGTCGACTAACAGTCGACTCTACCCCTCGACCGGCATTAACCCTCGACCGGCATTACCCGTCGATCAGTGATGCATCCACCAGCAATCAATCGCGTCCAGCACGATGTGGATGATCAACCCGATGCCCACCAGCCGCGTCTTCTTCGGCACGCACAGACCGGCATACACCGCGATGGCCGGTGCGGTATGCAGTGGGTGGAAACCGATGCTGCAGCGGTTCGGCGCGTAGATCGGGTCGGCCAGCAGATGATCCAGGTCGATGATCCAGCCCAGCAGCATCAGCAACCACGCCGAGGCGAAACGCTTGCGCCAGAACAGCCATGCCAGCAGGGCTGGCACGGCGGCATGCAGGAACAGGTGGAAGATCGCGCGTGCGCTCATCGGAAACGGGGGCGCCGGGCWGGCCCGGCGCCGTCCATCAGACCAGCGGTTCGTCGGACAGGTAGGTGTAGCCGGTCAGGCCGGCTTCCAGCGCTTCGGACAGTTCCTGCGCGCGCTCCGGCGACAGCTGGGCCTCGGCCACGCGCTGCGCGTAGGTCGCGCGCAGCTCATCCAGGCGGTAGCCCACGTAGTCCAGCATCACGTCGGTGGTGTCGCCACGGCGCTGCTGGGTGATGGCGTAGCCATCGGCGTCCGCCAGCACTTCCACCGCATCGGTATCGCCGAACAGGTTGTGGATGTCGCCCAGAATTTCCTGGTAGGCGCCCACCATGAAGAACCCGATGCGGTAGCTCTCGCCCGGCTTCATCTGGTGCAGCGGCAGCGAGCTGTCCAGGCTCTCGTTCTCGACATAGGTTTCCACCATGCCGTCCGAGTCGCAGGTCATGTCGGCGATGATGCCGCGACGGTCCGGGGTTTCGTCCAGGCGCTCGATCGGCACGATCGGGAACACCTGGTCGATCGCCCACACGTCCGGGATCGATTCGAACACGCTGAAGTTGACGAAGTACTTGTCGACCAGACGCTCGTTCAGTTCGTCCAGCACCGGGCGGTGGCTCTTCTCGTCGTAGCTCAGGCGCGCACGCACGCCGTGGGCGATGGCGTAGAACAGATCGTCGATGCGCGCACGCTGCGGCAGGTCGATCTGGCCCAGCGCGTAGCTGGCCAGGCCTTCGGCATGGAAATGCTGCGCTTCCTGGAACAGTTCCACGGCCGGGCGCACATCCAGTTCGTCGTGGATCTCGCGCAGGTGGCGGATCGCCGCCGGCTCGTCGTCGTGCTGGTCCGGCACGCGGCCTTCCTGCGCCTCTTCCACTTCCGACACGTTGGCGATCAGCACCGCGTGGTGCGCGGTCATCGCGCGGCCGCACTCGGTCACGATACGCGGCGGGGTCAGGCCGAACTCTTCGCAGGCGTTGGCCAGCGGCTGCACGATGTTGCTGGCGTAGGAATGCAGGCCGTAGTTGATCGAGCAGAAGCTGCGCGAACGGGTGCCTTCGTAATCCACGCCCAAGCCACCGCCCACGTCCACGTGGGTGATCTTCGCGCCCAGGCGCGACAGCTCCACGAAGTAGCGGGTGGCTTCGCGCATGCCGTTGGCGATGTCGCGCACGTTGGAGATCTGCGAGCCCATGTGGAAGTGCAGCAGGTTCAGGCAGTCGGCGTACTCGGTGTCACGCAGCGACTTCCACAGGTCCAGCAGCTGGCGCGGCGACAGGCCGAACTTGGCCTTGTCGCCACCGCTGTTCTGCCACTTGCCGGCGCCCAGCGAGGCCAGGCGCATGCGCACGCCCAGGCCCGGCTTCACGTCCAGCGCCTTGGACTCTTCCAGCACCAGCTTCAGCTCGGACGGCTTTTCGATGACGATGAAGGTCTGCAGGCCCAGCTTGCGGCCGATCAGGGCCAGGCGGATGTACTCGCGGTCCTTGTAGCCGTTGCAGACGATCAGGCCACCCGGGCGCGACAGCGCCAGCACGGCCATCAGCTCGGGCTTGCTGCCCGCTTCCAGGCCGAAGCCCTCGCCGTGGTGGCTGGCCAGGGTGCCGGCCACGCCACGGGTCTGGTTCACCTTGATCGGGTACACGGCGGTGTAGCCGCCGCTGTACTCCCAGTCCTGCTGGGCCTGGGCGAAGGCCGCCTGCAGCTTGCCCAGGCGCTGGCCGAGGATGTCCGGGAAGCGCACCAGCAGCGGCAGCTTGGCACCGGCCGCGCGCGCAGCGTCCACCACCTTGGGCAGCGACACCACCGGGCCGTCCGCCCCGGTCGGTCTCACCACCATGTGCCCGGCCTGATCCACGTCGAAGTAACTGTCCGCCCAATGCGGGATCGAGTAGGTCTTGCGGGCTTGGTCGAGGGACCAATCGGTCATTTCAGTCGGCCTTGTTGGCAATAAAAGGGGGGGCATGATAACGCCTATATGCCCACAGGTTCGTTATCATGCGCGCCCGCGCCCGTGACCCCGGCTCCTGCCGGACCTGAACAGGCCGATCCGTCCGGATGTGGCTTGCGCCACGCGGCCCTGCGCCGCCAGCCCGGCTTCATTTCCCTCCGAACAGGACCGTAATTCCATGACTGACAGCAGCAACTGGTACATCGAGCATTTCGAGCGCACCGGCTCGGCCATCGGCTACCGCATCACCGGCAAGCTGGACGAGGTGCAGTCGCCGTTCCAGAAGATCGAGATCTTCCAGACCACCGACTGGGGCAACCTGATGACCATCGACGGGGCCATCATGCTGACCAGCAAGGACAACTTCTTCTACCACGAGATGATCAGCCACCCGGTGCTGTTCACCCACGCCGCGCCCAAGCGCGTAGTGATCATCGGCGGCGGCGACTGCGGCACCCTGCGCGAAGTGCTCAAGCACACCGGCGTGGAGAGCGTGACCCAGTGCGACATCGACGAGCAGGTCACCGTGATGGCGCGCAAGCACTTCCCGGAACTGTGCGACTCCAACGATGACGCCCGCGCCGAGCTGCTGTTCGACGACGGCGTGGCCTACATGGCCAACTGCCCGGCCGGCAGCGTGGACGTGGTGATCGTCGACTCGACCGACCCGGTCGGCCCGGGTGAAGGCCTGTTCAACAAGGCCTTCTACGAGAGCTGCTTCAAGGCCCTGAAGGACGACGGCATCCTGGTGCAGCAGTCCGAGTCGCCGCTGATGCAGCTGGAGCTGATCAACGAAATGCGCACCGAGATGGGCAAGGCCGGCTTCGGCTCGTTCAAGACCCTGCCGTTCCCGCAGCCGTGCTACCCCACCGGCTGGTGGAGCGTGACCATGGCGCGCAAGGGCGACAGCAGCTTCGACTTCCGCCAGGCCGACTCGGCCGCCAAGTCCTTCAACACCCTGTACTACACCGCCGCGCTGCACACCGGCGTGCTGGTGACCCCGCCCTTCGTGCAGGCGGCATTGAAGTAAGGCGTGCCGACCAACGGTCGGCACCCACCCAATGAAAAACCCGCGCTGGCAGCAGCGCGGGTTTTTTGCTTTCTGTAGAGCCGAGCCCATGCTCGGCTGCATTTCGCGCAGAAGCAGCCGAGCATGGGCTCGGCTCTACAACATCCCCCGCGCGCGACCCGGCCGTGGTTCGCTCAAAGCGCCCAGATTCCGGCAATCACCGCCACCACCAGGCCCCACTTGATCAGCTGGTAGGCCACCACGCTGCGCTCGCGCAGTGCCTTGGCCTTCAGGCGCACCTTGTAGACACTGCCGAACGCCTTGTTGACGCCACCGGTCGGGTCACCCGGCAGGTTCGGCGAGGCACCGCCGGCCAGCAGCGTGGCTGCCACCGCACGATTGAACAGGCCCGGCAGGCCGAAGCGCAGCGGGCGCGCGATATCGCAGAACAGGATCACGCGGTCATCCGGCGTCTCGTTGTGCGCGTGGTGGATGTAGGTCTCATCGAACATCATCCACTCACCATCGCGCCAGCTCTTCTTGATGCCGTCCACTTCGATGTAGCAGCCGTCGTTGTTCGGCGTGGCCAGGCCCAGGTGCAGGCGCAGCGAACCGGCGAACGGGTCGCGGTGCGGGCGCAGTTCACTGCCCGAGGGCAGCTGCGCGAACATCGCCGCACGCACGTCCGGCAGCGACTCCAGCAACGCCGTGGTCTTCGGGCACATCGCCTTCGCCGACGGGTGCGACGGGCCGTACCACTTCAGGTAGAAGCGCTTCCAGCCACGGCGGAAGAACGAATTGAAGCCGGCATCGTTGAACGTGCTGGAGGCGGCGATCTTCTGTGCATCGCGCAGCGCCAGCGCCTCGTCGCGGATCATCTGCCAGTTCTGGCGCAGCGGCTCCAGCTGCGGGAACTCCTTGGCCGGGTCCAGGAAGGGCGTGGTCGGCACCTTCGAGAACATGTACATGACCACGTTGATCGGGGCCATGAAACTGGAATGGTCCAGCAGCTGGCGCGACCAGCGCGCGCGCACCTTGCCACGGAAGTGGATGTACAGCACGCAGGCCACGAACAGCGCTGCAAGTACGATTTTGATGATCAAAACACTTTCCTCCAGCCGTGGCCGGAACGGGAAACAGGGCGATGCACGGCCTGACGGCCAGCACCAATGGGGAACGCGGCAGAGGACGGGGACGTGCCGATGGGAGCGGCCGCCGATGTCGCGGATTAACAGCTTATGGTCGGCAGGCCGTGCGCCGGGGTCAAGTTGCCCGTGCGCCGCGTTCAGCCGGTTGTGAACGAGGCGCAGGGCTGAGCGCGCAACCTGTTGATGCTAAAGGCCAACCGGAGCAAGTGAGACAGAATTGTCCGATCGGGCGTGACGAACTGTTCCAGCCACGACCCCGACATTTCTCCGACAAATCGTGGAATAGCGAACTGGCGAGTACTAAAATTAACGAAAACTTAGTAACTCCCTGTAACACCGGTTCGCTTGACGCTTTGCGCCACCCACCGGGTCGACCGAGACCCCGACATGCATCTCCCTGCCCTGCCCCCCTCCTCCTGCGGTGAAGACGCCGCCACCCCGCTGCTGCTCAAGCGCGGCGAACGCTTCCTGGCCCCCGACGTCTACCGCACCTGCCTGGATGGACGCGAAGCGGTCGTCAAGGACTACTCCCGCTACCGCGGCACCCCGGTTTCGCTGATCGCCCGGCTGATGGTGCGTCGCGAAGCGCGCATGCTGCAGCGCCTGGGCGGCTGGAGGCACGCCCCGGCCCTGCTCGGCACCCTCGGTGGCCTGGCGCTGGGCATGGAATTCATTCCCGGCCAGACCCTCAGCACGGCCCAGGTTGTGGGCAATGAAGTATTCGAGCAGCTGCAGCACGCGCTCAGCCGCCTGCACGCCGCCGGCATCACCCACAACGACCTGCACGGCACCAACGTAGTGGTCAGCGGCGGTGTACCGGTACTGCTGGACTTCACCTCCGCCTGGCGCGCCCCGCGCTGGCTGCGCCGCAACCCGCTCAGCCGGCAGATGCGCCGCAGCGACATGAAGAACCTGCTGAAGATCCGCCAGCGCATGACCGGCCAGGCCCCGAGCGCCGCACAGGCCGCACTGGTGGCCGACCCGGGTTGGGTGGCGGCCGTGCGGCAGGGCTGGAAGCGGTTCTACAAGTGGGCGAAGCGCCGGTAGCCGCCTTGCTTTGGTAGGGGTCGAGCTTGCTCGACCGCTTTACCGCTCTTTGTAGAGCCGAGCCCACGCTCGGCTGCTGTTCCTGCATCGCGCGAAATGCAGCCGAGCATAGGCTCGGCTCTACAACATCCCGCCGAACGGCTTACAACGCGTCCGCGTCCAACTCACCGGTACGAATACGCACCACACTGCCCAGGTCGTACACGAACACCTTGCCGTCACCAATCTTGCCGGTGCCAGCGGCCTTCACGATCGCCTCGACCACGGCCTCGACCTGGTCATCGGTCACCGCCACTTCCAGCTTCACCTTCGGTAGGAAATCGACCACATACTCCGCGCCACGGTACAACTCGGTATGGCCCTTCTGGCGACCAAAGCCTTTAACTTCCGTCACCGTGATGCCGGTAACCCCACGCTCGGCCAGCGCTTCGCGCACGTCGTCGAGCTTGAACGGCTTGATCACCGCCATGACCATCTTCATCGTCTATCTCCTGTCTTCCGGCGTGGAGGATAGCGCCTGAACGCACCCGGTGCGAAACAGCCCACGCCTGTGCGGGCGACCGGCCCAGCAGTATCCTTGTGGCCTGCACGGCCCGCCCGCACCACGGAGTACCCCCATGATCGACCTGAACCAACTGGATGACCTCGCCCGTCGCCTCAGCGACCTGGTGCCGCCGGGCCTGCGCGAATCGCGCGAGGAACTGCAGGCCACCTTCAAGAGCGCGCTGCAGGCCGGCCTGGCCAAGCTCGACCTGGTCACCCGCGAGGAGTTCGAAGTGCAGCGCGCCGTGCTGCTGAAGACCCGCGAGAAGCTGGATGCGCTGGAAACCGCCGTGCGCGAACTGGAAGGGCGCGGCGCCGCAGAATGAAAGAGGAGGCGCACCGCGCCTCCCACTACAGAGTATTTCCCGGATGGGACCTTGCAGCAAGGCCCACCGGGCGCCCTAGACTCGCCGGCCTGTCGATCCGGCAGGACACGCAGGGGCAGTGCCGATGGCGCAGGACACCGAATGGACACCCGTTTCGCATGACACCTGCGACCAGGTCGCCGGGCCGTTCTACCACGGCACCCGCGCTGATCTGGCGGCGGGCGAGTTGCTGAGTGCGGGCTTCCGCTCCAACTATCGCGACAGTGTGGTGATGAACCACATCTACTTCACCACGATTGCCAAGGGCGCCGGGTTGGCTGCGGAGATGGCCAAGGGTGAAGGGCGACCGCGCGTGTATGTAGTGGCGCCGACCGGTCCGTTCGAGGACGATCCTAACGTGACCAACAAGAAGTTTCCCGGGAACCCGACGCGCTCGTATCGGAGTGCGCAGCCGTTGCGGATTGTGGGGGAGATTGTGGAGTGGGAGCTGTATGACGCGGAGTTCGTTCGGCAGTTGAGGGCGTTTGTCGCGTCGGGCAGTGGGGAGATCATCAATTGAGGGAAGGAGAGACCCGTGTTTTGGCTGACGGAAGATCAATGCAGCAGGTCGTCGAACGATGTCCGCTTCCGGCCAGAAGCGGACACCCTCCGCCTGAGCAGACGCTCTCGTATCACCCTTTCGGGGCAGGTAGGCAACCTCGCCTACCGGCAAACTGGTGCCTTCTACACAGGAAGGACAACGAAATGAGCGCCTCCAACCGCAAGACGGCCAGCTTTGGCGTGCCGTGGGAATCGGCTTATGGATACGTGCAGGCCGTTCGCGTGAACAATTCGATCTTCGTCTCGGGCCAGCTCTCGCACACGCCGGAGGGTCAGCTGGTAGCTCCGGCTGCTCTGGGGGCTGATGGGAAGCCTGCCAACTTCGACACCATGGAGGCGCAGATGAAGCGCACCTATGCGAACGCCCAGGTGTTGTTGGCCGAGCTGGGTGCATCGCTGGCGGATGTGGTGGAAGAAACCCTTTTCGTAATCGATGTACCGGCCGCGTTTGCCGCTAGCGGCAAGGTCAGGCCAGCCGTCTACGGTCAGGCTGTCCCCCAGGTGGCCAGCAACCTCATCGGAGTGTCCGCGCTCGCCTTCCCTGAACAGCTGATCGAGATTGCCTTCCGCGCTGAAGTGAGTTCGTAACACTCCCCCAGAGGAGAAGTGGCGCTGTCATGGAAAGCCCGTATGCGCCAAGCTGCGGGCTTTTCTTACGTTCCCATGTCTGCTTGGCAGTTCACATAGCCAATTGGACTGGTCACGTGCGCGAAGAGAAAGGCGCCAATGAGCCTAATGCATTGGCAGCTACCGATACCTCGGTTCCTAGCCCGCAAGGACTGCCACGCTAAAGACCAGGGCTGCTCGGCTCGAGAGCGACGTCGGCTTCCGGCCAGAAGCGGACGCTCACCACAGGCGCGAGTTCACAAGCCGAATCTTCGCGCCGGAAGCCAGGCACGAAAATCGAGTGGCACCGCACTTTCATCGCGTGCCGCACCGAAGCCAACTAGCGCCATCACTCTTCGATCTCTATCCTCAAAACGAAGTCTAGATACTGAGGATGCCCATTTCTCAATGGACACTTAAGCTCATCGTACGCGTAGTGGATTTGAACTTGCCGTCCGATGGCGTATGCAGAAATGGAATTTGGATCATCCGTCAAGATTGCTTCCGACCTTGAACTCCCATCATTTAGGGTGAACTCGAATTCGTTTGGGTGCTCGAGGCGCTCCTGCCCCGCAACGTACAGGCTCGTGATTACACCCGTGACGCACTCACCCTCAATGACTCCGGACTCGATATTGGACCACCACTCCTCGCTACCAAATAGACCCTTATTGCCCTTTAATCCAAGCAATGGCTTCGCGTCGTTCAACGTCAGGGATTGTGCATCTCGAATCCTGGACAGATCTTTCTCAAGATCATTGCGCAAGCTGTAGACGACCTTCATCCATCGCTCCTGACGGTGTGAGCCCGTGGTATCGGGAGATCGTACTTGACGACGCTTGCGTTGAAAATATAGAGCGTAGTCCCCGTTCCAAGCACAGCTTTCACAGCCTGTCCTTGCATGAAATTTATCTCGCCTTCCTTGATTGGCAAATCATTGGTGCGCGAGAGCCGGATCTCTATCGGGCAATCGCCACCGAGCATCGTTGCGCTGGCAATGACTGAGGATCACTTAGATCAACCCGACGCTAGCAAGTATGTTCGAGCTCCAATAAACCCCACGTCTTCGCCCGTTAGATAAAGTGCACCGGTCACGCCATCAGGTAGCGCCTGCACTCGCCGCCTGTTTGCATCTATTGCATCCACACCAATAGAGATGTCACGGAGGGTTTCTGGAGATGTGCGCCGGCGTCCCAGTTGGATGTCTTCCAGTGTCCTCGGAATTTCATACATCGAGACAAACTTGTCTCCGACGCATAGCGGGCCGCCCGTGACAACAAAACCTACGTACACCGACTGCCCAGTGCGATCTTTGGCGATCGTCTCAACAAAGAACTCGAGGGTCGAACTCATGACTGGCCTCTAGCTATTGGGATGCGTAGGACTTCTGCGATTCGTTCCAGCGTAAATTCCTGTTGCTGCGTTCGAAAAGTGCTATCAGCGCCACCCGGCATCTCATCCCGTGAAGAGCAATCGTGTTGTTCAGCGAATCAAACTAGCATAATCAATGGAGCGTGCAGGATGCATCTGTAAGATCCTCAAGCCCCACCTGAGCCGAAGTCATCACCTGAAATGGTTCTTCGTGCTCCACGTAGGTGTGTAGAGTCGAACTCTGGCGTCACACTGGCTTACGTCATTTATCCGATTGATCGTGTCCGTACTCTCTCGCGGGCGGATGGTTGCCCCCATATCGGAATCACCTGGACCGCGGGTCCGCTTTCGGCCAAGAGCGGACTCTCGCAGTGCCTCGACCAGGCCCAACCCCGAGTCGGTTCGGCCCGGAAGAATGGATTCGGTCGAACCCTACTTGAACATCTCCAACAGATCCTTGTCTTCGTGCCGCTCCTCCCACGTGGAGAGAAAGCAGAAGCTCACACCGCTCTGCATGGCAGCCTTCTGGAACCCAGCCAGCTCCTCCTTCGTGATCGGATACTCAACCGGATCAAAGTGAAGAAGCGCCCACGGCTTTTGAAGTGAAAACCCGGACCTGAGTTCCGAGAAGAGTTCCTTCAGTAGAGGCCGGAATACGGAGAAGTCCTTGATCGCCCCTGCGCGATTTCCAAGGGCGTGACACTGGCGACGGATGGTCCTGTCTCCGCCCACCAGGCGCGCAATGAAATGGTCCTGGTGCACTTGAACGTAGATCAGCTGACGGCGAAACAACCTCGTCCCCTTCTCAACTCCACACGCTCAATAGCCGTCCATGTGCCTGCATGCCCTTCCATCAAAGCGCCGGCTGCGCCTTCAACGCGCTTGAACCCCTGCGCAGCAGATACAGCGTAACCAGGAACGGCCACAGCGAGTTGATGGACGAGAACACGCGCTGGGTCAGCCCTCTGAAGCCCTCCGGGTCCGCGCCCACCAGGTTCAACCAGAGGTAGACGATGCTAGCGATGCTCACCACAGCGGTCACGGCGTACGCCCTCCGGCTGGCAGACCACGCGCTCAACTCGATGTGCGACATCGCCGGTGCAATGATGTTGGCGATACCGATGGTATAGAAGCCATGCATCGGATGGCCCATGGGCCAGAGCCCGTTGGTCAGCATCGAGACGCCAAATATCATCCAGCAGATCGCACCTACGGCAATCCGGCGACCGGATTCCCGCCATACCCCAACGGAAAACGCCACGAAGCCCACGCCGGAGCCGATGGCGGCGATCCTGGCGCAGATGCTTGCGAGCGTGGGCGCCTGCAGCAGCTCGCTGGCGTGCTGCGCAAGTGGGTTGTAGCCCGGCGCGAACAGGGCGGCAACGCTGGTCCAGAACAGGAACCACGGAAGCGGGACCAGACCCGCAGACAGAAGAAGTCGATTGCGGCGTAACACGTACAGTGATCCTTGTTTTGGCCTGCGCCAGTGGGTGGAATCCGTTCAAAAGCCGCAGAACCTTCCTGCGGCGGGCAGGACAGTTTCGGGTGACTACAACAGTAGTCAGATTCTGCGTGGCACCCCATAGGGTCAATAGGCAGAAAGTCACTCACGCCTGGCGGCGAAGCGCGCCACACACGCGTACGCCGCGCCAGCCCCATCGCAACGGTGATCACACATTGCCGTCGAATCAATGCTGTCGCATTTGCCGCGCTTTGCGTCTCCTTCAGGACGATCTGACAACTCCATCCCAGAAGTGCCGTTTCGCTTACAACCCCAAGGCTCTCGCACCTTTTCCGGGCTGTGCGACAATGCCAAAAGCGTCTCGGGTATTGGCGGCATTGCCCCTACACCTTGGCATTCCGAACAACAGCAGGTAATCGTTACTGCGCCACCGTGCATCGGTGGTCGGGACTCGAAAGCCCGTTTTGTTGGGAAGTAGTTTGCGCTTGCCAGCCGGCACCACCGCGCGTGGTGCCGGCTGGCAATCCGTCTGCCGGCTATGGCGGGCGGGGCGTGGGGGTCTTGTACCCGCCGGTTCCCAACATCCGGTTTTCGAGCCACGCCCTGCCCGCCACCTTTATCGGTGGCGGCTTCTGCCTGCTTGCACGGAGCCCGCCATGACCACACCACACTCCCCTCCCCCGCGCCCCATCCAGGAAGCGCCGTCATCCACGCCTGCGCTGGACCCCAACAGCCTCATCGCCGTCCTGCACACCATCGGTGCCGGCGCTGCGGCTGACGGCCAGCCATGGCCCGAGCGCCACCACCTGCGCAGCCGGCAGATGGCACTGTCCGACGCCGACTGCGCGGCAACCGGCCAGCGCATCGTGCAGGAAATCCTGCTGGCGGCCGAGCGCACGCGCCAGAACGGTGAGCCCGAGCAGTACGTGGGCGACCGGGTGATGGAGGGGCTGGTGATGGCCGATATGGCACTCACGGCCTTCATCCACGAACGGATGCGGCCAAGGGACTGAGCGCCCGCAGGCGGTGCATCCCCTTCTGCCTGGGTGCGGAGTGACGAATGAAGAAGCACGGTCTTGCCGCGGTGGCGGCGTGCATCGCGGTGATCGGCGCAGTGTGGGCGGCGTGGCCCAAGCCCGCGGGCGATCAGGTCTGGGCCTACCAGAAGCTGCAGCCGGCCGACTACCGGCTGCTGTACAGCGATGCCCTCGGCTTCCTGACCGTGAAAGCGGATGAGGGGTTTGAACTGTACACACGCTTTTCCGGCGCCACATCCTTCCAGATCCGGTGCAAGGGTGTTGTGGTGATGGACGTGGAGAATGCGCCCTCGCGTGTGCTGATCCGGTTGCCCCCCGATGCACGGTGGCGGGCGCCGGATATCGAGCTGCTGCGCGTCAGTTTCGAGCGTTGGTTGGATCTTCACCAGAGCGAGGGAAGGCTGCTGGTGGAAAGTGCGGGGCCTTCGTGGGTTGAGGCGCGGTTCGGGCGCTTCGATGGGTTGGTGCCTGATGAGCAGCGGTGTCTGTCCGGGGTGTCGCACAGCGATTGGCGAGAATCGCCCTGACCGGCCATCCGTAGCACGAAACCACCCGACGTCTCCCCGTCCTGAGTTGCCCCGTACTGATCGATGAAACGCTGATCTCATCGATGGTTCGGAACTCCGGGGCGACGTCAGGGTTGAAGGCGATCAGCACCTCCAACTGGGCAGTGGGATCCAGGCAACTACGCCGTACCAGTCCAGCGACATTCACGGCCGCCTCAACTTAGTCCGGCTTGCGCTCTTCACTTGAGAAAACGCCATTGCCCCGCTCGAGAAAGAACACCGACTCCGGAATAGCGCTATTGCCGATGTTCCTGACTCCAACGCCGATCACTCCCTTTCTCCTATCGAAATAGAAGGAGTTGGCGTGAACGCCAATCCTTTCCACATCCACCTTCAGAACTTCGCGATCATCGGCCAACATGGGAATGGAGAGGGTCTCTACCACGGCGAAGGTAAACTCGCCCTCCTTGTACCTGTCACCAACCTTCCCTCCATCAGGCAGCTTGTAGAGGGCCATGAAGTCAACCTTAAGGCAGTCCGAGGAACCGCCAGTTTGACAAGGCTCAAGATTGCCGAACTCGTTGCCGTACCCAAAAAGACCTTTCTCACGAAGTATGGTCAACCTGGAATCGACACCATTTGCTGAGTACCGCATATCTGGAGCGTAGTTTATGTATAGGACATCATCCGCCCTGGAAGGGATACTCACCACCATGGTGGCCAACGCAACTGCTGTAGCCAGTAGTCTCAGCTTCATCATCGCCCCTTCGGTCCTATCCCTATGTTCCGCGACGCGTACTCCATGATCAGGTTGGAGTATTCGCTCGCTTTTCACGGAAATCCCCCTCATCCGAGACTCGGTCTTGCCAGACGGTTTCATACCCTCCGGCAGCTGGCTCTCAGTGCCCACAATCTGACCCGATAGATCGCCTCTCCGGATTCATTGCTCACACCCACGCGCAGACCGGGCGACGAAGGGCAACCAATGAAAGAGAGGAAACCGGCCCATGGCGGAATCAACTTTCGCATACCCACTTCTCTGCGTCAGAGCTGAGCAAGCCTTCTGCGCCCCCACCTTGGCGCGCATGGAGCCACTATATCGCCCTCCAACTTCGCTGTTGAACACGCCTTTCCAGAATCCCCCTAGCCACGCCACCAGCAATTCCCGATAGCGCCCTGCGGAACACCTGCCGCACCATCAAGCCCCCTTCCGCAGGAAAACTCACATGAGCCTGGCGCTGGTCCACAGCCGTGCCCGCGCCGGCGTCGATGCCCCGTTGGTGCGGGTGGAAGTGCATCTCTCTGGCGGCCTGCCCGCCACCCAGATTGTCGGCCTGGCCGAGACCAGCGTGCGTGAGTCCCGTGAACGCGTGCGTGCCGCCCTGCTCTGCGCGCGCTTCGACTTCCCGCAGCGGCGCATTACGTTGAACCTCGCGCCCGCCGACCTGCCCAAGGAAGGTGGGCGCTACGACCTGGCCATTGCCTTGGGAATTCTTGCGGCCAGCGGACAGGTCGATCCGCAGTCGCTGCTGCAGTACGAGTTCCTGGGCGAGCTTGGCCTGACCGGTGAACTGCGGCCAGTGGCTGGTGCGCTGCCGGCTGCGATTGCGGCGGCCGAAGCCGGGCGCATTCTGGTGGTGCCACCGGGGAATGCTGCAGAGGCTGCTTTGGCCGAGCATGCGGATGTGCGTGTGGCCCGTACGCTGCTGGAATGCTGCGCCGGGCTGGGCAATCCACGCCTGTTACCGCCCGTGGAGCGCGTAGACACGACACCGTTGCCATTGCCTGATCTGGCCGACGTGCGTGGACAGGCGCATGCACGGCGGGCGTTGGAGGTTGCCGCTGCCGGTGGTCACCATCTGCTGTTGATCGGCAGCCCTGGCTGCGGCAAGACGCTGCTGGCCTCCCGTCTGCCCAGCCTGTTGCCGGATACCGAGGAGGCCGAGGCATTGCAGTTGGCCGCGATTGCCTCGGTGAGTGGCGAAGGATTGGATCCAAGGCGATGGCGGCAGCGGCCATTCCGGGCACCGCACCACAGTGCCAGTGCGGCGGCGCTGGTGGGTGGAGGCATGTCATTTCCACGTAAAAGAGAGACTCAACATTTAAAAACGAGACACAAGAGATCGAAGCTCTAGCACCAGCCGATCGGCATCTGTTTGATATCTATAGTAAATAACCTGAAGTTCGCGTGCACGGAGGCAAGCGATATCTACCCAACGCCCCTACGACATGAGCAAATGGTGACGGAACGGCTGCGGCCGCGCGGCCAGGAAAGCTCGTGCCCCGTGCCATTCACCGAGGACGTCAACGGGCGCCCTGGGAGCCACTCCCCCGCCTGCAAGCTTGGCAGCTAGACAGATGAAGGCCAGCGCAGAGCAGTGAACTCTCCAAGTCCTGGTCTCCGATCCGGCTGCTTTTTCCACCTCGTCTGTCGCAACTGCGCAGATTTGCGCGCATTATGGGGGCAGAATCGCCCTAATGAGCGGAATTGCGCGCATATGAACGACACTCCAGCCCAGTCGCCAGAGGAAATTGCCCAGGCATTAGGACAGCGCCTGCGGACGAAAAGGCTCATCAAGAACATCTCTCAGACAGTTCTGGCTGACAAGGCGGGTATCTCGCGCAGGGCACTGGTGCAGCTTGAGGCTGGAGAAGGGTCCACGGTGAGGACGCTCGTGTGCGTACTCAAGGCGCTAGGCCTAGAAGAGCAACTAAGCGCAATCGCTATGAGCCCAACAGTTAGCCCAATGGCTTTGCTCAAGACCAAGCGCCTGCGAAGACGGGCGAGCTAGTTAGCGTCACTTCTGCTCCCCTGCCTCAGAGTCAACGGAAACTTGCACTCAATCAAGACTGTTGGAACCTTTCAGACCAGTACTGTCAGGGCGTGATCGGCTCACGGCCGCGCGGAGCGCGTGACGCCAATATGGTTTCGCCACCTGGCAGAGCGGGATCTCTACAAGAGAGCAGCCAGCGCCCTGCATCTGAAGTTCAACCACTGAAGAGCCAGGCGAATCGCTCCCGGGCACCTCATCCAAAGTCGACTAGAGTGCGGTCTGGCGAGGCTCCACCCGACAGCACGGATGGCTCTAACTGGAGTTGCAAACCTCTGATCCTGCCAAGCATCCTTTGCCACATGCTTGATGCTGTCGAGGCGCCCGCCAAGGTCCAACACCCACTCATGCCGTATCCAAGGTGGAGTAGCTCGTTCGATAGATCCGCTCAAGAGTGAGCAGTTCCAAGAAGCCTTCGCAGGCCCGCTGTTACCGCAATGGCCTCTCCGCTCGTTGAGCAGATCACCCTGTTGGGGTTGCTACTTGTCCTGAGATCGCCGACGGCAAGCATTTCTGATCCGTTGGAAGCTCGGCCACCTTAGATGCACATCGAACTGTGCTTTCTGCAACGGGCAGATAGCGCAGTTGCCATCGGTCCCCGCCGATTCCGCGCGAACGAAACACATTCGCATCAATGCGATTGACCAACTTTTCATCGCGTTGCGAGCGAGGTGGATTTCCTGCACTGCGCCGGTGTAAGTTAGGCGGTGCCAACAGGGGGCACGAAATGGACTTTCAGACACTTTTGCAGGCGCTGTATCCTGCAGATTCGGCAATCCAGCCGACTCAACAACAGCAAGATATCCTTCGTCACAAGTCGGGCCCAGCTTGGGTCCTAGCAGGGCCTGGGTCTGGCAAGACTGAGGTACTTTCCCTCTATGTGATGCGACTCTTGTTCGTGGAGAACGATCCGATTCAGGCCGAGCGTGTGCCGCCTGAATGTATCTTCGTAACGACGTTCACGGAGAAGGCTGCAAAGAATCTGCTTGATCGCATTGGGCGGCATCGCGAGAAGATCCTGGCATCCGTCTCCAATGCCCCAGAAGTTGACCTGTCCAAGCTACGGATTGGGACGCTGCACTCGCTTGCGAACGACATCCTTCAGGAGCATCGCGCAGCATCTTATCGAAATGTGCGCTTGATGGACGAGCTTGAGACCAGCATGTTCGTACACGAGAACATGAGTCTCATAAGGAAGGGGGATGACGCGCGCGACCGCCCCTTCTGGTCTCATTTCGAGTTCATGATGAGTCCACGCGACTGGAAATCAACGTTCAAGCGCTTGCCGACGGAATGGGTTCAAACCCGCACTTTGATCACACTGTTCAATCGCGTTTGCGATGAACGCAAGAATCTTGCATCCATGAAGGCGGCAGGCGGTCCAATGGCGCGCCTTGCCGAACTCTATGAAGAATTCCAGCAGCACCTGATTGACAATCATCGATGCGACTTCTCGCAGTTGCAGTACCGATTCCAGCAGTTCCTGCAATCAGCGGAGGGGCAACGGCTACGCGAAGGCATCCCCGGCGATCCAGAGAACAAAGGCATCACCCACGTATTGGTTGACGAGTACCAAGATACAAATCTGATCTTGGAATCGATCTACCTCGAGCTTGGCCGCCGTGCTCCACACAACCTGATTGTCGTCGGCGACGACGATCAATCCATGTACCGCTTCCGCGGTGCAAGCGTGGAATGCATGGTCACGTTTGATGCTGCGTGTCAGACCTTCTGGGGAATTCCCCCAACATCTGTCGCCAAGTATCCGCTGGTGGGCAACTTCCGATCCCATCCCGATATCGTCTCCTTCTGCAACGACTACTTAACGGCATTCCCGTCGATGGCCATCCCGGGCGCCCGCGTAGCGGGCAAGCCATTGATGACCGCTCAAGGAAAAATTGCAGGGTCGTACCCGGCGGTCGGGGTAATGACTGGAAAGAAGTTGACCGACATCGCCTCGTCGTTCGCTGACGCTGTCGTAGACCTCAAGGCCTGCGGCACGCTGGCTGACTACAGCCAGGCCGTGCTTTTGCTCGGCAGCACTAAGGAAAGCGCCCACAACGCAGGACCGTATGTTGAGGCGCTTAGAAGTCGCAATGTGCCTGTATACAACCCTCGCAACAGGAAGTTCCTTGAGCAGCCTGAAATCGCTGGGCTTCTGGGTTGCCTTCTCCTTCTGCTCGATCCGCACTCAGCACATATTCCTAACTGGGCGCCATTTGAGCTTCCCGATGTCTTGGCAGGGTTCCGTAGCGCCGCACTCTCACTAAAGAGCAGCCATCCGCAGCTAAGCAAGTACATCGATGAGGTGAACAATAACTTGGCCACCAATCCAGACGTGTATCTGGATGCCAAGTTGCAGGAACTGACCTTCTATCTCTTGGCTTTGCCGCCCTTCGATCAAGCGATGGTGGACGCCGAGGCTCGGGTTCGACTGGCTAAGTTGACTTCGCTTATTGAGTCCTACGCTTCGATCCCAGTGCAGAACGAGCCTCACGTCTTCCGCGGAACACTCAAGTCCAATGCCGATGGCAGTGGATCGGTGAATCCGTACTGGCTGAAAACCTTCTATGTTCGCTTCTTCGGCTATTTGTCGCGCGGCGGGGTGAATGACGTGGAGGATGGGACCGTCATCTCACCACCTGGGATGCTCTCTGTGATGACGATGCACCAAGCCAAGGGCCTCGAGTTCCCTGTGGTGTTTGTTGGTCACCTTGGGGACAGCGCAACAGTCGAGGACACCCACACGCTCGAGAACATGTTCTCAGCCTTCCCCAACCTCTCAGGGCGACAGTTCAACGCGTTGCCTGCATTGGTTCGAGCTGAACTCGACTTGATACGGAAGTACTACGTGGCGTACTCACGCGCTGAGTACGCCTTGGTTCTCGTAGGAACCAAGGCCCATGTCTCCAAAGGTACGACGCCATGTGGACCAGATAAAACCTGGCTGCTCAATCGCGCGCACGAAATTTAGGAACCAGACCATGAGCATTGCCAGCCTCTATCCCTTCAAGGTCGCACTACAGCCTCACACTGAAGCTCGGCCGCGTTTCAGCCTTACCTCGGACATCCTTTCCTTCAGGCGCTGCAGCAAGCAGTACGGAGCCTTCGGCAATGACGGCTTTGTAGCCGCTCGAGCAACCCAGGCATTCTTCGGGAGCGCGGTCCACCAAGTGCTGGACCTGTGCCACAAACATTACGCCGAGTCCGGAGGCAACTTGCCTACCGACAGCGATATTCAAGGCTACTTCACTGAAGTTCAGAATGCCCTCCGCTCGCATGGCGTCCGAGCCGCCTCGCATTCTGTTGCCGCACTGGCCTGCGAAGTCCTGAAGCGCTTCAACAAACTGGAGGGGCCAGATCTGTACCCAAGGGTAAAGGATACTGAGTTCCGCATTGAGACTGAGCGTCCCAACTACCTTCTGAGAGGCGTGGTTGACGTCCTGGCCACCGATCCAAACGACTCGCAGAATCCCGCGAAGATGGAGATCTGGGACTACAAGGGCTCAAGAGCGCCCAAGCTTTCAGATCCCAGGCTGAAGGAGTACAAGTGGCAGATGACGGTCTACGCTGAGCTCTTCAGGAAGAAGCATGGCGTCTACCCGAAGCAAGCGGTTCTGTACTTCCTCAATGAACTCGCGCCTGGTGCACAGCCAACTAAGAGACCTCTGCGAGCGACGCACACACTGACATTCTTGCCTCAAGACGTTCAACAGGCTCTGAAAGAGTTCGACACGACTGCTGATGAGATCATTGATTGTCAGGAAAAACGGCAATGGCCAGATCCAGCCATCCCGCCCGGTGAAGAGACTTGCGACATCTGCGATCTAAGATGGAACTGCAAGTCGCCACCCACACCTTACAAGCGCCGCCTGCCTATTGTCACCTAACGGGGCGAGTCTACTTGCGAAACCGCAGCATCCAGTAGTGCGCATGCAAGCAATCAGGATGAGGACATGCGCGTTCTGTGTGATGGCTGCAAGGAAGAGAGGGCGAGCTTCATTCCCATGTAGCAACTAGGCCCGTAGAGCAACACTCAAGCCCGCCGGCATCCTTTAGCAAAAGGGGGCCGCGGGCCTCGGGCCACGTAAAGGTCCGCTGGCCAACTGTCTATAGCGAGACCAGCGCTGGTCGTTGGAAAGCCAGATCGCCGCCCCTACTGAGTGCCCCAAGCCAGCGCTTCGGCAACTCAGCCACTGCCCCAGCCCTGGCAGATTCAGGTTGCCACTTCCCTATAGGGGAAGCTAGCGGCGAGCGGATCCAGTTCGCCCCGCACTCGCAGTGGTGCTTGAGAAATTCCAGCGCAATGGCTGCCACTTAACAAGCTAGGCACGACGACGCCTCACCCGCGATACACCCAACCTATCGCAACGGGAAGCTCCTCACTCTCACTCCAGTCCGTCGTTGAAGGGCTTCCCGGCCCCCGACTGGATCGTCCTTCATGGCAGCTAACTTTCATCAAGAAGACCGAAGCGTATGCTCAAGGTTTGAAATAACTGCATCGCGCCAAAGTTCTGACCCCATGCAGTTTTCAAAGAGGCCGGAATGAGCAAAAATACCATCACCTGCTTGACTGCTTTTCACCGCCATGAGCTAATGGATCGCGCGCCCGAGCAATCGCGCGATGAACCTATGCAAGTCACTGAATCAAAAAGAAATGCTGTGAAAACCTGCGTGAGCTCAGTGGTTGTCCCATGCAGTTCCAGGAAGTCGAAACTGTCGGCTCCTGGGCTGAAGGCTGGGTCTGTAACTGCCGGTAGGCAGGCCACCGTGGCACGTCGATGGCGGGAAAAACTGCATGCAGCGACGCCGACCAGCCCCGCGAGAGATCTCTACCTGGGCACCTCACTCAAGCGTGCGTTGCGCGTGAGCCAGGATCTGGAGGTTCCCACTTGGATCATCTCTGCAGGGCTAGGGCTGGTGGGGTCTGCCAAGGCGGTACCGTCCTACGACCTGACCTTAGCGCCGGGAGCAAAGGCATCCATCAGCGATCGCGTCAATGACGTGTTCGCCCCTTCTGAGTGGTGGACCGAGCTTCAGAATGGCCCCTACGCCTGCGATCTAACTGACATCTCTGGGGACGACTCGCGTGGCCGGGTGCTCATCTGCCTGACCAGACCGTATGCCCAAATGATTGGCCCCGCGCTCGCGCAGTTGCCGGCGGCCCTGCTTGAGCGCCTGCGAATCTTCGGCCCGGGCATTGCTGCGCACCTACCAACCATAGTTCGCAGCCGCGTGATGCGGTATGACCAAAGGCTCGATTTGATCTCTCCTGGCATTCAACTTGATGCAGGCGCAAGGGCCTTGGAGCACTTCGCCTCGCTCATCCGGGACGTCTTGCCTACGGATCCAAGTGATGATCAGCGCCTGATTGACCAAGCTCTGGCACCTCTGAGCAGACCGAAGCCCATTGCGAGGGTTCGCATGGATGACATGGAGCTACGCGCCCACATTGCACCGTGGGCGGCAGATGGGCTGTCGGTCCAGGGGGCGCTTAGGCGCCTAAGAGACAACAGCCACATCTCCTGTGAACAGCGACGCTTTCAGCGTCTATATGACGAGGTCCGAGGATGAGCAAGCCAAACCCTGTCGCTATTCGAGCCGTACGCACCGAACAGGCGGGCATTGCCGTCTACGCTTTCTTCCTGCCCGGCTCCAAAGTACTGGAGATCGCTGACGTCTCACGTCTGGAGCGAACGAACGAGGGGCTGGAGGGCTTCCAGCGCGATGCCATTCAGAAGCATATCTCCGGCATGGTGGACTACCTCAACAGCGGTCCGGTACTGTTTCCGAATGCGATCCTCCTCGCCCTTTCGCCCCAGGCCTCCTTCAGCCGATCTCGCGGCCCAACTCCCAAAGAGTTGATTCCCTCGGGTGATGCAGGCGTACTGCGCATTCCCATGCCTCGGGATGGCAGCAAATGCGCGTGGATCGTTGACGGACAGCAGCGTTCCACTGCCCTAGCAAGGGCTGCGGACAGCACTCTACCCGTACCAGTGATTGCCTTCGTTTCGGACGATCTGCAGACCCAGCGGGAGCAGTTCATCCTCGTCAACAAGGCACGTCCGCTGCCCAAGAGGATGGTTGACGAGTTGCTTCCAGAAGTTGACGCGCGCCGACTGCCTGCAGATATGGCCATGCGCCAGATCCCAAGCGCACTGGTGGAGCGATTGGATACAGACCCGGAGTCGCCTTTCCACGGTTTGATTCGAAGGACTTCCAGCAAAGGCCCAGGCCGAATCGTCACTGATTCGGCACTGGTAAGCATGCTTCAAAAGCAGATCAACAATCCGCTGGGGGCTCTGGCCTCTTTCCGGTCGCTGGATGGAGGGAATACGGATCCTACGGCGATGTACTCGCAGATCCTGAGCTTCTGGAAGGCGGTCAAGCGCGCGTTCCCCAATGACTGGGGTCTTCCGCCCGAGCAAAGCCGACTCTTGCACAGCGCCGGCATCACTGCGCTAGGCGCACTGATGGATTACCTCAGCCCCCGCCTGTTGAACCGGAGCAATGAAGGCAGGTTCTATTCGAAGGTGCTTGAGGACATTGCGCCCCACTGCGCGTGGTCCGCTGGGCGGTGGCCAGATATGGACTGTGCCTGGAATCAGGTGGAAAGCACTGCCAAGGACATCAGGTTGCTGAGTGACCAGTTGATCCGACTCTCCCAACTCCACAACCTGAGGCACATGGGTCAATGAAGTTCATCTATGCCGACGCACTGGACTTTGTTGATCCAGACTATGACTTTGCCAACGATCGCACCTCGGCGGGACGCGTCGTCCAGTGGGACGACGAGTATCCGCACGAGTTCCTGGAACGCTCCCCGTACGACGGAATCCTGGTCTCACGAGGGGTGGTCGGTGACATCCAGCATCAGGGCAAGTACACCCTGCCTCAGATCATGCGCTTCAGGCGCGAGGGTGCCCGAAAGTTCCTTCGATACACGTTGGACAAGTATCCGGACAGCCTCCTGTTCGGCGATTGTGGCGCGTTCACGTATCGAGATCAGGCCGTACCACCCTACACACCTGCCGATACGATGGATTTCTACGCCGACGGTGGCTTTACCCATGGTTGTTCCGTTGACCACATCATCTTTGATTTCGATGAGGGCTCTGGTCGCTCGCGGCAGGAGATGCCTCAAGAGACGCTTGATCGCTACGAACTGACGCTGCAACTTGCTTCTGAGTTCTATGCGGAGAGTAAGCGCGTGAAGGGCTTCGTGCCGATGGGGGTGATCCAGGGCTGGTCAGGTCCAAGCATGGGGCGCGCAGCTGCTGAGTTGGTCAAGATGGGCTACAGCTACTTGGCAGTAGGAGGCCTGGTCCCTCTTAAGGTACCTCAGATCCATGCTGCCTTGGCTGCTATCCGCAGCGCAATCCCGAGCCACGTCAAACTGCATCTTCTAGGATTCGGAAAGATCGAGAATCTTTCAGAGTTTGAGCAGTACGGAATAGCCAGCTTCGATACGACCTCGCCTCTTGTGCGAGCGTTCAAGGACGCAGTCAAGAACTACTTCTCTCGTGACTCGCAAGGTCAACTCAGCTACTACACCGCCATTCGGGTTCCCCAAGCCCGCGAGAACAACAAGCTCAAAACAAAGGCACGCCGAGGCGTACTCAACCAGGAAGTTGCGATGCGCTTGGAGGCTGCCGCCCTCGACTCAGTTCGCACGTTCTCTAGTGGCAAGATGCCCATTGAGCCCGCACTGGATAACATCCTGGCCTACTGGAAGGCACTCAACTGGCGCGAGGACCATGACGAGGCGAGTCAGATGCGCGCCCTGGTCAAGCAGCGAGCGATCTACCACCGCACGCTGACCGAACAGCCCTGGACTAGATGCCAGTGCCGCGTCTGTTCTGAAGGGGGCGTTGAGACCCTTCTGTTCAGGAGCAGTAACCGCAACAAGCGCCGCGGCTTCCACAACCTTCATGTGTTCTACGAACACCTTCTCGCTCACAGGCTCGCAGTATGACCAAGAAACTGACCTTCAACGCAATCGCACCACAGCAGTCTCCGGATTCTCAGGTCGCCTTCTTCGTCGCAACCGCACAGCAGATCGACCAGATCGCAAGCATCAATCGACTTGCTCGTGACGAAAATGGTTTGCCGACCGGCTTCCAGCGGCCGCAGATTGCAAAGCACATTCGCGAGATCGGCGACTATTTGGCACGACCGGATGCCATCCTGGCCAATCCGATCGTGCTCGGGTTTGTTGCTGGCACTGGTGCGACCATCAAGACGGCCAAAGACGGTAGCAAGCAACTGATTGTGGACATCAGCAAGGGTGTTCCGGGACAGATTGTCGACGGCCAGCAGCGGTTTAGCGCGCTTCGGGAGATCGGTCGCGCAGACTTTCAGGTCCCGGTCTCGGCCTTCATCTGCAGCAGTCACGAAGAGCTCACCCAGCAGTTCATTCTGATCAACAACACCAAGCCCTTGAACAAGGGAATGATCTATGAACTTCTGCCCATCGCCAACCGGTCTGGCATGCCCTTCCGCCTGGACTCCCGCCGAGACGCATCGAGCCTTGTCGCGACGCTCAACTTCGGCAGAAGTTCGTCTTTGAAGGGAATGATCCGTGGACAGACCACACCTCACGGTGTGATCCAGGACACCGTGATGCAGAAACTGATCATGAACTCGATGTCCGACGGTGCGCTGCGCATGTACCGAAATGACCAGAAGCTCATGCAGACCAAGGGCGCAGATCTCATCAGCGAGTACTTCCACGCAGTCAGCCATGTCTTCCACGATGCCTGGAAGGACCACACTCCTACAACTTCCCGCCTCATCCACAGTGTCGGCATCACTGCAATGGGCTTTGTGATGGAGTACCTGCACTCTGCGATTGGAGCGACCAAGCGCGAAGACTTCATCCAGCCACTCACGGCACTTCGCTCGGTCACTGCGTGGACCGAAGGTGAGTGGGTTTTTGGTCCTGAGACACGTCGCTGGAACGGACTTCAGAAGGTTTCGGCCGACTGGAAGCTACTCTCGTTCTACTTGGTACAGAAGGTTCGGGAGTCGTTGGAAGCTCCGAACGGAGTTCCTGCACATGTACGCGGTTAAAGAGATCTTCTACACCCTCCAGGGCGAAGGATTCCAAGCAGGTCGTCCTGCGGTGTTCTGTCGGTTCTCTGGATGCAACCTTTGGTCCGGCCGAGAGAAGGATCGCGCAACGTCTGCTTGCACTTTCTGCGACACCGACTTTGTCGGTGTCAATGGCCTCAATGGCGGGAAGTACCCAGACGATGGAAGCCTCCCTTACGTCATTGCTGATCTTTGGCCTCATCAGGAGACCGACAACCGCCTTGTTGTTTTCACAGGCGGCGAGCCTCTTCTACAGTTGGACGAGCCGCTACTACGTGCTCTACATGCTCTCGGCTTCAGATGCGCAGTTGAGTCTAACGGTACGATCCAGCCGCCTGCGGGCATCGATTGGCTGACTGTTAGCCCCAAAGGGACAGCTCCCCTAAAGATCAAGAGGGCCAACGAACTCAAGCTTGTCTTCCCTCAACCGGATGCCCCTCCAGAGGCATTCTCGGACTTCGTAGCCGACCAGTACTTCCTCCAGCCCATGGATGGGCCTGATCAAGCGGCAAATACACAGGCTGCCATTGAGTACTGCAAGGCTCACCCTAAGTGGAGGCTAAGCATGCAGACACACAAATATCTGGGCATACCATGAGTGAGCCGATCTTCAACATCTGCAAAGAATTCCGCTTCGATGCAGCCCACCAACTCGATGCAGGGCCTGATGGCGATCCGCGCTATCGCCAAGTCCACGGCCACTCCTACCAGGTTGAAGTGTGGGCCCGCGGCCCCCGGAATGATCGAGGCTGGGTGATCGATATGGGCGACTTCGAGCGCCGGATCGAACGGACCAAATCCAAGATTGATCACGTCTTTCTGAATGAGATTGAGGGCATGGGTGCCCCCACGATGGAGAACATTGCCTACTTTGTCTGGCGCGACCTCTCTGACCTTTCAGGCCTGCACAGGGTCGTCGTCAAGCGAGGCCAGAACGGCGAGTCCTGCGAATACATTGGAGAACATGATGGCGAATGAAGGCACCCCCGTCGGCAACGGCATTGATGAGCGCTCTGCACTGGTCGTGTTCTCCGGCGGCCAGGATTCGGCAACCTGTCTGGCTTGGGCGCTGGATCGGTTTGACCACGTTGAGACGCTGGGCTTCAAGTACGGCCAAGTACACGATATTGAGATGACCGTTCGACAAGATGTTCGAACGGCCATTAGTGCCATCAGGCCCGAGTGGCAGGCGCGCCTGGGGCCGGACCACGTTCATGATGCGGGGATCATCGGACAGATCAGCCAGTCGGAGCTGACGGGCGCGAGCGAGACAAAGCTGCGAACTGCAGGATTGCCTGCCACGTTCGTCCCGGGCCGCAACTTGGTATTCCTCACCTTGGCGGCAGCCCTAGCCTACCGCCGCGGCGCCAAGCACATCATCACCGGTGTTTGTGAGACCGATTTTTCTGGCTATCCGGACTGTCGGGATGACACCATCAAGGCGGTCCAGTTAGCCGTGAACTTGGGTATGGACTCCCGATTTGTGGTTCATACGCCCTTGATGTGGATCAACAAGGCGGAATCCTGGCTCATGGCCGAGAGGCTCGGGGGGCCCTCATTAGTTCGGGTCATCAACGAAAGGACGCACACGTGCTACGTGGGTGATCGGTCCATCCTGCACCCCTGGGGCTATGGCTGCGGCAAGTGCGACGCTTGCAAGCTCCGGGCTGCAGGATGGGATTCGTACAAGAGCATTCAGGGCTAACCCGGGCTGAGGTGCCCTCTTTCCGTCCGGAAGGTCACGGCGAGCCACATGCTGATCGTCGTCCTTCGACTTCCCCTCCGGAACAGTCGCAGCACGCGGCAGGCAAGTCGCCTGGCCGGGCGGACCTTCAGGGCCGAAGCAACGTGATCAACTGGATCGCTCAAAACTACCCCACCCTTTCTCCTGACTATCCTCACTAAGGTCGGTGAACCAGCGGCTGGATAACCTGACAGGAGCGAGGTCCACTTAGGAGCCAGCCATTCTTTATCATCGACTGGCTGAAGGTTCCGATGTTCCGAAACGAACATCGGACCTTTTGGGGTCATGCCAAAGCGATATGCACAGGAACCCAGGGTGCGACTGGTGGATGTACGAGGTACTCCTCTGGAGCACTTGATTCACGCGACCGACGGATTCCCCCCCTCCTTCTGAGCTAGGTCCTGAGAGCGCCAGTTCGTCACTATGATCTAGCACCCGCCCCACGCTTTGCTACTCTGGCCTTTACGCCCGATGCCGATCCAGTAGATTTGCTGGCAGCCTTGCCGCCCCTGGACTTGACAGCCTTCTTCGCCTTTGTCGACTTCACTGCAGAGCCGGCGCCCTTCTTGGCCGCCTTTGCAGCCTTCTTCCTGCCGCCCGTCGACTTTGAAGATGCCGCCTCTTTTACGACCAAGTTTGCGTCAATGAAGGCCACGTTCTCGTACCAGATGCGGTTGAACCGTGCATTGGAGTCAATGACCCCCAGTGCTTCCATGAGAACCTTTCTTCCCAAGCTTGTATCGAGCTCCTTCGCTTTCCACTCCATCGTCCAGAACTGCTCAGGAATACGTCCAATCACCCGCCGCACTTGGTCCTCCAGAACGGCAACGCTGGTGAAATCGACCAAATCGTCAGTGTTGCGCTGCCTGGAGATCATGCTTTCTAGCAAGTAGACAGTGATGACATGGATGCTGACCTTGTGAAGAAGCTTGCTGTCCGGCCGCCAAGCATTCGGACGGAGGTCGCGAATGGCGGTCCAGATGGACAGAAACATCTCCAGTTCATCGCCTTCGATACCGAGCAACGCCCCACGGTTATAGGTCTCCTGAAGCGCAGACTCAATCGCGCTGGGTGGAATGAACCCACTACCATTGGTCGGGTAGTTGAGCATGCGGGAGAAGGGCTCGCTACGATCAATCACCTGAAGGTCGTCGTATTTGCGATCCGAGATCCCAAGTCCCACTCCAGAGCTCGTGATCAAGCGCCCATTGAGTTGCTCCTTATCGAAATGCAGATTCAGTGCCTGGATGTGGTCGCGACTGATTCGGGAAGCCGTATTGTTGATGACTACGAACTGAAATGCCCGCTCAGAGTCATCATCTTCCAAGAAGGCAACGATGTTCAGGTGCATACTGGGCGACACCTCGGCCACACCGTGCACTCGATGCTGGCCGTCAATGATTAGGCCCGGGTGCTTGGATCGCACATTGATGGTCACTGTGCCTAGCTGCCCCAACTTATCGTCACCGAGGCTTTTGAAGGAGACCGAGCTCGGATCAAGGGCGACGATAATCGACGTGGGAATGGTGTTGAGATCGTCTGCCCGAACAAATTTGGATACCTTTCGGACTTTGAGGTCCTTTAGGGGGCGCTGGGCACCGGTGGGTGTCTTCGGCGTCAGCCTCTCAACATCAGCCCACTTGAGGATCTCGCCCGCGGGCGCATGGAAGATTACGAATGGAGGGGCGCCGGATGTACCGCCACGCTGAGAGTACTTCAACGCGCTGTAGGTGAACTTATTGGTGCTCTTCGCTTTGGTTTTCATGCCCGGACCTGCGGTAGAAGTTCGAAGTAGAAATGATGTTCATCTACCGCCAGTTCCGGCTGGTAGCTAACAGGCTGACATAGAAGTATCGCCTCTTTCAGCGTTCGCAGTTTGTTGCCCTTGGAAGCCTGATGCGCAACCTTTGCCAATCCAAGTGACATACGCAACTCATTGTTGATCTTCTCATTAGCGTGTACCAGCGTTGAGAGCACGGGTCCTGTGGTCCAGGAGAAAGCGTGCCCCTTTCTGCGATTGCATGAGTCGCATGCAGGCAGGAGGTTCTCCGGGATAGTTTGTCCGCCGAACGTGTGCGGCCAGATGTGCTCAATTGTTCGGACTGGATGCCCGTTCCTCCCCCCCTTCGACACCTGGCGACCGCACATGTAGCAAATGCTCCGCAACTTGAGCATGACCTCTCTTTGCAACTCTTCACTGGCATTGCGTCGCCCGTTGTTCTCTGCGACGTGCCAGAGCAGTTCTTGGAACCTTCGTTCTCTACTGAGCCCTGGCGGCAGATCGATCAGCATCCCAACACTTTCAGCAAGACTGACGGGTGTGGATCCCTGGGTTCGACTTAGCACCAGCCGGGCATCTCTAACGCATCGCATGAAAAACTCGATGCTGGCTGACATCTTCATGTAGTCCATGAAGTCATCGGAGGAGATCAAGAAGCCGAGTTCAGATGCCAATTCCCGCCCAGCGAACGCATGATGAACTCGCTCATGTAAGAGAAGGAACAGGTCTTCCCCATGTGTCATTGGCTTCCAGAGCATATGCAGTTGCGCCCTTCAGAGCAGATGTGATGGAGCTAGGCCAGCAGACGCCTGTCAGCTTGATCGTACGGACCCCGGCAGAGCCATGACAGCCCACATCTGACACATCCTTGTTTCAGTCTTGGTCGTTCGCACAAATCTAGCCCAATCTCCGGGGCATTCCAACCCGTGGAATGATGAGGGAACTAACAGCCCCCATTTGGCCCAAAAGCTCATGGGGGCAACTGTGCCCGCATCCAGTCGATAGCAAGCTGGAAGTCGCTTATCGTGGGGAAGCATTGCCCGCCAACGACCTCGCCGAACCTGGCCGCCGTCTCTTCGGTAGTTCGAGGGTGTTCACTCCCTGGCTATCGCCGAACCCAATCAGGGCAAGCCAGAGCGACACCAGAGAGTGGGCAGCTAGCGTTGGATCAGATCAACGCAGCCCGCCAAATTTACTACCCTGTCCTCACTAAGCTGATTGGTGTAGGAGGCAGCCTCTTCAATAGCGCGTAAAGCTCTCTAGTGGGTCAGATCGAGCCAAGATCGTGTATGACCGTCTGTCCCTCACGTAGAACGGCTGCCAACACGTGCCCACCTGCAACTTGGCGGCCTGTTGTCTTGTTCAGCCATGCAGCCTGGATGCGACTGGATTGGAGAACTGCATCGGGGGAGAAGCTGTCTTCTCTCCCCTGCAGCGGTTCCCCCGGAGAGGCCAGGCCGCCCTTGAGTTGCAGAACGACTGCGGGTGTCGCACTGCTTTGTTTGGCATAAGCAGTTGCGACAATCCGGCCAGCTCTAGGGGACCAGCCGCCCAGAACCATCTCTGACCCCAAAGCATTCGGCTGAATTCCCGCCTCCAGCGCCGCGCGTTCGTACCCTGGCCATAGTTGGTCAATGACTAGGCCAAGTTCTCTACTTAACTGCTCCATTGTGAAGTCCGCCCTGAAGCTGGCTTGCAGGGAAAGCTCGTAGATCCTCAGGAAGAACTGGGAACTGCCGCGGGCGGCGAGAACCAAGTTATGCTGGGGAATAAGCAACAGCTTCGCACCACACGACTTCCTGCCAGTGTGGGCATCTTCGGCCAGGGTGTCGACGGCCACCAGGAGCTGATCTGGACGCAGAAGAACGTTGAGAATGCTCAAGGCATATGCTCCTTCGGCTTGCGCGAATATCGCGCCGATGGGAACTGATGTCTAGGGGTTCGGTTACGGTCGTCTGCACGTCAACACTTCTGACGATGGCGGGGGCATTGATGAAGTGATGACCGTGGTATCGGGCGGTCCGTTCACTTGGATGTATGTGCTTCCCGACGGCGTGCTGACCCTTCTTACCGTGCTGGAGATCGATCCGGAGGGTCCGGCGGTCCGACTTAGCTACCCTGGCTTGGCCCTGCACGCCGGCTACATGGCCCCCAAGCGCGGCCTGATCGTGGCCTTCGCGCACGGCCCGGAAAGCTTCACCATTCGCTTTGAGGAGTCGGCCGTGCCGCATTCGGAACTCCTCAATACCAACGCCTGGGTCGACTTCAGCGGCGACATGCCGAAGGTGCACGCAAAGGTCGACTGAGTTCATCGAAGTCTACGGAGGGCGCGCCGATCTCAGCGCGCCCACTCCCCGAGCTTAGGAGTGTTCATGAAAGCGTTCACTGTCCAACGTATCGATCACGTAATCCTCAGGGTTTCTGATCTGGAGGCATGCATTGCGTTCTATGAGGGCGTTTGGGGGCACCCTTGACCGTCGCCGTCCTGAATTTGGCATGGTCCATCTGCGGGTAGGCGCATCCACGATTGACCTACTGGATGTCAACGGCCCGCTGGGAGCAAGGGGCGGTGAGGCGCCAGGGATTGGGGGCCGCAACGTGGATCACCTCTGTCTGCGGATCGACCAGTTTGAAGAACTGGTCATTCAGTCCCATGCGCGTTCGTTTGGCCTCTCGGCCGAGCCTGCCCAGCTTCGCTACGGCGCGGAGGGTACGGGCAAATTCTTGTGCTTCTTCGATCCGGATGGAAACCCGGTCGAACTCAAGGGGCCTTCGTGCCCGTCGACGCAGCCCCCCCCTGTCCGGTGAGGGCTTCCACCACTCAGCCACTGGACTGCAAGCAGTGTGTGGGCGAAACAGACACCCCCGAGGTCGGCGGGACGGCTAGAACCATCAAACGTAGGTGCCCCTGAAAGACTGCGAAGCGCCCCCTAAAGAAGCGCACGCAGCGGCCGATAGGTGACATGCGTGCGGGTGACTTGTGCCCGCAATGCTTCCATCAAGGATGAGACATTGGAGCAGGTCTATGGCAGTCAACGTCAAGGTCAGGTACCAGATCAAGATCAAGGGCCAATCGGTTCGCAACGTGGGGCCAACTGGCATCTTTGCACAGGCAAAAACGGAAAGCGCCGTCATGGAGGCCATCCGGAAGCGAGAGTACGCCGCGACCAAGCAGGTCGAGAGCATCGTTATTCTCAGTATTCAGTAGCCGGCTCACTGCGGCACTACCTGTCCACTTCGCAGATCAATTGCACCGCACATCTCTCTTCTGACCATGCACCACCGCTTGCATGGCTAGAGCAGATAACTGTCGCATGCATCCGCTACGGAACTATCGGATGAGTTCGCTCATCCGTTTGAATTCGCGATCGAGAGAGAAGCAAGCCCAGGTACGTCCAGCAGACATCGGCAGTCAGATTTCATAGCAAAGAAAGGGATTTACATGGCTTACCGCAGTGATCCTGACCTGGAATTCCTGGGTCAGTTGGAGTCCGCAGATCTGAATGATCTCGTCTATTGCCTCACGCATGACAAGGATGGATCCCCCCGATTCACGGAGGAGCTGACCATGCATGCGCGATACAAGACGTACAACCCAGATCATCATCAGTACTGGGAGCAGATTGCAGCCGAAATTCAGTGCTTCGGGGCAAACACCTTCGCTACGATGTTCCGGGGTGGCAAGGGCGTTCAGTACAAGGAAGTGCTGATGGATGTATGCGATAAGATGAAGGTGAACTACACGAAAAACTCCAGCGTAGAGAAGATCGAGAGCAATCTTTTGATGAAGATCCTTACTGACGCTCTGGAGAAGATGAGCCCCGAAGAACTGAGAGAACTGGCAGAGTCCACCGGCGTCAAGAACACCAATGGTGTCACGGCTGAAACCATGGTCGGCGTGTTCCAGGCGGTGTTCCGGCTGGGTGGCTTCAGGTCATACCAACTGACCGCGATCATAGTGAACGCCATCCTGAAAGCGCTCATTGGCCGCGGGCTTTCCTTCGCTGGCAACATCGCCCTCACCAGAACGATGGCATTGCTGACTGGACCGATTGGCTGGGTGATCACTGGGATCTGGACTGCAGTCGATGTTGCAGGCGCTGCGTACCGAGTCACTATCCCTTCGGTCATTCAAGTTGCCGCACTTCGCCAGAAGCATCTGTACGAACACCTCGCAGAAGAAGTTAGCTTCAGCAATTGATCTCGAACTTGGGGAGGCTTAGTCACTGGCCTCCCCATTTGGTCGCAAGTGTGGCGAGATGTCCGCAGGATTCGCCCCCCCCTCACCGCCAATGAACTGCGTGATCCACTGTAGGCTTGCATGTAGCAAGTTGAAGCACCAACGGGAATGGGTATCAATCGCGCCAGCTTGTCGATTGCTGCAGTCATGGATCATTTGAGACGAATCCGGCTGTTTCGATGGTCAACCTGAACCGCCATCCATTGCATTCTGGTGCCGTGGAATGATGCCGCCTCACCTAGCCCAATTAGGCCGGCCCAGGATCATTCGTGAAGATGAGTTGGGCAGGTACGATTGAGGGCAACCTAACTCGCTCCTTAGCCCAACTTGCCGGCCAGGGGATGGGCCAATTTGCGCACTTGACCCCTTTTTCACACTTTGGCTACCCAGACGGTGGGGGGAGGGAACTTGCTGAACGGAGCAACTCAAGGCGCCCCCGTCCCAGATAGGGATCAGCCCTGACAAGAGTACGGCTCCATTCCGCCCCCCCCTCCGCTAGGGACACCAAATGCCCTTCACACAGCGTTTTTAGCACTGCTAGCAAATTGGTTCTTGGGAAAGCACCCCCAAGGCGTTGCCATGCCAAGCCCACCCCAACTGCCCCTTCCCGCCCCCCCTGCCCAGCAACTCTGGCCAATCGCAGGCGTTGCGACGCAGGGGTGTTGTACTTGTAAGGCAATACGTGGTGCTACAATTTTCTTTACAGACGGGGGACGATCATGACGGTCACTTGGGACAAGCCGAAAGAACTGGGATGGGCACGTGTCGACGTTTCAGCCCTAGCTGCGGATGTTGCTACGAAGCTTGGCTTCGTCCTGGGCGGCCCCATTGAGCCGATCGTCGAGAGGATGGGTGGCCAGATCGTGTACGGCGAATTGGCCGAAGGCGATTTGGAGTCGGGTTCGATCTCCATCGAGCCTGGCAAGTTCACCATCAACATCCCGTTGAACACCAGTCCTCAGCGCGACAGGTTCACCATTGCCCACGAGCTTGGTCACTTTGTCCTGCACTACCTGCTGCAGAACAACAAGCGCGAAGCGGACAACAAGATCACGCACATGCGTGCGAGGCGCTTCGGCAGTGACAGAACTGAGCACGAAGCCAATTGGTTTGCTGCGTCCTTCCTGATGCCTAGCCAAGCATTCATAGATATCTACAAAGAACTGGATCAGGACATCGCGAAGGTGGCCGAGCGCTTCGGTGTGTCCGAGAGCGCAGCTGGCGTCAGAGCGCGATCGCTTAATCTGATCCCCTGATGGCAACCGAACGACTGGCTCCTGACTCTGTCCGCGAGTCACTTAGGCCGCGCCTGCGACTTTTCATGAGTGCAGACATTGTTGGGTCAACTGCTTTCAAGCAGCGATCCAGCCGTGATTCGGACTCCTGGTTTGGCGTTGTCCGGTCGTTCTACAGCAAGTCTCAAGGGTTCTTCGAGAAGAAGTGGGACGAGGCGTACAAGGCCCACCAGGCCTCACCCAGCATGTTGCCACTGAGCGCTGATCCGCCAGAGCTCTGGAAGACCATTGGCGACGAGGTCCTCTTTACTAAGGAGATCGAGCATCCCCATGAGGCACTGATTTGCATGAGCGCCTGGATGGGCGTTCTCACTGAACTTCGTAGCATGCTCACCAAGTCGAAGTCACTCGACTTGAAGGCGTCTGCGTGGCTTGCGGATTTTCCCATTCGCAATAGGGAGATCTTCCTGCTCGCCCACGGGCACCGCGTTGTTACAGGCGCCCCCGGCCAACTGGCAGAAGCCAGAAAAGCTGAACTGGCCAAGCAAGGGGCCCAAGCTGTCGCTCCGTTCGACCCGGAACCACAGCCAGATGATGCACATCCACAGTTGACCTCAGCAGATGATCGTACTCCCGATCCGGCCGAGACGGACTCGGATTGGGAGAACGCAGAACTGTTCAAACTTTTCCGAGAAGGTCATTCCACGGTCAGTCGTGACTTCATTGGCCAGTCAATTGACACCGGGTTTCGCGTAAGCGCGGAGGCAACTTCTCGCAAGTTGACCCTCTCAGTCGAACTTGCGCACATGCTTAGCAAGGTATGTGTCGACTTGATCGCCGAACCCAGTCATATCCCGACTCTCGACTACAGGAACTTCAACTTCTACTTTGATGGAAGACAGCCTTTCAAGGGAGTGTTGGGCGGCATTCCGTACCCTGTGATCTGGCTCGACACGGAACCACGCCGAGCCATCTATCGTGCTGAAGACGCACTGATGTGTCGGCCGAAGGCCGAGCCGGTGCTTGTACATGGTTTTACCACGGCGCTGATCCGGGAATTTCCGACGCGCTTCTGCACGATGCTGGAGTTCTCAGGGAACAAACCTGCAAAGTACGACCAATTCGAACTCACGATCCATCAGACGATCAAACGGATGGAGAGCGAGTTCCGGGAACGGGATAAGTTCATGGCAGCGCTTGCAGAGTCCAACGATACGATGGATTCAGGCACACGGACCAAGAACACTAACGTGGACCTGCTGCTCGACGAGACGCTTGCTGGCTCCCCGCCACCGCCACCGCCACCGCCACCGCCACTGCCGCCAGCGCCTCCCAGTACCCCAGTGTAGTGGGAGGGCCAGTAGGCTTTCGCTCACAAGCCCCTGGGGGGGCACCACGGCAGGCTGGAAGAGACGGGAGCAACTCCCCTCCATTTGTCGCGCAAGTCCAACATCTCTGGACAGGTCATCGGAGATTCCTGGCGCTGACTGACATCGATGATAAGCCTCTGCGCTGTCGCGCTATCTCCTTGCTTCTTTGGGATGAACACGAACAAAAGCAGGAACGCCAAGCCACCCAACGCCAGCCGCTTCAGTTGCTTGAGCACGTTGTTGAACTTTGGCTCTCCATCCTTGATCCGATTCCACTCTGGCTTGAGAACCAAGTTGCCAAGCAAAGTCGCATCGGAGATGGCCTTCTTGATTTCATCGTATCTCTTCTCTTCACCAACTTCGTCGTACTCACCGAGAAGCTTTTCCACCAGCAATTCCAACTGGTCGACGAGAAGCACAGCGGCATCAGACATGCCGCGGTTCTGACTCGGCTTGTAGCTATCGAAGCTCCTACCTGCGCCGCCAATGCGCGTCTGATCGACCAAATGTTTCCAGACGCCAGCGGGCCTACTGCCCTCCAGCTCCACCTCCTTGAACTCACGCAAGCCTGAGGCCGTCTCGCCGAAGTTCAGGTGAAGGAGAATGGCGCGATGTGCCTTCCGAAGGCTGTGCCAGTGATCTGTCAGGTCCTTCTCGAGCTCAACGACCTGCTCCTCCGTTAGCAGCGGTTGCTTTGGCTTGGATGAGTCCTTGGTGGCACCTGCAGTGGGTGCCTCTGAGCCTCCAGCAGCATCAGTTCCAGCACCCTTCTCATCCTGCGCAGGAGCAGCGTCGACAGAGTCAGAACTCTGAATGCTCGCGGCCGCATCCGAGGTCGCACCCACAGCCCGCTGTGCGGCTGCATCTTCTACAGCGGCAATGTGTGAGCCACCAGGCTCGGCTGCAGTATTGGCGCCCTCGTCCGTAGTCGCCGCGGCAGAAGCTGCTTTAGCTGCTTTAGCTGCTTTAGCTGCTTCGGCCGCCGCCGCCACCGCCGCCGCCCTCACGGTTTCGGCATGCTTGACCCGAATCCTGATACGCCCAGAGATCGTGTAGGCCTCCCCCAGCATTTCCGAGAGCGCCTCGCGAAGGCTATTGATCCAGTCCTTCCGAAAGTCAGAGATCTTGGACTCTTTGTCGGCGATCAGCTTGGTATAGGCGAGCACAGCTGCAATGAGCGCGGCTGCAAAAGCCACGATTTCACGTCCTTCCATGGATCTTCCTCAGAGGTCGTCGGCCTGGCCAGGCACAGGGGGGTAAGCTGACGATATCGGCCGGGCAGCGGGCGAACTTTACAACGTCGCCTTAAATCATTCATCAACTTCCGACTGTTTGCCTTCGGCATACCGCAACGCTGGCTTTGGGTGGCAAGCCACCTGAGGCGGATCCAGTCCGCCTTGATTGGCTCTTCTAGGCTTCAGCTTGGTTGGTATCCACAAAGTCTCAGTTGCCCGTGTTGCACAATGCCGGGCAGGAACTTTGCTGCCCCTACATCAGCGCGCAGATGACCAACGCGCCGGCACCAAGCGTCAACGCCAGGGCGATGGAGACCACGATAGTGACACCGAGCACAATGGTGACTGACAGCTGCTTGCTGAGGATGAAGTTGTTGCCGTTGAAGCAATTCTTGAAGATAGGCTGGAATCGACTTGATTTTTTGTTTGACATGACAGTTTCCTTATTTGATTGTCATGTCTATTTATTCAAGAGAAAAACTGGTGAGCCGATCGGGGCCAAGCGGTCCAGAATTCACATAGAAGGGGCATCAGCCGCCGTCATGAGACCCTCTTCCGATGGCTAAAGAGCGCTAGCTACCGCAGCCAATCGCCCCTGTCGACGGGATCGAAGGAAGTCCTGAGCCCAAGTGGCACATGTTTTGCGGTCACACTGTATGTATGCAACGCTATAGAGCTTCACACAAAGGAAGTGGGTCGTGACCGAAACGATGGTTGGGAAGAGGGAATTTCTGATTGAGTACTCCATGCTGACAGGCGCGTCGGCTCAGGACCTTGTACAGGTCGCGATCATGTATGACCAGAGCCTTCCCGTTGCCCAGACCGCCTTGCGCTCTATGCCCAGTATCGGCTTCATGTCGAACTCAAAGAGGCTTGCTGCGTTCTTCTCAGTGTGTCGTCACCTTGAGAACCTGGTCCTCAGAGGGCATTGCGATGCTACACAGGCGATCTTCAGCCTCGCTCTCCTGCGAAAGAGCTCGTCGGATTTCAGGAAGTGCATTGATCTGTTCGACTCCATGGCACCAAGGATCGGTCTCGTCGAGAGATCGTCCATGTCTCGGATTGCTCGAGACTACTTGGCTAGTGTGGAGCGGGACCTGACCTGATGCTCAGGCGCGACGCGCTGGGGATCAATGCTTCAGATGGGTACTGGTACCTTCTGGTGAACTAATGAATTGCGCGGCCCGACCAAGCTGCCAAGACGATTGCGGCTGATGCGATCTCAGACCTCAACAACGAAGCTGGGATAGAGGCTCGGATTCTCCCAGCGACGACAACGCCTGGTCGACTACGCTTAAGGTTGGGAAGAACCACGCCTAACGGATTGCGAGCAACCGCAGCCGCGTCCGACTACACTCGCGATGCAGATCGGAGATGACCAGCAGCCTCACGACTGCGCATCCTCATGCCGGCCGGTCGGAAAAGACTCTAAAGCCAGGCTCACCATTCTCTCCTCTAGGCGTCGCTTCGCAACCAGAAGACCTTCGTCCTCAGCCAGATAGGGAGAGTCAAACAATGGCACTTCGACCCACAGTGGCTCCTGGCCTGGATGAACATAGGCCGCGTGGTCATCAAACAGCAGGGCCTCTCCCAGAGTTGGCGACACGTAGGTCAGATCCTTAGTTCGACCGCTCCAGGTCGTGTAAGCAACTTGGGCGAACCAATCCGGCACTTTGCCTTCCGAGACCAGTAACGCGGCAATCCGACGGAAACGCACTTCGTCCACTGTCGTAAACATGACAAGCTCATCGAACTGTCCCTGCGCGTACTCGAGGAACTCGTACAGTCCCGACCGCGGGATCTGACTGACAGCATTGGAGATCAGGGTGCCCTCTAGGTCGAGAGCCAGAATAGTTGGGCGCATGTGGTATTCCTCGATTTGGGCGTATCCACCCTACCCGTGGCCAGTCGCCCAGACTGAGACTAATTGTCTGGTCGGTCTTCCGAATGATGTTCCACCCGCCAACCTCTGTCCACGTCGTGAGCCTACTGGTACGCCCCTCCCAAAGCGTCCAGATACACTCAGTGAGTGCATTGCCGACTCAGCGGCTCCGCGTGAAGAGGTGACTTCGATGTCAGCGGCTTCTATCGCAAGCGTCTTACCCGTCTGCTCTCAGAGCATTTCAATCTGATCCGGCCCTGCAGGAGCTAGGCGTCTAGCGGTGCTCCAGCTTCCAGATACCCACGGACCGCGGCCAGGTCCTCGACACTTCCACTGCACATGAGTGTCAGAGCTGGGGCACCGTTGAACAAACTTGCCTTATTGGGTCGACGGATCCAGCCATCAGCCTGTGTCCGGTTTGGAAAGATTGTGTGTAGCGCTCGATAGATGCCCAGAACGTAGCTAATCCTTTCGAGAGTCTCCTGCTGGAGTCCCTCGACAACCCCTGTCTGTGCCAATGCAAGAACAACATCTTCGGGCTGGCCAAGAACTTCACACTGCTCAACTATGCTCAGGGACCAGGCGTTGGCGATCTGGCTGAATGATCGCAGGGCCGGCCCAGCAAGGGCAGGATCGATGCCTACAAGACGCATGCTCATTCGCTCAGCCTGTCAAGTCACTGCGCACATGCTACCGCCAATTGGTTCCATCATTTGTCCACATTGAAAGGACGACGGGCCCCGATCGCTGGCTCTCATGAACGAGCGGCCGTCCTGGCCGTGAAGAATGAAAACTCAATTAACGAGACTGCGTGCCGCTAATGATGGAGAGGCACCCCGTGCACTGGCCGCATGACTGATCTAACCGACTTCCCCGATGACACCCGCGTGTACTTCATCCGTTACATCGACGGTTACACCCAGCCACACAAGGGAACGGAGTCCACGTCTGTCAGGTGCTATTTGGCGCCCATTCCACGTGGGTGGGGGTCAGATCCGTCCAAACTTGATGATCGTCAGATCGCGCGTCTGTTCTCCGACAAGAATTCTGAGGGTTTCATCAGCACCATCTTCGCGGGGTCACTAGCAACCTACGTTGCAGGGCAATGCTTCATCCGCGGAGAGGATGGCAGGGGCGTCTATACCGGAATGCTGATTCCGAAGCAGCGAAAGCTGGGCAATGCCTTGGCCTTCGGCGAGGAGTCCAGGCTGTACAAGGAGTACGAGGAAGACCAGGAGAGCGGGCTACTCCCGTCCACCAAAGTTGGAGAGCGCTCCACGGGCGAGACCGTTGTCGCACTTCCCCAGTCCCAGTTGCACCTTCAGGAAGCACTGAGTTACTGCTCCAGAATCCTGGTGGCTAGGGACACGAGGAGCCGTGACGAGCGAAATCAGGTTGAGTACATCATCCCCAGGACCGTGATCTTCCGGGCGTTCTACGCGTTCAATTCCACCATTGCAGACATCTTCACCGCGGGGCCGTGGAGTACCGTCAGGTCCAAGGCCATTTCCGAGCAGGAGTTCGCCGGACACGTTACCGGCATCGATGAGCAGAGCGGCTGCTGGAAGATCGTGCTTGCGTTGGGTATGACGTTGGATGATGGCCCAATGATGGCCCTCTTCCGGTTTGATCACTATGCCGAGGCCCGGGCCAAGCGCATTCACGAGCCCATTCTGAGAGCCCAGTTGGACGCTGCCCTTTGGGGCGCCGAGGATTCGCATTGGTACTCCAATGCCGAGATCCCGTTGAACCCACTCTTGGGACCATACCAAGGCACCGTATCTGGCTACTTCTTGAACCGTCGCAAGGACGGCGGATTCGCCGGCAGGACTTTCCTGGTGACAGCGATTCACCAGATGTCCTTCTCGAAGCGACTACCGCCAATCGCTACGATCCTGGTCAATGATGCCACCGAGGGTGAAAAGGTGATTCATACGGGAGGACCTAGGCCACACAACAATGGCAGTAGACCTCGATCGCCTCGTCCTAATGGCAAGCCGACGGTAGACACGCATGAGGCAACCGAGCGGAAGCCAGGGTTTGATATGCCCTCCATCTCCTTCGCTTTCTATCCGAAGCCAAAGATCATCCGGCTCAAAAAGGATCAGAGCTTCAAGTACAGTTCCAAGCGAAAGAAGGACCGTCAGGAGCCCACCACAGAGATTTCTGGCGGCCGAAAAGCCGGCAAGCAAGAGGATCTCAGCCACGCCCACAGCGCCCATGAGAAACGCGAGGCATCTGAATTGCTGACTGAACTGATGGCGATTCTGAAGGTACTCAAGATGAAGGGGACCATTGCAGAGTACCGGGTCGTCGTCCCCGTTGACTCCGAGCAACGCGTCCAAGTTGGCGCCTACCCTTGTTGGAACTTTCTGGGCGAGGACGAACGCAAGGCAGTCCGCATTGGAAAAGCTGATTGGGGGACGCGATCTTGGATGTACCTTCAGAAGGCAGATTCACACTACAGAGCCCTCGCTCGCACAGCATTTGTAATCAGACTGTTGCTGCCCAATGGCCTTGCGGGCCTATGGATTGAGGTCGAGAGAAGAAGCAAGAGAGACAAGAGTAATGAGTCCATTGCGTCGGCGTTTGTCGTTTCAGACGATCTCGCTATCCGAGCAGAGACGCAGGCTGCACTCAGCATCATCCGATCGGTTCAGGGTGTCTCGCTAGGCAAGGCATTTGAGAGGAAAGGACGCGTCTGCTACACCCACCCTCACTACATGGAGAAGCCAGGTAGCGAAAAGTGGAGCTTGGCGCCATTGGAGGCGTTCCTGAAATCGATAGGCAACGGTCAGCCCCAACCATAGCCTGGTCGCACCATGCACCAAAGTCACCCTTTCCGCCACGGCGCCTCACCATCGTTCACGACCATTGCCACCGAATGCTTCCAATGGGAGTATGGCTAGTCTGAGCAACCAGGTCAGCCACCAACGACCGACCGTCCGACATCCAGGAGAAGGCACTTGCAAGGGAGGGACTTGAGAGATCTGCTTGACGCACATCCGAATGCCAAGCACCACCTAAGTGACGCAAATGACTACCTGGTCAGCTATCGCTTTGATACTGGAAATGAAGTCGCCTTCGATCCACGGACAGTCAAAAAGTGCTCTGTCTTCTTGGCGAAGATGCCGCCGGCTGGACTCTATCACCCCGACGACCTTGTGATCTATGAAGACGACGATGAGCCATCCACGGCTCTGCGTCGAGTCTCCATCCAGCTTGCATCCACCCGCCCCTTGTATCGCGTTAGCTTGACGCACGTTCATCTGGCCAAGCAACTCTTGGATTGGGCCAGATCGGCCTAGCGCGCCTACGGACGAGCATGGCGATAATTGCAAATGCTGATTGGAAGAGAGAATGGCACTGAGCTGGGTACGGTCATTGGTCGCCAATCAAGTGCAGGAATCGTTGTATCTGGAACTCAAGAGAGGCGATGCCCTCTCGCCGACGTCCCCCCAGTTTTGAGTAGCGCGGCGATTTGGAGTTCAATCACCAACGAGACGGAGATTGGACGTGAAGAAGCGCTTTTCCGAAGAGCAGATCATCAGCTTTCTGCTTGAGGCCGAAGCCGGCGTGGCGGTGAAGGACCTGTGCCGGCGGCACGGTTTCAGCGAGGCCTCCTACTACCTGTGGCGCAGCAAGTTCAGCGGCATGAGCGTGCCGGAGGCCAAGTGAACTGGCCCCCTGAAAACGTACGCCATAAAGCCGTTTCAGGCGGCAGCCTCGAACTGCCGGGCGTAGTCGTTGGGGGATAGGTAGCCCAAGGCTGAGTGTAGTCTGGCTGAATTGTAGAATCCGAGAATGTAGGCGTTGATTGCCGAGCTGGCGTCTTCCCGCGTGGTGTAGGTGTGGCTGGCTTCCTCGGTTTTGAGCGTGGCGAAGAAGCTCTCGACCACCCCGTTGTCCTAGCAGTTGCACGGCCTGCTCAGGCTTTGCACAACGTCCAACCGCTGCAGCAGCAGTTGGTACTGCGCGCCGATGTATTGCCCACCGCGGTCAGAGTGGAAGATCAGGCCAAGCTTTTGCGGGTGTGCAGCCCAGGCATTGTTGAACGCCTTTACGACCAGCTCTTCCGTCACCCGGGACGAAACGCTGTAACCGAGCACCTTGCGGGTCTGCATGCTGATGACCACGGCCGGGTAGAGCCAGCCCTGCCGCGTTGGGACATATGTGATGCCACCGGCCCATGCGGCAAGTCATGATCCGACGGTGAAGCGGCGATCCAGCAAATTGCCCGGCAACAAGCTCGGCACGGGGGCTGGTCGCAGCTTGAAACCGCCTTTGACCTTGCCACGAATCCGTTCCTCGGCCATTAGCCGGCTCACCCGCTTGGGGCCGATGCGGTGTTTGCGGGCCCGCAGCTCCCGCACCAGCCAGCCGCCGTCCGTACGTACAGCGGCTGGCTGCGTGAATGCTGCGCAGGGGTGCCTCGGCATGCAGGCCGCCCCGTGGATCCCTGCGCCGCAGGTAATCATGGAAGCCGGAAACCAACACCCCCAGCACCCGGCACAGCAGGCCAAGTGGGTAGCGAGTCCTGTGGCAGGCGGCAAAGGCGTATCTCACTTGAACTCTCTGGCAAAGAACGTCGCCCTTTTTTTAGGATTTCCCGCTCCATCCGCAAGGTGGCATTTTCCGCCCGCAGACGACTGAGCTCGCTCTCCAGATCGGTGGCCTGACGACGGGTCTGCGAACTCAACGAGCGACCCTCGCGAACCACCTCGATCCAGTTGGTCAACGTTTTGCACGAAATCTCAAGTTGCCGGGCGGCCGCTGCCGGCCCCAGCTACTCGGCCAGGCTCACGGCCTGATGCTTGAACTCATCCGTATAGCTACGGCGACTAATAGGGGACATATGAACCTCCAGGTGCGATCAAGTATCGCTTGTTGGCGTACGTCCCTAGGGGCCAGTTCACTCTCAGGAGAGCATGAAATCAAGGCATCGGCATTGTGATCGGTGTTTGGCGACCAGCAGGCGGTGATCGTTCGCGACGGAGGAGGGTTCCGGCACGCTCATGGTTCGAGATCAGAGGCCTATCACTTTCAAGCACGAGTCCGTGAGCAATGTAACAGCGCTCGAACGCGGCCGGCAGACCTTGCCTTCGACGAGTTCCATGCCGTGGCATCCCGCCTCGCCAGTCGTAGTCATGACCCAGCAGACTTCACGCATGACCCTCGATTCAGGGACGCCTCTGGGTAACTCTACTTAGACGTATTCAGATACTTCGCCAAGTTGATGTGCTGCCATCTCGCGAGATGGGCGCGCCGTTCCAGGATGAACTTGGGGACTTCACAATCGGTCTTAATGATCGCAACATCGTGGAACTGAGAATTGACCTGGATAAGGCATACAAACGCCTGCAGAACGAGCTTTCAGCGATACCTTATGCTGCACATGGCGGCCTGATTGTCACTGGAGACAAGGATACCCCAGCCCCTACGTCATTCTATTCGACGCTTACGGTTGGGCCGGTACGGTACTGCTTCCGCGTCAGCTACAGCGAACAAGGTCAGGCGAACCTCATGCATGATCATCCGGAGTTCTATGACTGGTGCACCCGCAAGATCGCTGACCTCATCGCCAATCCATTGAGTTCAGATGCCCGGCAGTTGCTCGGCCTACCTCCCCATCCGGACGACCTGCCTCCAGAAGCATGAGCCGGCCTATCCAGGCTGGCTCTCGTATCCTTCCAGAAAGCAACTCTAGAACGCTCGCCTCGACCACTCGGCAACAACAGCCCTCAGCTCCATTTTCACCTCGACGATTCCGTCCCTGGTGATCAAGTCTCCTACATCCGTCACCCCAGTCACTTGGCGGCGTAGGGTGCTTAACTCAAACCCGTAAGCGAGGGCGATGGTCGCAGCCAGGTCCTCATCCGAGGCAGTGTCTGGAACGCGTACCCGCGGCAGTAGGTCCATCAGTGTCTGCGCATCCCGCCTGAGGTTTGCCTTCTTGGCGACCTTTGGGGGCATTGTCACAGACCATCCATACCGCGCCCGAACGAATCCGACCCAGACGCTCAGGTTGGCGCGTGAACCAGGTGCCGAATCCAAGTACCTCACTAGATGCTCCTGCGCAAAGGGGCCGCCAAGATCGGCCGCCTCACAGAACGCCTGTGCCGTCCTCAGGTACTGGGCTTGGGTCCTAGTCGGCTTACCCGCCAGCCATGTCCTGTAGTCAGTCAGATACCTGGCCCACGGTTTGGATGCACTCTCCTCCAGACCACGTTCGATCAGCGCGATGTCACGAGTTCGGGCACGAGCATTCTCGTCAATCTGGAACCCGTAGCGCTCACAGATGAAGCGGGTGACGTTCAGGTTGGCCCTCAGTTGCTTGGAATCGAATAGACGGAGCAGATCAGCCGCCACTATCGGCTGATGGGTGCCGGCATCCAAGTCGATGGCACGAAAGAACGGTGCAGCTTGGACAGCTTTCCTGGGAAGTCCGCCAGTAGCAACGTTCCTCGCGAGCAGCCATTCGCCAAATGCGGTGTACAGGGAAGCGACCCACTCGCGCTCAATGGTTGCCGCGCTCAGCGCAACCTCTCGCCTGAGGCGTGCGGCGATCGAGCATGAATCACAGCGGGCCGCTCCGGTGCCCTTAACCGTTGAACCACAGTCTGGACACATGTGCTCGGCTGGCTGGTCGCCGCCACATCCGATACACAGTGGCCTCCCCTCTTCAGTGACCGAGACCACCTTCCTGTACCTCCGGCATCGACCGCAGGTGGCATGCGTGTGCTTGTTCAAACATGATGGGCAAGCCTTTAGGTTGTCCGGCAGGTGTGCAGCACCTGCCAGACGCTGACTTGGCCGCTTGCAGATGGGGCATTCAATCTCGGGAGTGGTGTACGGGAAGCACGATGGGCACACGAAATGCTCATAGGTGATGGGTGATCCACCGTCGGGGCCAGGTGTGGTATCCCGGATGATGCGTGCTTCGCGCGCGGGCCTGTCACACCTGATACAGCGTCTCTGGTTACGAAGACAAGAATCACAGGATGGAGCATGTGGCTCCGACGCGTGATGCACCACTGTCCCGCTGCATGTTGGGCAACTGCAACTCACGAAATGACTGCTATAGCATGTCCCGCAGTACTCGCTACCCTTGTACAGCTTATGGGCATATATCATCGGCGCGTAACAGCCGTCGCAGGTTCGACGCCCCTGTTTATCTGTACTCATTGCTTCTTCCAATCATTTTGAACAACACATCTGCTCTCATCTCGCGCCATCCACTGACGCGCTTTCGCTGAGCCTCACCTGCGGACCTCAACTCGGCTCGATTTGATTTCGGCCCGCGATTGACGCGACCCGCGGAAAGCTGCTCCGCTAACAGCTTTATCCAGGGGGGCATCTGTTGGCGAAAGCACCTCTGGGTCACCTCCATGGACTCACCCATCGCTACCAAGCCAGCGGGTCCAAGACCCAGCAGGTGCGAGAGCAATTCCATGTCCGCGTGGCGATCCGGTACCCTGCGCAGTTCGATCCTCAGCCCCCGCTCTGGCCCCATCCCCAATGTCCTGCAGACCGGCTTGAGTGCTTGGAGAAGTACATCGCTCCCCCAAAGCACCTCAGCCCCGGAACAGCAATGACCGTTGAACTCAATTTCGCTGCTGGGATACATCAAGCATCTGAAGAGGAATGACTGGAGCGGCAAAGCGCGCATTGCTGCCGTGACGCAAGTGGTTAGGAATCGATTGCAGTGCCAACATCTACGAAGATCAAATCCATGTCGATGGGGTTGAACCACCGCCCCGCAATAGGGGCATGCATCCTGCAGAACCCTTTGGTGCAACGGGCAAACCGTCCAGAATGACAGTCGCCACTGGCGTAGATACGCTCCATTTTCCTCCAAGCACTCCGGGCAGAAAGCTAGACCGTGTCTAAGGCGAGTCCGGTGATACACGCCCATGCTGTTGATCCAGTGGTAGACCCCTTGTGGCGGATCGCAAGTGCGCCTTGTCACTGCATTCCATTCGCCAAGGGTGAGTCCATAAAGCATCTGTAGAGATCTTCCTGACGGATACGTCAGGCGTTCTAAAAGTGCATCGGAGGCGCAGACATCAACATCCCTGGTCCAGACCTGAAAGCCAGGCGCATGGAGCGCCATGAGCTTGTGAGACGAAATTCCGTAGGCGATTGCGATTCGAGCCAAGTAACTGGAAAGCAGTTCGTCGGGCACGTGGGGCGGCCAGACGATGCGCATGATCAGATCTCGGCTAGTGCGCTAGCGTGAGAAGCGCTCTCTTGGGCGGCCCTGATAATCTCGATGGTGATCCTCTCTTCGCCGGACCTGATCGCCATGGCTGCTGCGCTACGAAGCAGGGTCACGGTCCCACCAATGGCCTCCCCGCCTGCCGAATGTAAAACCGGCGCCAGCGCCTCTCCCGCCAACCCAGAGGGCTTGGCCAAGGGGAGCAGGCGCTCATAGGTGTTGAGGAAGTTCAGATACGGCAAATCCATGGTCCACTTGGGCATGGACAAGGCACTGAATCGCGATCGCATTTGGGGATCGAAGGCCAAAGCATGAACTGCCGCCTCGGTGCCGGCAGCAACGATACTTAGATTCAGCTCATTGCTGAGCTTACGGATGCCAGCCAGAACATCCGACGTCCCCTTCCTGGCAAGAGCAACGTCATTGAACTCGTCGATTGCGAGCACGCGAACCTTCAGTACGCGAAGGACAGATACCACCATGGTGTACTTGGCGCTGGCCGGGTCACCTCTGCGGTGAGTAGTCGCGCAGCGAGTGAGCACTTCTGACCAGAGTTGGGACAGGTCCGGCTGAGCGGGCATGTTGATCCGGAGCACCGGGAGGCTAGTGCCCCCGTCGCCCAACTGTACGGCTGGATGGCGCAACTGGAACTGCCGGAGCAGTGCCGTCTTGCCGTTGTCGCCTCGAGCCACAATCAGCCTGCACGGTGGCCGCTGTGTGGAGGGGTACACGATGAGTTGGTCCAACTCATCCAGCACAGCCATTGCCTTCGGGTAACCAATCCAACGATCTTTACGTGCAACTGCGATGCGTTCCTCGTTGGATGCGCCCATGTAAGCAGCGACCTGATCATGCAGATGGGGATAGCTACTCATCAGTTGATCTCTCCAATTTCAAGGACTTCGAGCGGCTGCGAGAAGATGTTGCGGTCAGGGGCCTTCGCTGCTGACTGGTGCGGCGGCGGCGTGGCTTGCGAGCTTTGCGCGGACTGGGATGCAATCGAACTGGGCTTTGCCTTGGGAGCTTTCGCCGCTTGGCGGCGAGCAGCCTTGGATTTGGCTTTGGACTCTTCGACCAACTTTCGATTGCTCTCAATGCTCTGGAAGATGCGTTCCTCGTCTACAGCATCCTTACCTTCAGCCTTGATTCGCTTCTTTGCTTCACGTAGTTCGCCGGCAGAGATCGCCGGGTGAGCCATGTTTCGATAGGGAACAGCAATGTATCTTTCGGAATTTGGATCCAAGAAATAGATCTCGCTGATGTTTCGAGGATCTCTTGCGAAGATGAACTTGCGTTTCAGCTTCGGGTTGTCCTCATCCGTCGCCCCAATGTGGCGATCAAGAATCGGGTCATAGTAGAAGACATTCTCAATCCGCACGCCGTACCGCTGCACCGTGACTTGGAAGTAGGGAAGGAAATCCATACGAACCCGGTCTGGATCCGCCGGCAGCATTCGACCCACACCAGGCTTCTCATCGCCCAGGATCGCGTCCTCCCAAACCTTGATGGGGGCTGCGTCGAGCTGACTGTGCACGCATTGGTGATAGTTGTTGACGATAAAGTTCACCAAGTAGTGCTCCACTTCCCTCAGGGTCAAGCTCGCCTCCTTCTCAGAGTCATAGTTGCCCTTCTCCTGGATGTTGGAGAATGTTGCACCCGGCACTTTCTTCATTTCAGTGGCAACTACCCCCATATAGCGCTCAATGTGACCGCCATAGTTTGGCTTCTTGACCGGCCGCCACTGCATGATGATCTCGTTGGCCTCGCAGCCCCTGTTCACCGCCTTACACTTGAACTCCCTAGCGTTGTCAGCATGCAGGGTTCCGATCTGACCCCACACGGGCCAGTCTCCCTCTACACCTAGTTCGCGTAGATACTCGTTCTTCGTGTTCATCGCATGCGATATACACATCGCGACTGACGTTGCAGAGGGTGCGTCCAGGGTGACGTACAGACCAACAACGGCTCGACTGAATACGTCAATGGCCAAAGTGAGGTATGGACGGCCGATGGGTTTGCGGTGCTCCTCGTCGACGACCATCACGTCCAACGGCGTGTGGTCGATCTGGACCACTGCCAGAGGAAAGTCAGCACCAGGGAAGGAACCTCGGATGGGCTCGTACTTGTCACGCGCCTTGTCCTTCTGGCCACGGCGACGGAGTGCTGTAGCTGGCCGGATATCGGCAATGCGATTCCGAACAGTGTTGGGATGCGGCGGATCAATCTTGGCCACGCGGCAGCGGCGCATCACCTCATCCACGACCGACTTCGGGCTCGGCTTCTGCTTCTGGAGGTAGAAGTCCTCGATAACCGAGGCGATCACTAACTCCTGGTCCGCCTGCAGAAAGCGTGTACCCCTATTCCGTCCGCGTCGAGTTGGGACCAAGGCCGCTACGTGCTGATGGTCGTGATAGAGCGCCAGCCACTTGTAAAGCGTGGACGTGTTGACGCCGGCACTCAACGCCGCTGCGGCAACTGATGACCTGCTGCGGCGAGGATTGTCCAGCAAGGGCTTGATAGCTTCAAAGCGCCGTTGTGCCACTGCCCATAGATCATCCGAGAAGTGGTGAACGGAGAAGTTAGGTGTCTCATCCCCGTCTTCCACTTCCAGAACTCGGGACATAGTCTCGATTCGAAGCCTGGCAACCTTGTCGGTCTCGACGTCTTCGGCCAAGACACTGTTGATGTCCAGGGACCGGGTGATCCGGTACCGGCGCTGGCCAACCATGACCTCTACGCCAGGTGAGATATTGATGAAGTTTGAGGAGACCATGTCTTACTCCACCAACCGAATCGGCATCCGCATGCTGAGCGGTTTGGTCAAATCGATATCGAACTCGCCCGCGGCTACCATCTGCCAAAGCGCGGGAATCGCTTGCGCTTGTTCTTCCTTCGGCCAATAGGCGGCTGCGAGCAGGCCTTGGGGTGTTGTGGGCCCCACTGCGGTGGCGGTGTACCTCAACTGCGCTTGCCGAAGTAGAAGGGGTGCCAGATCCCGATAGCGCCTCAGGAACTTCACGTTTGCCAGGTAGGGCGTGCGGATATGCCGCTCAGTGACGATCTTGAACTGCCAGTCCCGCAGGCGACAGTGGGCCACCGCCGCCTTGAAGCCGGGGCGCAGAGACACCCAATCAGCCCGCAGCTTCTCGATCGGTTTGACCTCAAATACGACCGTTGGCAGGACATCTCGATCGTACTCGGCCATCACGTCGGGGGTGTAGCGACGCACTGAAGCCTCATGAATGAACGTAAGGGAGAAAGGCTGCTCCTTTACGGACATCACTGTCCGATCAAAGTCCAGGATGAGAAGCAGGTCCCGCTCCAGTGAGGACTCGAAGCCTGCCATCCCGCCACCTTCCAAATTGACCTTCCCGGTGAGGGCCCGGTGGCTATTTTTCAATTTTCGAACGGGGGAATGGGTACGCAGTCTGCTCATTTGATGTGCCCTGCAATGCAGTCTCGTTATTTAATGTGTGTAGTCGCGCTCTCTGGTGTTGAGCATAGACGAGGAACGCCTGATTCTAGGGCGCTAACCGGCCCTTTTTCGCGAGACGTGTCTATGATTTAGCTAGAAGTGACAAGGCAACCCGCCCTGCCCCGGTGAAATATCACTGGCCCATCATGGCGTCCTCTTCCTCGATGAGCTTCCAGAGTGGAACCGCAGCGCCTTGGAGACCCTGCGCGAGCCCCTGGAATCCGGCCACATCCGTATCTCCCGCGCAGCACGCAGTGTGCAGTATCCCGCGCGCTTCCAACTGGTGGCGGCGATGAATCCGTGCCCCTGTGGCTGGGCCGGAGACCGCAGCAACCGTTGCCTGTGCAGCGATGAACGGATCAACCGCTACCGCGCGCGGGTGTCCGGTCCGTTGCTGGACCGCATCGACCTGCATATCGGCGTGACGCGCATGGATGCGGTGGAGCTGCGCGAGAGCACACCGCTGGGTGAACCCAGTGCATCGGTGCGTGAGCGGGTGGAAGCCGCGCACGCCCGGCAGCAGGCACGTGGTGGGTTGAATGCCCATCTTCCGCCGGCGGCGTTGCGGGCCTGCACGAAACTGAGCGAGGGCGATCAGGACATGTTGGAGCAGGCCATCGAGCGCCTGCAACTGTCTGCACGGGCCATGCACCGCATTCTGCGGGTGGCACGCACGATTGCGGATCTGGCCGGCTGCGAAGTGATCCAGACGGCGCATCTGGCTGAAGCGATCGGGTACCGGCAGCTGGACCGGGGAAAGCCTTAGAAGCACCGGTTGGAGAGGGCGTTGGTAGAGTCGACTGTTAGTCGACTCGCGCGCGAAGCGCGGATTTCTGCGGAGCAGATGAGTAGAGCAGTCGACTAACAGTCGACTCTACCAAGAGCAGGTCATGGCATCGGATAGGTCAATGCCAAAGCAGGTCATGGCAGCGGATGGGTCAATGCCAGAGCAGGTCATGGCAGCGGATGGGTCAATGCCAGAGCAGGTCATGGCAGCGGATGGGTCAATGCCAGAGCAGGTCATGGCAGCGGATGGGTCAATGCCAGAGCAGGTCATGGCAGCGGATGGGTCAATGCCAGAGCAGGTCATGGCAGCGGATGGGTCAATGCCAGAGCAGGTCATGGCAGCGGATGGTGCGAGGGTGCCAGGGCGGTTCATGGCAATCCGGCAACGCCGGGGTCATCCCCTCGCATCACGCCGTTGTACCCATTCGCCCACGCTTGGCGAGCAACGCCACCCGACGGCTGACCAGCGCGTGGAGCTCCGCCAGCTCCGACGCGCGGTCAGCCGTCATGTTCCCGCCAAACAACACCCGCGACAACGCCGCCTCGTCGCTGTCGTCCGGGTGCTGCCACCGGTCCCGGTACACCTTCTGGCACACCAGCCAGGCCAGCCGCAGCCCCCCACCGGGCAACGGACGGACCACGCGCTCGTACACGTGCCAGAACTGGTACTCGGCCTGCAGGTCGATCACAGGCGCCACGGACAGCGCCTGCCGGGGCCGTCCATGACTCCGTATGCCGAACAGCGGGGGTAGCGGGTTGTGCTGTGCCATGCCAACAGCATGACCCAGCAACATTGTGGGAACCTTGCGTCGCCGCCTGAAAATCCCTGTTGATTGCGCAAGGCGGGTTTGGGAGTCAGAGCCCTTTGCCGTGCAAAGGGATCTGACCCCGCCCTCGTTGCCTCAGAAGGTTAGCGAGGTGCTGAACATCAGCTGCCGGGGCGCGCTGCGCTGCAGGGTCTGGTAATCCCCCGAGAACGACGAGCCGGCGATGGTGGCGGTGCCGATGTTGTGGCGGTTGAACAGGTTGCTCACGTCCAGCCGCAGCTCCAGCCCGGGCACTGCACTGTCCGCACCGAACCGGTACGCGGCATAGGTGTTGACCTGCCAGAAGGCCGGCACGCGGATGTCGTTCTCGTAGGTGAAGGGCTGGCGCAGGTACGAGGTGCTGGTGGCACCCAAACGCCAGTCACCAAAATGGGCCGACAGGTCGCTGACCAGCGAGATCTGCGGGTAGCCCGGCTGGGCATTGCCCTTGATCGGGTACACCGTGTCGCCCACCACGAAATCGCTGTCGTAGTACGAACGGGCCACGGCTACGCCCTGGTAGAACTGCAGGTGGTCGGTCAGGTCGGCGGTGATGCCGAGGTCAGCGCCGATCACGTGCATCTTCGGCATCAGCCGCACGGTGTTGATCTGCGCGAACTGGGTGCCGATGGCGGCCGACAGCAGGCGGTTGCGGATGTCGTTGTAGAACACGTCGCCGGTGATCGTCAGCCGGTCGAAGCGATGCGACGCCCCCACGGTGAGGTTCCAGTTCTTCTCCGGGCGCAGCGTGCCCGCTACGCGATCGAATTCTTCCTGGTCGGTGATGGTCCACGCCGAGGCGGTGTAGCCGATGTTGCCGCGCTGGGCCACGCGGTAGCCGTTCATGGTGTTGGCCAGGTCGATGAAGGCGTCGGTGGATTCGGTCGGGCTCCAGAACAGCGAGACGTGCGGCAGGAAGTTGCTCTTCGCGCGCAGGGTACCGTTCACCGGCCGGTCCTCGGCATCACCGAGACCACCGCCGCTGGTGCGGAAGTCCACGGCCTTGAAGCCGACACCCAGCTTCAGCGTGTCGTTCAACACGATGTCGTCCTGCAGGTAGAACTGGCGCGAGCGGGTCACCCAGCTCGATGCGTTGTCGGTCTTGAACGCGGGGCCGTACACATCGAACGGGCCGGTGGCCTTCAGCGGCGGGCCCTCACCCAGCAGCGGCTGCTGGTACCACTCGGTCTTGGCCGCAGCCTTGCTCTTCTCCTGCCAGAAACCGGCAGTGAAGGTGTGCGCGCCGGTCTCGAACTGCAGGTTGACCATGCCACCCAGGCGATTCACACGTGGCGTCTGCACCTGTTCGGAGAACGGCGCACCGTTGGGCGACGGCACGGTCGGGTCGGTCAGCGTGGCCTGGGTGTGGCTGTTGGCGTTGTACACCTGCACGTTGCCGCGCAGCGACGGGGTGATCTGGAAGCGATGGTTGATCGAGGACACGCGGTCGCGGGTGATCTGGCCGGTGTCGTACGGGATCAGTTCGGACAGCTCACCGCAGGTATAGACGCCGCAGGACTTGTCCGCATTCTCCGGCGAGGCCACGTACCACGCCCAGGCATAATCGGGATAGAAGATGTCGGCCTTCCAGCCCAGCTTGCGGATCATGTCGAACGAAATGTTGTTGTAACCCCAGACCTTGGCCTTGCTGTCGGACAGGAACACGGTGAAGTCGCCCCAGGCAACGTCCTGCTGCAGCTTCAGGTCGCCGCGCAGGAAGTTCTGGGTGCCCTCGCCCTGGTACTTGTCGGCGGACACGCGCTGCAGGTCGACCAGCAACTTCGGGCCGTGCTCACCGAGTTGGCCGCTCTGCCCGGACACGGTGGTGACCAACGTGTTGTTGCTGCCCACGCCCTGTTTCACGCGCAGGCTGGGCGTGTCCTGCAGCTCGCGCAGGCGGTATTCGAGGCTGCCGCCGTTGACGCTGCTGGAGAACACGCTGACCGGTGCGCCGCCGGGGCTGACCGTGATCGCGCCGATGCCGTCGGGCACGCCCACGTTCACCACGCTGGTGCCGGTAAGCGAGAGGAAGCCGTTGTCGTTCAGCGGCACGCCTTCGAAGGTGATGCCCATTTCATTCATGCGGAAGCCACGCACGAACAGGCTGGTGGCCGAGATATCCAGGCCCAGGCCGTCAGTGGCGGTGTAGCTGGCACCGGGCACCTGCTTCAGCATGGCCAGTCCGTTGTTGCCGGTGACCATCGCGTCGAGGTCTTCGGCCTTGATGATGTAGCGGTTCGGACCGACCACCTGGGTTGGTGCCACGGCCGCGCCGCGGGGTGTGGCGATCACCTGCAGGGCGTTGAGCGTAGTGGGTGTGTCGCGCGCGGTGTCAGCCGATTCGGCGGCATACGCAGGTGCGGCGATGGCCGTGATGATGGCCAGGGCGAGGCGCGTCGTGGGTGGGGTGTTCATGGGCAGATCCAGGGTGCAGGGAGAGAGCGGCGCAGGCGCACGCCCAGCGCGTTGCAGCACCGGTGTGGGCGCTCTGGCTGGCGATGCGATTGCGTTGGGGGTGTGACGGCGCAGTGCGCGCCGGTCAGTGGCAGAGGAAGACGATCCTCCGCCTCATAATTCGATGGCGTGATTTCGACGTACGAAAGTCTTGCATCGGTTTGCCGCATTCGCCATCGCGCCGTGGTACAGCGCCGATGGCGATGGGGATGGGCGGGTTATACGTGGGTATAGCCCCGGCGTGGTGGAGGTCGACTTTGGTCGGCGCTTTCCGTCTGCGTGTGCCAACCAAGATTGGCACCTACCGGGGCGGATGGGGTTGGCACCTACCGGGGGACGGTCGCGCGGTTACTGCAGCACGAAGCGCTCGATTGCCCGCGCCACGCCTTCGTCTGCATTGCTGGTGGTTTCAAACCGCGCCACCGCCTTCACCGCGTCGATGGCATTGCCCATCGCCACGCTGGTACCGGCGTACTGCAGCATGGTCAGGTCGTTCTCCTGGTCACCGATGGCCATCACGTTGGCGCGGTCGATGCCCAGGTGCTCGGCCAGCTTCTGCAGGCTCGGGCCCTTGCCAGCGCGGTGGTCGAACACTTCCAGGAAGAACGGTGCGCTCTTCAGCACCGCGAAGCGCTCGGTCAGCGCGCTGGGCAAGCGCGCGATGGCAGCATCCAGCACCTCGGGCGTGTCGATCATCATCAACTTGATGAAGGACATGGATGGGTCCATGTCGGCCACCCGGCGGTACGACAGCGGCATGTGCGAAAGGTGCGAATCGGCCACGGTGTAGTAGCTGATGTCCTGGTTGGGCGTGTAGATGCGCTGGCTGTCCAACGCCTGGAAATGGATACCCAGTTCGCGCGCCACCTGCTCGCAGAACAGGAAGTCGGCGAAGCTGAGCGGATACGCGACTACCGTTTCGCGCGTGCCGATGCGCTGCACCAGGCCACCATTGCAGGCGATGCAGTAGTCGTCGTTGCCGTTGATGCCCAGCTCCTGCAGGAACGGTGCCAGGCCCGGCACCGGGCGGCCGCTGGTCAGCACGATGTGCACGCCCAGCGCGCGCGCCTGTGCAATGGCCTGCCTGACCCGTGCGGTGAGCCGGTGGGCGGGGTCCAGCAGGGTGCCATCCATGTCGATGGCGACCAGTTCGATGGTCGATTGCCTGCGGCCCATGTCCATCAGCGTCTTACCTTCATGCGGGCCGTCCATTTTACCCCCTCATGCCCGGTTCACCTCTTTGCCCACGTTGGCCGGGATACTGCGGGAGCCTGTGCGTCCCCCACCGCAGGACGGCCCATTGACCGCCCTTCCCTGGAGAACCTTGCGACGCATGACCTACCGTGCCCCCGAAACCAACGACAGCGCGCCCCTGGCCCAGCAGATCGAGCAGATGATCGACGAGCTGCCCGGCGAGCAGGTCAGCGTCGGCACCCTGCTCAGCGCGCTGGGCGATGAAGGCCTGCTGCTGATCGTGATCCTGCTCTCGGCCATCTTCATCATTCCGGTGTCGATTCCCGGGCTGAGCACCGTGTTCGGCGCCTCGATCCTGCTGATCGGCCTGAGCCGGGTGCGCAACCGCCCGCTGTGGGTGCCGCGGAAGCTGGCGCGCCGCCAGATCGCCACCGACAAGCTGAAGGCCAACCTGGGCCGTGCACTGAAGTGGGTGCACCGCATGGAGCGTCTGTCGCGGCCGATGCGGCTGGCGGTGATGGTGCGCTCGAGGAAGATGATGCGCCTGAACAACCTGGCGCTGGTCGTGGCCACGCTGCTGCTGATGGCGCCGGCCGGGCCGATTCCCTTCAGCAACACGTTGCCGGCGCTGGCACTGATGTCCTTCGCCATTGGCTTCATCCAGCGCGATGGTGCGGCGGTGGCCGCCGGTTACGCGTTCGTGGTGGCCACGATGGTGTACTTCGGCGTGCTGCTGGGTGGCGTCGGGTTTGCTGCGGAGTCGGTGTTCAGCGGGTTCCGCAGCGGTACCGCGGAACTGTAGAGCCGAGCCCACGCTCGGCTGCTCCTCGACCTGTACGCGGAAACCCCGCGCTGCGCGCGTAAGCCGAGCATGGCTCGGCTCTACAAAAGCCACATCCAAAGCAGTCGAGCATGGCTCGACGCTACAGAGCTACTTGGCTGACACCCGCCACACCACGTCGCCCACGTCGTCGGCCACCAGCAGCGCACCTTCGGCGTCCATCGCCATGCCCACCGGTGCGCCCATCAGGGTCTTTTCATCCTTCGAGGCAAAGCCGCTGACCACGGTCTGCGGCCGCCCGGTCGGCTTGCCGTCCTTGAACGGTACGTACACCACTTCATAGCCGCTCAGCGGCGAACGATCCCAGCTGCCGTGCTCGCCGATGAAGGCACCGCCGTGGTACTGCGCCGGCAGCGCCTGGCCGGTGTAGAACAGCAGGCCCAGCGGTGCCACGTGCGAGCCGATGGCGTAGTCGGGCACGATCGCTTTGGCCACCAGATCGGGCCGCTGCGGCTGCACGCGCTCGTCCACGTGCTGGCCGTAGTAGCTGTAGGGCCAGCCGTAGAAGCCATCTTCCTTCACCGAAGTGAGATAGTCCGGCACCAGGTCGGCACCGATCTCGTCGCGCTCGTTCGCTACCGCCCACAGTTTGCCGGTGCTCGGCTCCCAGTCCAGCCCGGTCGGGTTGCGGATGCCCGAGGCGAAGATGCGGCTGCCACGCGTGGCCACGTCCACTTCCAGCACCACCGCGCGACGGTATTCCACGGCAAGACCATTTTCGGTGATGTTGCTGTTGGAGCCCACGCCCACATACAGCTTGCTGCCATCGCGGCTGGCCAGCAGTTCCTTGGTCCAGTGATGGTTGATGGTGCTGGGCAGGTCGGTGAACTCGCGGCCCTTGTCGGACATGCGGGTTTCGCCCGGTACATAGTGGTACTGCATGATGTTGCCGGTGTTGGCCACGTACAGCGTGTCACCGATCAGTTGGATGCCGAACGGCGAATGCAGGCCTTCGATGTAGACATGCTGGGTCCACGTGGCAGTGCCGGGCGCGCGGCGCAGCAGGGTGACCCGGTTGCCGCCCTTGCCGGCCTTGCCCGAGCGCGCCTTCACCTTGCCGGCGATCCACTGCTTGGGCGTGGTGACCGGTTCTTCGCCGGGGCCATTGCCTTCCACCACCAGCACATCGCCGTTGGGCAGGGTCAACAATCGCCGCGGATGCTGCAGGTTGGCGGCGATGCGTTCGATCTTCAGGCCTTCGGCCACCGTGGGTGACTGGCCGTCGGCCCAACCCACGCCTTTGGGCACCTGCATCGGCGGCATCAGGAAGTTCTTCGGTGCCGGCAGAGGCGGCTTTGCACCCGACTGGTCGGTGGGGTGGTATTCGGCCTTGCCGGCACAGGCCGACAGCATCACGGCCAGCGCCAGGGCGCCCACGGTAGGCAGGATGTGCTTAGCCATGACGACCTCCCTGCAGCACCGGCGGCTGCAGAGACAGCAGGATCAGGCCCAGCGCGATCAGGGCCACGGTCAGCGCCGACAGGATCGTGCCCGGCACCGCGACGGCATAGGCATCGCGGCTGTGCACGAAGGCATTCCAGATCGCCAGCAGCACCGCGACCAGGTTGAGGAAGAAGTCGATACGGTCGATGCGGGTGGCGGTACCGTTTCGGCGCCAGACCGTGAACAGGTTGATCAGGCGCGGAATGATGGCGATCAGCAGGCCGAAGGTGATCAACCAGGCGGCGGCCTTGCCCCACATCACCTCGGCGCTGTTGAGATAGATCGCGTCGAAGATCAGCGCGCCGACGAAGAAGCCGAAGGGTATCGGGTTCAACAGGCTGAACAGCGTGGTGCCGAGGCCGCGATGGGCCTGGGCCAGAGGGTTGACCATCATCGTGCTCCGATGCGGAAGGGTGCACGGGCTGTAGTAGCACAGCCGGATGTGAGGGGGCGCGATGATGACCGGTGGGAGTGACGGCAAGCTTGGATGGATGTGCCGACCAACGGTCGGCACCCACCAGGATGGATGCCGCCGAACACGTGGCATCACCGATCAGACGGGCAGCAACCTGCCGTCTTCAGTGCGTTCGAACTCGGTACCCGCCGGCGCGTCCACCACTGCCAGGACGGCATGATCGCAGTTGGCGATGGTGTTCACGTCGTACACGCCGGAGTTTCCCGGCTCGTCCAGGTAATCTTCGGTTTCGTCACCGGCAAGAAATCGCCAGCCACTGTCCAACTCGTTGTCGGGCGCCTCGCGGTAGCAGTAGCCCACGGGCTGGCCATCAACGGTGATGCGATCGGTGGCGATGCATCCGCCATAGCCCTCCAGCAGAGGCTTGATCTGCTCGGCGGAGAGACGGAATTGCTTCGGCTTCATCGTGCCTCCTCAGGGAACGTAGACCAAGTGCAGACTGTATTCGAAGCCGGTTTCGGTTTCGGCGATATCCACATCCATTACCAGATCACTTCGCCCTTCCACAGCCGTGTACAGGTCGACCAGGACCTTCCAGCGCTCGCCATGCCACTGGCTGACCGAAGTTTCCCAGCTGGCCTCGGGGAGCTGCACCAGGGTTTCCCCATAGTCCGCGATGATGCCAGTGATGACATCCCAGGTGTCGGCGCTGCACGCGGGCACGTTCACTGCGTGGGGCGCACGGCCGGCCGCGATCTCGTTTGCCATCCAGGCCAGGGTGGGACGGAAGGCCTCGTCCACGGGGGTTTCGGTGTCCGGGCCTTTCCTGACCATCGGTCTTCCTTGTGCAATGGGCCGCGAGAGACGGCCCAACGATGATGGCACGGGCAGGAGGGCCGCGACCGCCGGCTTTTATTCCTCGGCGGCATAAGCGTTTGTGACGCAATCGGCACATCTGCAGATTGGTTCCGTGAAGAGGTAGGGGGTTCTTCGTTGTGTCGCGTTTGGCTCGTTGCGATGGGGCAGTTCCGCCCCGCCGTCCTGCCATGCCGATTCACAACAGAAGGATTCGTGTATGAAGCGACACACGCAACGCTCCGCGCCACCGCGCTCCGCGCGCCTGGCCCTTGCCACTGCCCTGGTGCTGGGCAGCCTGGCCGTCACCGCCCAGGCCCAGCAGGCCGATCCGCTGGCCGGGCGTCAGTGGCATCTGCTCAACACCGGGCAGGCCGTACTGGGCGATACCCTGCCGGTGGCCGGCAACGATCTGAACGTGGATGGCCTGTACCGCAACGGCATCCGCGGCCAGGGCGTCACCATCGCCATCGTCGATGACGGCCTGCAGATCGCCCACCCGGACCTGGCTGCCAACGTTGCGGCGGTCGCGGGAAAGAACTTCGCCAACCAGAGCAACAACCCCTCACCGTCCAATCCCGACCGCGACAACCACGGCACCATGGTCGGCGGCATCGCCGGTGCGGTGGGCGCCAACAACCTGGGCGTGCGCGGCGTCGCTTCGGCCGCCACACTCAAGGGCTTCAATTTCCTGGCGTCCAATGCCCAGGGCAATTCGAATTCCAACATCGAGTACTCGTGGTGGGATGGCGCCGAAGTGGCCGACGTGGGGGTCTTCAACAACAGCTGGGGCTCCAGCCCGGGCAACCCCAACCTGCCGCTGGCCTACAGCCAGAACGACATCGCCGCCTATGAGCAGGCCATGTCCGGCACCCGTGGCGGGCGCGGTGGCATCTACGTGAAGGCCGCCGGCAACAATCACAACAACGGTGCACGCTCGGATGGCACCGACATCTGCTCGGCAGACACCAAGAACCGCAACACGGGTTGCATTCCGGCCGGCCGCGACCCGCGCAACAACCTGTTCAACGTGATCACCGTTGCTGCCGTGCGCGCCGATGGCGTGCGCTCGTCCTACTCGTCTACCGGCTCGGCGCTGTGGGTGTCCGGCTTCGGCGGCGAGAACGGCTGGCAGCGGCAGGTCGTGCCGGGGCAGCTGGCGATCCGCTACGATCCCGCCATTCTCACCACCGACGTCACCGGCTGCGCGCAGGGCAGCAACAAGAACGCCAGCCTGCGCAACACGTTGGATGGCGACCAGTCCGCCATCGACCGCACCTGCAACTACACCGGCAAGATGAACGGTACCTCGGCGGCTACGCCGATGGTGTCGGGTGTTGCAGCACTGGTGCTGGAAGCAAACCCGAACCTGTCCTACCGCGACGTAAAGTACATCCTGGCCACCACTGCCACCCGCAACGACCCGAACCAGGCAGCGGTGACTCATTCCGACGGCCGCGTACTGGTGCCGGGCTGGACGGTGAACGCTGCCGGCCGTGCCTACAGCAACTGGTACGGCTTCGGCGTGGTCAATGCCGCACGCGCAGTGCAGGTGGCGGAGAACTTCCAGTCGCTGGGTGCGCTGGTCGACAGCGGCTGGCGTACCACCACGCGCACCGTGGCCATCGGCAATACCTCGGCGGCTGCGGCGCGCCTGACCTTCCAGGTCGCCAATGGTGCTCGCAACATCGAGAGCGTGCAGCTGGGCTTCCGCGTCAACCACAGCAACACCCGCCAGCTGCAGTTCGTGCTGGTCTCGCCCAGCGGCACGCGCAGCGTGGTGCAGCCGGCATTCACCGCAATCGGTTCGGGTACCGGTGGCGTGCAGCGCAATTTCACCAACTGGGACCTGCTGTCCAGCAATGCCTTCCTGGATGAGAACGCCACGGGCACCTGGACGCTGGAAGTCACCGACCTGGGGCAGGCCGCGAACGCTGCATCGCGTGGCAACCTCGAATTCTTCAAGATCCGCGTTCTGGGGCACTGATGATGAAGACGACCATTCTGTTGAGCACCCTCGCCCTCGCAGCGATGACTACGCCCACCTGGGCCCAGAGTTCAGGCCAGACGCCGCCTGACAAGACACTGTCGACCGTGGATGCCCAGGCGTTGAAGGCCGCGGCCACGGGTCGTTCATTCGATGTGGGCGGATCCCGCTTCCAGCTGGCGCCGTCGGCAACCGTACAACAGGCCAGCGGTGGTCAATTCAAGATCACCCAGGGCACCGAAGCCGGCGCACCCGCAGCGGGCACCCGCAGCAAGCGGTCCACGGATGCATCTACTGGTGTGGCGGCACACGCGGATGCCGGTGCCAGCAAGTTTGCGGCCGCTGTCTCCAACGATGGCGCACCGGTAGTGGCGACCTCGCGGGTCAAGGTGTTCTTCACCGATGCGGCCTCGGCCCAGCGTGCAGCCTCCGCCACCGGCGGCACCGTGGTGAAGGTGTCCAAAGCCTCCGGCCGCGCGATCGTCGAGTACCCCTCGGTGAACGCGGCGCTGGATGCCACCACCAAGCTGCTGTCGACCGCCGGTATCAGGGCGGCTGAGCCGGACGTGGTGCAGTGGGAAGAAGCCAAGTAAGGCGTTGAGTGGTGCCCCCGGCCGGTTGGCTCTCCTGGCCGGCCGGGGGATTGAGGGATATGCCGACCAACGGTCGGCACCCACCGGATCCACGCATCGTGTGTCGACCAAGGTCGACACCTACCGGGGCGGCGAGCATATAGAGCCGGGCATGGGCTCGGCTCTACAGCTGTGCCAACCAAGGTTGGCACCTACCAAGAGCGGATCCAGGTGTGCCGACCAACGGTCGGCACCCACCGCGGTAGAGGTGGCGTCAGCGGGCGGCGAGCGTGTCGCTGTGCTTGAGGTGGCAGCTGGCCAGTGCGTCGTTGCCCGCAGCCGGATGGGCCGGCTCCAGCAGCAGGCGCTGCACGTCGGAGAACAGCTTGTCCACCGGCATGCCATAGGGCGCGAACAGGCGCAGGCGGCCCTGGCGGTCGAACACATAGCCACCGGCAATGTGGCTCATCGTGTACGTATCCGGTACCTGGCCGGGCTCTTTCTCGTAGAACGCCTTGAAGTCACTGGCCATCGTGGCCAGCTGTGCTTCGTTGCCGACCAGAGCAATCGCCTTGGGGTCGAAGGCTTCCACATAGGTGCGCGCCACCTCCGGCGTATCACGCGCCGGGTCTACGCTGACGAACACCACCTGCAGCTGGTCGGCATCCTTGCCCATCAGGTGCTTCACCTGGCTCAGCTCGACCATGGTGGTCGGGCACACGTCCGGGCAGCTGGTGAAGCCGAAGAACAGATAGGTCACCTGGCCCTGCAGGTCCTTCGGGCCACGCACGGTGCCGTGGCTGTCGGGCATCGACCACTGCTGGCCAAGCGCTTCGCAGGCGATGTCCTTGGAATAGAAGTCCATGCGCGACTGCGCGCTGCAGCCGGCCAGCAGGCCGACAGCCAGGCCGGCCAGCAGCGGCAGGCGGAATCGGGGAGAGAACAACGAACGGACAACAGCAGCAGGACGCTTCACGGGTACCACCAACGCAGATGCGGGCGGGGTCTCGGTCAGGCCTGCCCTTGTGGGGAAAAGAGGGCCGCGGTGCCGGGGTGATCGTGCGGTCCATGCCGATCACCCCGGCCACGGTCAGTTGATCATCATGTGGTAGTGCATGCTCCAGATGATCCACACCGACAGCGCGACGATGATGAACAGGATCACCAGGGTGAACACGAAGCTGGCCAGGTTCCAGCCACCTTCGGACTTGCGGTCCATGTGCAGGAAATAGACCAGCTGCACCAGGATCTGCGCCACCGCGAAGCCGACCAGCAGGAACAGCGTGAGCGGCCGCGACAGCACCGGGTTCATCACCAGCGCGAACGGCACCACGGTCAGCAGCGCGCACAGCACGAAGCCGATCAGGTAGGACTTGGTGGAGCCGTGCGCATTGCCGGCGCGCGAGGTTTCGACGTGGGCCATGTCAGAAGGCTCCGATCAGGTAGACAAAGGTGAAGACGCAGATCCACACCAGGTCCAGGAAGTGCCAGAACAGGCTCAGGCACGACACGCGGGTGATGTTGGTCGGTGTCAGGCCACGGCGGTAGACCTGGTGCATCACCACGGCCATCCAGATCAGGCCACTGGCGACGTGCAGGCCGTGGGTGGCGACCAGCGCGAAGAACGCCGACAGGTAGGCACTGGTGCTGGGGCCCGCACCTTCGTGGATCAGGTGCGAGAACTCGTAGATCTCCATGCCGATGAACGAGGCACCGAGCACGAAGGTCACGCCCAGCCAGCGCAGCACCGCCGAGGCATCGTGACGATGCATCGCCAGCACGGCCTGGCCGTAGGTGATGCTGGACACAAGCAGCAGGAAGGTCTCGGCCATCACGAACGGCAGCGAGAACAGATCCTTGCCGGTGGGGCCGCCAGCGTATGCGGTGCTGAGCACCGCATACGAGGCGAACAGCGAACCGAACAGCACCAGGTCGGACATGAGGTAGACCCACATGCCGAACACCTTCATGCCGCCCTGCTCGTGGCTGTGGTCGTGTTCGTGGTGGTCCTCGTGCGCCTGTGTATCGGTGGCCAGCTCCGGGCGGGTCAACAGGTTCATGCGCGTACCTCCTTCAGCTTGGCAAGGTTGGCCGCTTCGGTGCGCGCCACCTCTTCGGAACTGACGTAGTAGTCCACGTCCTCGTCGTAGGACCGCACGATCAGGGTCACGATCATCGCGATGAAGCTGGCCGCGGCCATCCACCAGATGTGCCAGACCAGGGCGAAGCACAGCACCAGGATCCAGATGTTGAGGATCAGCGGCACGCCGGTGTTCTTCGGCATGTGGATCGGTGCGTACTTCTTCGGCGGCGGCGGCAGGCCACGCTTCTTCGCTTCGTGGAAGGCGTCCAGCTCATCGGCCCTGGGCACCACGGCGAAGTTGTAGAACGGCGGCGGCGACGGCGTGGCCCATTCCAGCGTGCGCGCGTTCCAGGGGTCGCCGGTCAGGTCCAGGTTGCGCTTGCGGTCGCGTACGCTCACGTAGATCTGCACCAGCATCAGGATGATGCCCGCGAACACGAACAGCGCACCGATGAAGGCGGCGATCAGGTACGGCGTCCACGCCGGGTTGTCGTACTGGTTCATGCGGCGGGTCATGCCCATGAAGCCGAGCATGTACAGCGGCATGAAGGCCAGGTAGAAGCCGATCACCCAGCAGGCGAAGGACCACTTGCCCAGGCGCTCGTTGAGGGTGAAGCCGAACACCTTCGGGAACCAGTAGGCAAAGCCGGCCAGGTAGCCGAACAGCGCGCCGCCGATGATGGTGTTGTGGAAGTGCGCGACCAGGAACAGGCTGTTGTGCAGCAGGAAGTCCGCGCCCGGGATGGCCAGCAGCACGCCGGTCATGCCACCGATGGTGAAGGTGACCAGGAAGGCGATGGTCCACAGCATCGGCACGCTGAACTCCACGCGGCCGCCATACATGGTGAACAGCCAGGTGAAGATCTTCACGCCGGTGGGAATGGCGATGATCATCGTCATGATGCCGAAGAAGGCATTGACGCTGGCACCAGAGCCCATGGTGAAGAAGTGGTGCAGCCAGACGATGAACGACAGGATGCCGATCGCCAGCGTGGCGCCCACCATCGACTTGTAGCCGAACAGCTTCTTGCGCGCGAACGTGGCGGTCACTTCGGAGAAGATGCCGAACGCCGGCAGCACCAGAATGTACACCTCCGGATGGCCCCAGGCCCACACCAGGTTCACGTACATCATCGGGTTGCCACCCAATGTGTTGGTGTAGAAGTTGAAGTCCAGGTAGCGGTCCAGAGTGAGCGCACCCAGCGCCACGGTCAGGATCGGGAAGGCAGCGATGATGATCACGCTGGTGACCAGCACGGTCCAGGTGAACACCGGCATCTTCATCAGGGTCATGCCCGGCGCACGCATGCGCAGGATGGTGATGAACAGGTTGACGCCGGTCAGCAACGTACCGATACCGGAGGCCTGCAAGGCCCAGATGTAGTAGTCCACACCTACGCCTGGGCTGAACTCGATGCCCGACAGCGGCGGATACGCGACCCAGCCGGTCATGGCGAATTCGCCAACGCCCAGCGAGATCATCATCAGCGCTGCGCCGACCACGAAGATCCAGAAGCTGAAGGCGTTGAGGAACGGGAACGCCATGTCGCGCGCACCAATCTGCAGCGGCACGATGATGTTCATCAGGCCGACCACGAACGGGGTGGCCACGAAGAAGATCATGATCACGCCGTGCGCGGTGAAGATCTGGTCGTAGTGCTCGGGCGGCAGGAAGCCGTCACTGCCTGGCCCGGCTGCGGCCAGCTGCGCGCGCATCATCAGCGCATCGGCGAAGCCGCGCACCAGCATGACCAGCGCCACCACCACGTACATGATGCCGATCTTCTTGTGGTCCACGGTGGTGAACCAGTCGCGCCACAGCGGGCCCCACAGCTTGAAGTACGTCACCGCGCCAAGCAGCGCGAGGCCGCCCAGCACCATGGCCGCCAAGGTGACCACGACGATCGGCTCGTGCAGCGGCACGGCCTCCCACGTCAATTTGCCCAACATGTTCGTTACTCCTGGGAAACCTGGACGCCAGCGGCAGCGCCAGCCGGGGCCGCGGCAGTGGTGTTCTCACCGACACCGATGAACTGGTCGATGACCTTCTTGAACAGCAGCGGTTCAACACTGGAGAAGTGCTGCACCGGTGCGTTCTTCGACGGCGCGGCCAGCGCCTTGAACTGCGTGAAGCTGAGCGCGTCCGGCGCGCTGCGCACCTCGGCCACCCAGCGCTCGAACTCTTCGTTGCTGCTGGCAGTGGCGATGAACTTCATGTTCGAGAAGCCATGCCCGCTGTAGTTGCCGGACATGCCACGGAACTGGCCGGGCTCGTTGGCGATCAGGTGCAGCTGCGTGCGCATGCCGGCCATCGCGTAGATCTGCCCACCCAGCTGCGGGATGAAGAAGGTATTCATCGTCGAGTTGGAGGTGATGTTGAACGCCAGCGGGCGGTTGGCCGGGAAGTTGAGCTGGTTGACCGTGGCGATGCCAAGATCCGGATAGACGAACACCCACTTCCAGTCGGTGGCGATCACGTCCACGTGCAGCGGTTCGCCAGCCACGTCCAGCGGCTTGTACGGGTCCAGTTCGTGGGTGGACTTCCACACGATCACCGCCAGCACCGCGATGATGATCAGCGGCACGCCCCAGACCACGATCTCCACCTTGGTGGAGTGCGACCAGTCGGGCATGTATTTCGCTTTGGTGTTGCCGGCGCGGTAGCGCCATGCGAACACGAAGGTCAGCACGATGGCCGGTATCACCACGATCAGCATCAAGCCGATGCAGATCAGGATCAGGTCGCGCTGTGCGAGCCCGACCATGCCCTTCGAATCCAGCAGCACCCAGTCACAGCCCGACAGGCCGACGCAGGCCAGGGCGACCAGCGCCAGGCGGATGCGGTTCCAGCAGATATTCATTGGAGGTCAACCCTGTTGAAGAAGCGCGCTTGACCGGCTCGCCTGCGCGCAGCGCCCGGGCGTGGAGCGGCTACACTGTGGGTACGAGGTCGCCTACAAGCAGGCGAACCACTCCAATCAAGCCCATACAAGATACAGCATTGTATGGACTTGTGCATCTGCACGTATGGAAAAATCTGACCGATGACGCCCCCTGCCGCCGGCCGCCGCCTGAAACGTCCCAATCGCACCTGGGTCCGCCCCTTCCGCGAGGGTGCCGGCCCGCTGTACCTGCAGATCGCCCAGCAGGTGCGCGAAGCGGTGGATGACGGCGTGCTGCGCCCGGGCGACCGCCTGCCACCGCAGCGCGACCTGGCCCAGCAGGTGGGCGTGGACCTGACCACGGTCACCCGCGCCTTTGCCGAACTTCGCCAGGCCGGCCTGCTGGATGCTCAGGGCGCCGGTGGCACGTTCATCGCGCTGTCGGCCGGCAACCGCAGCACCTCGGTGGACCTGAGCATGAACATCCCGCCGCTGCTGGGCAGCGCGCCGTTCGCGCAGGGCATGGAGGCCGGCTTCCAGCACGTAGGGCAGCAGCTGGGCCAGGGCGAGCTGATGAGCTACCACGTCGGCGCCGGCACCCGCGAGGACCGCGCCGCCGCCGTGCAGTGGCTGGCACCGATGCTGGGTACGGTCGGCACCGACCAGGTAGTGATCTGCCCTGGCGCGCAGACCGCGCTGTGTGCGCTGATCCTGGCCCGCACCCAGCCGGGCGAGCTGATCGCCGCCGAACAACTGACCTACCCGGGACTGCTGGCGGCCGCGCGCGTGCTGCAGCGGGGCGTGGTGCCGGTGGCGATGGACGCCGAGGGCATGCTGCCGGAAGCGCTGGAGGAGGCCTGCCAGCTACGCCGCCCGCGCCTGCTGTACCTGGTGCCGACCATCCAGAACCCGACCACGGCGACGATGTCGGCACAGCGCCGGCAGGCCCTGCTGGTGGTGGCAAAGCGCCACGATATGACCGTGATCGAAGACGATCCCTACTGGTTGCTGGCCGGTGACGCCGCGCCACCGCTGGCCGCCCACCGCGACGCCGGCTGCCCGGTCTACTACATCTCCACCCTGTCCAAGTGCCTGGCGCCGGGCCTGCGCACCGCCTACCTGGTGGTGCCGGCCGGCGAGCCGATGGAACCGGTGCTGGATGCGCTACGCGCAATCGCGCTGATGCCGACCCAGTCGATGGTGGCGGTGGCGTCGCAGTGGATCCGCAGCGGCCAGGCCCAGGACATGGTGCAGCGCTTCCAGCAGGAACTGCGCGAGCGCCAGGCGATTGCCGCGCAGTACCTGCCGTCCCGCGCCCAGGCGCATCCGGCCGGCCTGCATGTGTGGCTGCCGCTGCCACCGCGGCTCGACCAGTACCGGTTGATCCAGGCCGCACAGGAGCAGGGCCTGGGCATCGCCAGCTCCGACGCCTTCAGCGTGGAGGAGCCGCCACCGGGCAATGCGATCCGCCTGTCGCTGGGTGGCGCGGTTGACCAGGGTGCACTGGCGGGGGCGCTGGCGAAGCTGAACGAGATCCTGTCTGAAGCGCCTGAGGCTCGGCACAGCGCCATCGTCTGAGCCATCTGCGTGGCACGACATCCATACAAGATGGTATTTTGTATGCAATGTATGGATGAAGGGACGTGCATCGATGCGCGCCGAGAAACTGAAGTTCCACCTGGTGATGGCCGGCTGCGGCGGCTTTGTGGTGTTGATGCTGGCCGCGCTGGCCTGGGTCTGCCTGCAGCCGCAGACCGTGGATGTGCAGGCGGCCGAACGCCATGCCATCGAGCAATGCGTACAGCGCAGCGAGGATCCGTCGCGTAGCGAGATCCAGCGCCGCGCGCAGGCCGATTCCTGCCGCGAGATGCGCAAGCAGTACGTGCACAAGTTCGGCCGGGAAGATTCCTGATGGGTGCAGCCGCGCCACGCCGCCGCTGGTTGCTGCCGACGATGATCGCCCTCGCCTGCCTGTTCATGGCCGGCGTGGCGGCTGCGCTGTGGCAGTACTTCGGCTACAGCGCGCAGTCCACCTTCACCGAACAGGCCGTCGTCTTCGACGACTCACAACTGCGCCTGCCGGCCGATCTTGCCGGTGATACCGGCCGCATCCGCGTGGTGCATTTCTGGGACCCGGCCTGCGGCGTGTGCAACCGCGAGACCGGTGCGCACCTGAGCTACCTGATCAGCATGTATCGCCGCACCGGCATCGACTTCTATGCGATCCGCCGCCCGGATACGCAGGGCGAGCTTCCCGAGCCGCTGCGCAACAAGGTGATCAACCTGCCAACCATCGACGGCATCGAGAACATCCCGGCCAGCCCCGCCGTAGCCATCTGGGACCGGCAGGGCCATCTGGCCTACGCCGGGCCGTACAGCATCGGCATGGTCTGCAACTCGGCCAACAGTTTCGTCGAACCGCTGCTGGACAGACTGGTGCGCGGTGAAACCGTGCGCCCGAAAGGACTGCTTGCCGTGGGCTGCTACTGCCCGTGGCAGGCCAAGCGCTGAGGACGCGCAATGACTTCACTGGCTCTGGGGGGCACGACCGCCGCAAACAACAACGGCGGTCACCTGTCCGAACCGACCGATGGTTATGGACAGGCTCCCGCCGTTGGAAGCAACGATACGCCCCGACATGCTCCGTACATGCCGCGACCGGATGTCGCAGCGCGCGAGTGGGTGCAGGACGTGCTCGCACACAGCGGGCCGATCTACCTGCGCATCGTCAATTCGCTGGAACGTACGGTGCGCCGTGGCGGTCTTGCGCCCGGCCAGCGCCTGCCCTCGCAGCGTGCCCTGGCGCAACAGCTCGGCATCGACCTGACCACGGTCACCCGCGCCTTCGATGAAGCCCGCAAGCGCGGCCTGATCGAGGCGCGTGGGCCGCAGGGCAGTTTCATTGCACCGCCCAAGGCCGGCTTCGACCAGGTGGTGGACCTGAGCATGAACGTGCCGCCGGTGCCCGATGCCGACGCGCTGGCGGAGACACTGCGCCGCGGTGCCGCCGCCGTGCTTGCGCGCAGCAATGCGCCGAACCTGATGACCTATCACCTGGGCGGCGGCAACCCCACTGATCGCCATGCGGCGGCGCGCTGGCTGCAACCGATGCTCGGCGCGGTGGACGACAACTGCCTGCTGCTGACCGAAGGCGCGCAGGTGGCGTTGGCCGCGATCCTGGTCAGCCAGGGCCGCGATGATGATGCGATCCTGTGCGATGCGCTGGTCTATCCGGGCCTGCTGCAGGCTGCAGCGGCGCTGGGACGTCGGCTGCTGCCGGTGGACGGAGACGAACACGGCATGTGCCCCGAGGCGCTGGCACGACAGGCACGCGACAGCGGCGCACGGCTGGTCTATCTCAACCCCACCTGCCAGAACCCGACCGCGCAGACGTTGCCGTTGCAGCGGCGCGAAGCGCTGGCGCGCGTGCTGGAAAGTGAAGGCCTGTTGGCGATCGAAGACGATCCGTACTGGCAGCTTGCCGAAGAGGCACCAATACCGTTGGCAACGCTGGCACCGCGCCATGTGTTCTACGTGGCTACGCTGTCGAAGGTGATCAGCCCCGGCCTGCGCACCGCGTTCGTGCAGTGCCCGAGCGCTGCGCATGCCGGGGCGATGACGGCTGCGTTGCGGGCGACCCGGTTGATGGGCCATCCGCTGGTGTCGGCGCTGGCCAGCCAGTTGTTGCTGGATGGCTCGGCACAGTCGCTGCTGGCGCAGGTACGCGGCGAGGCACGTGAGCGCACGCGCATGGCGCGGTACCTGCTGGCACCGTCGCTGCTGCAGCGTGCCGAGGGCCTGCATGCCTGGTGCCTGATACCGGCGCCGTGGACCGATGCCACCCTGGTGCGCACCGCGCAGCTGCAGGGGCTGGCGATTGCACCGTCGTCGGCGTTCTGCCCGCCCGGCGTGTCGCACCAGAACGGCGTGCGACTGTCGCTGGGGCTGGCGGCGGACCGCAGGCAGTTGGAAAGCGCGTTGCGGCGGATTGACCGGCTGTTGTTGTCGGATGCGTTGCCGGCGATCGAACGGTAGGTGCAAGGAAGTGCCAACCAAGGTTGGCACCTACCAGAGTCCACCAACCGTGTGCCGGGGCTAGTCCTTGGTCTTGCCGCCGAAGCCAAGACGGGCCGGCCGGGCCGTCCGCAGTGGAAAGAACAGCATGCCAATGGACACCATCTGGAACGGCGTGAACAGGAACCAGATGTTGTCGGTGCCGACCGCCAGGATGTTGAAGTCCAGATTGCCGATCCACTCCAACCGGTCCAGCACCGTCACCAGCCCTCCGATGGTCGGCACCGGTAGAACGCCGTGACCGGCCAGCAGCAATGTCGGTGTCAGCAGCCCGGCCAGGAGCGCGAAGCCGGCGCGGTACACCCAGGCATTGCCCTTCCAGTACGGCGCGCAGCGCCACATCAGTAACGCCAATGCCAGGGTCAACAACCAGGGCAACAGCCACTGGGTAACCACCATTTCCATCATCGGATCGGCTCCACTGGCCAGGCATCCCACGTCGTCGATCGCACGCCCCTTACCCCTTCATCCATGATCCGGGCATTGTTGCCGGTATGCAGGCGCACGCAAAGCCTCGCCAGCGCAAGAACTGCTAAACGCCGTGCCTGCCGATCCGCTACTGTGCCCGGCACTGGATTCGGGGAACGGCAGGATGAGCGCGGCAGGCAAGGCGGTGTGGTACATCGAAACCCATGCGGATCGACCACTGGCACTGGCCGATATCGCCGCTGCGGCGGGGCTGTCGCCGTTCCACCTGTCGCGCCTGTTCCAGGCCCGCACCGGTACCTCGGTGGTGCGCTACCTGCGCGGGCGGCGACTGACCGCGGCCGCGCAGCGGCTGGCCAACGGCGCCGGCGACATCCTGCAGGTCGCGCTGGGCGCCGGTTACACCACGCACGCGGCGTTCACCCGTGCCTTCAGCGACCAGTTCGGGCAGACACCGGAACGGGTACGCGAACAGGGCACCGACGGCCTGGCGCTGGTGCAGGCGATCCGCGTGGACGAGGCGCCCGTTGCCTGCGATGAGGCACCGCGCCTGCTCGACACGCCCGCTTTCCAGCTGGTGGGTATCGGCATGCGGCATACCCGCGACAGCGGCGGTGCGATACCCGGACAGTGGGCGCAGCTCAACCGCGAATGGCCGACGCCAGCACCGATCAGCTTTGGCGTGTGCTGCAACAGTGATGACGATGGCGGCTTCGACTACATCGCCGCACTGCCGGCCAGCGCGGTGCCGAGCGTACCTGCGCACTGGCAACGCGTGGACATTCCGCCGCGTCGCTACCTGGTGGCCTGGCACGGCGGGCACATCTCGACCATCCGCTCGACCTGGTTCTGGTTGCTGGATCACTACCTGCCCGGCTCCGGCCTCAGCCTGGCCGATGCGCCCGATCTGGAACGCTACGACATGCGTTTCGATGAGCACAGCGGCAACGGCGGCGTGGAACTCTGGCTGCCGGTCGAATGATCTTCGACCGCGGCACCCACCGTAACGAATCGTTGCGCCTGCGGTGACACCCACGCAATCCCGCCAGGTCTACACTCGGTGCGTGCGTTCCATGGAGGATCGATCATGCGCCTGTTGCACCTCACGCTGCCGGTATCCGATGTCGGTACCGTGGCCAGCTACTTCCACGATGTGCTGCAGCAGCGCGTGGTCGGCAACCATGTGCACATCGGCTGGAGCACGATCGAACTGCAACCCGCGGAAGATCGTCCGGTCGGCGGCGTACACCTGGCCTTCAACGTACCGGACAACCGCTTCGGCGAAGCGATGGCCTGGTTGCGCGAACGCACGCCGTTGCAGCGCAATCCTGCCGGACTGGACTACTTCGCACTGGAAAGCAGCTGGCAGTCGCAGTCGGTGTACTTCACCGGCCCTGACGGCCTGATCCTGGAACTGATCGGCCGCCGCCGCTTGCCTGCCGGTACGCGCACGGGTCCATTCCATGGCAGCGAGCTGGCCTGCCTGAGCGAAGTCGGCCTGCCAAGCCGCGATGTCGATGCCGTGCGTGAGCTGGCCAGCCAGCGCTTCGGCCTGCAGCCGATCAGCCCGCCTTCGGCCCAGTTCGCACCGATGGGCGATGACGAAGGCCTGCTGATCGTGGTTGCTGCCGACCGCCGCTGGTTCCCGGAACAGAAGGACCTGCCGCGTGCACAGGGGCTGCAGCTTCACGTCAGCGATGTGGCCGGCCCGGGTGTTGTGGAAGACGTTGCGCTGGGATGGCGGGTACAGGCAGCCTGACCTACCAGCTTCCCGACGCACCACCGCCGCCGCTGCGGCCACCGCCCCCGGACCAGCTGCTGGAACTGCTCGAAGATGAACTTGACGACGAGCTGCTGGACGCGCTGCGGCTGCCACCGGATGAACTTCGGCCGCTGCGTACCTTCTCACCAGGCAGCATGGTGAAGATCCAGGCGAAGTACAGCACGAGCGTGCCGGCGCTCCACCCGATCATTGCTGCAAGGTGCGCTTCCGGGGCGGCCCGATCAATGGCCAGCAGTGCGAAGAGCGCGTAGCCGGCGGTCAGCAGCAACAGTACTGCGAACCTCACCCCGAAGCTGCTGCGGTCCTTGTGCCAGCGTGCACGGCAGGCCTGTACGAGGAAGAACACCAGCATGGCCACGATTCCCACCGCCAGGTCCAGCAACGTGTGCAGGGCCAGACTGGGCGGCAACTGGCCACGCAGCAGCATCACCACGAAGAACCCCGAACTGACCCCGAGCAGGCCGAGCAGCACTACGCGCACACCCCGGCTGCGGCGCCAGCACCAGCCGAGCAGGCTCGCCACCGGTACGCACAACGCCAGCACGATGCAGAGCGCTGCCAGCGCCTGGCGTGGCGCCCATGAAGCCGCCGCCAGCACGCCCGCGGCCACGACTGCCGTCACCAGCACGGGGCGCGCCCAGGCCGGAAGCCGTTTCGGGCGCCCCTGCTGCGCCGCCACCGCGCGCGGTGCTCCCTGCCGGCGCTCGCGGTGCCTGCGCGCGAAGTCGTCCGGCGTCCTGGCCGTCGGCCGCGAACGCGGTGAACGCCACAGGCCCGCAAGGAAGCCGGCCAGCAGCGTCAGCGCAACCACCGAGTCCGCGCTGCGCCAATCGGCCGGCAGCACGTTGCGCATCGACGGCTCTTCCCACGCCGGCAGTTCCTCGCCGTCGATCAGCGCGATCACGACCTTGGTTCCATCCAGCAGGCCCTGGTCAAGGTCGCCCTGGCGGAAACGCGGCACGATCGCATTGTCGATGATGCGGGCAGCATAGGCATCGGGAATCGCGCCCTCCAGGCCGTAGCCGGTCTGGATGCGGACACGGCGGTCCTGCACGGCCACAAGCAGCAGCACGCCATCATCGACGCCTTCGCGGCCCAGCTGCCACTGCTCGAACACCCGCTGCGCATAGGCCTCGATACCCTCGTCGCCAACACGATCGACCACCAGCACCTGCAGTTGCGCACCAGTGCGTGCCTGCAGCTGCAATGCCTGCGTACGCAGGGCGTCGCGGGTATCCGCCGACAGTGCATTGACGGTGTCCACCACCGGATCATCCAGCGCAGGTACTGCGGCTGCAGCCATCACCATCATCGGCAACAGGCACAGCAGTATCAGCCGCCATGCCATGCTCCATGTGCACCTCGCCCTGCGCGACATGCTCATGCGCCCTGCCCTCGCTCGATCCGTGCGTGCAGGGCCTGCAGCCGCGCGGCCAACTGGTTGAATACCTGCATATCGGCATCCACCAGTGCCGGCCAGTCCGGCGCATGCCCCAGCAGCTGCGCCACCTGCTCGCTCGGCGCGCGATCGAAGCCTTCACCCAGCACAGCGAGATAGCGCTCCCGGAACCCTTGCGGGTCACGCTGGTCCTGCACATAGAGCTGCACTGCCAGCAGCCCTGCGTACAGGTAATTCACCAGGTAGTTCGGGTCGTCATACATCAGGCGCTTGACGATCCAGCCGCTACGCAGCTGCGGATAGCGGTCCGGTTGCTGGCCGAAACGCGCCAGCACCCGGCCGGTCAGCGCGTCCAGGTCGTCGGCGGTGCCCAGCGTGCCAGCAGCCACGCCCTGGTAGATGGATTGCTCTAGCTGCGCTTCCTCTGACGAGGTGAACAGCTGCATCACCATGTCGTCCAGCAGCGACTTCAGGTAGTAGGCCTTTGCTCGGGGATCCTCTGCCTGCTGGTACAGCTGGTCGCGGAAGCGCAGTTCGTTGTAGATGGCGAACGCCTCGGTCAGCCATTGGCTGCCGTTGCGCTGCAGCGGTGACGCATGGCCACGCTGCATCCACTCACCATGCATCGCGTGGCCCGCTTCGTGCGCGATCTCGACGTCGCTTTCCAGATCCCCGCTGCGTACACCGACGAACAGCATCGCCGGCCTGTCCGGCGCGTTCATCGGAAACGCATCCTGGCTGCGATTGCCGCGTTCGGTGGCCAGGTCCATCCGGTGGTTGGCCGGATCAAGCAGCGCGCGCAGTTCGGCGACGTAGGCCGGCCCCAGATGCTGCATTGCGTCGGCGGCGGTGTCGCGCAGCTGCGCCAGCGACAGCACCGGCGGCGTGTAACCGGCATCGGGCACCGTGGTGTCCCAGAGCTGCGGCGCATCGATACCGGAACGCACGGCGTGGCGCAGCAGCATGTCCTGGTAGGCGCGGCGATCGTCTGCGTGACGTTCGATCGCCACCAGCGTCGCGTCCACGGCCGATGCATCCAGGCCCATGCGCTGATAGCCCCGTGCCGGTGCGGAGCCGTCGCCCTGCAGACGCGCGGCAGCATCGTTCACCTGCACCAGGCCGAGCAGGACCGAGGCCATCGGCTCCCGGCGCGACTGCAGGCCCTGCCAATAGCCCTTCCAACCAGCTTCACGCAGCGCTCGGTCGGGATGCTGGGCCAGTGCCTGCTTGTCGCCTCCTGTGTCCCAGCGTCGTCCTTCGCGTTCGATCTGCGGGTACTCTGCACTGCGCAGGATCTGCCCGCGCAGGCGCGCAAAGCTGTCCAGTGCCGGATCGGCCAGCGCTTCCACGGCCTCATCCAGCGCATCGTTGGCCGGGGTGGCGACGTCCTTCAGCGCACGCGCACGCAGGAATGCATACGGCGCGGTCCACGCCGCGTCCGCCGGCGCCTCACGCAGCGCAGCGCGGCCGCTGAGGGCAATGCGGCCGCACAGCCCCATCACCTGATCCAGCGCCTGCGCCGGGCGGTGATCACGCGCGTTGCGGGCAGCCTGCAGGTGCAGGTAGCTGTGATGGCGCAGGCACTGCGCCTCCAGTGCCTCGGCCTGCTGAAAGCGTTCCTCCGGCGTGATACCTGCCGCACGCTGCAGGGCGTCCGCGTGCTTGGCCAGCACGTCCCGCGCGGCCTGTTCGGCTGCCGCATCGGCGAAGTAGGCGCGGTCATCGGCATGTGCCGACTCGGCCCGGGCACCGCTGAAAGGTGACATCGCCAGCATTGCGGCAATGGCGGCGTTGGTGATGGTATGCATCCTGCGAGCCTGCATCGGCGTCTCCCTGCCTGTACCAGGCCCCGAGCCTAGCAGGCACCGCTCCGCCGTGCCTGTGCCGGATCGGGTATCGGATCGACGCAGGGGCTCATCCTGAATCCAATCCAGTCGCCCCATGCCACCGCGCACCCTACAATTCCCGCACTCTGCCTGTCCGGGAATGCCATGCGTCGCCTCCTGCTCCTGATCGGCCTGCTGCTGCCCACCCTGTGGCCGACCGTGGCGTTGGCCATCGATGTCCACGAGGGCGACCTGCTGTTCGTCACCGCCGGCCACAGCGGCCTCAGTGCGGCCATCGACGATGCCACCGGCACGCAGGACGCGCCCAGCTTCGATCACGTGGCGTTGGTCGCCGTCGCGCCGAAGGGCTGGGAGGTCCTGCACGCGGACGAGAAGGGATCGCGCCGGCAATCGCTGGTCGAGTTCCGCCAGGACGCGCGTGCCAAGCAGCGGCAGATCGTGGTCTATCGCCTGCGCGCGCCGCAGCAGACGGCCATCAAGGACGCTGTCGCGACCGCGCGCACGATGCTGGGCAAGCCTTACAACACGTCGTATGTGTTGAGCGAGGACAGCTACTACTGCTCGGACTTCATCGAGCGTGCGTTCCGTGCGCACCACGTGTTCGCGTTGCAGCCGATGAACTTCCGCAACCCGCAGACCGGGCAGATCGCCCAGCACTGGGTCGATCTCTACCGCGGCATGGGCATGGACGTGCCGCAGGATCAGCCCGGCACCAATCCGAACGACATGTCGGCGGCGCCGGTGCTGCAGCGTATCGGCGTGCTGGAATAAGCAAAGCCCCGCACGGGGCGGGGCTTCGCCGGTCACGTTGCACGCGCAACGCGGTCATTCTTCTTCGTCGTGGCCGCCCTGCTGCTGGTTCTGGTTGCGCTTCTGCTGTTCCTGCTGCTGTTGCTGCTGCTGGTCGCGGCCCTGCTGCTGATCCTGCTGGTTCTGCTGGCCCTGCTGCTTCTGGTTCGGGTTCTGGTTCTGCTGTGCCATGTCCGATCTCCAAAGCCACTCGCGGAATGCGGTGGACGGGGCCATCGTCTGCAGCCATTGGTTAATCACGCGTGGGTGGGCGGCTACATCTGTGTGTACGCCTGTGGATGAACGCGCAGAAGCCCTTGTGGCACAAGCGGCTGAAGGATTCATGCGGGTTCGGCATGTGCTCATGCCATGGTCAGCGTGACGCGCATTCATGGCGTTCGCTGCTGGAAACATGCGCTGAACGTGGCTGGCGCCCTGATCCTGCGCGGGCGCGAGCCCAGCACTCAGGGCATCACCGGCGGCACATAGGCCAGCGTCATGCCCAGCAGCCACAGCAGGCCCAGGACCAGCGGGATATGCACCAGCAGCTGGATGAAGGTGAAGCCGACGATGTCACGAGCCTTCAGGCCCAGCACGCCCAACAGCGGCAGCATCCAGAACGGGTTGATCAGGTTCGGCAGCGCTTCGGCCGCGTTGTAGACCTGCACCGCCCAGCCCAGGTGTGCCTTCAGTTCGTTGGCGGCCTGCATCACGTACGGTGCCTCGATGATCCACTTGCCACCACCGGAGGGCACGAAGAAGCCCAGCACAGCCGAGTAGACGCCCATCACCAGCGCGAAGCTATCGGTGCTGGCCACGTGCACGAACAGGCTCGACAGGCGGTGCGCCAGCGTCTGCCCATCGCCGCCGGCAGCGTGGGTGAGGATCATGGCGATACCGCCGTACAGCGGGAACTGGATCAGCACGCCGGTGGTGCTGGGCACCGCCTTGGCGACCGCGTTGAGGAAGCTGCGTGGGCGCCAGTGCAGCAGCAGGCCCAGCGAAATGAACATGAAGTTGTAGGTATTGAGGTTGGCGATGGCGGTGACCACCGGCTTGTTGGCGAACTCGTTGAACAGCCAACCGAACGCCAGCAGCGAGAGCAGCACGGTCAGCAGCGGGCTGTATTCCAGCCACTCGCCCGGGCGCGTGCGACGCTGCAACGGTTCCGGCTCGGCCTGCGCGGCGCCCGGGAACTCCTCGGCGGTACGCGCACTGCCGGCGGCCGGTGCGGTCAGCCAGGCGATCAGCAGCGAGACCAGGATCAGCACCGCGGTCAGTGCGATCGACTGCCACAGGAAGATGGTTTCGGTGAACGGCAGCACGCCAGTGATTTCAACCAGCCCTGGTGGCATGCTGGCCGGGTTGGCCTGCAGCTGTGCGGCCGACGAGCTCAGGCCCATCGCCCACACCGCACCCAGACCGAGATACGCCGAGGCACCAGCCGCGCGGTAGTCCATGCGCAGTTCGGTGCGGCGCGCCAGCGCGCGCACCAGCAGGCCGCCGAATACCAGCGAGAAGCCCCAGCTGAGCAGCGAGGCGAGCATGCTGACCAGGCCCACGTACACCACCGCACCACGGCCGGTGCGCGGCACACGGGCCAGGAAGTCGATGAAGCGGGCAACCACCGGCGCGGTCGCCACCGCGTAGCCGCCGATGACCACGAAGGCCATCTGCATGGTGAAGGGAATCAGGCTCCAGAAGCCGTCACCGAAGGCGCTGGCGGTGGCCTGCGGGGTTGAGCCGAAGCCCATCGCGGCCAGCGCGACGATGACCACGCCCAGCACCGCGAACACATACGCGTCGGGGAACCACTTTTCCGCCCAGGCAGCCGAGCGCAGCGCTGCGCGCGCCATCCAGCCATCCTGTACTGCTGCCGTCGAGGCCATCGCCTACCCTCCCAGGTTCGATGGCCCGATTCTGGGCGGTGGTGCGCGGGCTGTCTGCCACCTATTGGTCGTAGGTGGCGGAAGGCCCGGCGCTATGCGCCGCCGCCCGAGCATAGGCTCGGGCGCTACAGAAGCGCTGTCAGCTGTAGAGCCGAGCCCACGCTCGGCTGCGTGTCTCAACGCAACGCCAGGTCCACGGCGATGCCGGCAAACAGCGCGGCACCCACCCAGTTGTTGTGCAGGAACGCCTTGAAGCATGGACCGCGCTCGCGGTTGCGGCAGATCCAGAACTCGTACACCACCAGCACCGTGGCCACGGTCACACCGGCCAGGTAGTACCCGCCCAGACCGCCGCGCACGCCCACCAGCGCCATGGTGGCCAGGAACAGCGCGTACAGCACGCCCTGGATGACCAGATCGAGATCACCGAACAGGATCGCGGTGGAGTGCGAGCCCATCTTCAGGTCGTCCTCGCGATCGACCATGGCATACCAGGTGTCGTAGGCGGTGGACCACAGAATGTTGCCGGCATACAGCAGCCAGCCCAGCATCGGCACCTCGCCCTGCACGGCGGCGAAGGCCATCGGGATGCCCCAGCCGAACGACATGCCCAGGTACACCTGCGGCAGATGGGTGTAACGCTTCAGGTACGGGTAGCTGGCGGCCAGGAACACACCGATGAAGCTCAGGCCGATAGTCAGGCCGTTCATCGTAAGCACCAGGCCGAACGCCACCAGCATCAGGACGGCGAACAGGGCGAGTGCTGCGCGGCCGCTGATCGCACCGGTGGCCAACGGGCGCGCCTTGGTGCGCTCCACGTGCGGGTCGAGCCAGCGGTCGGCGTAGTCGTTGATGACGCAACCGGCCGAGCGGGTCAGCCACACGCCGGCGGTGAACACGAACAGCGTCCATAGCGGCGGCATGCCGCCCGCGGCCAGCCACAACGCCCACCACGTGGGCCACAGCAGCAGCAACGTGCCGATCGGGCGATCAGCGCGCATCAGACTCCAGAAATGCCGCCAACGCGGCGTCGCCGGCGATTGCGGCGAAGAGAGGGGGGTATCAGCCATGGCGATAGGATACTCCTGCCCTTCCGGCCGGGCTTTGCCCGGCGGGGGGAGATTTGTTCGGCGAACTTGGATAGAATGCCCGTCCCGCACCGCCTCATGGCGCTGCGATGCCCGCCCCGGCACTGGTCGGTGGTGCGGCGGTTCTACAACGCGCCCGTAGCTCAGCCGGATAGAGTAGTGGCTTCCGAAGCCATTGGTCGGGGGTTCGAATCCCTCCGGGCGCGCCATCTTTCCCCTCGTTGCCTTCCTCGTCGCGACCCGCGCTGGACGATGTTGCGCGCTTCATCAACACTGCGCGCATGATGCCACCAGATCTGCTGAAGTTGGCGGCGGGCGCTGCGATTCTGGGCCTGGCCGCCTTGTCCACCGGAGTGAGCTTCGGCCGTGCTCGGCGTGGCAGTCACCTGCTCACCGCATTCTTCGCCTGTTTCGCCGCGGCCAACCTGTTCGGGCTGGTACTGCTAGGTGGTCAAGCCTGGTTGTCGACCGACGCTGTGCGCTGGCTGCGGGTCATCGAAGTGCCACTGGTCTATCTGCTGGGCCCATTGCTGTACGGCCATGCGCGTGCGTTGCTGGCGCCCGGACCGGAACATGCGTCGTCTTTGCCGGTCAAGCATCTGCTGCCTGCCTTTTTCGCGCTCGCCATCTCTCTATTGAATGCGCTTGCGCCTTTCGAGGCCTCGCCGCAGGGCAATGTGGTGTTCCAGCTCAGTTTCCATGGCTGGTTGCTGCAGGGTGCGCCCTACCTGCTGGCCACGCTGTGGCTGTCGCTGCGCACACCTTCGGCCCCGCGCGGAACCGCCATCCAGCGCAGTGGACTACGCGGGCTGGCGATCGTGATGGCGGGGTGCTGGCTTGCCAGTACGGTGAACCGGTGGCCGCCAGGCGCCGCCCCGCTACTGGCCAGCATCGGGCTCAGTCTGCTGACCACGGCAGGTATGTACCTGCTTGCGTGCCGGGTCCTACGCCGGCAACTGCGCACACCCGTGAGCGCTGCCGAAGGTGGCATGGTGAACATGCCTGCGTCTGCCGAGAGCACCGCCGACGCACGCTACGAGCGCTCGGGCATCGATGCTGCGCAGTGCGCGGCCATCGCCAGCGCGCTGACCGCGTTGATGCAGGGCGAGCGCCTGCACGAAGCCTCCAGACTGGATCTTCAACACCTTAGCCAGCGCAGCGGCTGGTCCCCGAACCAGGTGTCGCAGGCACTCAACCAGGGTCTGGGCCAGAGCTTCTCCGAGTTCGTGAACGGCTTCCGCGTCGCCGCTGCGATGGCGTGCCTGTCCGATCCCTCCGACCCACGAAGCGTGCTGGACATTGGCCTTGCGGCCGGCTTCGGCAGCAAGTCCACCTTCAACAGTGCATTCAAGCGCGCGACTGGGCAGACACCCAGCGAGTATCGACGCCGCTCCACCGCGTCCGACTGAACGTCCAATCCTTCACGCCCGGTCGAATACTCGCCGTCGCTGCGTTGCCATTGCCCTCATACCCAACGAAGGAGGTGAGGCGATGCGTTTTCGATGGATGCTGCACGGCCTGCTGTGGATGCTGGTGGTTCCGGCACACGCCGACGCGATGGATGCTGCCGATGTGCTTGCAAGGGCCCGTGCAGCCAGCGGTGGCGACCGTTGGCAGGCGATACAGCGCCTGCAGGCCGAGGGCGAGCAGTCGGTGGGCGGTCTGCACGGGCGCTGGCAGCTCAATCAGGACCTGCGCGCCGGGCACTATGTTGAACAGGCGCAGCTGGGAGACTTCATTGTCGCGCAGGGTTTTGACGGGCATCTGTCCTGGCGGCGCGACTACGGCGGCGAGGTCGGCCTGCTGGACGGCACAGTGCCGCGCCGGACCGCGCGCACGCAGTCGTGGCTGGCGACCCGTGCCTATTGGTCCAACGCCTATCCGGCCACGCACTTTGCCGCACCCCGCACCGAGGCTCTGGATGGCCAGCGCTACACCGTCCTTGCCACGAAGCCGGAGGGTGCCGACCCGATCGAGCTCTGGTTTGATACAGGCAGCGGCCTGCTCGGCCGCGTGGTCATTGCATCCGCTCGCACACCCACCGCCATCGCACTGGAGGACTATAGGGCGGTCGATGGCCTGCTGCTGCCCCACCGCATCATCACCGACACGCTCGATTCCCAGGGCCGTGCCGACTCGCGACTGCGCAGTGACGTGCACGTGCAGCGCTACCAGGTGGATGGCCCGGTGCCGGACACGCTGTATGCACCACCGGCGATGGCCGATGACAATTACATCGATGATGCCAGCGGCACCACGCGGGTTCCATTCGATCTGATCAACAACCATGTCTACGTCGAGGCCGAGGTGGACGGCCAGCCGGCACGGTTTCTGGTGGACACCGGCGCCATCAACCTGCTGACACCTGCCGCAGCCAAGCGCCTGGGGCTGACCGCCACGGGCCGCCTGAGCGTGCATGGTGCCGGCGACAATGCCAGCGACCTGGGCCTGGCGCAGGCCCGCCACCTCCGCATCGGCGGCGCACACCTGACCCGCCCGGTATTCCACATCATCGACCTCGGCCAGCAGATCAACTCGATGGGCGTGCCACACGATGGCTTCATCGGCTACGAGACCTTCCTGCGCTTTGTCACCACCTTCGACTACGGCGCACGCGTGCTCAGTTTCACCCGACCCGGCAACTACCAACCGCCCTCCAACGCTGTGGTGCTGCCGTTCGAACAGGACGACCGCGCCCCGGTGCTGAATGGCGAACTGGACGGCATCCCGCTGCGGTTGTGGCTGGACACCGGCTCACGCAACTCGCTGAGCCTGAGCAGCCCGTTCGTGCGCACCCATCGTTTGTTGGAGAAGTACCACGCCAGCGAGGAGGCCGTACTTGGATGGGGCCTCGGTGGCCCAGGCCGCGCGCGACCGGCCCGGCTTGGCGTGCTGCGCATGGGCGACATCAAGGTCACCGGGCTGGTCGGTGACCTGTCCAGCACCGACAAGGGTGCGCTGGCCCTGGCCGACTATGGCGCGATTCTCGGTGGCGGCGTGCTGCGGCGCTTCTCCATGGGCATCGACTACGACGCCAAGCGCCTTTATCTGGTGCCCAACGCTGAAAGCACGGAGGCCGATGCCTTCGACCGCAGCGGGTTGTGGCTGCAGGCCGAGGACGGCGCACTGCGTGTGGCCGATGTGGCGCCGTCCAGTGCTGGTGCACGCGCCGGCCTGCGCAGGGATGATCGCATCGTCATGATTTCAGGCGAGCCGATTGCCATGCGAACACTGGCGGACTGGCGTGCGCTGCTGCGTGAGCGCCCGGTGCGAACGCGCGTGGGCATCCGCTATCTGCGCGATGACCGGCAGATGGATACCGAGCTGGTGCTGGCAGATCGCGTTAAGGAGCGTTGGCCTGCCGATTGAGCGGGGAAACAGCAACGCCGGGCAGTGCCCGGCGTTGTGTTCAAACCAGTCGAGCATGGCTCGACTCTACAAAAAGCAGATCAATACTTGCCGTCGAACGCGAAGATCGGCTTGCGCTGCTTCCACGTGCCGGCGGTGAAGTCCGGGAACTCCAGCGTCTGGAAGCTGTTGGCGATCGACTGCTCGCTCAATGGGGTGATCGCGCTCCAGGTCACCGCATCGTAGATGTCGATCGGCATCGGCGCCTTGGCCTTCAGCGCTTCCACAAACGCGTGGATGACGAACCAGTCCATGCCACCGTGGCCGGCACTGGCGGCGGTGTCGGCGTTCTGCTTCCACAGCGGATGCTCGTACGCGTCCTGGTACTTCTTGAACTCTTCCCACTGGTGCGGCGGGCTGCGGCCTTCGATGTGGATCGAATGGTTCACATCCATCCACAGGCCCTTGGTGCCCTGCACGCGGAAACCCATCGAATACGGACGCGGCAGCGAGGTGTCATGCTGCAGCAGGATGGTCTCGCCGTTCTCGCAGGCCAGCGTGGTGGTCACGATGTCACCCAGCTTGAACTTCACCTTGGTGCTGGGGTGGGTGGTGCCGCCACTCTTGGCCACGGTGTATTCGTGCAGGCCACGCGCCTTGGTCGCGAAGGCGTTGATGTGGGTGAAGCGATTGCCACGGTTGATGCCGGTATACATCGCGCACGGGCCGATGCCGTGGCTGGGGTACAGCTCGCCATTGCGCTCCACCGAATGCTCGGTGCGCCAGCGGGCTTCGCTCCAGCCCTTGGGGCCGAATTCCACGCCACTGTCATAGGGCTGGTTCGGGTCGCCGGAATTGAACTTCACCCCACGCAGGTCGTGCTGGTAGCCGGCCTGCAGGTGCACCAGTTCGCCGAACAGGCCCTGGCGCACCATCTGCAGCGCGGCCATCACGTCGCGGCGGTAACAGACGTTCTCCAGCAGCATGTACGGGGTGCCCGTGCTCAGCTGGGTCTTCAACACGTCCCAGTGGTCCTGCAGGGTGATGCCGGCCACCACTTCGCAGCCCACGGCCACGCCAGCCTGCATTGCGGCAATCGCCATCGGCGCGTGGTACTCCCACGGCGTGGCGATGATCACGCCATCGATGCCCTTCTGTTCCAGCAGGCGCTTCCAGGCGTTGGTATCGCGGTCCTGGCCGTAGGTCTTCGGCGCCGGCTTGCCGGCCTTGGCCACCATGTCCATGGCACGGCCGAGCATGATCGGTTCGATGTCGCACAGCGCGACCACCTCGACGTCGTCGCGGCGCACCAGCTCCTTCAGCAGCACCAGGCCGCGCATGCCGGTACCGATCATGGCCAGGCGCACCTTGCGCCCGCGTGCCCATGCCGGGGTCTGCGGCAGCAGGCTGCTGGCGGCGACAGCGGCACTGGCCGCGATGAATTCCCTACGCTTCATGGCAAACATCTCTCCTCTTGGCAGCGAGCCGGCCGTAGCCGGCCCGCCAGGTCACGCAAACGGAATTACTTGAACCGGTAACCGACAGTCACACTGTAACCACGACCGAAGATGGTCGCGTAGTCACTGGAGTCACCCAGGAAGCTGTTCGGGTCGTAGAACGGCAGGCGATTGAACAGGTTCTTGACCGTGAAGCTCAGGTTCCACGCATCATCCGGGCGCCAGGTGACGCTCATGTTGGCGGTCCACCACGACGGTGCACCATCACACTTGCTCTTCTGCAGGGCCAGGTAGCCGCCGGTGCAGGTTTCCTTGTTGTTGCTCACCTCATCGACCTGGTCGGTGGCCCACTTGGTGCCGCCCACGTAGTTGACGAACATGCTGGTGGTCACCTGCTTGTAGGTCCAGTCGGCATTGAGCGTGGCACGCAGGCGCGGGTTGTTGTAGTAGCCCACCACGTCGCCGTAGTACCAGCCGTTCTCCGCGTCCATGTAGAAGCGGTTGCGGTTGGCGATGGTGGCGGCCAGACCGATGTTCAGGTTGCCCCAGTCACCCAGTGAGAAGCGGCTGCGCGCGTCGATGTCGAAGCCGTCGATCAGGGTCTTGCCACGGTTCTTGTACTGGCCCACCACACTGGCGACGTTGCCTGCCGAGTAGCCCGGCAGGTTCGCCGGGCAGCTCACGCCGCTGGCCGGGTCCGAACACATCGAGGCCAGTTGCGCCAGGTTGGCGCGGTCGCTGTCGGTGATCGGCGAGCGCGACATCGAGATGATGTCTTCCATGCGGCGGTAGTCCGGCGCGACGATTTCATTGTCGCGGTAGATGAACCAATAGTCGGCCGACACCGACAGCCAGGTCGCCGGCTCGTAGACGAAGCCGAGGGTGGCGATCTTTGCCTTCTCCGGCTTCAGGTCCTTGTTCGGCTGGGTCATGCGGGCCACGGTGCGGCTGCAATCCACGTTCAGCAGGTTCTTGCCCAGGTCGACGTCACCCGGGCGCTGCGAGCGCAGCAGCAGGTTGGCGATGGCGTTGGTCTCGTTGCAGCGCAGCTCATCGCGGAAGCCGCCCAGCTGCGCGAACACGCCACCATTACCGGACTCGGCCAGGCTGGGCGCACGGAAGCCGGTGGAGTAGGTACCGCGCAGCATCAGCTGGTCGAAGGCCTGGTACTTGAAGCCGATCTTCGGTGCCACGTTGGCGCTGAAGTTCGGGTACTTGTCCACGCGCACCGCCGCATCCAGTTCCAGCTTGTCGGTGATTGGCGCCACGGTCTCGGCAAACAGCGCGTAGGTGTTGCGCTTGCCGTCGAACCAGGACCCACCCTGCTGGGTGATCAGGCCGTTGGCGGCATCGGCGTTGCCCGGGGTGTAGAAGGTTTCGCGGCTGGCGTTGAAACCGAACGCCGCACGCATCTCGCCAGCCGGCAGCTGGAACAGCGGACCTTCGATCTTGCCGTCCAGGGTGTGCAGGCGGGTCCACGACTGGATGTCGAAGGTCGGGAATGCTTCACGGATCAGGGCGGCGTTGGCTTCGCTGATCTCGCCGAACTTGTAGGCTGGGTGGTCGGAGATGATCACGCGGCCGGTGCCCGGGTCGATCGTGTACGGGCCGAAGGCCTTCTCGAAGCCCTTGGTATTGACGTTGATCGTCTGGTAGGTGGTGGAGTGGGTACCGGCGCTGGCGAACGCGGTTTCCCAGTTCCAGTCACCGCGGTTGCCACGCGCGCCAGCCAGCACGCGGTAGCTCTTGTCGGTGTTGCGCTGGCCGAAGTAGCTCGGGCCGGCGTCCTGCAGCAGGTAGTTCAGGCCGACCACGCCGCCCATCATCGCCTTCATCTGCGGGCTGGCGTGGTTGTACTCGTTGTTCGGGCCCAGGAACGGATACAGGAACTGGTTGACGTTGTTGCCGGTGTTGCGCGAGAACCAGCTGGTCGGGTTGCCGGTGGTGGTGCCGTAGGTGCGCGGCGTACCGCCGTTGGCGCGCAGGTCGATGTCGGTGTAGGTCGCCTCGGCGAAGATCTCGGTGCTGTCGCCCACCAGGAAGGTGCCGTTGAGGTAGGCGGTGTTGCGCTCTGACTTGGCGCCAGCGTCGATCTCGTTGTTCATCCAGGTTTCCCAGACGCAACGCGGACCGGCCGCTTCACTGGTCAGCACGTTCCTGCAGCCCGGTGCGGCTTCCTGCACGCGGCGGCCAGTGACCGGATCGAAGGCGAAGTAGCTGCCCGGGTTGAACTCGCCCGGCTTGCTGCCCACGCCCAGGCGCAGGTTGTTGAGGTAGTTCGGGTTGTTGACGTAGTACTGGTCGGGCCGCTTGTCGTAGAAGTCGCTCAGCGGAATCGCGTCGCGGCGGTACATGTTCACCGCGCCGTAGATGTTGAAGCGGTTCTCGGCCAGGTCACCGAAGCCGGCGGTGATGCTGGCCTGGCGCTCGCCGTAGGAGTCGATGCGCGAGGAGGTGTCGTTGGTGAAGCTGACCTCGGCACCCTGGAAGTTGCGCTTGGTGATCACGTTGATCACGCCGGCCACCGCGTCGGTGCCGTACACCGCCGAGGCGCCGTCGGTCAGCACTTCCATGCGTTCGATGGCTGCGGCCGGGATCGCATCGATGTTGACGAACTGGGTCTGGAAGCCTGCCGGTGCACCGTAGTACGACAGGCGACGGCCGTTCAGCAGCACCAGCGTGCCCTGCGCGCCGAGGCCACGCAGGTTGGCCTGCGAGGCACCGTCGGAGCCGGTGAACAGCGAGCGCGCATCCTGCTGCGCCGGGCGTGCGGCCGGCAGGTTGTCGAGCACCTGCAGCAGCGTGCGGGCGCCCATGTTCTGGATGTCCTGCTTGCTGATCACCTGCACCGGCGAAGCGGTTTCTACGTCGGTGCGGCGGATGTTGGAGCCGGTGACCTCGATGCGGGCCAGGTCGGTGGCCTTGTCCTTGCTCTCCTGGGCGAAGGCAGGAAGGGCGACCGACAGCAGCACGCCGGCGATGGCCAGCGACAGCGGAGCGATCGAACGACAGGGGGGGCGGTGGTGGCGTGCGGGCAACATCGGGGTTCTCTCCTGGCAGGGGTGCGGCGCGAATGGTGAATCGGCGGGCAAAACGCTCCCGGGCCACGGCCATGAGGGCCGCAGTCGGAATGGGCGGGGGGAGGAGCGGTGTTACGAGGGGGTCATGGGGCGACGATGCTGGCGGAGTCGCCCTCCTGGCCGATCAGTACGGCGTTGGCCCAGTTGGCACAGACCTGGGTGGGTTGGCTGCCCTGCGCACCCAGCGTGCGCAGGCTCAGGGTGGAAAGGCCACGGATGTCCAGCTCCGGCTTGACCACGCCGGGTGCCTTCACCAGGCCGCTGTCGTACAGCAGGCGGTTGTCACCCCAGACCTGAAACTGCAGGCCACCGGCGCTGCGGCAGGCGTCGTCGATGCCCAGGTCGGCACGCAGCAGGTGCCAGCCCCCCTGCAGGCGCAGGTCGATGCGGCTGTTGGCACCCACGCCCAGGCCACGGCGGAACTGCAGGCCGTTCATGCGCATGCCGGTATCGCCACGGAACGACTGGTCGGCGCGCACCTGGCTGGCCAGCGCGGCCGGCACCGGCAGCTCGGAGAGATAGCGCTGCCGGGCCGGTCGCTCCGGTTCCTGGTGTTCGAGGATGTGGAAGGTGGACAGCGCGATCGGGCCGACGTCGCGCGGCTGCAGCGCATCGAAGGCACGCGCGCTGCCCTGTGCGGCGGTAACCATCGGGTCGGTGCTGCTGGCGCCGTCGCCTTCGGGGTTCTGCACGCTCAGCACGCGGAAGCGCAGCAGGCGGCCGGCGTGGGCCGGGAACTCGATGCGCTGCACGCCTTCCTTCAGCTGCAGGTGGCCGCGGGCGATCGGCTCGCCCCACTCGCCGTTGCTGTCGCCCAGGTAGACCTCGTAGTCGCGTACCTGGCCGTGCTTCCAGTTCTTGTCGTTGCGCGGCGCGATGTCGATGCCATCGATCATCTTCCGCTCACCGAACCCGATCACCCACTCATGCGCACCGGTGCGCACCGCCTGGTTGCGCACGCTGCGGAACCAGGTACCCGGGTCATCATCGAAGGCGTTTTCCAGCGCGTGGCCGGGCTCTTCGGCCGGGCGGTTGACCACCAGCAGGCTGTCGGCGGGCAGTTCGCGGCCGAGCACCGGTGCCGCCGGATAGGCATCGCCGGCAGCGGCGGCGGCCACCGCGAAGTCCAGCTGCAGCTGCAGCGGCTGGCGGATGTCCTGGGTGGCGGTACGCACGTGCAGCGTGCCACGGCGCTCCTTGGCATCGAAGTACCAGCCTTCGCTGGCGTTGTTGAACGCCGCCGCATCGGCCAGCGCCGGCAACGCGCGGCCACCGGCCTGCACCGCACGCGGTGCCTGGCGACTGAGCACGCGCAGGCCATAACGACGCTGCGCCAGCTGGCCGTTGTACTGTCCCTGCACGGGGTCGATCTGCACCTGCACCGGGCCACTGCCCTGCGTCGGCGCCTGCACGCGGATTACCTGCGTGCTCGACTCGCCCCGCTGGTAGCGACGCGTGTTGCCATCGTCTTCGTACAGCGTGTACTGCGACTCGCCCTGCGGATACAGGTCGAACGTCACTTCATCCAGCGGCTTCTCGCCGTCGAACAGCATCGACGGGTACATCGGCAGGATCGCACCGGCGCGCACGAACAGCGGCAGCGTGGCCAGGTCCACCTGGCGGTCGAGCTGGCGGCCATCGGCAGCGGCCTGCACACGGCGGCCATCCCAGTAGTCGATCCAGCCGCCGGCCGGCAGGTGGATGTCGCGGCGCCAGCCACGGCTGGCCGCCTGGCTGCGGTACACCGGCGCCACCAGCAGGTCGCGGCCGAGCAGGAACTGGTACTTGTAGGTTTCATCCTGCGCATGCGGATCGCGCGGGTTGTCCCACATCAGGCCACGCACCGGCGGCGCGCCGGTCTGCGCGGCCTCGTGCACCAGCCCGTACATGTACGGGGTCAGGCGCATCTTCAGTTTCAGGTAATCGCGGTTGATGCTGCGATAGGGCTCGTCGTACCACCACGGGTGCTTGCGCGCGTTCGACGACCAGCCGCTCATGCCCATCAGCACCGGGGTGAAGGCTTTCCACTGCAGGTCGCGGGTGAAGGTTTCGGCGCTGCCGCCAAAGATCGCATCCACATCGCCACTGGCGTAGGCCATGCCGGACAGGCCCGAACCGACCAGGGTCGGCACGTGCCAGCGGATGTAATCCCAGCTGCTGCTCTGGTCGCCGGTCCAGGCCACCGCATAGCGCTGGATGCCGGCCCAGCCCATCACCGTCCACAGGAACGGGCGCGAGTCGGAATTGTCGAGGATGCCGTTGAACGCCTGGCGGTTGGCGTCCATCGCGAACTGGTAGCCCTTGCCGGTCCAGGCCACGTCCAGCTTCTGCACGCGGCTGCCGGCCTTGCCGACTTCCCAGGCGATCTTGTCGACGCCGTTCTCGGTCCACAGGCCGGTGCGGAAACCATACTTGGCCAGGCCCTGCACGGTTTCCGGCAGCTTCTTGTAACCGCAGCCGTAGCCATCGTTGGGCAGGATCCAGCCACCGGGCATGTCGTTGGCGCGGTACTGCTTGGCCACCGAGTCGATCACATCCGGCGTGGTGCCGGTCGGGCCGTCACTCCAACCTTCGGGCACGGTGCCGGGCTTCTTGCTGTTGTCGCCATCGTTGTAGCAATCAGCATCGCCGTAAGACAGCGCCCAGCGCGCGACCATGTTCGGGCGGCCGGTCAGCTGGGTGTAGCGCTCGATCAGTTTCGGCAGGTCGGCGCCGACGAAGTAGTACGCATCGAAGCGGTCTTCGCGGTGCAGCAGCGTGGCCTGGTCGGCCTCGCGCAGATCGTAGCTGCCATCGCTCCACGTATTGCGCAGCATGCCCCAGCCGCGACTGCTCAGCAGCATCGGTGCAGGGCTGGGGCGGTCGCCCTCTTCCCAGCCGCCGGAGTAGGACACTTCCAGCTCGCGGCCCTTGAACTGGTAACGGCCGTTCTGCTGGCCGCCACCGAAGTAGCCCTCATCGGCCTGCGAGGACAGCACCTGCACGCTCTGTGTGGCATCCAGGTCCAGCGGTTGCAGTTCCTGCCACAGCGCGGTGGGCTGGCCGTTGTCCAGCCGTTCCAGGCGCATGCGCAGCGGCTGCCGCTGTACATGCAGCACCAGTGACTCGGTGCGCACGCGGATTTCCTGCGCGTCTTCTTCAAGCTGCGCCTGCACGTTCGCCTTGGGCTGCGGCAGCACGATCGGCGCGGCCTTGTCGCCGGCGCCGGTCAGCGTGCCGTTGCGGCCGGCCTGCACGCGGATGATGTCGGTGGCCGGCAGTTCGATGCGGATGCGCGCGCCCTTGTCGGTCTGCAGATCCCAGCCCTGCACGCCGTCGCGGCTGGCGCTGGCGCTGACCGAACGCAGGTTGCCGACCGGCTCGGCCCGGGCCGGCATGGACGCCAGCATCAATGCCGGCAACAGGCCCAGCATCAGCGGCGAGCGACGAACGCAGATTTCCACGCGGACTCCCAACCCGTTCACCGGGCGTTTCGAAAGCGATTGGGCCGACTCTAGGGCAGCGATTCGAAAGATGTCAACAAATTGAAAGGAAAAAGGAAGATATATTCCATTGAAGCGAAAGTTGTTGCGCCGCAATACTTTGTGTAAGCGCTTGCAGGCGCCTGTTAAGCATTGTGCGATACGGCATTCGGCCGGTTCTTTCGTTTTCCCACGCATTCCCGGGCGGGAAAAGTCACCACGCCATTTTCTTTCCTTTTACTTTCGCTATTTGACATTTCGAAAGAAAACACAGATGGTGCGCTGGCCCAACTGGAACCTCCGAATGGACGTCACCCTGCTTTCCGATGTGTCCGCCTGGCAGCGCCTTGGCGGAGCCGATACCGCTACCGAAATCGCCCAGCAGCCTGCGCTGTGGGAAGCCCTTGCACAGGACCTGTCGCGTGCCCGCGACCGCCTGCAGGCCTTCCTCGGCGACAGCCTCAACGATCCCAGCCAGCGCGTGCTGTTCACCGGCGCCGGCAGCTCCGGCTTCATCGCCGAAATGGTGGCCGACGCGATCAACGCGCAGTGGCCAGCCGATGTGCGCGTGGTGCACACCACCAGCCTGCTGACCCACCCGGCGCTGTACCTGCAGCGCGACCGCCCGACCCTGCTGGTCTCGTTCGGCCGCAGCGGTTCCAGCCCGGAAAGCGTGGCGGCGGTTGACCGCGTGCGCAGCGACGTGAATGACGCGCGCTTCCTCGACATCACCTGCAACGCCGATGGCGAACTGGCCCGCCGTGGGGCCGGCCGTGCCGATACCTGCACCCTGCTGATGCCGTCGGCCAGCTGCGACCGCGCCTTCGCCATGACCAGCAGCCTGACCTGCATGCTGCTGGCCGCGCTGACCGTGTTCGATCGTTCGCCGTGGGATGCGCGCGTGGCGCGCCTGAAGCAGATCGCCGCGCTGGCCCGCGAAGGCCAGGCGCAGTGGGACGCACCGGTGGCGGCGCTGGCGCAGCGCCCGTTCAACCGCATCATCTACCTCGGCAGCGGCCCGCTGGAAGCGCTGGCACGCGAGTGCGCGCTGAAGGTGCTGGAACTGACCGCCGGCCGCGTGCTGGCGCTGGCCAACACACCGCTGGGCTTCCGTCATGGGCCGAAGTCGACGCTGGATGGCAACACCCTGGTGGTGGTGCTGCGCAGCGTGCAGCCGCTGGCGCGCCGCTACGAACAGGACCTGCTGGAAGAACTGCGCCGCGACGGCGTGGCCGGCCAGGTGCTGGCGATCGGCCCGCATTCGGACATCGGCGCGGACGACGACTACACCCTCACCGTACCGGCACTGGATGATCCGTGGCTGGCGCCGGTGTGGCTGGGCTTTTCGCAGCTGTTCGCGCTGCAGCGCTCGGCCGCACTCGGCCTGACCCCGGACAATCCGTTCCCGGATGGCACCGTCAACCGCGTGGTCAAGGGCGTCACCATCCACCATGGCTGAGCTGATCGCCCACGCCTGCTACGGCATCGACATCGGCGGCACCAAGATCGAGCTGGTGGCGTGCGATGCGGCGATGCAGGTCACCTGGCGCCGCCGCGTGGCCACCCCACAGGGTGACTACGACGGCTTCCTGCAGGCGGTGGTGACGCTGGTGGCCGAGGCGGACGCTGCCCTCGGCCGCAGCGATGCGGCCATCGGCATCGCCCTGCCCGGCGTGCGTGACCGCCGCAGCGGCCGCCAGCTCAGCGCGAACGTGCCTGCACTGACCGGCCAATGCGTGGCGCAGGATCTGCAGGCACGCCTGCAGCGCCCGCTGCACTTCGGCAACGATCTGCAGTGCTTTGCTCTGTCGGAAGCGCACGGCGGCGCGGCTGACGGCTATCCCAGCATGTTCGGCGCCATCCTCGGCACCGGCGCCGGCGGCGGCTTCTGCCTGCACGGCCGCCTGCTGTCCGGTTTCAACGGGCTGGCCGGCGAATGGGGCCACTGGAGCGTGCCCGGTCATCTGCTGCAGCGCCACGGCCTGCCGCTGATCGACTGCGCCTGTGGCCTGCAGGGCTGCGTGGAGCGCTATGTGTCCGGCAGTGGCGTAGCCATGATCGAACGCCACCTCGGTGGCAGCGCCACCGACGCCAGCGCGGTGATCGCACTGGCCGAGGCCGGCGATGCGCGTGCGCGCAAGGCGCTGGACATCCACCGCGATCTGCTTGGCCACAGCCTGGCCGCGCTGGTGCTGGCGCTGGACCCGCACGTGATCGTGCTCGGCGGCGGCCTCTCGCAGTACGCGCCGCTGTACCAGCAGCTGCCGGCGGCCATCGCCGCTCATCTGTTCAACGGCGTACAGGTACCGCCGATCGTGCCTCCGCGTTTCGGCGATGCCGGCGGCGCACGTGGTGCCGCCCTGCTCGCCTGCCAACCCTCGTTTTCCTGATTGACCGGAGCCTGACCATGTCCCCGTTGCAGACCCTGCTTGCCTCCCACCGCGCCGGTGCCAACGTCGGCCTGTACAGCGTCTGCTGCAGCAACGAGCAGGTGCTGCGCGCGGCCATGCACGTGGCGCTGGCGCATGGCACCGTGCTGCTGATCGAGGCGACCTCCAACCAGGTCGACCAGTTCGGCGGCTACACTGGCATGACCCCGCCGCAGTACCGCGATTACGTCGGCACGCTGGCCGATGAGGAAGGCTTCCCGCGCGAGCGGCTGATCCTGGGCGGTGACCACCTCGGCCCGAATGCCTGGCAGAAGCGCCCGGCCGCCGAAGCGACGACCCACGCGCGCGTGCTGATCGAAGCCTACGTCGCCGCCGGTTTCCACAAGATCCATCTGGACTGCAGCATGTCCTGCGCCGATGACCCGGTGCCGCTGCCCGATGCCATCGTCGCCGCGCGTTCGGCCGAGCTGGCTGAAATCGCCGAGCGCACTGCCGGCGAACATGGCTTGCCACCGCCGGTCTACGTGATCGGTACCGAAGTGCCGATTCCCGGTGGCGAAGCCTCGCTGGCCGAGGGCCTGCAGGTGACCACGCCGGCCGCCGCCGCGCAGACCCTGGCCATCCACCAGCAGGCGTTCGACACGCCGCAGCTGCGCGATGCGTGGCAGCGCGTGATCGCGATGGTGGTGCAGCCGGGCGTGGACTTCGACCACAGCAGCGTGCACGAATACGACGCAGCCGCCGCCAGCACGCTGGCCGGTTTCCTCGAACAGCAGCCGCGCATCGTGTTCGAAGCGCACTCCACCGACTACCAGCGCGAAAGCGGCCTGCACGCGCTGGTGCGCGACCACTTCGCGATCCTCAAGGTCGGCCCGGCGGCCACCTTCGCCTACCGCGAGGCGCTGTTCGCGCTGGCTGCGATCGAAGCCGAACTGCTGCCGGCTGGACAGTGCTCGCGACTGCCGCAGGTGCTGGACGAGGTGATGGTGGCGCAGCCGAAGTACTGGCAGTCCTATTACCAGGGCGATGACGCCGCGCTGCGCCTGCTGCGCAGTTACTCCTTCAGCGACCGCTGCCGCTACTACTGGGGCGAGCCGGCGCTGGTAGAGGCGGTGCAGACCCTGTTCGCCAACCTGGAACAGCACGCGCCGCCGCTGGTACTGCTCAGCCAGTACCTGCCGGAGCAGTACCGCGCCGTGCGCGAAGGCACCTTGGCCAACACCCCCACCGCACTGGTGCAGCACCGTATCGGCCTGTGCCTGGGCGAGTACGCCCGCGCCTGCAGCGCCAACCGGGCTGGAACCCGCAAGCAGAACGCAGGTTCGGCTGCCGGCGTTCCTGCGAACGGCTAATCTCTACCTTTTCCCGCGAAACCGAGAATGGCCATGCGCAACACCCGCTCCCGCCGGCAACAGATCCTGCAGCTGCTGATCGAGCACGGCTCGGTGCAGGTGGCCGATCTGGTCGAGCGCTTCGGCGTGTCGGCGGTGACCATCCGCGCCGACCTGACTCACTTCGAGTCGCAGGGCCTGGCCACCCGTACCCACGGCGGCGCCACGCTGGTGCGCACGCCGCCGCAGGAACAGGACATTCACGAGAAGGACGCCCTGAACCTGCCGCTGAAGGAATCGATCGGCGCCTGTGCCTCGCGCCTGGTGCGGCCCGGCGACAACATCATCATCGACTCCGGCTCGACCACGATGACCCTGGCCCGCCACCTTCGCGCGCATCGCGACGTCACGGTGATGACCAACGGCCTGAACATCGCCTGGGAACTGGCCAATGCACCGGGCATCAACGTACTGCTGACCGGTGGCCTGCTGCGCCAGCAGTCGCTGTCGCTGCAGGGCAGCCAGGCCGAAGCCAGCCTCAATTCGTACAGCTTCGACACCCTGTTCCTGGGCGTGGATGGCCTGGACCTGCAGTTCGGCCTGACCACCCATGACGAAGCCGAAGCCCGCCTCAACCACCGCATGGTCGAGCGTGCGCGCCGCATCGTGGTGCTGACCGATGCCTCCAAGTTCGGCCGCGTCAGCCTGCACCGCATCGCCCTGCTGGACCAGATCCACACCATCATCACCGATGCCGGCATCGACGACGCAACCCGCGAGGGACTGCAGCGGTTGGGCATCGAGGTGATCATCGCCGAGTCCACCGCATGAGCGACACCCGTTCCCTGCATGGCCGCATCCTCACCCCGCTGGGTTGGCGGCGTGGCCACGTCCACTTCGATTCGCACGTGCGCCAGCTGCAGGTGGATGACCACAGTGGTGCCGACGACCTGCAGCTGCCGGTGATCCTGCCCGGCTTCATCGACCTGCATGTGCATGGCGCCGCCGGCGTGGACCTGATGCAGGGCGGCGACGTGGCACGCACCATCGCCCGTACCCATCTACGCTTCGGCACCACCACGCTGCTGGCGACCACCATGACCGCCGGCCTGGACGAAATCGAGCATGCGCTGCAGGGCGTAGCCGCGACCATGGCGGCGCCCGACGCCGAGGCCGCCTGCATTGCCGGCGTGCATCTGGAAGGGCCGTTCATCAGCCCCCAGCGCCTGGGCGCACAGCCCAACCGCACCATCGAGGCGACGCTGGCGCTGGTGCAGCAGCTGCATGCGCTGGCGCCGATCCGGGTGATGACGCTGGCGCCGGAGATCGGCGAGCACACCGCGCTGATCCCCGCGCTTTCCGCGATGGGTATCCGCGTGCAGCTAGGCCACAGCGCTGGCACTTACGAAGAAGGCGTGGCCGCACTGCAGGCCGGCGCTTCCGGTTTCACCCACCTGTTCAACGGCATGACCGGTGTCGACCATTACCGACCGGGCATCGCCGCGGCGGCACTGGCGCACGCACAGTACGCCGAGATCATTCCCGACTTGCAGCACATCCATCCCGGCGTGATCCGCCTGGCCGCACGTGCGATTCCGCGCCTGTACGCGGTGACCGACGCCACCGCCGCCACCGGCATGCCCGATGGCGAGTACGCGCTGGGCGAACAGCGCGTGCACAAGTGCGGCGGCTGCGTGCGCCTGGCGACGGGTTCACTGGCAGGAAGTGCGCTGACCATGGACCAGGCGCTGCGCAACCTTGTGCAGGTGGGCCTGGAGCTGGCCGATGCCTCGCAGCGTGTTTCCACCTTCCCGGCCGATTACCTGGGCCTGGGCGATCGCGGCCGCATCGCGCCCGACGCCCGCGCCGACCTGGTGGTGCTGGATGCCGGATTGCGCCTGCAGCGGGTGGTGATCGGCGGGCGCGTAGTCGATTTGAACGCTGCAAACGCTTGATATCTGCGTTTTTGTAGAGCCGAGCCATGCTCGGCTGCTTTTCGTACCGACATCGCTGACGTCCGTGCCGCGCTTCGCGCGGCAAGCCGAGCATGGCTCGGCTCTACATGAAGCGCGCAAGCGCAATGCCTCAGCCACGCACCATCCCCGTTATTCCAGGAATACGCCGATGACCGCAGCCGCCGCACCTGCCGTACCCGCTTCCACCGCCCCGCGCTGGCCCGTACGCTACCTGCTCTTCATCGGCGGCCTCGGTGGCCTGTTGTACGGCATCGACATCGGCATCATCGCCGGTGCCCTGCCCTACCTGGAGGCTACCGCCAGCCACGCCTGGCAGCTCAGCAGCCAGCAGCTCGGCTTCGTGGTGGCAGCGGTGCTGCTGGGCAGTGTGCTGTCCTCGCTGTTCGCCGGCATGGTTGCCGACCTGATCGGCCGCCGCGGTGCGATGCTGCTGGCCGGCCTGTTGTTCACCGCCTCGATTCCGATCATGGCACTGGCCTCCGGCTACACGCCTCTGCTGCTGGGCCGCCTGCTGCAGGGCGTCAGCGGCGGCCTGATCGGCGTGGTGATCCCGCTGTACCTGGCCGAAGTACTCAGCCCCGAGCGGCGCGGGCGTGGCGCGGCCATGTTCCAGCTGCTGCTGACCGTTGGGCTGGTGCTGGCCGCACTGATCGGCCTGTACCACGCACATGCGGTGGATGCCGCCGCCGAAGCGGTGCGATCGCTGCCGGTAGACCAGCAGGCGCAGGAACTGTTCACGGTAAAGGACCACGCCTGGCGCACCATCTTCTGGACCTGTCTGGCGCCGGGCCTGCTGTTCTGCGCTGGCATCTTCTGGCTGTCCGAATCGCCGCGCTGGCTGGTGCGCCGCGGTCGCATCGATGAAGCCCGCCGCAGCCTGCAGCGTGTGTTGCCGGCGGCGCAGGTGGAGCCGACGCTGGCGCAGATCCAGGCGCCGGAATCGAGCAGCAGCGATGGCAAGCGCGATCCGCTGCTCAGCCGCCGTTATGTAGTGCCGTTCGTGCTGGCCTGCGTGGTGCTGGCCTGTACCCAGGCCACCGGCATCAACTCGGTGCTGGCCTACGCGGTCAACATCCTCAATCAGGCCGGCCTGTCAGGTTCAGTGGCCAACGGCGCCGACGTGGCGATCAAGCTGCTCAACGCGGTGATGACCGTGGTCGCGCTGCTGCTGGTCGACCGCAAGGGCCGCAAGTTCCTGCTGATGCTCGGCAGCGGCGGCATCTGCGTGGCCCTGCTGGCTGCGGCCACGCTGTTCTTCCAGGCCGAGCGTGGCCGCGCCGATGTACGGCCACAAATGCAGGCGGCGGTCAGCGGCGATGGCCTGCAACTGATACTGGACAACGCCCAGTGGCAACGCCTGGGTGGCGGCGTCGACAGCCAAGGCCGGCCGATGCAGCTGACCGTGTCGTATGCCTATGGTGACTTCACCAATGTGCGCGCCCTGCGCAGCGACAACCTGATTGATCGCGAGCTGCGCATCGAGCGCGCCGGCACCGTGCAGCCCGACAGCGTGATTGGTGCGTTCTTTCGCAAACTCCATCTGAATCCGTTCGCCGACCCGGCCAGTGCCGCACGAGCACCGCTGCGCATCGAGCAGGCCCGCATCGGCCCGGTGCCTCCGCCGGCGCACGGCTGGGCGGTGGCCGCCTGCATCCTGGTGTTCGTCGCGTTCTTCGCGGTCGGCCCCGGCGTGTGCGTGTGGCTGGCACTGTCGGAACTGATGCCCAACCGCATCCGTTCCAACGGCATGAGCATCGCGCTGCTGATCAACCAGTTCGTGTCCACCACCATCGCCGCGATCTTCCTGCCCACGGTCGGCCATTACGGCTACGCCAGCATGTTCGTGTTCTGGGCAGCATGTACGTTCGTGTTCTTCCTGGTGGCCGCGTTCTGGCTGCCGGAGACCAAGGGCAGGTCGCTGGAGGAGATCGAAGCAAGGTTTGCAGGGAAGCGGAATTGATCGTGACGTCGTGATTGCACAACCCGTTTATCGGAACCATGTCACGAACGGCCTGATTTCGCTTAGCGGAACGTGATGCGCTCCACAGGATCTACTTAGCTCGCCGCGACCGGCAGATTCCTGCCCAACAGTGCTCCCATTACCCGAGGGAGATTCTGCATGGGCACGGATGCCGCTGTTGCCGCACTGTTGCGCGTGATCACGCTCGACGCCCTACAGCCACGCCTGCTGCGTCTGCAGGGATTGCACGAGGCGTGGGTGGTCGAGCGCTTCGAAGGCATTGAATCAGTCTGCGGCGACAACCGGCTGCAGATCGACTGCCTGGCCACCGATGCGTTCCTGGACCTGGAGCCGTGGCTGGAACAGCCGTTGACCCTGCAGCTGCGCCAGGCCGATGGCGCGCTGCGGCAGTGGCATGGGCTGTGCACCGAAGCGGCGCAGCTGGGCAGCGATGGCGGCCTGGCCCGCTACCGGCTGATCCTGGAGCCGTGGACCGCGCTGCTGCGCCTGCGCCGCAACGCGGTGATCTTCCAGGACCTGGACCCCCGCGCGATCTGCGAGCAGATCTTCGCCGACTACCCGCAGGCGCTGTTCCGCTTCGACGTGCAGGCCGCACTGCCGGCGCGTGCGATCACCACCCAGTACCGCGAGACCGACTGGGCCTTCATCACCCGCCTGCTGGCCGAGGCTGGCCTGGCCTGGCGCATCGAGCAGGCGCAGGGCGATGAGGCCGCGCACACGCTGGTGGTGTTCGAGCCGGGCGCCGAGCTGCCCGACGCCGGCCGCGTGCGCTTCCATCGCGCCGACATGGCCGAGGCCAATGACGGCATCACCGCTTTTGCCGAACGCCAGCAGCTGGTGCCCAACGCCAGCACCGTGGCCAGCTGGCACAGCGAGCAGGTCACGGCGGTGGCCGCGCAGTCCAGCGCCGACGCCGGCAGCCTGCCGGCGCTGGAAGTCTATGTGCAGCCGCGCGCCGGGCGCTTCGCCCAGACCGGCTGGGCCGACGCCGAAGCGCAGGCGCGGCTGGACGCACTGCGCGTTGGCCAGGTGCTGTACAGCGGCAACGGCAGCGAGCGCCAGCTGGCCACCGGCAGCACCTTCACCCTGGCCCAGCACCCGCAGCACGAAGGCCAGGCCTTCCAGCTGCTGGCGGTGCAGCACGTGGCGCTGAACAACCTGGACCAGGGCATCGCCGAACTGCTGGGCAGCCCCGCACTGGAGCGCGGCGCCTACCGCAACAGTTTCCTGGCCACCGGCGCCGGGGTGCCGTTGCGCGCCCTGCCGCAGGACCGGCCGACCCTGCATGGCCCGCAGACCGCGCGCGTGGTCGGCATCGCCAACACCGCAGTCACGCCCAACCGCGAGCATCAGGTGCGCATCCAGTTCGGCTGGCAGCGCGGCAGCCAACCCAACCCGGGCGGCCTGAGCGACACCGGCAGCGCCCAGCCCGGCCATGCGCCCGGCGACCACACCAGTGGCAGCTGGGTGGCGGTGGCCGAATGGGTGGCCGGCCCGAACTGGGGCACCGCGTTCCTGCCGCGCGTGGGCAGCGAGGTGCTGGTGGAGTTCCTGCACGGCGACATCGACCAGCCGCGCATCACCGGCCAGCTGTACAACGGCGAGGTGGCCCCGCCCTTCGGTGGCGGCATCGACGAGAACGCGCGCCACCCCGGCGTGCTCAGTGGCCTGCACACCCAGGCCCATGACGGCAGCGGCACCCAGCAATGGGTGATGGACGATACGCCGGGCCAGCTGCGTACCCGCCTGCACAGCTCGCTGGCCGACAGCCGGCTGGAGCTGGGCTACCTGATTGCCCACCAGGACACCGCCCGCGGCGCACTGCGTGGCGAGGGCTTCGAACTGGCCACCCAGGGCTGGGGCAACGTGCATGCCGGCGAAGGCCTGCTGCTGTCGGCCAGCCTGCAGGAACGCGCAGCCTCCACGGTGATGGACAACGCCAGCGTGGTGGCCCAGCTGAAGGGGGCCGAGCGCAGCCTGGAACAGATGCAGCAGACCCTGGCCCAGCAGCAGGTGCCGGGGCTGGCCGAGTTCGAGCGCACCAAGCAGCTGCGCGAGCAGATCGACCCGAAGGCGCAGGGGCGCTTCCAGGGTGAGGTAAACGGGCAGAGTGCGATGAAGCCCGGCAGTGATGGCCGCAGCCCCGGCGAGCAGCCGGTGGAACGGCTGGGCACGCCGCTGCTGCTGGCCGAAGCGCCGCACCACATCGCCTGGACCACCCCGGCCAGTGCGGTGGCCTATGCCGGGCAGAACCTGCAGATGACCGTGCAGCAGGACCTGCACGTCAGCGCCGGCGAGACCATCGCCACGGTATCGGGCGAGCATGTGTCTCTATTCGCGCAGAGCGGCCCGCTGCGGGTGATCGCCGCGCAGGGGCCGGTCAGCCTGCAGGCCCACGACGGCGAACTGGAACTGCTGAGCGAGCAGGCGCTGACCATCACCGCCACCGACGATCGCATCGACGTGCTGGCGCAGAGCAAGGTGGTGCTGCAGGCCGGCAACAGCGCGATCACGCTGGAGGGCGGCAACATCACCTTCAGCTGCCCGGGCGAGTTCAAGGTCAAGGCGGGCGAGCATCCGTTCATGGCTGGGGAATTCAAGCCAGCTGGCATCGTCCCTTTGCCGAAGCAACTGGCGCCACGGTTGAAGTATCGCGGGAAGCTCCGTGTGGTGGATGCACAGCAGCGGCCGCGCCCCAGTACGTACTACAAGATTGTCACCGCTGAAGGTGAAGTATTGGCTCAGGGCGTTACCGATGACAGTGGGCGCAGCATTACGGTGGGAACTGAATCCGGCGACGCACTTACGGCCTACATCGGCAATGGAGGCTGGACCATCGAGACATTGATCGATGGACAGGATGACGCATGCGACTGCTGAGTCTCGACATAGGCGAAGGTCAAGGAGAAGCCACCTGTGCGCGCACTTTCTAATGCCTGCTCAGCAGGATCGACACAGCTTCACTTCTCGACCAGTTTCGGCGAACCGCTGGAGGGAGTGACGTATCGACTGAGAGACGGAAGAGGGGATACCTACGTTGGCAGCACCACAACAGATGGCCGGGGAGTGATGCTGTCTTCCAACCTCGAAATCGGCTCGGCTAAGCAGGAAAGAACATGGCGACTGCCCGCCCCGGGCCATGTGCAGATCGATATACGCCGCGACGATGGCTCTTGGAAACACATTGGAAGCTTCTGCCATCACGCTCACCAGCACAGCAACATAGTGATCACGGCCAACGCAACCGCGTTCCCCTTCGAGGTGGAAATCGCATGACCTCAGCCGAGCGGAAGAAGAACTGATGCGGCATCGGAACCAGCCACCCGCCGCGGCCATCGTGATCCGTGATCGCGACAACGTGGCCATGAACGTCTACCACGTTCCAGTCACGCACCATGTCGTGATCACCTTCACGATGAGAGGCGGGAATGACGGGAAGACTACTCAGCTGACCAAGGGACTGCCCTACGTCGTAGTACATGCGCGCCCGGATGATCCGAGCCACTGGCGTGTGCTGGAGCGCCCAAGGAACACTTCCGGGAAGACGTCCTCGCAGGGAAAAGCACATGTGCTTCTCCAGGGTGCGGGGAAGTACAGGATCTACATCAATGAGCCCACAGAACAATTTCTTCCGCGCACCACCTTTTTGATACAGCAGCATGCACTTGCCGACGGTCGAAGCAGCGGTCGTGACGTGCAACCACTGGTCGAGCTGGATGTCGTCGAAGCAGCCGACCTGAGCCTGTCTGTCCGCACTACCCACCCCAATGGCCTGCTGCGCACTCGTGGCGTGGCAGCTGACTCCATCGCAGCGGATGGGGCTGTCCTACAGTTGACGAACCATCAAGAGGCCAATGGTAAGGAGGTCAAACCCTTGGATCTTGGGCGCCACCTTATCTCCTTCCAGGCCTGGGCTGATGCATCACGCACCTATGGTAGTGAGCACCCTCTCATCGAAGCCAGCGACTATCGCGAACAACTACGCATCATCTACGGCGAGCGATTGATGATGAACAGCGCACGCGACGCTCACTTGCTCGACCGGGTGCTTGAGCATGGCGACAAACGGATTGAGTTCAATCACCAGTCAACTACTGGCGGACGCGGGCGGCTCTCCTTCCGCGAAGACAACGGCCATGCCGGAAACCGCATGACTGCAGATGAGAGCCTGCGCAGGACACATCCAGCAGCCATGGAGTTCCTCTTGAGGATGATGCATGACCTGGACATCTCGCACATTCGATCTACCGGTGCGTGGCGCCCGCACTTCGGCTCCGTTCTGCATCGCTATGCCTCTGCGCTGGACATTACCGAAGCAACGGCCACAATTGTCTCGAACGACGAGCAACGGCATGAGGTTACGATCCAGTTTCATCGAACCAACTCGCCCAACTCGCATCCATTGCAGATAGCGACGAGGGAAACGCCAGCTCGGGTACGCATGCGAGAGCTCTCATGCAGCCTGCATTCCTACCTGGCGCAAGGTCAAGCAAATGGAGAGCTGGGCTGGCTGGGAGGTCCATGGGAACTGAGCTACGCGCAGCTGGGGATCCAAGACGCTGAGAACCCAAACAAAGTTTCGATAAGAACGGACACTACCCATATTCATCACATACACATCAGTCTGGGCGACACACGGCCATGACGGAAATCCTCGTACCCCTACTGGTGATATCGCAGGTAATTGCTGCGATATCAGTACCCATTGACGGCGCGACCTGTCCCGTCCCGACAGTCACCTTGAAGTCCACAGAGGGACGCGTCTACATCTGTCAACCGCGCGATGGAACGATTGTTCCGGTCGACGTCACGCCGCCCGATGATGAAGCACACTGGCGACTCGGCTTCGGACTTTCAGCCAAACGTCCCAACGGCTCCGGGTCCTACCATCCCGTACAGGATTGGCCATTCCGCTCGCTATATGCAACGCAGACGCTTCTTCTGAACAGCAATGAGTACTTCTACATCTTCGATCGCAATGGGCGAATCATTGAATCCAGCGAAGCCGACGCCGTTGGTCAGCGCATGATGGAGATCCGGATTTCCGGCCTTCGAATCTGGCCAACTGCGAATGTGTACTACCGCCTTCCGGATTCAGATGAGAGAGGCGACCACCTGATCATGGAGACTGGAGACACATCAATCGGCACGATGAAGTATGCCGTAGTGGTCGATGGCAGGATGCTGTGCCCTGCGCTGGATGACATTGGATATTCCGAGTGGAAGAATGATGATCGCCATCGCTCGACCGGCGGGTTCCACATCAATGGCCATTGCAAAGATGCGATAAAACACCAAACCTCCCCACTTGAGCCTGATCAGGAAACCCAGGTCCTGTACACCTATCCGGGGCTTCCTGCCGACCGACAGCCGTTTGAGTGGAACTTCCAGCGCCACGATGAGCCAGAACGCCCTGTTCGCAACAAGCAGGGCGAATGCATCGCGCTCTGCATGCCGGCAGGCAAGGTGCTTTAGGCAGATGTCCATGAACGCACGATGCAGATCATCCCACTCTGGTCCAGACAATGAAGCGTCTTTCACCGCTCCCCCTGTTGCTGTTCGCCTCATCCATTCACGCCACGGCAGTTTCCGAGAAGATGGCGGCACCCTCGTTCGAGTGCCCGCCAGCTCCGGCGACGATCCACGTCGTCGCCGACGGCAGGATGCTGCGCTGCGCGGGACCTGGTCACGACGCATACCGCCACCTTCCTTTCCCTGATGACGCGTCACATTGGCAACATCTGCTCGGCTTGAACGGCTTTTCTGAGCCGGACCTGCTCAGCTACGCCTCCCTCCAAGCTTGGCCGTTCAGGGCTATCGTTGTTTCCAAGCAACCTGGCGCGCGGGATGAGGATCGCTATTTCGTGTTTGACCAACATGGCACTGTGATTGATTCCGATGATGTCAGCGCCATCGGCGAACAGATGATGGAGATTCGATTGTCAGGCGTACTTCTGTGGCCCCGATCGCGCGTCTACTATCGCGTTCCAGCGACTTCTGCGTTGCGCGCGGAGAAGGACTTCAACGTCGACGTGCGTGTTGCTGCTACATCGCAGTACGCAATGGTCATTGAGGGAGACACCCTTTGCCCGGTGCTCTACAGCCGCCTATACGACGACTGGCAACATCCCAGTGCTCCGCAGGATGTTTCAGCCGCCTATATCCACGGACACTGCGCGCAGGCGTTCTTTACAAATCGTGCACTGATTCCAGACCCCCAGGGAAAGTGGCTCGCCTACCCTGGCTCGTCCGCCGATCGGCTGGACATGATCTGGAGCGTTCAGCGCCATGACTCTCCCGTGCGACCGATATTGGGCCGCAGTGGAAACTGTCTGGCGCAGTGCGATACCGAAAAGGGCGAATAGCCACCGACTGACCGTCCATGAACATGATCGTGATCCCTCTAGTTGCAGCACTTGCAGGCCTCCAGATGGACTTTGATCGACTTCCCGGCAGTGCACTCGGCCCCATCAACTGCCCGGAACCACCCGCCACCATCCACACGGCGGAGGGTCACATCCATGAGTGTCGATCGGCCACGCTACTACACCTACCCGGGATTCAAGGCCGGCGGCCTCGATCTCCCATGGAGCTTCCAGCGTCATGATGAGCCGGAGCATCCACTCCTCAACCGAAAAGGTGAATGTGTAGCCTTCTGCACGCACCTGCCCGCTCCTACCGCTCCACCGGCGCAGACCCGGTGATGTGCTTCTCCAGCGCCGCGGCATCACTTCCGGTCAATCCACTCAGGTTCATCGATTCGGCAAACGGTCCCTGCACCGTCGCCACCATCAGCACCCGGCCATCCACGCTGATCGCGATGCGCTGGCCGACCAGCGCCGCCGTGCCATCCTGGATGCGCTGCTGCGCCTCGCGCCGATAGCGGATCTGCAGTGCCGTCAAGCCGTGGTCATCCTGCACAGAGCGCACATCGGCGATGTCCGCGCTGCTGGCAATCGGAGGCTCGCGCAGGGTCAATGTCTCGTCCTGCCACTGCGCCCGCACGCCCTTGCCGGCCGCATCGACCGCGCTCAGGCGCACATCCACACCAGAAAGTGGCGGGCGGTCCGCCCCCGCCCGCGTACCGGGCGTGGCCGCTGGCATGCAGCCGGCCAGGACCATCGCCGCGCCCAGCACCACCGGAAGCAGCGCCCTCATTTCAGCTTCCGCAGCTTGAATGCCACCAGCACCTGCAGCAGCCCATACAACAGGCTGCCGATGCCGATCCACAGCGTGGTCACGGCGACTCCCGCATAGGGGTTGGCCGCAAACAGCAGGCCCAGCACCACTGCCAGCACGCCGCTGAGGATCAGCAGCCACTCACCCTGGATCTGCCTGCGCACGCGGATGGCAAACACGATGCGGTAGATACCAGCCACCAGCAGCCACGCCGCCAACAACAGCACCAGCACGCTGGCAGTGGCCAGCGGATTGATCACCGCCAGGATGCCGAAGCCCAGCGACGCAATGGCATACAGCGCCAGCCAGCCACGCGAAGCGCCACTGCCTCCGCTGATCAGTGCGAACAAGCTGATGACGCCTTCAACGATGGCCATGACACCCAGTGTCCACGCCAGCGCCATGGCTGCGGACAGCGGCCAGCCAATGGCAACGATGCCGAAACCCAGCGCGACGAGCCCGTACAGCAACAGGATCCACCAGCTGCGCCCAACCGCCGACAACAAGGGAGACAAGGGGGAATTCATGGCCACTCCTTCGATCCGGAACCGGCCTCATCCTAGCCTCTGGCGATGAAGAGGGCGATCACGGCGCCCGCGCGCAGACCCACACCCGTACGTCTTCCACACCCACCCAACACAGGGTCTCGGCCACCTCCATCACCGTGCTGCCGGTCGTCATCACATCATCCACCACGGTCAGCCGCGTGGGCACCTGCCCACGCACATCGAACGCGTCGAACAGGTTTTCCCGGCGCTGTTCGGCCGTACGTTCGGACTGTGGCGCCGTATGTCGCCGCCGGTACAGACCCTGCCAGACCGGCATCGGCAGCAGGCGGCACAGTTCGGCGGCCTGGTTGTAGCCGCGCTGGCGCAGGCGGCGGTTGTGCAGCGGCACCGGCACCAGTGGCCCGCACGACCAGGGCGGCAGTGCACGCTGCATCAGTTGCGCGAGCAGGCGGCCAGCCGCCAGGTCCTGGTGGAACTTGAAGCGCACCAGCAGCTGATCGACCGGTGGCAGGTACAGCAGGCTGGCATGGGTGGCGGCCTGCGGCGGCGCTTCCTCGCGGCAGCTGCCGCAGACGATCAGCGCGTTGTCTGGCAGCGGCAGTGCACAGCGCAGGCAGGCACGGCCAGACCACGGCAGGTCAGCAAGGCAGGCACGGCACAGGTCGAGATCTTCGTGGCCCGGGTCGCCGCAGACCAGGCAGCGCACGGGTAGCAGAACGCGTAGTGCGTTCTGCATGTGATGCACCGGAAGGAAGAAGGTCGGCATGCGTTCCAGCGTGATCGCGCAGCCGCCCCAAGGCCATCAGATGTGTCCACGTCAGCCCGTAGGCATTGTTACCGTGCAGTGCTCACTTCACCGCGTGGGTGCCGGTGCGGCATTGACCCGGGTGCGGTACACCATGTACGGCTTCTGGCGACGATCCACACCGCCATTGAACCCTGCCTGCCGATGCAGCTGATTGGCGGTGAAGTACAGATAGCCATCAGGCCCCAGCGACAACGTATCCGGCCATAGGATGCGTGGATCGTGCACCACCGTCGTCCATCGCCCCTGCGGGTCGCGGGCATGGATGGCGTTGTGCTCGTAGTCGCTCGCATACAGCCGCCCGTTGGCGTCCATTTCCATGCCGTCGGAGGCCCCCTTGTCACCCAGGTCGATCACTGCCGCCGCCAGTGCCTCTTCGCTTACCTTCGGGTCGCGCAGCAGGGCGGTCGGCACGCTGTACAGATGCCGGCTGGACAGCGGGGTGTAGAACAGCGTGGCGCCATCGGGTGACAAGGCAATGCCATCGGCAGCCACAGTGAACGGCTGCGACTCGCCTTCGGCGTTGCGCAGCCGCATCTGCTGGCCTTCCACGATAGGCACGAATGCAGGATCAGCCGACGTGGACACATGGCCGATCAGGCGCTTGGACGCGGTGCCGGTCGCGAGGTCGATCACGATGATGCCGCCGGTGCCGCTCAGCGACGAATCCGTTACGTACGCCACACCCTCGCGGCCGACCCGGAAGTCGAAGCGCACATCGTTGACGTAGGTGCGCGCATCGATGACGTTGGCCGGGAACACCAGCGTCCTGGCGACGGTGTTGGTGGCCAGATCGATCGCCACCAGCTTGGCGCCGCCTGCCTGTGGCGCGGAGAAGCCCGGTGCGGCGGTATCCAGTACCCACAGGTGGCCCTGGCCGTCAGCCACCACGCTCTGCACGCTGATGAAGTGCGTGGCCGGATCTGCAGCGTCCTTCCGGTTGATGTGCGCATCCGGATAGGGCACGGCGCGGCCATCGCGCCACTCGGCCACGCTGTAGGCCACCTCATCACCCCAGTGCGGGAAGTTGACGAAGATGCGCCCGGTTTCAGATACCGCAACGCTGGTGGGCATGGCACCTTCGAAGCGCGCCACCGGTTCGATGGTGCCGATGCTGCGCTCGCTGGGCAACAGGGGTGCACCGGACAGTGCCAGCGCAGGGGAACTGGCCAGCACCAGGATGGCAGCCGCCAGGCTGCGGATACGGCAGTTGATCATGGTCACTCTCGATGCAGGTCCGGGCAAAGCCCCGGTGTGGAGGCATCTTCTGCGGCGAAGACGGCGTGGGGTAGCCGGTTGAAACAGGAATCAGCTTCACCGCTGGAATGAAGATCAGCAGGTGATTGATTGCCTCAATCAAGGCAATCAACTTCCTCTATCAGCATAGAGAAGGCGCTTCATGATCGGGCTGCAGGCTCCGCAGCAGCGCTGTGGTCGACAGCCCTTGGCGCCATCAGCAACTCCGCCAACCCGCGATAGATCGGCACCCGGCAGACCAGCCCCGACACACCGCGAGCGATCAGCACCGTGGCCAGAATCGGCAGCAGCAGATCACCGCTGTCGGTCAGCTCCAGCGAGACCACCGCCGACGTCAACGGTGCCTGGGTGACGCCGGTCAGGTAGGCGCACATGCCCAACAGCACGAACGCGCGCGGGTCCACGCCCGGCATCAGCACGGCCAGGTTGTGGCCGAGTCCTGCCCCGACCGCCAGCGCCGGCGAGAACAGGCCGCCGGGAATGCCGGCGACATATGAGGCCAGATTGGCCAGCAGCTTCATCACCCCGAACTCGTGGCCAACCAGCCCCTGCCCCTGCCCCTGCCCCTGCACCAGGCTGCGCGCCTGTTCGTAGCCGGTACCGAACGCACCTTCGCCGAACACCAGCGCCAACAGCACCACCGCAAGACCACATCCGGCGGCCAGCAGCACCGGATGGCGCTGCCGCAGCTGGCCCAGCCAGCGCGGGCGGCCCGCCGCACTGGCCAGCACTGCGCGTGCGAACAGGCCGCCCAGCAGTCCCGCCACCACCCCGCACAGCAGGATCGCCAGCCAGCCCTGGCCCAGTGGCAGACGCGCGCTCACATGGCCGAAGTAGGTGTAGTTGCCGAGCAGGCCCAGTGACACAACGCCACCGACGATCACCGCGGTCAGCAGCGTGCCGGAAAAGCGATGCTCGAAGCGCCCACTGAGTTCTTCGATGGCAAACACGATGCCGGCCAACGGCGTATTGAACGCGGCAGCGATACCGGCGGCGCCACCGGCCAGCAGAAAGTGCGAGAGCTCACGCGGGTCCTTGAAACCGAACCAGCGCCCGAACAGATACATCAGGCTGGCGCCCACATGCACGGTCGGGCCTTCGCGGCCCACCGATGCACCGCCCAGCAGCGACAAGGATGTCAGCAGCAGCTTGCCGGCCGAAACCGCAGGCGACAGGTTGGTGCGGCGGAACGATTCGTCCGGTTTGTCCAGTGCGGCGATGACCTGCGGAATGCCGCTACCACGGGTGGGCCTCAGCACGCCGGCGGTCAGCCAGGCCAGCAATGCGAAGATGCCAGGTGTGAGCAGCAAGGCCCACCACGGCGAGTGCGACGTGATGCGCTGGAACAGGTGGAAAGCCGCATCGCTGGCCTTGGCAAACAGGATGGACACCAGCGCCACCGCCACGGCACCGCCCCACAGCGCGGCACGACGGCGCCATGCCTCGCTGAGGACCAGCGCAGTGATACGGCCACGGAGACGGTGGAGATCGTTCATGCAGAGCAGTCTGGACGCTGCGGAGGCTGGCGGACAGCGGCTACTGTGGCTGAAGGTCTTGCAGGATGCGGTGAAATGCAGAGCGCTGAAGGAGGCACGCCCGGAGCTCGGACAGTTGCGACGCTCTGCAACGTCCGGTGTCTACATCGCTGAACGATGGAGAACGTGGGTCAACGCCAGCTGGGAACAGCCTCGGTTTGGCAATACGCCATCCTCCCCCGGTGTGCCCACCTCGAAGCCTTCCTCAACGTCCTCGTAGTACAGCAACCCGCCGGGCAGTTGTGCGACCACCCACACCCACTCGATCATGCCCAGCCTATGCAGGCGAACCATACGGAATGGAACACGCAGGGATTCGAAGGTGGCTCGTTGGATAGGTGAGCAATCCTGCAGTTGCCGCGCGATCAGGGCTTCCAGTTCGTCCCGGGTGATCGGCAGCCAGCTGTCCGGATTGTCCATTGCAACGATGCCCGATTGAAATTGCGCGCTTCAGGGTACGTCCAACGCCTCCGGCACAGTCACTTTCCGTAGCAGCTTCAATGTTTGCCCTTCCAGCACATAGAAGTAGGCGTAGTGGCCGGTCCTGTCGTAGTTGCTGTCGTACTCGGTGCCTTCGGCCACCACCAGCGCACTGTGTGGATCGATCCTGACGATGTTCGGGCCACGCTCTCCGCCCAGGCCCTGCGGCAGCGGCTTGCCAGTGCGCAGGCTGATGAAGGTCTGCGAGAAGCAACTGGTGCCGCAGCCCCAGCCCGCCACGGTGTACTCGCCGGCGAACTCGACCTTGCCATCCTCCAGTGCCGCCGACATCCGGGTTCTGAACATGCGGGCATCACGCGTACGGGTATCCAGCGCGGCGGCAGGGCCGGCATAGAGATTCGCCACCGGGTAATCGGTGAGCCTGGGGCCGCCATCCGCGCCGCTGAAGATCGCTTCGCGGATGCGGGTGTTCTCGGCGACCTCTGCGGGCGTCGGTTCGTCCGCGCAGGCCGCCTCCGCTCCCAGCCCAAGCGCAAGGCTCATCGCCACAACAGCGGTGCGTGCGATCAATGCAGCGTTCATGGCATTCCCTTGCATGAGGCCTCCATTCTAGCCATGGCACTGTAAACCCGTATTTAACACCAATAGTTGACAGTCCATGTAGGCCCACCCACACTGCCGCCCTCGCTCCACTCGTACCCAAGGTCCCGCCATGGCTGCTGCCATCCGCCACGACTGGCAACACGACGAACTGCAGGCGCTGTTCGATCTGCCGTTCCCCGAACTGCTGTTCCGCGCCGCCGCTGTCCATCGCGAGCACTTCGACCCGGCCCAGGTACAGGTCTCCACGCTGCTGTCGGTGAAGACCGGTGGCTGCCCGGAAGACTGCGCGTACTGCCCGCAGGCGCAGCGCTACAACACCGGGGTGAACGCGCAGAAGCTGATGGAGACCGATGCGGTGCTGGCCAAGGCGCGCCAGGCCAAGGCCGCCGGCGCCTCGCGCTTCTGCATGGGCGCCGCATGGCGTTCGCCGAAGGACCGCGACATCCCCAAGGTGGCGGCGATGATCGCCGGGGTGAAGGCACTCGGGCTGGAGACCTGCGCCACGCTGGGCATGCTCAGCGGCGAACAGGCACGTGCACTGAAGGATGCGGGCCTGGACTACTACAACCACAACCTCGACACCGCGCCGGACTACTACGATTCGATCATCCACACGCGCCAGTACCAAGACCGCCTGGATACGCTGGAACATGTGCGCGATGCCGGCCTGAAGACCTGCTGCGGCGGCATCATCGGCATGGGCGAGACGCGCGCGCAGCGCGTCGGACTGCTGCTGGCGCTGGCCACGCTGCCGGCGCACCCGGATTCGGTGCCGATCAACAAGCTGGTGCAGGTGGCGGGTACGCCGCTGCATGGCAGCGCCGAGCTGGACCCGTTCGAGTTCGTGCGCATGATCGCGGTGGCGCGCATCGCCATGCCGCGCTCGATGGTGCGGCTGTCGGCCGGCCGCGAGGCGATGAGTGACGAACTGCAGGCGCTGTGCTTCCTGGCGGGTGCCAACTCGATCTTCTACGGCGACAAGCTGCTGACCACCGGCAACCCGGAAAGCGAACGCGACCTGGCCCTGTTCGCGCGGCTGGGGCTGCAGCCGATGGCGGTGCAGGTGAATGCCGAAGGCCACGACCACGGCGGCACCGTGCACGCCGATATCAGCGCCGATGCACCCGGCTGCGGCTGCGCTCACGCGGCCTGAGACGGGCCGCAAGCAGGCGCCGCGGCAACGCGCTACCCTAGCCGCCCCGTCGACGCATTCAGCCACCATGGCCCGCCCCGACCTGACCGCCCGCCTCCACGCCCAGCGCGCTCTGCGCGATGCCCAAGGCCGTCGCCGCCCGCGACGCACGGTCACCCGTCGTGATGGCGTGCGCCTGGAAGTGGACGGCCAGTGGCTGACCGGCTTCTGCAGCAACGACTACCTTGGCCTGGCCCAGCAGTTCAGCGTGGTCAACGCGCTGCAGGACGCCGCGGCACGCGAGGGCGCCGGCGCCGGTGCCTCGCACCTGGTCTGCGGCCATCATGCTCTGCATGAGGCGCTGGAACGCGAGGTAGCCGAGTGGCTGGGCTATCCGCGTGCGCTGCTGTTCGGCAGTGGCTTCGCCGCCAACCTGGCCGTGCAGCAGGCGCTGCTGAGCGAAGAGAACGATGTCTGCGTGCAGGACAAGCTCAACCACGCCAGCCTGCTTGATGCCACCCGGTTGGCCGGTGCGCGCCTGCGCCGTTATCCGCACCTTGATGCCGAAGGCGCGATGCGTCAGCTCAAGCACGCGCCCGATGGCGCGGCGATGCTGGCCACCGATGGTGTCTTCAGCATGGATGGCGACATCGCACCGCTGCGTGCTTTATCGCTTGTGGCACGCCTGCAGCAGGCGCTGTTCTATGTGGACGATGCGCATGGCGTGGGCGTGGTGGGCGATGGCCGTGGCGCGGTCGCGGCTGCCGGACTGGGCGTGGACGATGTGCCGCTGCAGCTGGTCACGCTGGGCAAGGCGCTGGGCGGTTCCGGCGCACTGGTACTGGGCCGCGACGACCTGATCGAGCATCTGGCCGAAACCGCACGTCCCTACATCTACACCACCGCCGTGCCACCGGCGATGGCAGCGGCGGCCCTGGAAGCAGTACGCCTGGCGCGCCGCGACCACTGGCGCCGCACCAAGCTGACCGACCTGATCGCGCTGTTCCGCAGTGAAGCGCGTCGCCATGGCCTGGACCTGATGGCTTCGGAAACGCCGATCCAGCCGCTGCTGTGCGGCGATGACCATACCGCCGTTGCGATGTCCACGACGCTGGAACAGGCCGGCTGGCTGGTCGGCGCAATCCGCCCACCGACGGTGCCGGAAGGCAAGGCACGCTTGCGCGTGACGCTGTCCGCGCTGCATACGCCGGAACAGGTGCGTGGCCTGGTGGAGGCCATCGCCAACGCGCGCGATCGCGTGACCCTGGCCGTGCGTGAAGCCGCGCCACCGCCGCTGCCCGCCTTTGCCTGAGTTCCGCGTCGTTGCCCATGCATATTGAAGTCACCGGCCGTGGGCCGGACCTGGTGTTGATCCACGGCTGGGCCCTGCAGGGCGGCGTGTTCGCGCCGCTGGTACAGCGGCTTGCGGACCAGTTCACCCTGCATCTTGTCGATCTGCCCGGCCACGGCCACAGCCGCGAGGACGTCACGCCGTTGCGCCTGCCGTTCGTGGTCAGTGCCATTGCCGCAGCCACGCCGCCGGCGGTGTGGTGCGGCTGGTCGCTGGGCGGCCTGTTCGCATTGCACGCGGCGGCAACGCTGCCGAAGGTACGCGGCCTGGCAATGATCGCCGCCACGCCGCGTTTCGTGCGTGGCGAGGATTGGCCGCACGCGGTGGAACCGGCAGTGTTCGAGCAGTTCAGGCGAGAGCTGGCCAACGATTTCGGCGGTACCCTGGAGCGCTTCCTGGCATTGGACGTGATGGGCTCGGCGCACGCCCGCGAGGAGCTGCGCACACTGCGCCAGCGCCTGGTCGAGCGCGGCGCCCCCACTGAACGCGCCCTGCTGGAAGGCCTGCGCCTGCTCGAAAGCACCGACCTGCGCGGCGCCCTGCCGACGCTGGGCAAACCAAGCCTGTGGATCGCCGGCCAGCGCGACCGCCTGGTGTCACCTGCCGCCATGCAGGCCGCTGCGGCGCTGGCCCCCGGCGCGCAGGCACTGACCGTCGCCCACGGCGGCCATGCGCCCTTCCTCGGCCATGCCGATGAGGTGGCCGCCGCCCTGCAACACTTCGTTGCCGACCTGTCACCAGCCGATGGCGGACAATGAGCGCCTACCGAATTCCGCAGGACTGACGCATGGATCTGGGTATTACTGGTCGCTGGGCACTGGTCTGCGGCGCAAGCAAGGGGTTGGGCCTTGGCTGCGCGCGTGCGCTGGTGCGCGAGGGCGTCAACGTGGTGATCGTGGCCCGGGGTGAAGCCGCCCTGCAGGCCGCCGCCGAAGAGCTGCGCGCACTGGCCGGCGCCGCCGAGGTGCGTGCAGTCGCCGCCGATGTCACCACCGAGGCCGGCCGTACCACGGCACTGGCTGCGTGCCCGCAGGTGGACATTCTGGTCAACAACGCCGGTGGCCCGCCGCCCGGTGATTTCCGCAATTTCGAGCGTGACGACTGGATTGCCGCGCTGGACGCCAACATGCTGGCGCCGATCGCGCTGATCCGCGCCACCGTCGACGCGATGATCGAACGCGGCTTCGGCCGCATCGTCAACATCACGTCCTCGGCAGTGAAAGCCCCGATCGACATCCTGGCGCTGTCCAACGGCGCGCGCAGTGGCCTGACCGGCTTCGTCGCCGGGCTGTCGCGCCGCACCGTGGCGCACAACGTCACCATCAACAACCTGCTGCCCGGCCAGTTCGACACCGACCGCCTGCGCGCCAACTTCGCCCACAGCGCGGGCAAGGACGGCGATGCCGGCGAAGTGGCCGAGCGCCGCCGCCAGCAGATTCCCGCCGGCCGCTTCGGCACGCCGGACGAATTCGGCGCCGCCTGCGCCTTCCTGTGCAGCGCACAGGCCGGTTACCTCACCGGGCAGAACCTGCTGATCGACGGCGGCGCCTACCCCGGTACGTTCTAAGAGACTTTCGCAATGCCGTCCCACTTCGATGCCCGCCACGTCCGCCGCGCGTTCGCCCGTGCCGCCAACAGCTACGACGCCGCCGCCGCCCTGCAGCGCGAGGTGCAGTCGCGGCTGATCGAATCGCTGGACTACTTGGAGGCACGCAAGCCCGAGGTGGTGCTGGACATCGGTGCCGGTACCGGTCATGCCAGCGCCCTGATGAAGAAGCGCTGGCCGAAGGCGCAGGTGATCGCGCTGGACGTGGCGCTGCCGATGCTGGACCAGGCCAGGCGCCAGGCCGGCTGGTGGAAGCCGTTCCAGCGCCTGTGCGGCGATGCCGCTGCGCTGCCGCTGGCCGACGACAGCGTGGACGTGATCTTCAGCAACCTGTGCCTGCAGTGGGTGGATGACCTGCCAGCGGTGTTCGCCGGGTTCCGCCGCGTGCTCAAGCCGGGTGGCCTGCTGCTGTGCTCGACGTTCGGCCCGGAAACGCTGATCGAACTCAACGAAGCCTTTGCCGCCGCCGATGACCGCCCGCACGTGAGCCGCTTCGCGCAGATCGCACAGTTCGGCGACGCGCTGATGATGGCCGGCTTCCGCGACCCGGTGCTGGACCGCGACCTGTTCACCCTGACCTACGACGACCTGCCTTCGCTGATGCGCGAGCTGCGCGCGATGGGCGCGACCAACGCACGTGTGGACAGGCGCCACACGCTGACCGGGCGCGGTCGTTTCGCCGCTGCTGCGGCGGCGTATGAACCCATGCGGCGCGCCGACGGCAAGCTGCCCAGCAGCTGGGAAGTGATCTACGCCCACGCCTGGGCACCGGACCCGGGCGCACCGATCCGCGAAGGTGGCCACGATGTGGCCTCGGTGCCGGTGTCGGCGATTCCGATCCGCCGCAAGCAAAGCTGATCGTCTGGTAGTGCCGGCCGCTGGCCGGCAACCTCACGTTTTCAGGGTAGGCATCTGCCGGCCWGCGGCCGGCACTACCACATGCCACGCCGTACGCGAATCGCTCTGGTAGGTGCCGACCTTGGTCGGCATCCACCAAAAGCAGGCTTCCGCCTCAGGTATTGGCCGGCGAACTCAGCGGCGGGCGCACCAGATCGCGGTGGAAGAAATAGATTTCCTGCACCAGGAAGCGCCAGCTGGTGTGGAAGCTGCGGAAGCGCGTGCTCGGCGTGGATGAGGCCAGCGCATCGATGCCCAGCGCCTTGCTCAGGCGCAGCGCGCGCGCCATGTGCAACGGGTCGCTGACGATGATCACCCGGCGCAGATGGCGCTGGTCCATCAGCCGCTTGGCCTCGACCAGATTCTGTACGGTGTTGCGCGAGGCGGTCTCGATCAGGATCGCGTCATCGGGCACGCCGTGCTTCAGCGCATAGCGCCGCGCCACCTGCGATTCGGAGAAGCGCGCGGCGGTGCCGCCATAGCCACCGGTGAAGATCAGCAGTGGCGCATAGCGCGCTTCATACAGATCCAGCCCGTGGCGGATGCGTTCTTCGAACACCGGTGATGGCTTGGCGTCATAGGCGGCGGCACCCAGCACGATGATGGCGTCTGCCTTGGCGGCCTGGTCGCGCTCACCGACCCAGACGATCCAGGCGGTCACGCCCAGCAGCCAGATCACCAGCACCACGAACAGCCGCCACAACCAGCCCAGCAGGCCGGTGCGTTCGCGGTGCCGCGCGCGGCTCACGCCGCCCCCCAGCGCAGCGCTGGCAGGTCGACGTTGCCGCCGGAAAGCACCAGGCCCACGCGCAGGCCGGCGAAGCGCTGCGGCTGCGCCAGTACCGCCGCCAGCACGGTGGCCGAAGACGGCTCCACCACCTGCTTGAGCACCTCCCACAGCAGGCGCATCGCGACTATCGTGGCCGCGTCATCGACCACGATCACCTCGGCGCCTGCCGCGCGCAGCAGCGCGAAATTGGGCGCACCGATCTGGGTACGCAGGCCATCGCAGATCGTGTCCGGAGTGAACGCGCCCTGGCGCTCGCCAGCGGCCAATGAGCGTGCGGTGTCATCGGCGCCGGCCGGCTCGGCCAGCACCAGCCGGGTCTGAGGGCTGGCGTGCTGCAGGGCCAACGCAGTACCGCTGGCCAGGCCGCCACCGCCCACCGGCACCACCAGCACATCGAACGGGCCGTCACTGTGCAGCAGCTCCAGCGCGGCGGTGCCTTGCCCCGCCATCACTTCCGGGTTTGTATAGGGATGCACCAAGGTCGCGCCGGTATCGGCCTGCACCTTGGCGCAGGTGGCCTCACGGTCGGCGATCGTCGCCGGGCAACGCCATAGCGTGGCACCGTGGCGGGCGATGTTGGCCAGCTTGGCCGCCACCGCGCCTTCCGGCACCACCACATGGCAGGGGATGCCGCGGGTGCGCGCGGCCAGCGCCAGTGCGGCGCCATGGTTTCCAGAGGAATGGGTGACCACGCCGGCGCTGGCGCGATCGGCCTCCAGCGACCAGACCGCATTGCAGGCGCCACGGAACTTGAACGCGCCGCCACGCTGCAGATGCTCCGCCTTGAACGCCAGCTGCGCGCCAGCCAGCGCGTCGAGCGTGCGCGAGCGCAGCACCGGGGTCACGCTGGCATGCGGGGCGATCCGCGCTGCAGCAAGCAGGACATCATCGGCGCGGGGCAACAGTGAATCGCTCATGACGCAAGATTAACGTATGCCTCCCCGCTGGCGACCGGGGCACAGGTCATGCCAGCATGCGGGCCTTCACCTCCATTCATCCTGGCCGGTGGAGTTAAGGGCCGATTCAATGCCCGGGCACGAAGCTGACTGCACACCCGTCCTCTGGGGGGACCCACCATGAAAACGCGCCTGATGCTTGCCGGTGGCCTGCTGCTGGCCCTGACCGGCTGCACCACCTACGACTATGTCGGCGGCGGCCGCAGCGGTAGCTACTACCACGGTGCGCCGTCGGTGGAGTACCGCTACCCGGCCGGCTATCCCTACAACTACGGCTACCCCTACTACGGTGGCTACGGCAACCCGTACTACTCGCGCCCGATCTACCGACCACCGCACAACCATCGCCCACCGCCGCGCCCCGGCAATGGTGGCGAGCACCGCCCACCGGCGCCGACGCGGCCGTCATACAACGGAGGCTCACCGTGGCGGAACATGGACTCGATGCGTCGCCCGCCGCAGTCGAACATGCAGCCGTCGGCGCCCACGCCGCAGACCCGTCCGGCCCCGGCACCGAGCGCACCGAGGATGAACGGTTCCCCCTGGCGCAACATGGATCGTGCGACGCAGCGCACAGTTGAGCGCTGAACCGTCTTGCATTTCACACGGTCCAAGCCGCAATCTACGGGACCAGTGACGGCCCGCGTCACAATGTGACAAAAACGACACGGGCCGCCGCAAAAGGCTCTACGTCGATGTCCGACAGGAACATCTGGATCCCCCCTGTTCCGGCCCTGTCGGATGTCGGCACCTCTGAAGGCAAACGGCCCCGCAATGCGGGGCCGTTTGTTTTCGATTCCGTAGATCCACGCCATGCGTGGATGGGGCTCTACCGGTGCCGGCAAAAAAACAGGGCCGGACAGTCCCCCGACTGCCGGCCCTCTGCTCCCCCACCGTGCGCCTGTACCGGCCCCTGTTCCAATTCCGGTCACGGGCGCCTGCGGCGCCAGCCACGGTGGGTGCTATTGGGTTATCTGCAAAAATCCTGCCAACTTTAGGGCTGATTTCGACGCCGATCAGCCAACGCCGACGTCGCAACCTCGAATGGCGCTAAAATCGCCACCCCGGCGCCACCTCCCGGCCGCGCCCGCTCCCAGCTGAACAGCCCCCATGAACCCGTCCTTCCATCGTTACGACGTCATCGTCATCGGCGGTGGCCACGCTGGCACCGAAGCCGCGCTGGCCGCGGCCCGCACCGGCGTGCGCACCCTGCTGCTGACCCACAACATCGAAACGGTGGGCGCGATGAGCTGCAACCCGGCCATCGGCGGCATTGGCAAGGGCCACCTTGTGAAGGAGATCGACGCCCTGGGCGGGGCCATGGCCCATGCCGCCGACCGCGCCGGCATCCAGTGGCGCACCCTGAACGCCTCCAAAGGCCCGGCCGTGCGCGCCACGCGCTGCCAGGCCGACCGCAACCTGTACCGCATGGCGATCCGCGCCATCGTCGAAGGCCAGGCCAACCTGACCGTGTTCCAGGCTGCCGTGGATGACCTGGTCATCGAAGGCGATGCCGTGCGCGGGGTGATCACCCAGACCGGCCTGCGCTTCGACGCCGAGGCCGTGGTGCTGACCGCCGGCACCTTCCTGGCCGGCAAGATCCACGTAGGCCCGACCCAGTACGCCGCCGGCCGCATGGGCGACCCGCCGGCCACCACGCTGGCCGCGCGCCTGCGCGAGCGTCCGTTCCAGGTGGACCGCCTGAAGACCGGCACGCCGCCGCGCATCGATGGCCGCTCGCTGGACTACAGCGTGATGGACGAACAGCCCGGCGACACGCCGCGGCCGGTGATGTCCTTCCTCGGTTCGGTGGAGGAGCATCCGCAGCAGGTCAGCTGCTGGATCACCCACACTACCGAGCAGACCCACCAGATCATCCGCGACGCGTTGCACCGCTCGCCGCTGTACAGCGGCCAGATCGAAGGCATCGGCCCGCGTTACTGCCCGTCCATCGAGGACAAGGTGGTGCGCTTCGCCGAGAAGGCCAGCCACCAGATCTTCGTCGAGCCCGAGGGCCTGGGCATCGTCGAGATCTACCCCAACGGCATCTCCACCTCACTGCCGTTCGACGTGCAGCTGGAGATGGTGCGCAGCATCCGTGGTTTCGAGAACGCGCACATCACCCGCCCCGGCTACGCCATCGAATACGACTTCTTCGACCCACGCGGGCTGAAGGCGTCGCTGGAAACCAAGCTGGTCAACGGCCTGTTCTTCGCCGGCCAGATCAACGGCACCACCGGCTATGAAGAAGCCGCTGCGCAGGGCCTGCTGGCCGGCCTGAATGCCGCGCGACAGGTGCGCGGGCTGGACGGCTGGTGCCCGCGCCGCGACGAGGCCTACCTGGGCGTGCTGGTGGATGACCTGATCACCCACGGCACCAACGAGCCGTACCGCATGTTCACCAGCCGCGCCGAATACCGCCTGCAGCTGCGCGAGGACAACGCCGACCAGCGGCTTACCCCGGTCGGCCGCGAGATGGGCCTGGTTGACGACCGCCGCTGGAGCGCGTTTGAAACCAAGCAGGCAGCGGTTGCCGCGGAGCGCGCACGCCTGGGCGCGCTGTGGGCGACCCCGGCCAATGCGCTGGGCCGCGAAGTGCAGGACACGCTGGGCGTGGCGGTCAGCCGCGAAACCAACGTGCTGGATCTGATCAAGCGCCCCGAGCTGGACTACGCGCAGCTGATGCAGGTGCCGTCGCTGGGCCCGGCCGTGGCCGACGGCAAGGTAGCCGAGCAGGTGGAGATCGGCGTGAAATACGCTGGCTACCTGGACCGGCAGCGCGAAGAGATCGAGCGCCAGCAGCGCCACGAAGCCACGCCGATTGCCGAAGCGTTCGACTACGCGACAGTGCGCGGGCTCTCGGCCGAAGCGCTGCAGAAGCTGGAGCGCGTGCGCCCGCAGACCATCGGCCAGGCACAGCGGATTCCCGGCATGACGCCGGCGGCGATCTCGCTGCTGCTGGTGCACCTGGAGCGGGCGCGCCGCGGCCGCGTGGCGTAACGCGAGGCCGTTGGATGCCATCCACGCATGGCGTGGATCTACTGCAATGCGGCGCGCGATCCGCTGTGGCGGGGACCGACTACTGCGCACCCCGCCCGCCACGCCGGCACGCACGGCGAGCCGATCCGTTCCGCATACAGCATGGGCTACAGCTACGAACCGTAGCGGGTAGTGCCGGCCGCTGGCCGGCAACCGCAGAACTCCAGACATGACCTTGAGG
>NZ_RAUX01000020.1 GCF_013464485.1 Stenotrophomonas maltophilia
CCGGCCAGCGGCCGGCACTACCCTGCGGTGCGCGCGCGGCGTGCAGACCACGCAGGTATCATCGTCGTGAATGCCCTGATTTCCGGAGACATCGATGAACCCGCTGCGCCCCTTCCGCGACAAGATGCCCGTCCTCGGCGAGCGTGTGTACATCGATCCGGCCTGCACCGTCATCGGTGACGTGGAACTGGCCGAGGACGTGTCGGTGTGGCCGGGCACGGTCATCCGGGGGGACGTCAATTACGTGCGCATCGGTGCGCGCACCAACGTGCAGGACGGCACCATCATCCACGTCAGCCACCACAGCCCCTACAACAAGGCCGGCTACCCCACCCTGATCGGTGAGGGGGTGACCGTCGGCCACGGCTGCATCATCCACGCCTGCACCATCGGTGATTACAGCCTTATCGGCATGGGCGCCTGCATCCTCGACGGTGCCCGGGTGGAGCGGCACGGATTCGTCGGTGCCGGCGCGGTGGTCGGACCCGGCAAGGTGGTGGGTGAAGGCGAGCTGTGGGTGGGCAACCCGGCACGCCCGGCGCGTACGCTGAGCGACAAGGAAATCGAGGCGCTGCATTACTCGGCCGATCACTACGTGCGGCTGAAGGATGAATACCTGGGCTGAGGGCCCGACGCTGCCATGTGGCTCTGCTAAAGTCTTGGCCCGACCAGGACCTGTCGAGACCCCCATGCCTGTGGCTGCCTGCCGGAGAGGACTCCGGCGCCCACAACGAAGGCCATCGCGCTGATGGCCGCACCGATGCTCGATACCTACCGCGAGGTGGTGACGCCGGAGGGTGTGCCGCTGCAGTTGCCTGCGGCCGGTCCGGTGCCACGCGCGATGGCCTGGCTGGTCGATCTTGGCATACGCATCGCGGCGCTGGTCCTGATGTCGATTCCGCTGGCGCTGCTGGACGCATTCGGTTCCGGCCTCTATCTGGTGCTGATGTTCCTGGTGTACTGGGCCTACCCCATCGTCTGCGAAGCGCTGTGGGGCCGTACCCTCGGCAAGCGTGCACTGGGCCTGCGCGTGCTGTCCCGCGATGGCGCACCGGTGGGCTGGATGGCGTCCATCACCCGCAACCTGCTGCGTACGGTGGACATGCTGCCGTTCGGGTATGCGCTGGGGCTGATCAGCAGCCTGTTCGATCCGCATGGCCGCCGCCTTGGCGACCTGGTGGCGGGCACCGTGGTGGTGCACGCACCCGCGCTGTACCTGCCACCGCCGCCGACCATCGACAGCGTGCTGACCCCTCCACAACCCCTGCGACCAGAGGAACAGGCCGCGCTGATGGCCTTCGCCGAGCGCGCGCCACGGTTGTCGGCGGCACGCCAGCAGGAGCTGGCCGGTATTGCCGAGCCACTGACCGGCACCCATGGCCAGGTCGGCGTGCTGCGCCTGTATGCGATGGCCAACTGGCTGCTGGGCCGACGATGAAGCAGGAACAGTTCGTCGCCCGCTACCAGCAGGAATGGCAGGACCTGGAGCAGTGGCTGCTGCTGCGTGCAAGCGCCTCACGCCGCACGCGCCGCAAGGCCAGCGGCCTGGCACTGGACGACACCACCTTCCCGCAGCGCTACCGGCGGCTGTGCCAGCAGCTGGCGCTGGCCCGTGAGCGCGGCTACAGCCCGCAGCTGGTGCAGCGCCTGCAGCAGCTCATGCAGCAGGGCCACAGTGTGTTGTATCGCACGCCGCCAACGCGTTGGCGCGGTGCCCTGGAGTTCCTGGTAGCCGACTTCCCGCTGCTGGTGCGCAGCCAAGCACGCAGCATGTGGGTGGCGCTGGCGATGTTCGCGCTGCCGGCGGTGGCCTGCTTCGTGCTGGTGCAGGTCCATCCGGACCTGATCCACATGCTGATGGACAACCGCCAGATCGCCGAGATGGAGCGCATGTACGATCCCGCCGCCGAGCGCCTGGGGCGTGACAGCGGCACCGACTGGATGATGTTCGGCCACTACATCATGAACAACATCAGCATCGCCCTGCGCACCTTCGCCAGTGGCCTGCTGGCCGGGCTGGGCACGCTGCTGGTACTGCTGTTCAACGGCGTGATCATCGGTTCGGTGGCGGGGCACCTGCAGCACATCGGCCATGGCGACCCGTTCTGGCGCTTCGTGGTCGGCCACGGCGCCTTCGAGCTGACGGCGATCGTGATCGCTGGCGGTGCAGGCCTGCAGCTGGGGATGAAGCTGCTGGCGCCGGGCCGCCGCAGCCGCTTGGACGCGCTGGTCGACGGCGGCCGCATCGGTGCCCGGCTGTGCCTGGGCGTTGCGTTCATGCTGCTGGTCGCGGCCTTCATCGAAGCGTTCTGGTCGTCGATCGCCGAAGTCCCCGCATGGATCAAGTTCAGCGTCGCCGGAGCGCTCTGGGCCGGCGTGCTGCTGTGGCTGTGGCGTGGCGGGCGTGGAGGCGGCCATGCGCATTGACCGCCTGGACGTAGTGCTGCGTGCACGCAGCGGCTGGGAAGCGATGGAGCTGGGCAGCGCCCTCGCCCGCCGCCATGCGCGTGCCGTGTGGGGCAGCTGGCTGCTGGCCAGCGCACCGCTGTTCGTGCTGTTCAATGCGCTGGGCTGGTGGCTGGATGCGTTCGGCTGGGCCTGGCTGGCGATGTGGTGGTGCAAGCCACTGTTCGAGCGTGCGCCGCTGTATGTCCTGTCGCGCGGCATCTTCGGCGAGCCCGTGGGGGCGTTGGCCGCGTTGCACGCGCAGCGTCACTGGGGCAATGGAGGATTCTGGGGCTACCTGGGCTGGCGGCGCTTCAGCGTGCTGCGCAGCCTGTGCCTGCCGGTGAACCTGCTGGAAGGCAACTCACCGGGCCAGCGTGGTCCACGCCGTCGCGCGGTGGCGGCCGGCGCGGCGGGAGCGGCGTTGGTGCTGACGGTGGCCTGCATGGCGTTCGAAGCCGTGCTGGTGTCGGGCGCGATCGGTGCAGTGTTCATGTTCATGCCGCTGGACCTGATGTCCGAATCATGGCGTGCGGCGTGGGACATGATCGGCCGGGATACGCCGGCGTGGGCGCAGCTGGGCGTCAATCTGGCGTGCTGGCTGGCATCGGTGCTGATCGGCCCCTTCTACGTCGGTGCAGGCTTCGGTCTGTACTTGAACCGGCGTACGCAGATGGAGGCATGGGACGTGGAAATCGCCCTGCGCCGCCTGCGCGGACGGTTGCTGCCGGCTGCGTCGGCACTGGCGTTGCTGCTGTGCCTGGCATTGCCGCTGGTTTCCGCGCCGGTGCACGCGCAGGACGCGCAGACGATCGCCGACGAGGCCGAGGCCGACGGGGACGCTCCGGAGGCAGCGGCTACTGCGGCGAACGATCCGGCCAACACCCCGGCAACGATCTTCGGCGACACGCCGGTGGACACCGCCGGCTTCCGCCAGGCGGTGAATCGCGCCTACGAGGATCCGCTGCAGACGCCGACCCGCCAGGTCACACGCTGGAAGCCGATCGAACAGGCCGAGGAAAAGAAGAAGGAAGACAAGAAGCTTCAGAGTGACAGCAGCCCCAAGGGCGAACGCACGTCACGCAGTAGCGGCATCGCCTGGCTGGCGCGGCTGGCCGAATGGGGCCTGTGGGGCCTGTTGGGTGTCCTGCTGCTGGTGCTGCTGCTGACCGCACGGATGTGGCTGCCATGGCTGCGCGGCAGTGGCCGGCGCAGGGCTGAGGCCGCCCCGCAGGTGCTGGAGGAGCCGGTGGAACTGCCGGCGGTGCTTCCGCCGGACGTGGCCACCCAGGCCGGCCTGCTGTGGGATCAGGGTCGGCCGCGGCAGGCGCTGGCCCTGCTGTACCGCGCCAGCGTGCGCACCATCGGCGAGCGCACCGGCATCGCGCTGCCTCCGGGAGCCACCGAAGCACAGTGCCTGCGTGCCTCGCGACGCATGCCTGAGGCCACCGACCGCGAACTGTTCGCGCGCGTGGTGCGCGTGTGGCAGTACGCGGCCTATGGCGGCCGCCTGCCCAGCCGCAGCGACTTCGATGCGCTGGCCGCCACCCTGCGCCAGCAGTACGGATGGCAGGCATGAGCCCGCGCCTGTTCTGGTCGCTGCTGCTGGGTGTGCTGGTGCTGTTCGGCGTGCCGCTGACCATTCTCTACCTGCGTACGCACGAGCGGGTGACCGAGACGATTCCGCTTCCACCGCAGGGTGAGGCGGCCTACAACCCGTTGTACGTGCTCGGCCAGGCGCTGCGTGCCGATGGTATCGACGTGTACTCTCGGCCACGGCTGGAGTTGCAGCAGATGGCGCTGGGGCCGAACGATACGGTCGTGCTGCTGCAGAACAGTAGCGAACTGCCTGCGCCGGTCGCCAACGCACTGCTGGACTGGGTCGAGGGGGGGGGCCACCTGCTGGTGCGCACGCCGCCGCCGGCCGAGGACGACGCCGGCAGCACGCAGGGCCCGTTACTGGACCGGCTGGGCGTGGACAGCCTGTTCCAGCGCAGCGACTGCCAGCCCTTCCATGTCGAGGACGATCCCGGCCATGTCGAGTTCTGCGGTGGCCGCCGCTTCACGCTTGGCTTCGGCGCCAGCGCTCAGGCCGAACGCCGCTGGGGCGGTGAACGTGACCTGGTGTTCGCGCGCCTGCGACATGGCCAGGGCAAGGTGAGCGTGCTGGCCGACATGGAATTCATGCGCAGCGAAGTGGATTCGCCGGCAGCGCGGCTGGCCTCCGCAGCAGGTAATGCCAGCGATGGCCTGCACGATGCTTCGCATCGCGACCTGACCCGCTACCTGCTTGATCCGCACTACGGCAAGGGCGCGGTCTGGCTGGTCTATGCCAGCCGCCCACCGTCGCTGTGGTCGCGCATGTTCTATCAGGGCTGGCCACTGTGGGCGCCGCTGCTGCTGGCCCTGCTGGGCTGGTTGTGGGGCCGCTCGCAGCGCTTCGGCAGCCTGCTGCCGTCACCGGTACTGGAACGCCGTTCGCTGCTGGAGCACGTACGTGCCAGTGGTGAACTGCTGCTGCGATTCGGTCACGGCGCACGCCTCTACGATGCCGTGCTCGCGTTGTTTCTGCACCGCCTGCGCCTGCGCGCACCGGTTGCCGCCGCACTTGATGGCGCACCGCGCGATCAGGCAATCGCCGCGCTGCTGAAGTGGCCGCAAAGCCGCGTCGCCAGCGCGCTCGCACCGCCTCCGCCGCACGATTCCTCCGCCCTGCGCGAGCGCATCCGCTTGCTGCTCCAGATGAGATCCCTGCTATGACCGAAGTCCCCGAGCTGCCGGCGGCCGCCAACGCCCGCCTGATCGAACGCGTCGATACCATCCGCGACGCCGTCGGCCATGCCTTCATCGGCCAGGCCGATGTACTGGACCAGATTCTGGTGGCCCTGCTGGCCGGTGGCCATGTGTTGATCGAGGGCGTGCCCGGGCTGGGCAAGACCCTGCTGGTGCGCGCGCTGGCGCAGGCGCTGGAGCTGGACTACGGCCGCGTGCAGTTCACCCCCGACCTGATGCCCAGCGACGTCAGCGGCCACGCGGTGTACGACCCGAAGAGCGAGAGCTTCAAGATCCGCCGCGGCCCGGTATTCACCAACCTGCTGCTGGCCGACGAGATCAACCGCGCGCCGGCCAAGACCCAGTCAGCGCTGCTGGAGGTGATGCAGGAGGGCCAGGTGACCATCGAAGGCAAGGCCTTTACCCTGGCGCCGCCGTTCATGGCGCTGGCCACGCAGAACCCGCTGGAGCAGGAAGGCACCTATCCGCTGCCGGAAGCACAGCTGGACCGATTCCTGCTGAAGGTTCTGATCGACTACCCGCAACTGGAGGACGAGAAGCGCATGGTGACCGCGATCACCAGCGGCCGCGCCGCCAGCGATTTCGATCTGAGCCAGGTGCCGCGCGTGCTGGGTGCAGGCGAACTGCTGGAACTGCAGCGTGCCACCGCCGCGATCACCGTCGACGATGAAGTGATCGACTACGCCGTGCGGATCGTGGCCGCCACGCGGCAGTGGCCGGGCATCGCGGTCGGCGCCGGTCCTCGCGGCAGCATCGCGCTGGTGCGTGCCTCGCGCGCGCAGGCGGTACTGGCCGGCCGCGACTTCGTCACGCCGGACGACGTGCGCGATATCGCCCGCCCGGCACTGCGCCATCGCATCGCGCTGGCGCCGGAATTGCAGATCGAAGGCCAGGACGCCGACGACGTGCTGGGTGCGCTGCTGGCCAAGGTGGAAGCCCCGCGCCGATGAGGCCATCCGCGCTGCTGCTGGTGCTGCTGTTGGCCTGGGCTGCCCTGGGTGGCGTGGTGGTGGCCGGCGTGTTGCCGCGCTGGAGCTGGGCACTGGTCGCCGCGGCCATTGCGCTGCCTGCACTGTTCGATCTGTGGCGGCAGAGGCGGCGCCCTTCGCCGCAGGTGCAGCGCGAGCTGCCCGAAGCGCTGGCGCTGGGCGTGCGCCGCGAGGCCGCGCTGCGGCTGCAGGCGGACGCATCGATGACGGTACAGGTGTTTGATCTGGTCCCCGGTGGCTGGCCGCTGGAATCGCTGCCGCAGCGCGTCAACCTGCAAGCCGGCAGCACCTCCACCCTGCACTACCACCTGCAGCCACTGCAGCGTGGACACTTCCGTTTCGAAGGCGTGCACCTGCGCATGCGCTCGCCATGGCGGCTATGGTGGCAGCAGCGCACCCTGCCCCCGGCGCTGGAGGTACGCGTCTATCCGAACTTCGTACCGCTCACCCGTTTTGCATTGTTCAGTGCCGACCAGGCTTCGCGGTTGGTCGGCGCGCACGTGAAGCGTCGCCGCGGTGAAGGCACCGACTTCCATCAGATGCGCGAGTATCGCGTCGGTGACAGTCTGCGCCAGCTCGACTGGAAGGCCACCGCGCGTGCGCGCAAGCTGATCTCGCGCGAGTACCAGGACGAAAAGAACCAGCAGCTGGTGCTGATGCTGGACAGTGGACGACGCATGCTCGCCAGCGAAGGCGGGTTGTCGCACTTCGACCATGCCTTGAACGCTTCGCTGGTGGTCGCCTACCTGGCGTTGCGCCAGGGCGATGCCGCCGGTTTGTTCGCGGCCGGTGGCGAACGCCGCTGGGTGGCGCCGCAGCGCGGCATGGGCACGGTTGAACACCTGCTGCGCGCCAGCTACGACCTGCAGCCGCGCGCGGTGGCCACCGACTACCTGGCCGCTGCCACCGAAGTGTCGCTGCGCCAGCGCCGGCGTGCGCTGGTGATGCTGGTCAGCAACGTGCGTGACGAGGACATCGAAGACCTGCTGGCGGCGGTGCGCCTGCTGCAGCGACGCCACCTCGTGTGCGTGGCCAGCCTGCGCGAACGTGAGCTGGACAGCGCGCTGGACGGCGAGGTGCATACGCTGGCGGACGCCACCCAGGCCGGCGCTGCGGCGCTGTACCTGCAGCAGCGCGCGAAGGCGCACGAGGCACTGCGCAGCGAGAAGGTGATGGTGCTGGACGTGACCGCAGATGCGCTGCCCGGTGCACTGGTGGAGCGCTATCTGGCGGTGAAGCGCGAAGGGTTGCTCTGATACCAGCGATCGATCTGGTGGGGGCCAACAACGGTTGCCGGCCAGCGGCCGGCACTACCCCTGCAACAACCGACGCACCGCTCTGGTAGGTGCCAACCTTGGTTGGCACAAACCCACGGCGCCGACCAAGGTCGGCCTCTACCCACGGCGGTTGCCGGCCAGCGGCCGGCATTACCCCTGCAACAACCGACGTATCGCTCTGGTGGGTGCCAACCTTGGTTGGCACAAACCCACGGCGCCGACCAAGGTCGGCCTCTACCCACGGCGGTTGCCGGCCAGCGGCCGGCATTACCCCTGCAACAACCGACGTATCGCTCTGGTGGGTGCCAACCTTGGTTGGCACAAACCCACGGCGCCGACCAAGGTCGGCCTCTACCCACGGCGGTTGCCGGCCAGCGGCCGGCACTACCCCTGCAACAACCAACGCATCGCCCTGGTAGGTGCCAACCTTGGTTGGCACAAACCCACAGCGCCGACCAGGGTCGGCATCTACCAACGGCGATTGCCGGCCAGCGGCCGGCACTACCCCTGCAACAACCGACGCACCGCTCTGGTAGGTGCCAACCTTGGTTGGCACGGAATCAACGGCGCCGACCAGGGTCGGCCTCTACCCACAGCGGTTGTTCTACGACCGGCGTCGGTTGCCCACGCCGGCCCGGGGGCGCCGCACCGTCATCAGACGTAGATCCGCGTCGGCGCCTCATCAACGATCGCGTGCGGCACGAAGCGCGCACTGTCGCGGGTGATCGCGCTGTCGTCCTCGCGGATGCCGATGCCGCAGGCGTGGTCACCCACCACCCAGCTGCCGATCAGCGAGTAGCCGCCTTCGAAGCGGGTCAGCGGATGCGCACGCTGGATGATCGCCGGGCCGTCGTAGGGACCGTCGCTGCGTTGGGTGCTGCCATCGGCCAGGTGCATCTCGATGTTGGCGCCTTCGCGCGAGAACAGCGGCTTGCGCACCCAGCCCGACGCCAGCGTGCTGCCGTCATCGAAATGCGCTTCCAGCAGGTTCGGATGGCCCACGTTGCGCTGCCACAGCAGCGGCAGGATGCCCTTGTTGCTCAGCACCGCCTTCCACGCCGGCTCCAGCAGCTGCACGCCCGAGCCGGGCAGCGCGCGGCCGAACTCCTCGGCCATCAGGTCTTCCAGTGGGTACAGCTTGAACAGCGTGCCGATCACCGAATCGTCCAGCGCGGTGAAGCGTCCATCCTCGGACAGACCGATATCCTCGATGGCGATGGCCTGGCCATGCAGACCGGCCTGCGACGCACAGTCGCGCAGGTACTCCACGGTGCCGCGGTCTTCTTCCGAACTGCCCACGGCGCTGAAATACAGCGGCGGCGGCAGCTGCGTGGCCAGTTCGCCGAAGCGTTCGACCAGCGCTTCGTGGATCGCGTTGAACTGGTCGGCATGCTGCGGCAGGCGACCGGCATTGCGCTGGTCTTCCAGCCACTGCCACTGGAAGAAGCTGGCCTCGAACAGCGAGGTCGGCGTGTCGTAGTTCAGTTCGTACAGCTTGGCCGGGCCGGTACCGTCGTAGGCCAGGTCCAGGCGACCGTACAGATGCGGCTGGCGCTGGCGCCAGCTGTCGGCGATCCAGTCGCGGTAATGCGACGGAATCGCCAGCTGGTCCATCAGGCGTTCGCTGCCGATGACATCGCCGACCAGGTCCAGCGCCATCTGGTGCAGCTCGGCGCTGGGGTCTTCGATGTCCTGCTCGATCTGGCGCAGAGTGAAAGCGTAATACGCGCTTTCATCCCAGTACGGCTGGCCGTCGATGGTGTGGAAGCGGAAACCCGCCTCTTCCGCGCGTGCCCGCCACTGGGCACGCTCGGCAATCCGGATACGCTGCATGGGTCGATCAGCCGCCGTAGCTGCCGCTGGTGCTGCGGCGTGCGCTGGTGTTGCCGAAGCCACCACGGCTGGCGGTGACCGCACGGTTCGGTTCGCTGGTGACCGGCGCCAGGCCCGCCTTGCCGGCGCCGATGCCGCTGGCGGTGTTCAGGCCACCGGTACCGCCCGGTGCCGGACGCGCCCAACCAGCGCTCTTGTCCTGGTAGGCCGGCGACGCCGCCGGCGCCTGCGGCGCGAGGCCGCCGCGGTTGCTCAGCATCTGCGACATGAAGAAGCCCATCATCATCGGGCCGATGAACGAGGTACCGGCCGAGGTGTGCTGCTGCACGCACTGTTCCGGCTTGTAGTCCTTCTCGCAGGCTTCCTTGCTGGCGTACTTCGGCGCCGCATCGGCGGCCTGCTTCTGCGCTTCGGCGAAGGCATTGCGGCACGACGAGGGATCGCCGGTGGCCTCGGTGCAGGCCTCCACCGAGGTATACAGGCCTTCCTGCACCTTCACCTCCGGCTCCTTCTGGCAGGCGGTGAACAGCAGCGGCGCAGCGCTCATCAGCAGCAGCGCGGTGGTGCGGGAACGTTTCATGGCCTCATGCCCTGTCGACGGATCAATGCCCCAATGATGCCAAATCCGGACCAGCAACCGGAATCGGCAAAGTCCGAAAGATGAACGGAGTTTCATTTTCGTCGTTCCCCATCATCCACGCATGGCGTGGATCTACCGTGTCGACCAAGGTCGACACCTACCAAGAGCAGAGCGCCGGCCCCGACAGATCGCAGGAAACTGTCGAAGGCGGGGTGGGTCCGCTGGCGGGGGCGTGAGCGCCATGGATGGCGCGACCGAGCCTACATGGACGTATTCACGGCGTCCCCCGCC
>NZ_RAUX01000021.1 GCF_013464485.1 Stenotrophomonas maltophilia
TTGCTTCGGCTGTTGCTTCGGCTGTTGCTTCGGCTGTTGCTTCGGCWGGTGCCGGGCGCAGCCCGGCCGGACCACCTCCGGTGGTTGCAGCAGCAACCGAAAAAATTGTCCATGATCGGCTGACCCCCACGTCGTACGGCCCGCCCGTTCCGCCAGCCATGCCCGAATACCGTTCCCGCACCTCCACCGCCGGCCGCAACATGGCCGGCGCCCGCGCCCTGTGGCGTGCCACCGGCATGAAGGACGGCGACTTCCACAAGCCGATCATCGCCATCGCCAATTCCTTCACCCAGTTCGTGCCCGGCCACGTTCACCTGAAGGACCTTGGCCAGCTGGTCGCGCGCGAGATCGAACAGGTCGGCGGCGTCGCCAAGGAATTCAACACCATCGCCGTGGACGACGGCATCGCGATGGGCCACGACGGCATGCTGTACTCGCTGCCCAGCCGCGAGATCATCGCCGACGCCGTGGAGTACATGGTCAACGCGCACTGCGCCGACGCGCTGGTGTGCATCAGCAACTGCGACAAGATCACCCCCGGCATGCTGATGGCCGCGCTGCGCCTGAACATCCCGGTGGTGTTCGTTTCCGGCGGGCCGATGGAAGCGGGCAAGACCAAGCTGTCCGAGCACAAGCTGGATCTGGTCGATGCGATGGTAGTGGCCGCCGATGACAGCGCCTCCGATGAGAAGGTGGCCGCGTTCGAACGCAGCGCGTGCCCCACCTGCGGCTCCTGCTCGGGCATGTTCACCGCCAACTCGATGAACTGCCTGACCGAAGCGCTGGGCCTGTCGCTGCCCGGCAACGGCACCACGCTGGCTACCCATGCCGACCGCGAGGCGCTGTTCCGTCGCGCGGGACGCCTGATCGTCGAACTGTGCCATCGCTGGTATGGCGGCGAAGACCCGGGCGCACTGCCGCGCGGCATCGCCACCCAGGCGGCGTTCGCCAACGCGATGACCCTGGACATCGCCATGGGCGGTTCCACCAACACCATCCTGCACCTGCTGGCCGCCGCGCAGGAGGCGGAGGTCGACTTCGACCTGACCCACATCGACGCGTTGTCGCGGCGTGTGCCGCAGCTGTGCAAGGTGGCGCCGAACACCCCGAAGTACCACATCGAGGACGTGCACCGCGCTGGCGGCGTGTTCGGCATCCTCGGCGAGCTGGACCGCGCCGGCCTGCTCGATGCCTCCGTACCCACCGTGCACAGCGCCAGCCTGGCTGACGCGCTGGAACGCTGGGACGTGGTGCGCAGTGACAACGATACCCTGCATACCTTCTTCAAGGCCGGTCCGGCCGGCATTCCCACCCAGGAGGCCTTCAGCCAGGCCACGCGCTGGCCGACGCTGGACGTGGACCGCGCCGAGGGCTGCATCCGCTCGCTGCAGCATGCGTACTCACTGGAAGGTGGCCTCGCCGTGCTGCGTGGCAATCTGGCCGTGGATGGCTGCGTGGTGAAGACCGCCGGCGTGGACGAATCGATCCACGTGTTCGAAGGCCCCGCGCGCGTCTATGAAAGCCAGGACGCCGCCGTCGCCGGCATCCTCGCCGACGAGGTGCAGCCCGGCGAGGTGGTGGTGATCCGCTACGAAGGCCCGAAGGGTGGCCCGGGCATGCAGGAAATGCTGTACCCGACCAGCTACCTGAAATCGAAGGGACTGGGCAAGCAGTGCGCGCTGCTCACGGATGGCCGCTTCTCCGGCGGCACCTCGGGCCTGTCGATCGGCCACGTTTCGCCGGAAGCGGCCAGCGGCGGTGTCATCGGTCTGGTGGAAGATGGCGACCGCATCCGCATCGACATTCCGGCCCGCCGCATCGACCTGCTGCTGGATGAGGCCACCCTGGCCCAACGCCGCGCCGACGCCGATGCGCGTGGCTGGAAGCCGCGTGCACTGCGTCCGCGCAAGGTCACCAGCGCGCTGAAGGCGTACGCCCTGCTGGCCACCAGCGCCGACAAGGGTGCGGTGCGCAACACCGCCCTGCTGGGCGATTGACCCGATGCGGTAGTGCCGGCCGCTGGCCGGCATCTGCACAGTGACTCCCCAGATTGATGAGGTGGCCGGCCAGCGGCCGGCACTACCCATCCTGATCCGTTATGGTGGCCCCGGAAGTCACCAACACGGAGGTTGAGATGATGTTGCTTTCCATTGCGCTGGCTGCTGCCATGGGCGCAGCAGCCGAACCGCCAAAAGCACCCGACTGCAGCTACGACCGTGCAGCGATGCTGGCGATGGAACCTGGCCAGTTCGATCAGGACCTGGAAGGTGGCTGGCGCCCGTTGGCCGACCGTGGTTGTACCCGCGAMGCGGCCGACCTGCTGTCCGCCTACGGCGCACTGCCCAAAGCGGAAGGCAATGTCATCATCGCGTGGCACGAGGGCCAGCTGCGCGCGGAACTGGGGCAGACCGCGCAGGCGATTGCGCTTATGGAGCGCAGCCACAAGCCAGTAAACGGGAGCGACCCGGGTTACTGGAATGCCTACGTCGACGGCATGGTCGCGTTCCTGCGCCAGGACCGCAGCGCCCTGGAAAAGGCTCGTGCGAGGCTGGTCGCGATACCGACGCCCACCGCGATGGCGGAGAACATCAAGGACGGTCGCTACCACTTCACCACCGAGGGCGGGCAGCAGATGCAGATGCCGTGGCCGCCGAACCTGGACGTGCTTGATGGACTACTGCGCTGCTTCGGCAAACCCTATGCGGAGGCTTATGGGCCAGGCTGCCGGACACCTGAAGCAGGCGCCCGGTAGCTACCAGGCGCCGCAGTCCGACCGTCAGCCGATCACGCGCTTGAACGGCGGCAGCGCGTCGATGATGCGCTTGCCGTAGCGGCGGGTCAGCAGGCGCGAATCGAGGATGACCACGCGGCCGGTGTCGGTCGAGGTGCGGATCAGGCGTCCGGCGAACTGGGTCAGCGTGCGCAGCGCGTGCGGAATGGCAATCAGGTTGAAAGCATTCAGCCCGCGCCCCTCGAACCATTCGCTGAGCGTGGCGGTCTGCGGATCGGTCGGCACCGCGAACGGCACCTGGGTGATCACCACCGTGGTGCAGGCCTCGCCGGGCAGGTCGAGGCCTTCGCCGAACGAATTCAGCCCGAACAGTACCGAGCCCTCACCCGCCGCGACACGGCGCAGGTGTTCGTCGATCAGGCGGGTCTTGGACATCTCGCCCTGCACCAGCACCTGCTTGCGGCGCGCGGCCGACATCAGTCCGGCCACCTTCTCCATCTTCCAGCGCGAGGTGAACAGCACCATCGAGCCCCTGGCCCAGTCCAGTTCGGTGTCCAGGTAGCGCGCCACTTCGCGCGGATGGCCTTCGCGGTCGTCCGGGGTGACCGGGAACTTCGGCACAATGAGCTCGGCCTGGTTGGGCAGGTCGAACGGCGAGGACAGCGAGACCATCTCGGCCTCTTCGGGGATGCCGTTGTCGATCGCCAGCGACTGGAAGTCGCCGCCGCCGGTCAGCGTGGCCGAGGTCATCACCACCGAGTCCACTTCATCCCACAGCAGCTTGCGCAGCACGTGCGCGGCCGACACCGGCGAGCCGTGCAGCACCAGGTCGCCGTCGCGGGTAGCGGTGACCCAGCGCGCCATCGGCGGCGCGCCGTCCTTGTCCTCGCGGCGCCACGCCTGCCACAGGTTGTACTGCTGCTCGATCATCTCCAGCGCCATGCCCAGGTTGCGCTGCAGGCGCTCGCGCGCGGCATCGTCCGGCTTGCCCTTGGCCACCTGTGCGGTGGCGGCATGCGCCCAGTTGTAGAGGCTGCGGGTATCGTCGGCCAGGGCCTCGATCGGCTCGCGCCAGGCCTCGGGCAGTCGCCCGTTGGCGGCGCGCCACATCGGTTCTTCGTCGGCCGGTGCCGGCATCCACACCCGCTCGATGTGGTCACGGAACGCGCGCAGCTGCTTGGCCACGTTGCTGGCCACTTCGATCGCTTCGTTCGGCAGCAGGTTGCCGAGACGGTCCTTGTCGACCGCGCGGTAGGCACCGGCGATCAGGATCTGCAGGCGGCCGGTGCGCTTGGCCATCTCGTCCAGCGCCAGGCTGGCTGCGCCCTGGTCGATGGCCACATTACCGATGTGATGACCTTCGTCCAGCACCAGCAGCATGTCCGACGGCGGTGCGATCAGCGGCTGGCCATTGTCGCTGTCGCCGATCGACAGTGCCGACAGCAGCAGCGCGTGGTTGGTGACCACGATCTGCGCATCACGCACGGTATTGCGCGAACGCAGCACCGCGCACTGCGCCGAATACGCGCAGCGACGCCCGGCGCAGCCCGAGGCCGGCGTGGTGATGCGGCTGCGCAGGCCGGGGCTGATGGTTTCCGGTGCGTTGTCGATGTCGCCGTCCCAGCTGCCGCCGGTGAAGGCATCGGTCAGGCGCTTGGCGATGTCCATCTCGATCGGCGCCAGCGGCCGGTCGAACAGCGGTGCATCATCCTCGAACATGCCGCCCTGCGAACCCTCGCCCTGCGCTTCGGCGGCGTTGCGCGTGCACAGGTAGCGGGTGCGGCCCTTGGCCAGCGCCACGGTCGCTTCCAGGCCGGTGGCCTTGAGGAAGTTGGGAATGTCGCGCTCGACCAGCTGCGACTGGAGGGCCACGGTGCCGGTGCTGATCACCAGCTTCTTCTTGCTGGCCAGCGCGATCGGCACGCCCGCGGTGAGGTAGCCCAAGCTCTTGCCCACCCCAGTGGGCGCCTCGACCACGCCGACGCCACCACTTTTCGACAGCGCGCGCGACACCACGCCGATCATCTGGCTCTGCGAGCGGCGGGTGGAGAAGCCGGGAGTATTGGCCTGCAGCGTCGTGTACGCCTTGCGGATCGCGTCCTTCAAGGCGTCATCGAGCGTGCGCGGAGCGGCGACGGTTTCGGTCACGCCGGGATTTACCGTGGCTGGATCAGGCCGGTCATTGTCGCATGGCCGGCCACCTTCACCGCCGCTGGCACCCTGAACGGGCCAGCGACGACGCCCGGCGACCAGATGGGCACGCCGGGCTGGACAAGCAACGGCCCAAGGCCGTCAGCGGGGTGTCATTGCGCTGCGTTGCCGCGCAATCGCAGCAGGCGCACCAGGGCCCACACCAGCAGCACCACGCCGATGGCCTCGACCATCGCCAGCGCGAAATGCAGCACGCCGAGGATGACGCCCATGTTCGAGACCGCGCCGAAGTTGCCACTGCTGACCAGCCACATCGGCAGGATGCCCGCGGCCAGGCCGCCAAGGCTGGACAGCATCAGCAGCAACAGGCCGGCCAGAGCACCGGTACGGGTGGCGTCGCGCGGCGCACCCACCACCCAGACCAGGCCGACGCACAGTGCGATCAGCACCGGCAGGCGCACACCGACCATGCTCAGAACCGTCACCAGCAGGGTTGTGCCATCCATCGATCAGTCCTCGCCGGCCAGCACGGCCGAGCCCTGGCGCAGCGACTGGTAGACATCGTCGGTCTGCGGGCGCACGCCGTGCCACTGCAGGAAGCTCTCGGCGGCCTGTTCGACCAGCATGCCCAGGCCATCCACGGTATTGCGGCAGTTCGCCGCGCGCGCCCAGGCCAGGAAGGCGATGGCCGCCTCACCGTAGTTCAGGTCCACGGCGGTGGTCATCGAATTGACCAGCGACAGCGGCAGCTTGAATTCCACATCCCGGTCGCGGCCGGCCGAGGTGGCGTTCACGATCAGCTCGAAATCGCCCAGCTCACGCAGGTCTTCCCAGTAGCGGCTGATCGCGCGGCCCGGTTCGCCCATGGCGTCGATCAGTTCATCGGCGCGCTCCGGCGTACGGTTGACCACCACCAGCTCGGTGATACCAGCATCGAGCAGCGCCGGGGCGACGCTGCGTGCGGAGCCACCGGCACCGATCAGCAGCATGCGGCGACCACGCAGGTCCAGGCCATGGCGGTCGGTCAGGTCGCGTACCAGGCCGATGCCGTCGGTGGTGTCGCCATGCCAGCGATCACCCTTGCGCAGCAGCGTGTTGACCGAGCCGGCGCGGCGCGCACGCGCGGTCAGGGTGGTGCACACCGAGAAGGCGGCTTCCTTGTGCGGCGAAGTGACATTGGCACCGACACCGCCATCGGCAGCGAAGGCCTCCAGGCCGGCCAGGAACGCATCCGGGGCCAGGTCGATCGCGCGGTAGTCCACCGCGATGCCTTCCTGGCGACCGAACGTCGCGTGGATCTGCGGCGACTTCGAGTGGGCAACGGGGTGTCCGAAGACGGCGTAACGGTCGGTCATGGAATCCTCAAGCTGGCTAGACTGGTGCTCTTTCGTGCACGGACCCGGATGATGCGCATCACCCCGCCCCTGCTGGTGCTTGCCGCCAGTCTACTCTCTGCCCCCGTGGCGATGGCGTTGAACGAGTACGGCATCGAAGGCATGGGCGTGGTCTCGACCCGTGCCGACGAGGGCCGCGCCACGATCAGCGCCGACGGCCAGCGCATCGTGTTCGCGCGCCGCAGCCAAGCCGGCTGGGGCCTGTGGGAGGCACGCGCGGTCGATGGCCGCTGGCAGCAGGCGCAGGCGCTGCCGGTGGGCATGGCCGGCGAGGCCCGCGATCCCTACTTCAGCCGTGATGGCCGCTGGCTGCTGTTCGCGGCCGGGCGCGAGGGCGCGCTGGCGCTGTACCGGGCCGCGGTGGAAGCCGATGGCCAGCTGGGCAGGGCGCAGCCCTTGGCGGGCGACGGTGGACGCCGGGAAGAGCGCGGGCCGGCCCTGAGTGCGGACGGCAAGCGGCTGTTGTTCGCCCGCCAGCAGGGACGCGGCGCGGGCTGGGACCTGTTCGTGGCGACGCTGGACGCTCAGGGCGTGCGTGGCCCGGCCACCGCACTGGCCGCGTTGAACAGCGCCGACGACGAGACCGACGGCGACTGGCTGGGCAACGATGGCGCGGTGGTGTTCAGCCGTGTCAGCGGCGCGACCGCGCAGGTGTGGATCAGCGGCTGTGTGTGGAGTGGCGTGGCGCTGCAGCCATTGGGGCTGTCGTTCAACCAGGCCGGCGGCTGGACCAGCGCGCCGGTGATCGACAACGCCAAGCCAGGCGAAATGATGGTGGCCAGCAGTGCCGCGAAGGCCCCGCGTGCCGGTGGCGTGGACGTCTACCGGTTGGCGGTGCCGAAGGTGGCGGCGGTTGCGGGGTGTGTACCGGGCGCACGGTGACGGCAAACGCCAACCAAGGTTGGCACCCACCCGTCAGCGCGACAACACCTTGGCGCGCTGCTGCTCGTACTCGACTTCGCTCAACTGGCCGTTGTCCTTGCGCTGATTCAGCGCGGCCAGCTCGGCCTGCACGCTCTCCGGCAGGGCCTGCTCACGGGCTACGTGGCGGGCGGCCGAGAGCTGCTCCGGCGGGCGCTTGCCGGCCCGCCAGGCGGCGATGAAGACACCGACGATGATGGCGCCGAACACCAGCGTACCGATGCCCCAGATCAGCCATTGCATCCATCCCAGTTCGGGTCCCATCGCGCATTCCTCCGTCTATCGAGGCGCTATTGTCAGCGCTCGCGCAGCCATTGCGCCACCTGAGGCGCGAAATAGGTCAGCACGCCGTCGGCACCGGCCCGCTTGAAGCCCAACAGCGACTCCAGCACGCAGGCGCGCTCGTCCAGCCAGCCATTGGCGAAGGCGGCCTTCATCATCGCGTACTCGCCACTGACCTGGTAGGCGAAGGTCGGCACGCCGAACGTCTCCTTCACCCGGCGCACCAGGTCCAGGTAGGGCATGCCCGGCTTGACCATCACCATGTCGGCGCCCTCTTCCAGGTCCAGCGCGATCTCGCGCAGGGCCTCGTCGCCGTTGGCCGGGTCCATCTGGTAGGTCTTCTTGTCGGCCTTGCCGAGGCTGGCGGCGCTGCCCACCGCATCACGGAACGGGCCATAGAAGGCCGAGGCATACTTGGCCGAGTAGGCCATGATGCGCACGTTGATGTGATTGTCGGCATCCAGGGCGCGACGGATCGCGCCGATACGGCCATCCATCATGTCCGATGGCGAGACGATGTCCGCGCCGGCCTCGGCATGCGACACCGACTGTTTGACCAGCGCTTCGACGGTGATGTCGTTCAGCACATAGCCCTTGTCATCGATGATGCCGTCCTGGCCGTGCGTGGTGTAAGGGTCCAGCGCCACGTCGGTCATCACCCCCAGCTCCGGGAAGCGCGACTTCAGCGCACGTATCGCCCGTTGCGCCAGCCCGTCCTCGGACCACGCCGCCGAAGCGTCCAGCGACTTCAGCGACGGGTCGATCACCGGGAACAGGTCGATCACCGGAATGCCCAGCTCCAGTGCTTCTTCGGCCACCTTCAGCAGTTCTTCGATCGACAACCGCTCCACGCCCGGCATCGACGGCACCGCAGTGCGGCCGGCCTGTTCGTGCACGAACACCGGGTAGATCAGGTCGTCGGTGGTCAGCGTGTTCTCGCGCATCAGGCGGCGCGAGAACTCGTCGTGGCGCATGCGGCGCGGGCGGTAAAGCGGGTGTGACATGGCAGGCTCCGAGGAGTGGCTATTGCAACAGGTAGCCCTGCGGCAGCAGGGGTTCGGGCAACGGGCGTTCGCCGAGCGCGTCAAGCTGGTCGATCTCGATCGTGCGCACCAGCGCGTCCAGCGGCAGGTCGTTCGGCTCCAGGCCGAACGGGTCTTCCATTTCTTCGCCCAACTGGTCCAGGCCGAAGAAGGCGTAGGCCAGCACCGCTGACAGCACCGGCGTGCCCCAGCCCAGCGAACTGGCCAGACCGAACGGCAGCAGCACGCAGAACATCCATGCGCAGCGGTGCAGCAGCAGGGTGTAGGCAAACGGCAGCGGCGTGGTGAGGATGCGCTCGCAACCGGCCTGGATCGACGACATCGCGTGCAGGCGATCTTCCAGCTGGGTGTAGAGGATCGGGTCGAGATCACCGGTGCGCAGGGCCTTGGCCAGCTCTGCGGCGATCATCGACAACAGAGCGTCGGGCACGTTTTCGCGCTCGCCCAGTTGTTCGCGCTGGCGCTTGTCCAGCCATGGCAGAGCCACCAGAGCGACGATGCGCCCGCGCAGTCGCCCGGCCAGGGCGTGTGCGAAGGCAGTGGTGAGATACGCGATCCGGCGGCGACGGTCAGCATCATCGGCCAGCAGCAGGTTCACCTGGCGGGCCAGCGAGCGTGATTCGTAGACCAGCTGTCCCCACAGCTTGCGGCCTTCCCACCAGCGCTCGTAGCAGGCGCTGTTGCGGAAGCTGAGAAAGATCGACAGCACCAGGCCAAGCAGCGTGAACGGCGTCACCGACACGCGTTCGATGCCGGTGGGCGGCGCCAGTTCCACCACTGCGGCCACGGCGATGGACAGGATCAGGATGGCCAGCACCTTGGGCGCGATCGCTTTGACGATCGAACCACGCAGGATGTACAGCAGTTGCCAGCCGTGGGGACGGGGTCGGATGATCATCGGGCAGCCGCGCCAAGCGCGGATTCACAGGCACGCGGGGGCTCGCGCAGCCGTTCATTGTACGCCCCTGCCCGGCCATGGACCGTGCGCCTGCGACGCCCTGTCGCACCCGGGCGCGGGCTCAGATCACGCCGCCACCCAGGCCGAGGCGGAGGATGCCGACCACCACCACGATGCCGTTCAGGACCAGTCCGGCCCAGGCCCGGCCACGCTTGCTGGGGTGGGTGAACAGGATGCCCAGCGCGGCGATCACCGCACCCACGGCAGCGAACGGGATGAGGAACCAGTTGCCCCAGCCCAGCAGCGGTATCAGCGCCAGGATCATCCACAACAGCGCCAGTACGCCCCATAACAGACTGATCACACCCATGCCACTCTCCCGCCGTTGGTTCCTGACCCCACCATAGACGTTCCCGCTGCCGTAGCCTACTGCCTTGGCAGGGCTGTCACCGGCGCCGTGCTAGCGTGGTTCCGAGCGAGCCCTGGCCCGGGTGTTGGCGCCGATTCAGAGTGGCCCGCCGATGATCGCAACCAGTCCTGCAGGGGTGATGCCATGAACATTCGTTGGGCCGCGTTGGCGGCCATGCTGCTGGCCGCGGCCGGTTGTGCCAGCACCTCCAAGGTGATGCTGGGCCGAGCCCGCGCACCGATTGATCCGGCTTTGGTGCAGGTCTACTCGACCCCACCGGCCGGCTCCCAGGAAATCGCCCAGCTGGAATCGGCTTCCGCCGTCGGCTTCGGCACCCAGGGCCAGACCGATGCCGCCGTGGCACGCCTGAAGCGTGAGGCCGCCGCGCTCGGCGCCAATGGCGTGGTGCTGATGGGCGTGGGCAGCAGTGGCTCGCCGGTGGGCATGTCGGTGGGCGCCGGCACGTTCGGTTCGCACGTCGGTGGCGGCGTCGGCATCGGTATTCCGACCACGCAGAAGCGTGCTGCGGGCGTCGCCATCTGGGTGCCGAATCCGGCACCGCCGGCACGGTTGCCGACACAGGTGATCACCCCGCAGCGGTGACGCGGCAGCCTGCATCAACCGACGCATCGCTCTGGTAGGTGCCAACCTTGGTTGGCACGAAACCCGCAGCGCCGACCAAGGTCGGCATCTACCAACGGCAATTGCCGGCCAGCGGCCGGCACTACCGGGTGGGATTCAGCGCTTGTACTTCGGCACGAACACCTTGTTCACCGCATCGGCCAGCTGGTCCGGCGGCAGCAGGCCCTGGTCGAGCAGGAAATTGTTGAACGCGAGGCGGTCGAATTTCGCCCCCAACGCCAGCTCGGTCTGCATGCGCAGTTCCAGGATGCGGGTGTAGCCGTAGAAGTAGCTGCCGGCCTGGCCGGGCATGCGCACCATGTAGCGGTCCAGCTCCTGGGTGGCCATCGCCTTGGACAGGCCGACCTGCTCGATCAGTACACGCTCGCCGTTGGCGCGGTCGGTCAGGCCGAGGTTGAGCATCGGGTCCAGCATGGCGCGCGCGGCACGCAGCAGGCGGAACTGCAGTGCAATCATCTGCCCGTCCAACGGCTCGTACGGCACCATCTCGGCTTCGGCGTACAGCGCCCAGCCTTCCACGTTCACCGAATTGAACGCGAACATGGTGCGCGCCAGCGACACGCCGCGCTCGACCATCGCAGTGAACTGCAGCTCGTGGCCGGGGCGGCCCTCATGCGCGCTCAGCGTCCACGCCGCCGCACCGAAGTTGAAGTCGTCGTACTGCGCGCCCGGGCCAGCAGCCGGGTTGCCCAGCGGCAGCACGAAGGTACCCTGCTGCCCGGTGTTGTTGACCAGAGGCGCCGGCAGGAAGTGCGGCGCCGGGCTGGCCGCGCTCTCGGCGGCCGAGCCCAGGCGCATCTGCATGGCGCGCTTGGGCACGTCGACGATGGCATGTTCACGGATCAGCGGATCGATCGCATCGATCACCTTGCGGTAGTGACCCTCCAGGTGATCGTCGGCGATCTTGTCGGCCTTCAGCGCGCGGATCACCGCCACCGGGTCGCTCGGGTCGGCCACCTTCAGGCCCTTGTCCTTCACCACCAGCGGTGCCAGCTGCTGCATCGCCGAGCGGGTTTCCATGAACTCCAGCTGCGCACGCTGCATCAGCAGCTTCGGATCGATGTCGATGCCGACCTGCTTGAGCTGATAGGCATACAGCGGCGCCGGCAGGCGTGCATCGGTGCGCGCCTTCGGCAGCACCTCCTTGCGGGTCCAGGCGGCGTAGTCCTTCATCTGCCCGGCCAGGGTCTTCATCGCTTCATCGGCACCGGCAATCTGGTACTTCTTCAGCAACGACTCGATGCCGGTGACGTAGGTCTCGACGTTGTCCAGCGACTGCTGCACTTCGATCTTCGTCGGCTGCAGCAGGCTGCTGACCTTCAGCCGCTCTTCGTAGCGCTGGCGCGCCAGCGTGGTGAAGGCGGTGCCGCCCGGCTGCAGGCCGGCGTACGCCTTGAGGCGATCGAGTGCCTTGGCCCGGCGCTCGGCCGGCACCTGGTCGGACAGCAGCAGGTTGAGGCCACTGAACACCGTCTGCGGCGCGTCGCTCCACGGCAGCAGGTACTTCTCGTTGAGCTCGCTGCCTTCGATGTTCTGGTTGGCGGCATGGATCATGATCTCCAGGTCCTGGCGGACGTTGGGATCCTTTTCGGCGGCCAGCTTCGCCTTCAGTTCGTCGCGTGCCTTGGCCATCGCGGCGCGATAGCGCTTGTCGTTGTCCGGGCCGAGGTCGGCCACCTTGTCGTCATAGCCGGGTACACCGAAGAAGCCGGTTTCCTCCGGCTGGAACGGGCCCTGGGCGTCCAGCAGGATCTGCGCCAGCGCATTGCTGCGGGCGACCCAGGCCGGGCTGGCCGGCGTGGCGGCCTTGGCGGCGGGTGCAGCCAGCGCCGGCGGTGCGGACAGCAACGGGGCAGCAGTCAGGGCCAGGGCAACGGCCAACGCGATCGGCTTCATGGTGCACTCCAGGACAGGGTTGCCCGCACCCTACGCGCTCAGCGCGGTGCCGACAATCGGCGGGAAGTCATGGCGACCGGGTTGTGCAGCCCGGCTCTGCGTGAACCTGCCGGGTGTAGAGTCGACTGTCAGTCGACTATCGCGCGCAGCGCGGGGTTTTCAGGCGTCTTGTGGAGAGCAGTCGACTAACAGTCGACTCTACATGGCCGCCCTTACCCGGCCGCGCGACCTGCGGTCACAGCGCGGCGGTCAGCGGGCATTCGCCACGCTCACGGCAGGCCTGCAGCTCGCACTCCCCCGCAGCCTCGTCGTCATCCAGTGCGGTCAGGTCGAAGGTCTTCTTGTCCTCAGCCAGCACGTACATCACCGGGTAGTCCCAGACTTCGTCGCGACGGCTGCCCTGCACGAACAACCGGCCGTGGGCATGCGGCCCTTCCAGAGCCACGGTCAGGCCAACGTCACGCTGGCCGTTGATCGCCGTCTGCATGCTGCCCAGCGGCATCGACTCGATATGCAGCGGCTCGCCGAATGCTTCCACCAGTTCGATGCTGCAGCCGGCACGGCGCAGTGCTTCGCGCATCGGCGGGCTCTCGCGTGCCGCCTCACTCCAGCGCAGCACGCTCCACGCCACTACGCCGCCGGCTCCGCCCAGCACCAGCACCACCGTCAGCGGCATCGCCCAGCGCCAGTGGCGGCACCACCAGCCGGCAGACGTCTGGCGATGAGCGGGAATTGGCGGTGGCAGGGTCATCGGCGGGCTCCTTCCCGGATGTGGATCAGGGTTTCAGACAGCGTCCCAGGAAGGCTTCGGCCACACGGTAACGATGCAGGGCATCGGCACCGGACAGACCATGCTTGGCACCCGGGTAGGTCATCAGCTCGAACGGCTGGCTGCGTTTCTGCAGCGCGCTCATCAGGCTGGTCGAGTTGGTGAACAGCACGTTGTCGTCAGCCATGCCGTGGATCAGCAGCAGCGGCGAACGCAGGCCATCGATGTGAGTCAGCACACGCGCTTCGCGATAGCCGGCGTCGTTGCGCTTGGGCAGGTCCATGTAGCGCTCGGTGTAGTGGCTGTCGTACAGGCCCCAGTCGGTGACCGGTGCGCCGGCAACGCCGCAGGCGTAACTGTCCGATGCCTTGGCCAGCAGCATCAGGGTCATGTAGCCGCCGTTGGACCAGCCCTGCACGCCGATGCGCGCCGGGTCCACCCACGGTTGCTGCTTCAACCAGGCCACGCCGCGCAGCTGGTCGGCCACTTCCACCGTGCCCTGCCTGCCGTACAGCGCACCGCCGAAGTCACGGCCACGGCGCGGGGTACCGCGGTTATCCAGCGAGAACACCACGTAGCCCTGCTGGGCCAGGTACTGGTTGAACAGGTGGTCGCCACGGCCGGGCCAGCTGTCGGTCACGGTCTGGCTGGCCGGACCGCCGTAGACATACACCGCCACCGGGTAACGCTTGGACGGATCGAAGCCGGCCGGCTTTATCAGGCTGTAGTTCAGCGGGGTCTTGCCGTCTGCAGCAGTCAGCGTACCGAACTCGACCGGGCGCTGCGCATCGCGGTAGCGCGCATACGGGTGCTTGGGATCGGTCAGGTCGTTCTCGAGCAGGGTGGCGATCTTCTCGCCGTTGGCGCGGAACAGTTCGATCTGCGGCGCCGTGGTGCTGTTGGACCAGCTGTCGACGTAGACGCTGGCGTTGCGGGCAAAGCTGGCGCTGTGCATGCCCGGTGCCTTGGACAGGCGCTGCGGCTCGCCGCCCTGCAGCGACACCGCGTAGATCTGGCTTTCGCGCGAGGTATCGATGCCAGCGCGGAAGTAGGCCTTGCCGGCCTTCTCATCGACCGCCAGCAGTTCGTCCACCGGCCAGTTGCCGTGGGTCAGCGCGGTGGCCTTGCCCTTGCTGTCGATGCGGTACAGATGCTGGAAGCCGGTGCGCTCGGACGACCACAGCACGCTGCCGTCGTCCAGGAAGCGCAGGCTGTTGTGCAGCGGCACCCAGGTCGGGCTGGTCTCGTGGGCTAGCACACGCTGGCGGTTGGAATCGAGCGCCACTTCCACCAGGTCCAGCTGCTTCTGGTCACGCGACTGGCGCTGGAAACTGAGGTGCCGGGCATCGCGCCAATCGACGCGGGCCAGGTAGATGTCCTGTTCCCTGCCGAGGTCGACCCAGCGTGGCTGTGCGTCGGCGGCCGGCGCGATCACGCCCAGCTGAACGCGCACGTTGGCATCGCCTGCGGCCGGGTAACGCTGCTCGATCACATCGGTGCGGTCGGCATAGACCTCGTAGCGCTTCTGCACCGGCACCGGGGATTCGTCGATGCGGGCAAAGGCAATCGCCGAATCATCCGGCGCCCACCAGTAACCGGTGTGGCGGTCCATTTCCTCGTCGGCGACGAACTCCGCCACGCCGTTGCCGATGGTGGTGCTGCCGTCGCGGGTCAGCTGCAGCTGCTTGCCACTGGCCAGGTCGATCACCCACAGGTTGCGGCCACGGATGAAGCTGACGAAACCGCCCTTGGGCGACAGCTTGGCATCAGTGGCGAAGCCTTCACCGTGGGTCAGCTGGCGCACGGCCGCGGCACCCTGCTGCTTCAGGTCGTACAGATACAATTCGCCGCCCAGCGGGAACAGCAGGCGCTGCGCGTCCGGTGCCCACTGGTAATCGACGATGCCGGTCATGGCGGCGATGCGCTGGCGCTCGCGGCGGGCCTTTTCTTCATCGCTCAGGGTTTCGGTGCCGGGCAGCACCACCTTCGAATCCACCAGCAGGCGGGTCTGGCCGCTGCCGATGTCGTAGGTCCACAGGTCCAGCTGGTTGCGGTCGCTGTCCTTGCCGCGCAGGAAGCTGACCTGCGAACCGTCCGGTGCCACCTTGGGCTTCATCAGGGTCGGGCCGGACAGCGGCAGCGGTCCGGTGATGGCTTCCAGGGTCAGCTTTTCAGCATGGGCGGCGGTACTGGTGGCGAGCATGAGGGCGAGCGAAGCGAACAGGTGGCGCATGGAGTATCCCGGCAAACGGCAGGTCCGCTCCACGCTGGACGCGGGGCGGTCGTCCCCCATCCTAACCAAGCCGGTGCGGGAAGGCAGCATGACCTTCTGCCCATGAGGCGTGCCGACCAACGGTCGGCACCCACCGTTCCGGGTCAACGCTGGCCGAACAGGTGCTTGCGCTCTTCGTCGCTGAGCGGCTTGCCGGCGTTGGGGTTCACCTGCTGGCGCAAGGCATAGGCGCGCTGGGTGGCCGGGCGCGCGGCGATCGTTTCGTGCCAGCGCTTGAGGTTCGGAAATGCAGCGAAATCGACCGGGAGCTTGTCGTAAGCGCCGATCCACGGGTAGCTGGCCATGTCGGCGATGGTGTACTCGTCGCCAGCCAGGAACGCGTGCTGGGCCAGGCGCTTGTCCATCACCCCGTGCAGGCGGCGCACTTCGTTGTCGTAGCGCTCGATCGCATAGGGGATCTTTTCCGGTGCGTACACGTTGAAGTGACCCATCTGGCCGCTCATCGGACCCAGCCCGGCCATCTGCCAGAACAGCCATTCCAGGGCGGTGACGCGGCCGCGGGGGTCGCTGGGCAGGAAGCGGCCAGTCTTCTCGGCCAGGTACAGCAGGATCGCACCGGATTCGAACACGCTCTGCGGGACGCCGCCATCGGCCGGCGCGAGGTCGACAATGGCCGGCATCTTGTTGTTCGGCGAGATGGCCAGGAATTCAGGCTTGAACTGGTCGCCCGTGCCGATGTTGACCGGGTGGATGCGGTACTCCAGGCCGGCTTCTTCCAGCAGCAGGGTCACTTTGTGGCCGTTCGGGGTGGGCCAGTAATACAGGTCGATCATGGCGGCGGCTCGGGGTGCGGAAAGGAACCTGAAGTCTAGTGCGAGAGTTGGGTTGGCACCGTCATGACCGGCCGGTAACCTCGCCACTCCCCCGCAACGCAGCATCCCCCGCATGAGTGCAAAACGCCCACCGCTCTCCCCGCTTTCCACGCTGATCTTCGCCTCGCGCTGGCTGCAGCTGCCGCTGTACCTGGGCCTGATCGTGGCGCAATGCGTCTACGTGTTCCTGTTCGGCAAGGAACTGTGGCACCTGATCTCACACTCCGCCTCGATGGGCGAACAGCAGATCATGCTGATCGTGCTGGGCCTGATCGACGTGGTGATGATCTCCAACCTGCTGGTGATGGTGATCGTCGGTGGCTACGAGACCTTCGTCTCGCGTCTGCGCCTGGAAGGCCACCCGGACCAGCCGGAATGGCTGAGCCACGTCAACGCCAGCGTGCTGAAGGTGAAGCTGGCGATGGCGATCATCGGCATCTCCTCGATCCACCTGCTGAAGACCTTCATCGCCAGTGGTGCATTGAACGGCATCCCGCTGTGCCCGCCGGAGCGCATGGCGTCGGCCGCAGCCAACATCGGCGAGCAGACCTGCTCGACCTTCACCCCGGATGGCGTGCTGTGGCAGACCATCATCCACTGCGTGTTCATCCTGTCGGCGATCGGTATCGCCTGGACCGACAAGCTGATGTCCAACAGCCACAGCAAGTCGCACGACAAGGCTGCCGGCCACTGATGGCGTTGCCAGCAGCGCCATGACGCCGCTGCCTCATCCCGGCCACCGCCCCTTGTACGCGGCGGTGGCCGGGATGCTAGATTGCACCCTCGCCGTTGCCGGCGGTGGCGTCGGGAAACGTCACCCTGCCGCGCCCGGACCGCAGGTCCCGGCCATGCGTATCAATGATTTACGTCACGTCGTCTTCTAGAGGGGAGCAGGATGTCGCACGTCTCAACGATTACCGCCGCGCGCCGGTGGCTGCCGGTTGCCCTGGCACTGGCGCTGGCCGCCTGCTCGGGCAAGGAAGAACCCGCGGCACCTGCTGCCGCCACAGCGCCTGCCGCCACTGCGCCCGCCGCACCGGTGGTCGCTGCCAAGGTGCAGTCGATGGGCACCGAGCAGCTGCGCGAGTCGGCCAGCCAGGCGCTGCGCGAGAACCGCATGTACGCCCCGGCGGGCGACAACGCCATCGAGTACTACCTGGCCCTGCGTGACAAGACGCCGGACGACGCTTCGGTGAAGAGTGCGCTGACCGACCTGCTGCCCTACACCCTGATCGCCGCCGAACAGCACCTGGGCCGCGAGGACTACACCGAAGCGCAGCGCCTGGTGGCGCTGATCGAGAAGGTGGATGCGTCCGCGCCGGCCCTGCCGCGCTTGAAAGAGGGCTTGGACAAGGGCGTGCAGAACGCTGCAAAGCGCACTGAGGCGGAAGCGGAGAAGGCGAAGAAGGACGCCGAGGACCGCAGCAGGCAACAGACCGAGCAGCAGCGCCAGGCCGAACAACGCGCCAAGGAAGCCGACGCCGCCAAGCAGATTGCAGCACAGCAGGATGCTGCCCGCCGCGACAGCGAGCGCCAGGAGGCCGAGCGCCAGGCCGCCGCCCGCCGCGAAGCCGAGCAGAAGCAGCAGCAGGCCGCCGCCCAGCAGGCCAGCGTGGCACGCCAGGCGGCTGCAGCTGCTGCCCCCACCCTGCGCCCGGTCAGTACCCCCGCACCGCGCTATCCGGCCGAGGCACTGCGCTCAGGCACCTCCGGCGAAGTACTGGTGGAAATCACCGTCGGTACCGACGGCTCCGTGGTCAATGCCCGCATACTGCGCGCAACCTCGGGACGGACTTTCGACCGCGAAGCCCTGAACGCGGTCAAGCGCTGGCGCTTCGAGCCGGTCAACGCGCCGGTTACCACCCGCCGCACACTGGTCTTCGCACCAGGCGGCTGACCGCAAAAAGGGGACGGAGGGGATTAAGTCGTTTCTGCCCCCAGCATGACGCCAAGGCCCGGTTTGTCCGGGCCTTGTCCGTTTCAGGCCGCGCCATCAATCAGTCGCTGCAGCTTCGGATCGCACGCCGCCAGCACCTGGAACAGGCCCAGCGCATGCAGGCCGGGCAGCAACGCACGCAGGTCGGCTTCGGCAGTGGCGCGCGTGGCGGGATCGCTGGACGGATCCTGCCAGTCACGAACGCTGGCGAGGAAAGCACCCACGCTGCCCTTGCGCACGGTGAGGCCGTTCACCTGCACGTCGTTCTGATGGTCGGGAAGAATGTCCTGTGGCTGCATGGGGAAGCGCTCCGTTGAAGTGGGCTCCAGTGTCGGGGCGCGGACCCGACGTTTCTGCCGTATAACTGCCAATCAATATGGCAGGTCAGACAACCACCACCTTTCTCGACCCCGCGTTGGCCGATACCGCCGACGGACCGGTGGTGCTGGCCGCCCGGCTGCACCAGCGTGGTATTCGCCGCACAGCGCGCCACCGGCATGCCCGTGGGCAGCTGCTGGGTGCGCATCAGGGGCTGCTGCGGATCGCCGCCGACGACCTGCACTGGCTGCTGCCCGCAGGTCACGTCGCCTGGATACCGCCCTTGCTACCCCACGCGCTGCTGAGCGCAGACGGGTTCGATGGCTGGAGCCTGTACTTCAATGCCGAGGCCTGCGTGGGTCTGCCTACCACACCGCGCATTTTCCAGCCCAATGCACTGCTGCAAGCGGCGACAACACGTGCGCTGCAATGGCCCCATCAACCACTGGATGCTGCGCAGGTACGACTGGCCGGTGTGATCGCCGATGAAATTGCCGCCAGCACGCCCCTGCCGCTTGCCCTGCCACAACCGCGTGACCGGCGACTGCAGAAGATCGCTTCGGTGCTGGCGCGTTGGCCGGACGACCTGCGCAGTGTTGAGGCGTGGGCGGCCACCAGCGGGCTGTCCAGCCGCAGTCTCGCCCGCCGTTGGCAGGCCGAAACAGGCATGACCTTGAGCCAGTGGCGGCAACGCCTGCGCGTGCTGCTGGCGCTGCCACGCCTGCTGGCGGGCGAGCCGGTGATCAGCGTCGCCCTGTCGATGGGCTACGAGACGCCCAGTTCCTTCATCAACGTGTTCAAGCGTGAGATGGGAGTGACGCCTGCGCGGTATTCCAGCGGCTGACGCATTCGACGCTCCCGCTGTCTAACCTCACGACCTAAGCTATTTTCTAGAATCAGGAGGAGAACAGATGAAGTACGACGACGCCAGCTGGCATTCCGGGGGTGACTTCCCTTCGGATCTTCCGGCTGAGGCCGGTGCCACTCACATCGGCATGTACCTCGCATGGCTGCTGTTACAGGGCATGGCAAGCGAAGAGCTCGCCGAGGACGCAGAAGAAGACCTGCAGGCGCTGCGGGAACGTAGTACGACGCCGGGCCTGTTCCTGCTTCAATGCAGCGACGGAAAATTCGTCGATGACCTGATCAGTGATGAAGCCAACACGTTCACTGCTGTGTACTACGACCTCGAGAATGGCCAGTATCTCGAAGACTATGAGGAACGGCTGGGGGCCGAGGTCCCTTCGCTGTACCACGTCGCCGATACCTGGGAGAACTTCGACCGGCTGGCACCGGCGATCACCCAGCGCTTCACCACTTGGCAGGCAACGCAATCCTGAAAGCAACGAGGCCCGGACTGACCGGGCCTCGTTTCATATCCGCCGGGCATGGCCCGGCGCTACCCGTGGAGGTCAGCCAGAGATGGCCAGGCGCTCGTTGTGGTAGCGGCGCACGGCGGCGAACCACAGCACGGCGGCCAGGCCGAGGCTGGCGCCGAGATAGATGGCCCAGACCGCCGGCGTGATGGCCTCGTGGCGGATCACCTTCAGCAGCATCTGGTTCTGCGACAGGAACGGCACGGCGTACTGCCACAGCTCACTCTTCAGCGGATAGGCCACCAGCGCGTAGCCAGGCATCATCGGCAACAGCATCAGCCAGGTCATGTGGCTCTGCGCTTCCTTCATGCTCTTGGCCGCGGCCGACAGGAAGGTCAGCAGCGAGGTGCCGATCATCAGCATCGGCAACATCACCAGCAGCATCTGCAGCATCGATGCCACGTTCATGTTGAACTGGCGGCCGATGTTGCCGGGTGCGATCTGCGCACTCACCTTGAACGCCACCAGGGTCAGCAGCAGCGACACGAAGCCGACCACGCAGGCGGCGGCGATCTTGCCACTGACGATGGCGCTGCGTGAACCGGGCGTGGCAAGCAAGGCTTCAAGTGACTGCCGCTCACGCTCGCCGGCGGTGGCGTCCATCACCAGGTAGGCGCCACCGATGAACGAGGTCAGGGTCAGCAGTACAGGCAACAGCATCGACAGGATCATGCCGCGTTTCGCCTCGGCACTGGCCAGGTCCTGGCGGGCGACGTCCAGCGGGCGTGCCACCTGTGCGTCAACGCCACGCGCCATCAGGCGCAAGGCCCCCACCTGCCCGTTGTAGGTGGCCAGGGCGGCTTCCAGGCGCGCGCTGGGTACTTCGGCCGCCCGGCGGGTGCTGTCCTTGATCACTTCCACCAGCGCCGGCTTTCCGTCGGCCCAGTCCTTGCCGAATTCATCGCTGATGCGCAGCGCCACGTCGATCTCCTGGCTGCGGATCGCGCCGGCCAGATCCTTTGGCGCGGACGAGGCGTTCAGCCCCTGTGCGGCGAGGAAGCGCACCAGGTTGGGGGCGTTCTCCGCGCCGATGGTCGGGATCTGCAGCGGTTGTTCGATCTGCGTGCGCACCCGGCTCTCGGCCAGCTTGCCCATGCCCAGCAGCAGCACCGGGTACAGCAGCGGTCCGAACAGCAGGGTCAACAACAGCGTACGGCGGTCACGCGAGAGATCGCGCAGTTCCTTGCGCATCACCGTCATCAGGGTCGACATCATGCTCATGCGTGCAGGCCCTCTTCGCTGCCGATCAGTTTCACGAACGCATCTTCCAGGTTGGATTCGCCGGCCTGCGCACGCAGTTCATCGGCACTGCCGGCGGCCATCACCGTGCCTTTGGCGATGATCACGATGTGATCGCACAGCGCGGCGACCTCTTGCATGATGTGGCTGGACAGGATCACGCAGCGGCCTTCTTCGCGCAGGCCCAGCAGGAAGCGGCGCAGGGCTCGGGTGGTCATCACGTCCAGGCCGTTGGTCGGCTCGTCGAGGATGACGTTGCGCGGATCGTGCACCAATGCGCGCGCAATCGCGGTCTTGGTACGCTGGCCCTGTGAGAAGCCGTCGGTCTGCCGGTCGAGGATGTCGCCCATGTCCAGTGCATGCGACAGCATCTCGATGCGTTCGCGGATGCGCTCGGCCGACAGGCCATGCAGTTCGCCGAAGTAGGCGATGTTCTCGCGTGCGGTCAGGCGCTTGTAGACACCGCGCGCGTCGGGCAGCACCCCCAGGTGGCGGCGAACCTCCACCGGGTTGCGCGCCGCATCGATGCCATCGACGCTGATGCTGCCCTGGTCGGGCGTCATCAGCGTGTACAGCATGCGCATGGTGGTGGTCTTGCCGGCGCCGTTGGGACCAAGCAGGCCGGTGATGCGGCCATCTTCCGCGCGGAAGCCGACGTTTGACACCGCCTGGATGCGGCCGGTGCGGGTGTCGAAAGCCTTATGCAGGTTGTCGGCGACGATCATGGTTCCCATCCGTTGAACGAAGTGAACGCCGGCACGTAGCTCAGCGTGTCCAGGCAGCTGGCATCCAGCGCCTTGGCATCGGTCGTGTCGATGAACTGACCAAGCAACCGCGGCATGCAGCCAGCAGCCAGGGTGCCGTGACCCTGGCCGCGAGCGACCAGCGCGCGGCCGTTGGGCAGGCCCTTGAGCACCTGCGCGGCGTAGCGCGGCGGTGTTACTGGATCAAGCTCACCGGACAGCAGCAGGGCCGGCACGTCACTGCGCAGCGGTGCCGCATTGGCAGTCGGCGCAGCCTGGTGCGGCCATACCGGACAGGCAGCGAAGAATGCGCTGGCCACGTCGTTGCCGAACAGGCGCTCGGGATCCTCGGCAGGTGCGTGATAGCGCGGTGCATCCTCGCTGCAGATGACCGACCACTGCATGCCACGGTTGATCTGGAAGTCCATGCTGCGGTTCGCGCCGCGCGCCAACGATGCCAGTGGCGCATAGCGACCCTGCGCGGCCTCATCGAGGACCAATGGCAGCAACGAGGAATACTGCGGCACGTAGGAGAAGGCGAACGCCAGGCCGATCACGCTGTCAGGACTCAATACGTCCTGCCGGATCTGGTTGGTACCCGGGTCGCGATACTCGACCGAGACCGGTGCGCGACGCAGTGTCTCGACCACGCTGCGCAGCTGCGCGCGGGTATCCACGGGAAAGCGCTTGCTGCAGGTGGCGTCCTTGCTGCACTGCGCGGACTGCAGGGCGATCGCATCCTCGAAGGTGCTTGCGAAGTCCCCGCCCACCACCAGTTCATTTGGCACCACGCCATCGATGACGATGCTGCGCGTGTGCTGTGGATAGGCCCCGGCATAGCGCTGGGCCACGCGGGTGCCGTAGGAGCCGCCGACCAGATTGATACGGTCCACTCCCAGTGCCTGGCGCACCGCATCCAGATCGGCGATCGCTTCGGTGGTCGTGTAGAAGCGGGCATCGGCGCGCCCCCGCAGCGAGGCGGCACAGCGCTGGGCATAGTCGCGCAGCGAGGCCTCGGTAGGTGCAGCGTCCTCATCCATCTGCAGTTCCTTGCCGTCCGCACCGAGGCAGCTGAGCGGATTGGAGCCGCCGGTACCCCGCTGGTCGACGAGGAAGATGTCGCGCTGCTTGCGCACCTGGCGCAGTGCGGTGTCGACCACGACCGCCACCTCGCTGGCTGCCTGGCCCGGGCCACCGGCCAGGAAGAACACCGGATCGGGCTGGCTGGAACCGCTGTTGCCCGACTCCAGCCAGGCGATGCGCAGGTCGATCCGGCGGCCTTCAGGCTGGGCCCGGTCCTCCGGCACCTGCAGCGTGGCGCACCGCGCTTCCACGTTGGCGCTGGCGCCCTCGGTGGACAGCGTGCAGGGCTGGAAGTCGATCGTGCCGAATCGGCGGTTGGGTGAATCACTGGCGCCTTCCGCGCCTGGTGACGATAGCGGGTTGCAACCGGCAAGCATCAGGCTGGCCAACGTAGCGGCCAACGCGAGGTGGTGTCTTTGCATCGTGCTCAATTCCCCTGGAGGACGTTCCTGCCGACCACGACGGGCTGCCGTGGAAGATGTGACCCAACTTACACGGGCACGGCGCTGGCGGCGATGGGCAGGGGCGAAATCTGCACCGGAACGGCTCAGGCCAGGGGATCACGGCCCTTGGCCCTGGCCCGGTGCAGCGCCGCGGCCACCGATGGGTCAGTGCGGATCGGCGCGCGCATCCTCGCGCCTTGCCGCACGATCCCCGCGATGTTCCACCCGCCGAGGACATGCCGGGTCGGAAAACGGCGAGCATGACCGCCCCTGCATGCGCACACTCCACGTACACCCCGGGAGACACCCATGCACGCGTGTTACCTCAGTGGCCTCGACCACCGCCCTTTCCTTCCCCTGTTCGAGAAGAACGACAGCGTGCTCGCCGCACGGGGCATCCAGCGCCGCTGGGCGAGCGACGCGGGAGGGCAGCCCTGCCGGATCGGCCTGAGTGATCCGCCCAGTGGCACCGAGCTGCTCCTGCTGTCCCACGTCCATCTACCCCTGCACTCGCCGTATCACGCCTCCGGCCCGATCTTCGTGCAGCGTGGAGCAACCCGCTGCGTGCTTCCCCCGGGCGAGGTACCGCCCTACGTCCAACGCCGCATGATCTCGCTGCGTGCCTACGATGCGGCTGCGCTGATGCGGAGTGCGCAGGTCTGCGCCGGTACCGAGGTGGCCACGCGGTTGGACGCGATCTTCGCCGATCCAGCGGTGGCCTTCGTGCAGCTGCACAATGCCGCACATGGCTGCTTCTCATGCCAGGCAGATCGGGCTGGCATCCCCCCACGTAGCGCCACCTCCATGTCGTGATCCATGCCACGGCGGGTACGTGATGACCAGCGCATCCATTCAGTCCGGCGTGAAGCCTGCGGGAAGGGCTTCACATGCACAGTCACGAATCGGCACTCCCAAGGTTCCGCCGCCAGCATCGCAACTCGATACTCGCTGCGGTGCCTTCGGAAGCCCCCCGCGTAATGCAGCTCCTGCGGTCACCGTTCCCTTTCGACGACCACAAGGATGCGCCATGTCATTCCGATCCACACCGTTGCTGCTGGCCACCGGATTCGCTGCTGCGGGCCTGTGCCTGGCCGGCAGCGCGACCGCCCACGGCACCATGACCACGCCGGTCAGCCGCGTCTATGCCTGCTTCCAGGGCAATCCGGAGAACCCGACCAACCCGGCCTGCGCCGCGGCCAAGGCCATCGGTGGCTCACAGGCCTTCTACGACTGGAACGGCATCAACCAGGCCAACGCCAATGGCAACCACCAGGCGGTGGTGCCGGACGGCAAGCTGTGCAGCGGCAACAACCCGACCTTCCGCGGCCTGGACGTCAATCGCAGCGACTGGCAGACCACGCCGATCCAGCCGGATGCGAATGGCAGGTTCACCTTCGTGTTCAAGGCCACTGCGCCGCACGCCACGCGCGACTGGCGCTTCTTCGTCACCCGCGAAGGCTGGCAGCCGGGCAGTCCGCTGCGCTGGGCCGACCTGCAGGAATTCTGCACGCTGGGCAATACGCCGCTGTCGGCTGATGGCACCTACAAGCTGCAGTGCACGTTGCCGCAGCGCACCGGCCAGCACGTGATCTACAACACCTGGCAACGTTCGGATTCGACCGAGGCGTTCTACACCTGCATGGACGTGCGCTTCCAGGGCGGCGGCACCACGCCGGCACCGCAGTGGCAGGATGCCGGCCCGGTGACCGCACGCGGCGATCTGCCTGTCGGTACCACCTTGGCGCTGCGCGTGTTCAATGCCAACGGCAACGATGTCGAACGCGTGGAAGCCGCGCTGGCCACTGGCCAGACCGGGGCCGCGCAGTGGCCGTTGGCGCTGGCCCGCAAGGTCAATGCCAGCGCTCAACATGCACGCATGGGCGTGCTTTCCAATGGTGTGATCACGCCTTCGGCGTCGGCCACCGACAACCGCGTATACCTGAAGGATGGCAACCGCTTCCAGCTCGACACGAAGGTACCGGACCCGGGTACACCGTCACCGGGCGGTGATTTCGACCACGTTTATCCGGCCGGTATCGGCAGTTACAAACCCGGCGAAACCGTAGTGAAGGGCACCGACGGCAAACTGTACGCCTGCCGCCCGTTCCCTGAAGGTGCCTGGTGCAACGTCAATGCCGAGGCGTACCGGCCGGGCGTGGGTGCCGCCTGGCAGGATGCTTGGATCGCATATTGAGATGCCCTGCGGGGAACGGCGCTTTTTCGTCGTTCCCCAAGGAATGCGAAGTTCATCGCAGCGCAGAAAACGCACCTTCACCTTTCAAACTATTCCTATGGAACGTGTAGGGACGCATGTCGAAACTCCGCAGGGTTCCACCACCCACAGGAGATTCATGATGCACCTGTCCCATCGGTCCGTTCTCGCACTGTCCTTCATCGCGGGCCTGGCGCTGCCTGGCAGCGCCTTCGCCCATGGCACCATGTCCAAGCCCACCAGTCGCGTCTACGCGTGCTATCTGGGCAACCCGGAAAACCCGACCAATCCGGCCTGCGCCGCCGCCAAGCAGTTGGGCGGCGCCCAGCCGTTCTACGACTGGGCGGGTGTCAACCAGGCCCATGCCAATGGCAACCACCAGGCGGTGGTTCCGGACGGGCAACTGTGCAGCGGCGGGAACTCCACCTATCGCGGCCTGGACCTGAACCGCAGCGACTGGGCCACCTCGCCGATACGGGCCGACGCACGCGGTCGCTACACCTTTGAATTCCTGGGTTCCGCCCCACACGAAACCCGTGAGTGGAAGTTCTACGTCACCCGCGACGGCTGGCAACCTGGCTCCCCCCTGCGCTGGGGTGATCTGGAGCCCTTCTGCACGCTGGGCAACGTACCGTTGTCCGCCGGTGGCGTATACAAGCTGGACTGCCCGCTGCCAAAGCGCGAGGGCCAGCACATCATCTACAACACCTGGCAGCGCTCGGATTCGCAGGAGGCCTTCTATACCTGCATGGACGTGCGCTTCGAGGGTGGTGGTGGCGTTACCCCACCGCCGCAATGGGAGGACGCAGGTCCGATCATCGCGCGTGGCGCGCTGGACACCGGGACCACCCTGACCCTGCGGGTGTTCAGTGCCAACGGCAACGATCTGGAGCGCCCGGCGCTGACACTGAACGCCGGCCAGACCGCGGCGGATCAATGGCCCTTGGCGCTGGCGCGGCAGGTCAATGCCATCGCGCAGCACGCGCGTGTAGGTGTAATGAGGGATGGCGTTATCACGCCGGTTGCTTCGGCCACGGATAATCGTGTCTATCTCAAGCCCGGCAACCGCTTCCAGCTCGAAACACTGGTTCCGGGGCCGGGCCCGATAGACCCGCCTCCAGGTGACTACGATTTCATCTACCCGGCCGGAATCGGCAGTTACAAACCCGGCGAAACCGTGGTGAAGGGCACCGACGGCAAGCTGTATGCCTGCCGGCCGTTCCCGGAAGGTGCGTGGTGCAACATCAATGCCGATGCCTATCGTCCGGGCACCGGCTACGCCTGGCGCGATGCCTGGATCGCGTACTGAGGCAGGTTCCGGAGGCGGCGTGCTGCCGCCTCCGGTTCGTGGGATTGTTGGCCAGCGGCCGGCACCGCCCCGGCCTATTTGCTGCTGACGTACTTCTCGCGGCGGATCTGCGGATTGCCCATGCCGGCGGCCTTGAGGAGTTCGGCGCAGGCGTCGACCATGTCCGGGTTGCCGCACAGGTAGGCGATGTCGGTGGCCGGGTCCGGCGAGAAACCAGCCAACGCCTGCTGCACGTAGCCATGCTGCACGTCGGGATGCGGATCGGTCGGCAGTTCGCGCGACAGGCACGGCACATAGCGGAAGTTGGGATGCTTTTCGGCGAAGCTATAGAAATCTTCGCTGTACAGCAGCTCGCCCGGGCTGCGCGCGCCCTGCAGCAGCACGATCTGCACGCCGCGCTCGGCCATGGCCGTTTCCAGCAGCGGCAGCATCGAGCGGTACGGGGTGACGCCGGTGCCGGTGGCGATCAGCAGGTAACGGGCGTTGTGGTCGCCCGGGTTCAGGCAGAACCGGCCATAGGGGCCGGACGCACTGATCTGGCCGCCCTGCTCCAGCGCCTCGAACAGGGCCGTGGCGGCGCCACCGGGGACGAAACTGACCGCGATATCCACCGCCTCGCCCGGGCCCAGCGCGTGGTCGTGGATGGTCGCCAGCGAGTAGCTGCGCTTGGTTTCGGTGCCGTCGGCGTAGCTGAAATGGACCTGGATGAACTGGCCGGGCTGGAAATCCAGCGGCTGTCCATCGTCACGCACGAACTGGTAGTGGCCGACGGTCGGGGCCAGCATGCGGCAGCCGACCAGCTTGAGGGGGAATTGAACAGGCACGACTTTTCGGGACAGTGTGTAGCCGGGGCAAGCCCTCGGGGTCTTCTATAATAGCCCCTCCCCGCCCCTCTCCAGCGCCAGCCCATGGGCGCGAAGGCTTCGAGCTTGGCATCCCAGAACGATACGGCGCCCGCCCTGCGCGTGCGCGACCTGCGCAAGACCTATGACAACGGCACCCAGGCCCTGAAGGGAGTTTCCCTGGAAGTGGCCCCGGGCGACTTCTTCGCCCTGCTCGGCCCCAACGGGGCCGGCAAGTCGACCCTGATCGGCATCATCAGCTCCCTGGTCAACCTCAGCCAGGGCCAGGTGGAAGTGTTCGGCAGCGACCTGGTGCGCAACCGCAGCGCCACCATGCGCCTGATCGGGCTGGTGCCGCAGGAAATCAACTTCAACCTGTTCGAAAAGCCCTTCGACATCCTGGTGAACTACGCCGGTTTCTATGGCGTGCCGCGCGAGGAAGCCGAGCAGCGTGCCGAAGAGGAACTGAAGCGGGCGCACCTGTGGGAAAAGGCACAGGTGATGAGCCGTACGCTGTCCGGTGGCATGAAGCGCCGGCTGATGATCGCCCGCGCGATGATGACCCGCCCGCGCCTGCTGATCCTGGACGAGCCGACCGCCGGGGTGGACATCGAGATCCGCCGCGACATGTGGCGCGTGCTGAAGGAGATCAACGCCGCCGGCACCACGATCATCCTCACCACGCACTACCTGGAAGAAGCCGAGTACCTGTGCCGCCACCTGGCGATCATCAACCATGGCCAGATCGTCGAGCAGGGGCCGATGCGCACCCTGCTGGCCAAGCTGGACGTGGAAGGCTTCCTGCTGGACATCGACGGTGACCTGCCGGCGCAGCTGCCGGTGATCGAGGGCGCGACGCTGACCGCGCCGGACCCGCACACGCTGGACATCGACATGCCGCGCGCAATGGACCTCAACCGCGTGTTTGCCACGCTCAACGAGTCCGGTATCCGCGTGCGTTCGATGCGTACCAAGAGCAACCGCCTGGAGGAGCTGTTCGTGCGCCTCACCGGCAACCTGGAGAAGCCTGCATGAGCACCACCGAGCTGACCGACGGCCAGCGCAACCGCGTCGCACTGATGACCATCGTGCGCCGCGAAGTCGCCCGCATCATGCGCATCTGGGGCCAGACCCTGGTGCCGCCGGCGATCACCATGACCCTGTACTTCCTGATCTTCGGCAACCTGATCGGGTCGCGCGTGGGGGACATGGGCGGCTACACCTACATGCAGTTCATCGTGCCGGGCCTGGTGATGATGAGCGTGATCCAGAACAGTTACGGCAACATCAGCTCCTCGTTCTTCGGCGCCAAGTTCGGCCGCCACGTGGAAGAGCTGCTGGTCAGCCCGATGCCGAACTGGGTGATCCTGTGGGGCTACGTGGCCGGTGCGGTGCTGCGCGGCCTGATGGTAGGCGTGATCGTGCTGATCATCGCGATGTTCTTCACCCCGGTGCGCATCCCGCACCCGCTGGTGATGCTGACCACGGTGATCCTGGGTGCGACGATCTTCTCGCTGGCCGGTTTCATCAACGCGGTGTATGCGAAGAAGTTCGATGACGTGGCGATCGTGCCGACCTTCATCCTGACCCCGCTGACCTACCTGGGTGGCGTGTTCTATTCGGTGAAGCTGCTGCCGGGCTGGGCCGAGGCCGCCACGCACGCGAATCCGATCTTCTACATGGTCAATGCATTCCGCTATGGCCTGCTGGGCAGCAGCGATGTGCCGCTGCCGGTGGCCTACGGGTTGATGATCGGATTCGTGGTGGTGCTGACGGCGCTGGCGCTGTGGTTGCTGCGCCGTGGCGTGGGCATGCGCAGCTGAGGGGGGCCTGC
>NZ_RAUX01000022.1 GCF_013464485.1 Stenotrophomonas maltophilia
ACCAGGATCGCGCCGTCCATCTGGGCGGCACCGGTGATCATGTTCTTGACGTAGTCAGCGTGGCCCGGGCAATCGACGTGGGCGTAGTGACGGACCGGGGATTCGTATTCGACGTGCGCGGTCGAGATCGTGATGCCACGAGCCTTTTCTTCCGGAGCGGCGTCGATCGAGGAGTAGTCCTTGAACTCGCCACCGAAGCGCTCGGCACCGATCTTGGTCAGTGCGGCGGTCAGCGTGGTCTTGCCGTGGTCGACGTGACCGATGGTGCCGACGTTGACGTGCGGCTTGGTGCGCTCGAACTTACCCTTGGCCATGGCTGCTTATCTCGAATTCGTCTGAGAGGTGATGCTTAAGATGGTGCTCACGAAAGGAATCGAACCTTCGACCTCTTCCTTACCAAGGAAGTGCTCTACCGACTGAGCTACGTGAGCCGAGTTTTGCATTATGACATGAACTCGATAATATTCAAAGTTCATTCAATGGAGCGGGAGACGGGAATCGAACCCGCACCATCAGCTTGGAAGGCTGAGGTTCTACCATTGAACTACTCCCGCGCCGGGAATGTCACAACGTGAAACTGGTGGAGGGAGGTGGATTCGAACCACCGAAGGCGTAAGCCAGCAGATTTACAGTCTGCCCCCGTTGGCCGCTTGGGTATCCCTCCTTACCACCCCATTCCGTTGCCGCCGAAGCGTTGCGGTGTGTGGTGGTGAGCCGCTTATTCTGCTGATGGGACGGGGGTCTGTCAACGCTTTTTTCCATCTTTTTCACACGTTGTCGCAAACCCATTGATACGCAAGGTTATTGCCCAGGGACCGGCAGGGTCTCGCTGGCGAAAATTGCGACATGGGGCACACCGTCGGCGCCGATCCAGCCCCGATACATGCCCTGGGTGTTGAACGGCGCGGCCATTTTTCCGTCTGCGGCGAGCACGATCGCACCGCCATCGCCACCCATCTGCGGGATCGTCTCGTTGATCACACCCTTGCCGGCCTGCTCCGGGCTCTGCCCTTGGTAACGCATGCGTGCGCAGATCTCGTGCGCGGCAGCAGTACGGATGTAGTACTCGCCCCAGCCGGTGCCAGACACCGCGCAGCGCGCGTCAGCCCAGGTACCGGCGCCGACGATCGGCGAATCACCCACACGTCCATACCGCTTGTTGGTCATGCCACCGGTGGAGGTGCCCGCCGCGAGATGCCCCTGCGCGTCCAATGCGACCGCACCCACGGTACCGAAGTGCTTTGCGGTCTCCAGGTCGGCATGCGCCTGGCCGCTGGCCTCTTCCTTCAGCGCGCGCTGCAGCTGCTGCCAGCGCTTGTCGGTGCGGAAGTACGCCGGATCAACCAGGGTGATGCCCTGCTCCACTGCGAACGCCTCTGCGCCCTGCCCGACCATCATCACGTGCCTGGATTTCTGCATCACGGTCTGCGCCAGCAGGATCGGGTTGCGCACCCGCTGCACGCCGGCCACCGCACCCGCGGCCTGGGTGGCGCCATCCATCACCGCCGCATCCAGTTCGTTGCGGCCGTCATGGGTAAACACCGCACCCTTGCCGGCATTGAAGGTGGGATCGTCCTCCAGCACGGTGATCGCTGCGGTGACCGCCGCGAGCGCCGGGCGACCCGCGGACAGTTCAGCGTGCCCCTTCAACAGCGCCGCCCGCAGCGCGTCACGTGCCGCCTTCTCTTCGGCCGGTGACAGGTCCTTGCGCTCGACGCCGGCACCGCCATGGATGACCAACAGCGGCGAGGCGACCGGTGCGGCCTGGGCGAGCAACGGCAGGGACAGCAGCGCGGACAGCGCCAGGCGCAGTTTCATCGGGTACGTCTCCAGAAGTAACGAGGGAATGGATTGCAGGGTAGTGCCGGCCGCTGGCCGGCAAGGGGCGCATCAGGGAGGGTAAGTTGCCGGCCAGCGGCCGGCACTACCGAAGCGTGAACTCAATCTCGCCGTCGCTGACGTCGGCCGAGGCCTGGTAATCGGCCTCGGCCTGGAAATCGTCCAGGCGCATGCGGCTGCCACTGGCGACCACCGTTACCGGCACTGCATGGAAGCGCAATGGCTCGCCCTCGACCAGGCGGTCGGCATCGCGACCGGGGCTGACCACCCAGACCTTGCCTTCGCCGTCGGCACTGTAGACCTGGGCCTGGCCATCCGGTTCGACGCAGAGGGCAGTGTCCTCGTCGACACCGATGCCGACGATATCGGGGTCGCCACTGGCCTGAGCGGCGCGCGCCACGAACACGATCAGGCGACCGAGCCGGTCGCGCTTGTCGAAGTGGGTGTCGGTGACCACGCGCTGCAGGTAGGGCATCCGCAGGAAGCCGCTGTCCAGGGTCACCGCGCTGCCCATCGGGTCTGCCAACGCACTGGCAGAGGTAATGCTGCCACCATCCATCGCGCCGTAGGCATAGCCGCCAAGAATCGCCAGGCCGGCGCTGGTGCCAGCGATCGGCTTGCCGGCGCGGACATGTGCATTGAGCGCGCGGTTGAGTGCGGTGCCCTTCCAGAAACGGATGTAGCGCGACTGGTCGCCACCGGCGATGAAGATGGCGTCGGCCGCGGCAACCACGCGCAGCACGGCGGGATCATCGGCACCACGACGGTTGTCGAAGACCAGGGTCTGCACTGCGGTGGTGCCGCCGATCTCGCGGTACAGCCTGTCCTGCAGCTCGTCGCTGCCCGAGGCGCGCAGGATCAGCACACGGCCGTTGCCGGCCTGCTTCAACCACCATTGGAAGGCCTGCGGCACCCATTCGCCGCCCCCCATCAGCATCATCGCCGGTGCGCGCGGACCAGGTCGCGGTGCCTCCAGGTCACCCACTTCGTAATAGGCGAAGCCGGGGCCCTGCAGGTCCTGCGCAGGCGTGGTCGGCGGCCAGGCCAGGACCAGCAGTGCCAGCCAGAGGAAGCGTCCGCGCAGGGGGCTGTGGGGGCGTCGCATCTTGATCTCCCTGAACAAAATCGACTTGCAAGCGTTTTCACTCTTTGCCAGATAGAGACCCAGTAGTCAAGGACATAAAAAAGGCGTTAAATGCGCGCACCCATTCCCGAAATCTGAATGGGGGACAGGGCCCCTCCTCTGCGGGCCGGCTTCATTTCCGAGAATTCCTCATGCGTAGAAAGGCGATGGCGTGGTCGATCCAGCTGGCGTTGATGGGCGTGGCTGCTTCCGCGGCGGCCCAGGCACCGGCTTCCTCTTCGGTTCAACAACTGGATGCGGTGCAGGTTACCGGTTCGCGCATTCCGCGCGCCCAGGTGGAAGGCCCCGCCCCGATCACGGTGATCAGCGCCGAGCAGATCCGCTCCAGCGGCTTTACCACCGTGCCGGACGTGCTGCGCGCGATGACCCAGAACGGGGGTGAGACCCAGAGCCAACAGTCCTCCAGCGGCGCCGACTTCTCGCCGGGCGCCCAGCAGGTGGACCTGCGCGGCCTGGGCCCGAACCACACCCTGGTACTGGTCAACGGCCGCCGCATCGCCGACTTCCCGATGCCGTTCAAGGGCCGCAGCAACTTCACCGACGTCTCCAACATCCCGCTGGGCATGATCGAGCGCATCGAAGTGCTGACCGGCAGTGCCTCGGCCATCTATGGCTCGGACGCGATCGCCGGCGTGGTCAACTTCATCCTGAAGAAGAAGGCCGACGGCACCACCATCGACATGCGCATGGGCACCACCAGCGAAGGCGGTGGCGAGTCGTTCGACATGAGCATCGCCAGTGGCTTCAGCCGCGGCAGCTTCAACGCCGTGTACAGCGTTGAACTGCAGTCGCAGACCCCGTTGTGGGCCTATGAGCGTGAGATCCAGGATTCCACCCAGGACGGTCCCACCGAGGGCTCGCGCATCGCGCGCCGTGCCTACCTGCGCACCGACTACAACGATGACTACCTGGACCCGGGAGCCGCCACCTGCGAGGCGCTGGCCGGACAGAACCAGGGCAGCACCTACCATGCCTATCGGCCGAGGTACGGCTACTACTGCGGCAGCGATGCATCCATCGGCTACGGCACCATCCTCAGCAAGCGTCGCGGCGCCAACGGATATGCCTCGCTGAGCTACGACTTCGACAACGGGCAGCAGTGGTTCGCCGATGTGCAGCTGGGCTACCACACGATGTCGCTGATGCGCGACGTCACCAGCTGGGGGCGCATGGATGCCAGCGGCGATGAGTCGGGCTACTTCAACAACCTCGCCACCGGTGAGATCGAGTTCTGGCAGCGCCAGTTCTCGCCCGAAGAGATGGGCGGCCTGCGCAATGCAATGGTGCGCAGCACGCAGAAGACCTTCAGCGTGACCACCGGCTTCAAGGGCAACCTGGTTGGCAGCTGGGACTACGAAGCAGCATTGAGCCATTCGCAGTACCAGTCGCGGATCAGCTGGGCGCAGATCATCGCCGCCAAGGCCAATGACCTGTTCCTGGGCCCACAGCTGGGCGTGGATGACGACGACTTCCCGATCTACAACGCCGACCCGTCGCGCCTGTACCGGCCACTGACCCGCGCCGAGTACGATTCGATCGCCGCGCGCACCACCTACACCCCGAAGTCACGCACGGAAACCGCAGCGTTCACCCTGACCAACTCGGCGCTGTTCGGCCTGCCGGGCGGCGACGCCGGCTTTGCCGCTACCGTGGAAGTGGGCCAGCAGGCCTATTCGCTGAATCCCGACCCGCTGGCCACCCAGTACTACTACTACAGCTGGAAGGATTCGGACGGCCAGGGTTCGCGCAACCGCTGGGCGACCGCGGCCGAGCTGCGCATGCCGCTGCACGAGACGGTCAACCTGAGCGTGGCCGGCCGATACGACCAGTACCGCTATTCCGGCCACACCATCGGCAAAGCGACCTGGAGCGGCGGCCTGGAATGGCGCCCGATCGATACCCTGCTGGTGCGCGGCTCCTATGGCACCGCGTTCCGTGCACCGGACCTGCACTACGTGTTCGCCGGCCCCGGCAACGACGAGACCAGCGCCGAGGACCTGTACACCTGCCGCCTTGAAGAGGCCAGTGACTGTTCCGACTACGAGCGCAATCTGGTCCGCAGCCGCACCGGCAACCGCCAGCTCGATCCGGAAACCAGCACCTCGTGGAGCGCCGGCTTCGTCTGGTCGCCAGCGATCGGCCTGGACCTGTCGGTGGACTGGTTCGACATCGACATGCGCAAGCAGGTGCAGGACATGGATGTGCGCACGATCCTGGCCAACGAGGCAAACTGCCGTCTCGGCAGCGCCGACATCACCTCGCCGACCTGCGTGGATGCGATCGACCGCATCACCCGCACCAGCGACGGCCGTCTGTATGGCGTGCGCGTGGCCCCGATCAACGTCGCCCGCGAGTCCACCTCCGGCATCGACGTCGGCCTGCGCTACCGCCTGCAGACCGGCATCGGCGACTTCATCCTCAACGGCACCCACACCTGGGTGAAGAAGCACGATTTCCAGCGCTACCCCGGCGATCCGACCCTGGACCAGTTCGCGGTCAACAGCGGCTTTGATATTCCGCGCACCAAGACCAGCCTGAGCCTGACCTGGGAGAGGGACGTGTGGTCGGCCACGGTCTACGGTTCGCGCCTGGGCAAGCTGCCAACCTCGGACAACTACGACCAGTCCTTCGACTGGGACAGCGGCGACAGCCCGTATGTGAAGGCCACCTATCGCTACAACGCGTCGGTGCAGTACCGCTTCGACGACCATTCGCGCCTGTCGCTGTCGGTGGTCAACGTGTTCAACAAGATGCCGCCGAAGGACGCCACCTACACCGCGTACCCGTACTACGACGTGTCCTGGTTCGACAGCGTCGGCCGCACCATCAACCTGCAGTACACCCACAAGTTTGGTGGCAGCGCGTTGTAAGCGCGGTTGCACAGGACGTGGACGACGGGGCCCGCCATTGGCGGGCCTTGTTGTTTATGCACACCCCACGTGGAAAGCGATGGGAACTAGGTGTGGACAACCGGGCGCGATCCTTGTCTCACAGGCGTTTCCGGACATGGTGATTTTTTGTCCACGCCCTTCGATTGTTTTCCACACCGGACGTGGAAAGCGGTGGGAACTTGATGTGGACAAGTGGGCGCGAGCGTTGCAGCGCAGGGGTTTCGAAGCGTGGTGAAATTTTATCCACGCCGTGCGGGCAAGCACCTGTAGCGCCGAGCATGGGCTCGGCTCTACAGGGCGTCGCATGGTTTTCCACACCACGCGTGGAAAGCGATGGGAGTTTGCTGTGGACAAGTGCCGGCGAACATCACACCACAAGCGTTTCGCAACGTGGTGTTTTTTTGTCCATCATCGCAAACGCGAACGCCCCGCACAGGGCGGGGCGTTCGGGGTCGATCCGTTGCGGCAGGATCAGACGTTGAAGCGGAAGTGCAGGATATCGCCTTCCTGCACGCGGTATTCCTTGCCTTCCAGGCGCAGGCGACCGGCTTCCTTGGCGCCGGCTTCGCCCTTGTACTTGATGAAGTCGTCATACGCGATGGTTTCAGCGCGGATGAAGCCCTTCTCGAAGTCGGTGTGGATGACCGCCGCGGCCTGCGGGGCAGTGGCGCCCTTGCGCACGGTCCACGCGCGGACTTCCTTCACGCCTGCGGTGAAGTAGGTCTGCAGGCCCAGCAGGCTGTAGGCCGCGTTGATCACGCGGTTCAGGCCCGGCTCGCTCAGACCCAGATCGGCCAGGAAAGTATCGCGGTCTTCATCGTCGAGCTGGGACAGCTCTTCCTCGATCGCGGCCGACACCGGCACCACCTGCGCGCCTTCGGCGGCGGCATGCGCGCGCACGGCATCCAGGTGCGGGTTGTTCTCGAAACCGTCTTCCAGCACGTTGGCGATGTACATCACCGGCTTCAGGGTCAGCAGGAACAGGTCACGGACCAGCGCCTTTTCTTCGTCGTCCAGGCCGACGGAACGGCCGGCCTTGCCGTCGGACAACGCCGCCTGCAGCTTGGCCAGCACCGGCTTGCGCGCCGCGGCGTCCTTGTCGCCGCCCTTGGCAGCACGCTCGGCACGGTTCAGCGCCTTCTCGACGCTGTCCAGGTCGGCCAGCGCCAGTTCGGTGTCGATGGTTTCGATGTCCGAGATCGGGTCGACCTTGCCGGCCACATGCACGATGTCGCCGTGCTCGAAGCAGCGCACCACGTGGGTGATCGCATCGACTTCGCGGATGTGCGCCAGGAACTTGTTGCCCAGGCCTTCACCGCTGGCGGCACCGGCCACCAGGCCGGCGATGTCGACGAATTCCACGGCAGTCGGGATGACCTTCTGCGGATTGATGATGCCGGCCAGTTCGCCCAGGCGCGGGTCCGGCACCGGCACGATGCCGACGTTCGGTTCGATGGTGCAGAACGGGAAGTTCGCCGCGGCGATACCCGCCTTGGTCAGCGCATTGAACAGGGTCGACTTGCCGACGTTGGGCAGACCGACGATGCCGCATTTGATACCCATGGGTGACAGCTCTCTGGGGTGAAAGTGATTGGTGAAACAGCGCGCGCGCTGCTTGGCCAATCCATCTCGGTGTCGATCATTGTGTGCCAACCAAGGCTGGCACCTACCCAATGCGGGTTATTTCGGAGTGTGCAGGCGCTTCATCGCTTCACTGAAATCGCCCTGCACCGCCAGCGGCATCACGTCGATCGCATCGTCGATGGCACGCGCGATCAGCACGTCGTCGTCCTTGGAGGGGCGGCCGAGCACCCAACCCACCACGCGGTCCTTGTGACCGGGATGGCCAATGCCCACGCGCAGGCGATGGAACTTGCCGTGGCCAAGCAGGCGGATGGTGTCACGCAGGCCGTTCTGGCCGCCGTGGCCGCCGTCGAACTTCAGCCGTGCCACGCCGGGCGCCAGGTCCAGTTCGTCATGGGCCAGCAGGGTCTCTTCCGGCTCGATCTTCCAGAACCGCTGTGCGGCGGTGACCGACTTGCCGCTGAGGTTCATGAAGGTGGCGGGCTTGAGCAGCCACACCGTCTGCCCGGCAATTTCGACCTTGGCGGTCTCGCCGAACAGTTTGCTGTCCACATTCCATCGTGCACCGGCTTTTTCAGCCAGGGCCTCAACGAAATGAAACCCGGCATTGTGCCGGGTCCGGGCGTGTTCCGATCCGGGGTTGCCCAGACCGACGATCAGTCGCAGTCCTGCCATGGTTCCTTCCAATACGGTGCCTGCCCGGGGGCAGGCACCGTAGCGGTATTACTCGGCGGCAGCCGCTTCTTCGTCAGCCGCGTCGGCCTTGCCGGCCTTGGCGGTGACGATGGCGTCGTCGTGGTCCTTGCCCAGCGCCAGGGCCGGGATTTCCACGCCCTTCGGCAGCTTGATGTTGGACAGGTACACCACGTCACCGGCCTTCAGCTCGCCCAGGTCGACTTCGATCGACTCCGGCAGGTCCTTCGGCAGGCAGGTGATGGTCACTTCCTTCAGTTCGTGGGTGACCACGACGTCGGCAGCCTTGCCAGCCGGCGAGGTGTCTTCGTTGATGAAGTGCAGCGGGACCGAAGCGGTCAGGGCTTCGTTCTCGTTCACGCGCTGGAAGTCCAGGTGCATGATCAGCTGCTTGTACGGGTGGCGCTGCATGTCACGCAGCAGGACCTTCTGCACCTGGCCGTCCAGGTTCAGGTCCAGGATCGAGGCATAGAACCACTCGTTCTGCTGGGCCAGCCAGATTTCGTTGTGGTCCAGGCTGATGGCGACCGGCTCGGCGTTGCCGCCGTACACGATGGCCGGGATCACACCAGCGTGACGCAGGCGGCGGCTCGCACCCTTACGCTGCAGTTCACGCTTGGTGACCTTGATTTCATGGGTCTTCGACATTTTCGACTACTCAGGTTGTTGCCCTGCCTTGCGGCCTGGCGGTTGAAGATGCTTCCGCGACCAGAAGCACCCGGGGTATGTCCCCACCGTCGCCGGCGGGGACGAAAAACTCAGTCGACGTACAGCGAACTGACCGACTCGCCGAAGGCGATGCGGCGCATCGTTTCGGCCAGCATTTCCGCCACGCTCAGCTGGCGGATCTTGCTGCACACCCGCGCCGCGTCCTTCAGCGGGATGGTGTCGGTCACCACCAGTTCGTCGAGCTGGGAATTGGTGATGTTGTCCACCGCCGGGCCGGACAGCACCGCGTGGGTGCAGTAGGCGGCAACCTTGAGCGCACCGCGCGCCTTCAGGGCAGCGGCAGCAGCGCACAGGGTGCCGGCGGTATCGACGATGTCGTCGACCATCACGCAGGTCTTGCCTTCGACGTCACCGATGATGTTCATCACGGTGGAGACATTGGCGCGCGGGCGGCGCTTGTCGATGATCGCCAGGTCGGCGTCATCCAGGCGCTTGGCCACCGCACGGGCACGGACCACGCCGCCCACGTCCGGCGAGACAACAATCAGGTTCTCGGTGCCGTAGGCGCGCCAGATGTCGGCCAGCAGCAGCGGAGAGGCGTACACGTTGTCGACCGGAATATCGAAGAAGCCCTGGATCTGGTCGGCATGCAGGTCGACGGTCAGCACGCGATCAGCGCCAGCGGTGCTGAACATCTTGGCCGCCAGCTTGGCGGTGATCGGCACGCGTGAGGAACGCATGCGGCGGTCCTGGCGCGAGTAGCCGAAGTACGGCACCACGGCGGTCACGCTGGCTACCGATGCGCGCTTGAGCGCGTCGATCAGCACCAGCAGTTCCATCAGGTTTTCCGCGCTCGGCGCACAGGTCGGCTGGATCACGAACACGTCCTGCTTGCGGACGTTCTCTTCGATCTCCACCTGCACTTCACCATCGGAGAAGTGCGAGACCAGCGCCTTGCCCGGGCGAACCCCCAGTTCCTTGCAGATGTTCTGCGCCAGACGTTTGTTGGCGTTGCCGGAAAAGACCAGCAGGTTCGGGGACTCTTGCATCATGATTGTCTCGGGCGGGGACGAGTGGCGGGGATCCGGAGTCGGCAAGGACCCCGATGGACCCTTGCTGCTGACAACACCGCGGTTGTTTCCACGTCCCGCGCGGGCGATGCGCTGGAAGGCGCGGACACAGCCGCTATTGGCAGGGGCGGTAGGATTCGAACCTACGAATGCCAGGATCAAAACCTGGTGCCTTGGGCCTCTTGGCGACGCCCCTGCATTGATAAATCAGTGTTGCTCGAGTGCATCCAGCAGTGGCGAACGCGCAACGCCCGCTGCCACCCTTGCCCGCAACTCCTTCGGCAACTTCGACCGTCCCTGCTCTGCGGCAGACTGCGATGCGAACTCGACGAAACAACCACTTCCCGATCCGGTCAGCCGCGCCAATCCTATGCCGCTCAACGCTGCGAGCGCGGCCTCGACGGCAGGCTCACGGCGGCGCAGCACCGGTTCGAACGCGTTCCCGACCAGGGTCCCGGAAGCGAAGTCCTCTATTTTCGCAACTGGGCTGTCGCGCGTCAAATCCGGGTCTGCAAACAGGGCGGGCGTGGGAACATGAACGCCCGGTTCGACCACCACGTACCAGGCCGGGGCCAGGGGGATCGGCTGCAGGCGCTCGCCCACGCCTTCGGCCCAGGCATTGCGGCCACGCACGAAGACCGGCACGTCCGCACCCAGGCGCAGGCCCAGTGCGGCAAGCGCGTCTTCGTCAAGACCGGCCTGCCAGAGACTGTTCAGAGCGACCAGCACGGTCGCGGCATCGGACGAGCCACCGCCGAAACCACCACCGGCCGACACATGCTTTTCAACGATGATGTCCGCACCTTGCGCGACATTGGCCACCTCTTTCAACAATTGCGCCGCACGCACCGCCAGGTCATCGGCCTCGGGCACACCGGCCAGGCCCTCGCCCTCCCGGCGCACCTGGCCGTCTTCACGCAGGCGCAGGCCGATGCGATCGCCCCAGTCCAGCAGGCGGAATACCGTCTGCAGCTCGTGGTAGCCATCGGCACGGCGGCCGGTGATGTGCAGGAACAGGTTCAACTTGGCCGGGGCCGGCCACCAGGACCAGCACGCGTCATCGCGCCCGGCACTCATGGAGCGCCCTGCCCCCACTGGTCCACCAGCAGGCGCACCTTGGCGTCGCCATTGCTGGCCTCGATCCGGCGCGGCAGCGCCGGGCGCCCGGCCTCGGCCGGATACCAGTCCAGGTACTGCACCTGCCAGCCCAGCTGCTGCATGCGACGCGGCCGGCCTTCACCGTCGCGCTCGACCTTCTCCGGACCGGCAGCATCACCGGCCACCAGGCCACGGATCCACTCCGGCAGCTGGTTGACCGGGATGTCCCAGCCCGTCGCCTCGAGCAGCAACTGCTGGGCGTCCTCGCCGTCACGCGGCCCGCCGGCCAGTCCTTCCAGGCGACCGGCTTCGGAACGGGTATCTCCGGTCAGCTTCCAGCTCTGCCGGGTCACCGGCGCGCTCAGCTCGACCACATAACGGCGCCCATCCTGCTTCCAGTCGATGCGACCGCTGCCGCCGTCCTTGCCCTTGCTGACTGCCACCCGCCCCTGGAAGGCCCAGTCCGGCTGTGCCTGCAGCGTGGTCACACGCGCTGCCTCGGCCTGCGCCGCTTCGGCCGAAACGATCTCGACGACCGCCGGCGCCGGGGTCTTCTGCGTACCCACGGTGGTGCAGGCGCTGACCGCCAGGGTCGCGGCCGCCAGCAGCAGCGGCCGGATCAGGGAAACACTCATGGATTGAATTTCTCGCGGGCGCGCAGCAGCGCGCGGTTCTCGGGATCGAGCCTGGCCGCTTCTTCGAAGAAGTGGCGGGCCTCGTCATGCTTGCCCAGCACCCACAGCACTTCGCCAACATGGGAAGCGATCTCCGGGTCCTTGGCCAGGGTCCAGGCACGGCGCAGCTGCACCAGTGCCTCTTCCTTGCGGCCCAGGCGATACAGCACCCAGCCATAGCTGTCGACGATGGCAGCGTTGTCCGGTTCGGCCACGCGGGCGCGGTCGATCAGCTCCAGCGCCTCCTGCAGGCGCCCGGTGCGGTCGGCCAGGGTGTAACCGAGTGCATTCAGCGCCGGTACGTTTTCCGGGTCGGTCACCAGGATCTTGCGCAGGTCGGCCTCGGCGCGCGGGATGTCATCACGGCGCTCCCAGGTGAGCGCACGGGCGTACAGCAGGCCGTTGTCATCCGGGTAAGCTGCCAGGCCGCGGGCCAGCGCATCCAGTTCACCCGCACTGTCGTCGGCGCGCTGGCGCAGCTCGGCTTCGAGCAGATAGGCGTCGCGGCGCACGTCGTCGTCAACCACCGCATCGGACTGGATGGCGTGCACTTCATCCAGGGCCTGTGGCAGACGCCCGGCCAGGGCCTGGGCGTTGGCCGCACGCAGGCGGGCTTCGCTCAGCTCATCGCCACCGGGCACGCTGTGGTACCACTGCACCGCCTCGGGGTAGCGCTTCAGGTATTCGGCAATCTTGCCCAGCAGCAAGCGCTGCGCCGGGTCGGGCTTGGCTGCCTGCCGCGACAGTTCGTTGTACAGGTTGGACAGCGCGGCCTTGTCACCCTGCTTGGCCAGCAGCGAGGCGCGCATGCCCCAGGTCTGCACGTCCTGCGGGCCGAACGCCAGCACGCGCTCGGCTGCCGATGGCTGGCCGAGGCTGTCATAGGCAATGGCCACGGCGTTGCGCAGCTCCGGGTCCTGACGGGTCTTCGGCTCGACGTCGTGCAACAGCGACAACGCCTTGCCGGTCTCGCCGGCCTGCTGCAGCTGGCTGGCACGCAGCAGCGCCACGCGCGGCTCCTCTGGGAAGCGCTTGACCACCTCATCGATCATGCGTCGCGCCAGCTCGGGCTTTTCCATGCGCAGGGCAAGACGGCCGAACTCCTGCCAGGCCTCGATCTTCGGCGGAATGGCATTGGCGTCGACCAGCTCGCCCAGCACCTGCGCCGGCACGGCCGGGTCACGGCCGCCTCCCACCAGGGCGGCCAGGGCGAACTTCCAGCCGCGCTCGTCGGGGTCGGCCAGCAAGGCCAGCAGGTCACTGCGCGCCGCCTTCACATCGCCCTGCCGCATGGCCAACGCAGCAGCAGCGCTGCGCATCGTCAACGAACTGGGGGCGCGCTTCTGCCACAGGGCCAGGCCCTTGGCCGCACTGGCATCATCGTTGGCCAGCATGGAAATACGGGTCGCACGCTCGGCCAGACCGGCGTCGCCGTCGGTCTGCTGGGCCGCCTGCAGGTACCAGCGCGCGGCATCGGCCAGTTTGCCGGCCTGCAGCGCGAATTCACCGGCCATCACCGGTTCCAGCGCCAGTTGCTCGGTGGCCGGGGCCCGCACGGGCGCCTTGCCCGGCACCGCCGCCAGGGCCTGAGCGCAGGCCAGGGACAGCAGCAGAACACTGGGGATGCGAATCAATGCGGGCATCGTCGGCATCGGGGCCTTAAAATGTCGTCCAATGGCCAGCAGCTTATCGCAAGCAACTGAACAATGACCCTGTGGGTGCTCGGACTGAATCACCAGACCGCACCGGTGGAACTGCGCGAGCGCGCGGCCTTCGCCGGTGAGGCGTTGCCGCGCGCGCTCGGTTCGCTGCGCGATACCCCGCAGATCGCCGAGGCGGTGCTGCTGTCCACCTGCAACCGCACCGAACTTTATGCCGTGGCCGATTCGGCGCAGGCGCTGGACCAGTGGCTGCACAGCCAGGCCGGCGACCTGCAGGGCTATCTGTACCAGCATGCCGATGCCGAAGCCGTGCGCCACCTGTTCCGGGTCGCCACCGGGCTGGATTCGATGGTGCTGGGCGAGCCGCAGATCCTCGGCCAGGTGAAGGACGCATGGTCGACCGCGCGTGATCACGGCCTGCTCGGCCAACGTCTGGACCGGCTGTTCCAGCAGACCTTCTCCGTTGCCAAACGTGCGCGTACCGATACCCAGGTCGGCGCCAACCCGGTGTCGGTGGCCTCGGCCGCAGTGCGCCTGGCGCAGAACGCATTCGCGCGCCTGGACGATTCCACCGTGCTGCTGGTCGGTGCCGGCGAGACCATCGAACTGGCGGCACGGCACCTGAGCGAAGGCAAGGTACGCCGGCTGTTGATTGCCAACCGCACCCTGGCCCACGCGCAGGAACTTGCCAGCCGACATGGTGGCGTGGCCCTGCCGCTGACCGAACTGGACCGCCACCTGGGCGAGGCCGACGTGGTGTTCTCGGCCACCGCCGCGCGCGAACCGGTGATCCATCGCGAGATGGTCGCCAAAGCCCTGCGCGCGCGTAGGCACAAGCCGATGCTGCTGTTCGACCTGGCCGTACCGCGCGATATCGAGGCCGAGGTCGGCACGCTCAACGATGCCTTCCTCTATACCGTTGACGACCTTGAACGCGCGGTGGAAGACAACCGCCGCGGCCGCCGCGAGGCCGCCGCCGAGGCCGAAGCGATCATCGACCTGCAGGTGTCGCGATTCGTCGAGACCCAGCAGGCCAGCGCCCACCAGGCACCGCTGCGGCAGCTGCGTGCGTTCGGCGAGGCTACCCGTGCCGAACTGCTCGAACGCGCCCGCCAGCAGCTGGCCAACGGCAAGCCGGCCGATGAAGTACTGGAACTGCTGGCCCACGGCCTGACCAACCGCCTGCTGCACCCGCCGACCGCTGCTCTGCGCGCCGCCGCACTGAGCGGCGATGCCGACCTGACCCGCGCCGCCGAGCGCCTGTTCCCGGCCACGCCGGGTTACCGCCACCCACCCGTGAGACCCGATGACGCCGACCTTGCGCCGTAAGCTGGAAGCGCTGGCCGAGCGCCGCGAAGAACTGGAACGCCTGCTCGCCGAACCCGACGTGGTCGCCGACAACACCCGTTTCCGCGACCTTTCGCGCGAATTCGCCCAACTTGAACCAGTCGCCACCGCACTGACCGATGAAGCCCGTGCCAAGGCCGACCTGGCCGCCGCCGAAGGCATGCGCGCCGATCCCGACCTGCGCGAACTGGCCGACGAGGAAATCGCCGCCGCCCAGGCCCGCCTGCAGGAACTGGAGCAGGAACTGGCGCTGCTGCTGGTACCGCGCGACCCGCGCGACGAGGGCAACCTGTTCCTGGAAGTGCGCGCCGGCACCGGCGGTGACGAAGCGGCGATCTTCGCCGGCGACCTGTTCCGCATGTACGCCCGCTATGCCGAGCGCCAGGGCTGGAAGGTCGAGATCGAATCGGACAACCCCGGCGAGCATGGCGGCTACAAGGAAGTGGTGGCACGTGTGGTCGGCCGCGGTGCGTTCTCGCGCCTGAAGTTCGAATCGGGCACGCACCGCGTGCAGCGCGTGCCGGCCACCGAATCACAGGGCCGCATCCACACCTCCGCGGCCACGGTGGCGATCATTCCCGAAGCGGACGAGGTGGATGAGATCGTCATCAACCCCGCCGACCTGAAGGTCGATACCTTCCGTTCTTCCGGTGCCGGCGGCCAGCACGTGAACAAGACCGAATCGGCCATCCGCATCACCCACGTCCCTACCGGCGTGGTGGTGGAATGCCAGACCGAGCGCAGCCAGCACGCCAACCGCGACAAGGCGATGAAACGCCTGAAGGCACAGCTGCTCGATGCCGAGCGCCAGCGCCAGGACGCCGCCCAGGCCGAATCGCGTCGCCTGCAGGTCGGCAGTGGTGACCGCAGCCAGCGCATCCGCACCTACAACTTCCCACAGGGCCGCATCACCGATCACCGCGTGGAAGGCCTCACCCTGTACGACCTGCCCAACATCCTGGCCGGCGACCTCGACCCGCTGCTGCAGCGGCTCAGCCACGAGCACCAGGTCGACGCCCTGGCCCAGCTGTCGGCGGGCTGAGCACGATGTCGGCCTGGCAGCAGCGACAGCAACTGCAGCAGGCGATCGCCCGCCAGCCCAGTGACTTCGTCGCCTGGGTGATGCTGGCCGATCTGGAACTGGAAGCCGGCGACATCGCCGCCGGTGAGCAGGCCGCGCGACGCGCGCTGCAGCTGCGCCCGAACCACCCCGAAGCGCTGGCACGGCTGGGACGCGTGGCGTGGATGGCGGGCGCTCACGGCGATGCGGCGAAGCTGCTCGGCCAGGCCTCGGCGCTGGCGCCGCAGCACCCCGGCATCGCGCTGTGGCTGGGACACGCACTGGAAGATGCCGATGATGCCGAAGGCGCATCGGCGGCCTACCGCCGCGCGCACGCCCTGATGCCGGACGAACCCTACATCGCCGCCCAGCGCCTGGCTTGGCAGCGCCGCCTGTGCGATTGGCAGGACGTGGAGGCGTTGGCCACACAGGTGCGCGGCGCCCTGGCCTCTGGGCAGGGCGTGGTCGAACCCTTTGCCTTCCTCAGCGAGGACGCCAGCGCCGCCGAACAGCTGGCCTGCGCCCGCGCGCGCGCCGCCGCGGTTGCCGCGTCGGTGCGGCCGTTGCCGCCGGTATCGATGCGTCCGCATGGCCCGCTGCGCGTCGGTTTCCTTTCCAATGGGTTCGGCGCGCATCCGACCGGACTGCTGACCGTGGCCGTGTTCGAGCAGCTGCGTCACGACCCCGCGCTGCAACTGCACCTGTTCGCGCTGAACCGCGACGACGGCAGCCGCATCCGTGCCCGCCTGCAGGCAGCCACGCAGCTGCATGATGTGGCCGGCCTGCGTCATGCCGATACCGCCGCCCGCATCCGCGCCCAGGGCATCGACCTGCTGTTCGACCTGCGCGGCTGGGGCGGTGGCGGCACGCCGGAAGTGCTGGCGATGCGCCCTGCCCCACTGCAGTTGAACTGGCTGGCCTACCCCGGCACGTCGGGGGCGCCATGGATGGATGCGGTGATTGGCGATGCCTTCACCCTGCCGCCTGCACTGGAGCCGCACTACAGCGAACGCGTGCTGCGCCTGCCGCGCGCCTTCCAGCCGTCGGACAACACGCGCGTGCTGGAGTCCGCACCGACCCGTACCGACTGCGGCCTGCCCGCGCAGGGCGTGGTGTTCTGCTGTTTCAACAACAGCTACAAGCTCAACCCACGCAGCATGGGCCGCGCCTTCGCGATCCTGCAGGCGGTTCCGGGCAGTGTGCTGTGGCTGCTGTCCGGGCCGGGCCAGGCCGATGCGCGCCTGCGTGCCGCCGCACAGGCCGCAGGCCTGGACCCGCTGCGCCTGGTGTTCATGGCCAAGCTGCCGCATCCGCAGTACCTGGCCCGTTATCAGCTGGCCGACCTGTTCCTGGACACGCATCCGTACAACGCCCACACCACCGCCTCCGATGCGCTGTGGGCCGGCTGCCCGGTACTGACCTGCCCGGGCGATACCTTCGCCGCGCGCGTGGCCGGCAGCCTCAACCACCATCTGGGCCTGGCGCGGATGAATGTCGCCGACGATGCGGCGTTCATCGCCACCGCCAGTGCACTGGGCAACGACCCGACGGCGATGGCGGCGTTGCGCGCTGAACTGGAACAGGCGCGCGAACGCAGCGGACTGTTCGACATGGGCGGGTTTGCCCGTGATCTGTCGGCGTTGGTGCAGCAGCTTGCGCGCGAGCACGGCTGGCGGGGAACAACCGAACCGACGGGGTAATGTCGACTGGGCACCGTCGATTGGATGACGTCGACTGGGTAGAGTCGACTGTTGGTCGATTGCTCTTGGCAAGAAGCAGAAAACCCCGCGCTGCGCGCGATAGTCGACTAACAGTCGACTCTACCCGGCGTCGACATCGCCTGAGCGATCCCTGCGCTAGGCTCGGGCTTCCTTCCCGCGTGGTGTGACGATGGCCAAGCTCAAGCGCAAGGACTACGACGAACTGCTGTTGCCGCTGCAGCTGGAACTGACCGCGATGGCGCGCTGGGTTCAGCACAGCGGACAACGCCTGCTGGTGCTGTTCGAAGGCCGCGATACAGCAGGCAAGGGCGGCGCGATCCAGGCCGTCAGCCAGCACCTCAACCCACGCCAGTGCCGGGTGGTGGCGTTGCCCAAACCGACCGACCGCGAAGCTACGCAGTGGTACTTCCAACGCTACGCGTCGCATCTCCCGGCCGCCGGCGAGATCGTGCTGATGGACCGCAGCTGGTACAACCGCGCCGGCGTCGAGCGGGTGATGGGCTACTGCAGCGAAAGCGAGTACCAGCAGTTCCTGCGCCAGGCACCGGTGTTCGAACAACTGCTGGTGGACGACGGCATCCTGCTGTTCAAGTACTGGCTGTGCGTTGACCAGGAGCAGCAGGAGAGGCGCTTCGCCGAGCGTCATATCGACCCGCTGAAGGGCTGGAAGCTCTCTCCGGTGGACCTGAAATCACGCAGCAAGTACAGCGCATACACCGAGGCACGCGAGGCGATGCTGCGCGCGACGCATCGCGAGGTGGCGCCGTGGACACTGGTGGATTTCAACGACCAGCGGCTGGGGCGGCTGACCCTGGTACGCAACCTGCTGGACCGGTTGCCGGATACGCGCGTGGATGCGCCGTTGCCGGAACTGCCAAAACTGAAGGGCAAGCTGCATCGCGAGCACTACGATGTGCTGAAGCCGATCGAGGACTTCCCGGTCGAGGATTAGGGTGGGTCGGCAGGGCCTGCGGCCCTGCACCTGCCGAAGCCAGAGCAACGGCAACAGCAACAGCAACGGCGGGCTTCCTGAGGGATGGCGGGGCGGGTCCGGGTGCGGGGAGCGCTGCAAGTACGTCCATGTAAGCTCGGTCGCCGCATCCATGCGGCTCACGCCCCCGCACCCGGACCCACCCCGCCTTCGACAGTTCTCCGCGATCTGTCGTTGATCCACACCATGCGTGGATGCTCTTCGAATTCAATTCGAAATATTCGATTTGTCTGGAGAATCATCCACGCATGGCGTGGATCTACCAGACATGAGGAATCTGTCAGAGGTGGCGCGGTGTCGGAGTGCGGGGTGTCAGCCGCATGGATGCGGCTGCCAAGCTTACAGGGACGTACTTGCAGCGTCCCCGCACTCCGACACCGCCCCGCCATCCCACGGATAGCCCGCTGTTGCTGTTGCTTTTGCTGTTGCTGGGGTTGCCGGCCAGCGGCCGGCACTACCGCGGGTGCAGGGCCGCAGGCCCTGCCGCCCAACCCCGTTACTTGGCAGCAGCGATCTGCTTTTCGATGTCGGCGGCCGTCACCGGGCCGAGGAAGGTGTGCGCCAGCTTGCCCTGCGGATCCAGCAGATGCGTCAACGGCAGGCCACGCGGCGTGGCGAAATCGGCCGGCGGATCGAACGGGTCCACGATCACGATCGGATAGGTCACCGGATGCTTGGTCAGGAACGACTGCATCTCCGGCACCTCGATATCCTCATAGGCCAGGCCAACCACCTCGATGTTGCTGCGCATCGCATGCAGCGCCGACAGTTCGGGCATTTCCTTGCGGCACGGCGCACACCAGGTCGCCCAGAAGTTCACCACCACCCACTTGCCACGGTGCGCGGCCAGGTCGTAGTCGCTGCCATCCACCGCCTTCATCTTCAGCGTCGGGAACTCGGCCGTGGTGCGCTCGGCCGGGGTCTCCTCAACCGGTGCCGGTGCACCTGGCGTCGGCGCTTGCGCCGGCGGCTGGCTGCTGGCCGGGGTCGGCTCCTGCGCCGGCTTACAGGCGGCCAGCGCCAGCAGCAGGATCAGCGGCAACAGCAATGGGGTCTTGCGGGTCATGGCGTGTCTCCGGAATCGGTATAGATATCACTGACCTTGCGTTTGAGGCGCTCGCGCAGGGGCAGTCGCAGGTCGTCCAATGCCGCAAGCGCGGCACGGCCCAGGCTGTCGTCGCGGTAAGGCAGATGCTGCTCGGCCACCGGGATGCGCAGCTGGGTGCATTCGTACAGATCGGCCAGGCTCACCTGGTCCAGGTCACGCGACAACAGCCATTCGCCGCGCTCGTCCCGGCGCAGCAGGCCGATCTCCTGCAGGTTGCAGGCCAGGTCCTGAAGCAGGGAATCGGTCAGCATCGGCTCCAGCCGCAGGATCTCATCATCGTCCAGGCCCTTGCCCTTGGCCCGTGCATGGTGGAACCGGCCCAGCAGGCGCAGCAGGCCATAGAACTCGTAACCCTGCGGCAGGCGCAGCTCTACCGGCTGATAGCGGAAGGCGGCCATCGACGAGGCCAGCGACGCGCCCAGCAGCACCGCCACCCAGCACAGGTAGATCCATAGCAGCAGGATCGGCACGAAGGCCACCGTGCCATAGAGCTTCTGGTAGGACTGGAAGCTGCCCAGGTAGGCACCGATGCCCCATTTCACCAGCTCCAGGATCACCGCCGCCAGGATCGCGCCGGGCACCGCATGCCGCCACTTCACCGTGTGGTGCGGCACCACCCGGAACATCAGCGTGATACAGACGAACTCGATCAGGATCGGCGCCAGCCGTAGTGCCAGTTCGGCCAGCCAGCGGCCCTCCTGGGTGCCGAACAGCGGCATCGCGAACACCCGTGCCGACACCGCCAGCGATGCGGCGGCGAGCATTGCGCCCAGCGTCAGTACGGTCCAGTAGACCAGGAAGCGGGTCAGCTTGGGCCGGGTCGAGCCGACCCGCCAGATCTGGTTGAAGGTCTCTTCAACACTGTTGAGGGTGATCAACAGCGACACCACCAGTGCGATGAAGCCGGCGGCGGTGAGCTGGCCGGCACTGGCCGAGAACTGCCGAAGGTAGCCTTCAGCCGCACGCGCCGCGTTGGGCACGAAGTTGGAGAAGACATAATCGCTGAGCTGGTCGCTCCAGCGGTCGAAGACAGGAAAAGCCGAGAGCACGCCGAACACCACGATCGCCAGCGGCACCAGCGCGAACACCGTGGTGTAGGCCAGCGCCGCCGCTGCCTGGAACAGGCGGTCGTCGAGGAAGCGATGCCACAGGAAGCGGCCGAAACTGATGGCCCGTGCGCGATCCCGCGCGCGCTCCATCCACAGGTTGAGCGTATCCAAAGGTTCCATCGGTGGAAGGGTACCCGATGCGGAATGCTGGCAGGATAGCCATACTGGTGGCCACACGACGAGGAGAAGCGGGCACGATGGGCGAGATTCTGGTGCTGTACTACAGCCGGGGCGGTTCGGTGGCACGGCTGGCGCGCCAGATCGCGCGGGGCATCGGCGAAGTGCCGGGCATGAGCGCGCGCCTGCGCACGGTGCCGCCGGTGGCCGCCGTCACCCAGACCGCGCAGCCGCCTGTGCCCGAAGATGGGGCCCCCTACGTGAGCGTGCAGGACCTGGTCGAATGCCAGGGCCTGCTGCTCGGCAGCCCTACCCGCTTCGGCAACATGGCCGCCCCGGTGAAGCACTTCCTGGATGGTCTGGGCGCCGAATGGGTCAACGGCACCCTGTCGGGCAAGCCAGCCGGCGTATTCACGTCCACCGCCTCGATGCACGGTGGCCAGGAATCAACCCTGCTCTCAATGCAGGTACCGCTGCTGCACCATGGCTGCGTGATCGTCGGCATCCCGTTCACCGAGCCGGCGCTGAGCCACACCACCAGTGGCGGCACGCCCTATGGCGCCAGCCACGTGGCCGGCGCCGCCGACGACCCGCAGCCCACCGACGACGAGGCGGTGCTGGCGCGCGCGCTGGGCCGCCGGGTGGCCGACATTGCACAGCGGCTGGCCCGATGAACCGCACGCCGCGCACGGTCCTGCTGCTGGCCCTGATGGGGCTGGCCGCGCTGTTCGCCGGTTGGTTCATCAATGACAAGCACTGGCTGGCCACCCAGCTGGTGTTCACCGCACCTCCGCTGGCGCTGGCCTTTGCCCTGCGCCTGGGCTGGCGCAAGACCGGGTTCTGGGCCTCGGTGCTGGCGCTGGGCTGGTTCAGCCATGGCGTGATGAGCGCCTGGAGCCACCCGGAAACGCGCTGGCTGGCGCTGATCGAGATCGCGCTGGCCCTGCTGGTGATCTTCAGTGCCAGCCTGCCCGGGCTGCGCGCCCGCTTCGGCAAGCGGCGCTGACGCTGCGCCCGCCGGGCCGTATCATCTGTGTTCCTGGCCCCGCGCCGCTGTACCTGTCCTGGTTTCGCGCATGCACATGATGGAAGAGCTCCTGGTCGTCACCACCGGTGGCACGATCGACAAGATCTACTTCGACGACAAGTCGGACTACCAGATCGGCGACCCCCAGATCGGCATGATCCTGCGCGAGCTGGGCGTGACGTTCCGCTTCAACGTGATTCCGATCCTGCGCAAGGATTCGCTGCACATCAACGATGAAGACCGCGAACTGATCCGCGCCACCATCGCCGCGCAGCCGACCCGCCACGTGCTGGTGACGCACGGCACCGATTCGATGGTGCAGACCGGCAAGGTGCTGGCGACGATCCCGGACAAGACCATCGTGATGACCGGTGCGCTCAGCCCGGCGCGTTTCCGTGGTTCGGATGCGGAATTCAACATCGGTTGCGCGATCGGCGCGGTGCAGTCGCTGCCAAGCGGCGTGTACATCGCCATGAACGGTCGGATCTTCGACCCGCAGCACGTGCGCAAGAACGTGGCCGCGAACCGCTTCGAATCGGTCTGAGGAACGGCGTGCCGACCAAGGTCGGCACCCACCAAAGCAAAAACGCCCCGGCCGAAGCCAGGGCGTGCCCTTGGAGAGGGTCTTGGGCTCAGTACTGGGCGTTGAGGGTCAGGCCCGAGAAGGTGCTGTACGCCTTTACCCGCACATGCCAGGTGCCAGCGGCAGGGCTGTTGATGGTGCAGGTTTCACTGTTGCCGCTCAGGTACGGACGGCAGGCGTAAGCGGTGTCGGTCGGGGCACTGCCCTGGCGCACGTACAGGTCGGCATCACCGCTGCCGCCACTGATCGCCACGCGCAGCTGGGTGCTGCCAGCCGGAACGTTCACGGTGTAACTCAGTGATGCACCGCTGGCAGCGCCCAGGCCTGTCACCGGCACGTTGTTCTGCAGCACGTTGCCACCCGGGTTGGTACCGCCGCCGTTGATCGCGGCCGCGACCGCTGCGTTGGCGTCGATGATGCCGGCGCCGCAGCCGCCCGAGCAGGCGCCAGGCAGCGGACGGGCGGTGCTCTTGATGATGCTCTCCACCTGCGCCGGGCTCAGCGGGCTCGGGGCGACCGACTGCATCAGTGCAACCACGCCCGCCACGTGCGGGGCCGCCATCGAGGTGCCGTTGTAGGACGCATAGCTGGCGCTGCCCGGCGTGGTGGTACCGCTGTTGAGGGTGGACAGGATGCTTTGGCCCGGGCCGGAGATGTCGATGCCAGCACCGTAGTTGGAGAAGCTGGCACGCGCACCGGCCGAAGTGGTGGCAGCCACTGCGATCACGTTCGGGCAGTTGGCCGGTACCGACGAGGACACATTGGTGTTGCTGTTGCCGGCGGCAACCACCACCGTGGTACCGCGGCCGACAGCGCCATTGATCGCGTTCTGGTACGTGCTCGAGCAGCTGCCACCGCCACCCAGCGAGAGATTGATGACCTCCGCCGGATTGGCATTGGCCGGCACGCCACTGACAGTGCCGCCGGATGCCCACACGATCGCGTCGGCGATGTCGGAGGTGTAACCACCGCACTTGCCGAGGACGCGTACCGGCACGACCTTGGCGTTGAATGCGGTGCCGGCCACACCACTGGCGTTGTTGGTCACCGCCGCCACGGTGCCGGCAACATGGGTACCGTGCCAGCTGGAATTGGAGCCTGGATAGCCGGGCTGGCACTCGTTGTCGCCGTACCAGTCACCTTCATCGTTCGGGTTGTTGTCGCGCCCCCCGCCATCGCGCGCCATCGCCGCATCACTGATGAAGTCGTAGCCGGGCAGGATGTTGGCGTTCAGGTCGGGGTGGTTGGTGATGCCGGTGTCGATCACCGCCACCACCACGCCGGTGCCGGTGGCCTTGTCCCAGGCCGGCCGGATGTTGATGCCCGCGTTGGAGGTACCGAAGCCCCATTGTTCACTGAAGCGGGTGTCGTTCGGGGTCAGCGTCGCGCGCATGATCTGGTCGACCTCGACGTACTCCACGTTCGGGTCGGCGGCCAGCTTGCGCATAAGCTGCTCGGATTCGGCCTGGTCGAGCGGACGATCGGTCTTGACCAGGGTGGGGCCGACGGCCAGCTTGCGGACCTGCTGCAGGCCCAGCGCGCGGCCCTGGCTGCTGGCCAGTCCAGCAGCGGCCGTCTTCAGCGACGAGGCCAGTGCCGTGGTGTTGGCCACCGGGGCGCTGCCGTCGCGGTACTTCACGATGAAACGCTGGTGCGTCGGCGCGGACTGCAGGCCGCTGAGCTGGACATCACCGGCCAGCGCAGGCGTGGCCAGCAGCAGCGATGACAGAACGGACGCACCAAGGACCACCCACACTCGACGCACACGCGGTTGCGTTACCTGGGACATCGTATTTCCCTTTCTTGTGGTGTGAATGCCGGAATCGGCAGAAACACCGGCCCGAACCATGGGCTGGCTTGCATTGGCGAGGTTCGGAGTCCGGCGAGCCAGCGGATCCCCCTAACGATCCGCCGTGCAGATGACGCTAAAGACCAAAACCGGACACCACAAGATTTTCAGTGTCTTTTCAGCAAGATGAAATGTTCGTTCTGAGACTTTTCGGGTCGAGGGTTTGTGAAGGTGAAGGAACTTTCTCGTGACCTGCACGCACCTGACTGGGTCATCACGTGTCCTGGGATGACTTTGCCGACATCGGCGTCCACGGCCCATGCCAACGGATGCGTGGCACCGCAGCCCGCTTCGTCGGACCCTCTGGCTACTTCGCCTGCGGAACGCGGGCGGGCCGGATGTACTGCCCCTTGAGGGGTTCACCGCGCGTGACCGGCTGCCCATCGGCCACGTAGTCGGAGAACTGTGCCGGCAACGCTTCGCCGACACCGAACACGGGCCCGGCCTGCAACTGGTAGTGCAGGTGCGGCTCGGAGGAATTGCCACTGTTGCCACAGTCGCCGAGGTGCGTGCCACTGCGGACGACCTGCCCCTGTGAGACGCGTACGCTGCCCTGGCGCAGGTGTGCCAGCACCGAGTACTCGTCATTGCCGTGGTCGAGAATGACGCGGTTGCCGGTGAGCTGGGCGGCGTTCATCTGGCCCGGCACGTTGTCTTCGACACCTTCGACCACCTCCACCACCGTGCCATCGGCAGGTGCGAGGATCGGGCGGCCGAAGCAGAAGTAATCCTGGTTGCGCAGGCCATCGCCACGGTGCGAGCGTCCATCGCGGACCACCAGCAGGTCCAGCGCGAAGCGCTGGCCGGCATGGGCGGCATGGTAGTTCTGTTCGACACTGCGCCCGCCCCAGAACACGAAGTACTCGTCGGCAAACGGCAGTTGCAGCCGCGTGCGGGTCTGGTAGTCAAGGAACGCGCTCGCTGCGGCCTGCGGCGGTGTGGTCTGCAGCGGACGGATGTAGAAGCCGGCGATCTGCCCGTTGGCATCAATGGCCCAAACCACCTGGATGATGTCGGCACTCTTGGCGAAGCGGGCCTGCCGCAGATAGGTGTCGTAACCATCGGCATTTTCGACCTTCTCACTGACCACCCCGATTTCTGCGCCCCAGCCAGCGATCACCTGCTCGCGCAGCGCCACCAGGTTCTGCGGGGACTGCAGCCCCGCCTGCATCTTCGGCGTCATCCGTTCCCACAGGGCATCGATGTGCCCCGCGTAGAACTGCGCGGTGAGCGCTGCCCCCTGTTGCCTCGGGTCCGGGCCTTCGGCCACGGCGGTGAGTGCGGCGAGGGAGAGAACCAGGACTGCAATCAGGCGCGGCAGCAATGTCATGTCAGGTGTCCTTTCGATCCGGATCGGGAATGCCGGCAACGATTGCCGCCAGCTGCGTGCGGTACTGGGCCAGGGCGTTGCGACCCATCGGCGTCAGCTGCAGAGTGGTGAGTGGGCGCTTGCCACGGAACGACTTGTCGATGGCGACCAACCCTGCTGCTTCAAGCTTGCTCAGATGGCTGGACAGGTTGCCCTTGCTCAACCCGCTGAGATGCTCGACAAATCCGAACTCGGCCGATTCAGCACCTGCCAGGATCGACAGGATCAGCAGGCGTGCCGGTTCGTGGATCAAGCGGTCGAGCTGGAGCAGTGCTCTGGAATCAGGCAGCGGGGTCATTCAACGCTCGACCGACCCGCCATGAACGCGCGCATCTCCACCTGCAACCGCTGGAAGCGCTGGTGGTCACGCCAGCCGACCACGATCAGCGCGATGGACGCCATCGGGAACACGGCGGTGCTCGGGTCGAAACCATAGGTCTGCCCAGTGAAGGCCAGCGCGGCCTGGCACAGCAGGAACACGCCGACGATGAATTCCAGCGGAGTACGCAGCCAGCGCCACACTACCCACGGCAACAGCACCACCACGGCCAGGTACCCGATGGCGCGCAGGTCCCAGGGCAGCTCACCCATCGGTGCCAGCTGGATCAGCACGCTGCCGGTCACCAATACGCTCACCAGTGCGGTGAAGGCGATGAAGAAGCGCTGGAAATTGCGTTCGGTCGACGTGACCTGCTCCTCGACCTGACCCAGACGCTGGTAGTAGCGGTGCGCCAGCCATTGCTTGCCGACGATCCACAGCACCGGCATGGCGATCAGCACGACGCGCAGGCCCAGCGTGGTCGGCAGCAGCACACCGGCAAGGAACGAGGCAAGGCAGGCCATGCCACCTGCCATTGCCGACAGCCCCCCGGCACTTCGTGAGTACCGCGAGTATTCGCGGGTAAGCGCCTGCAGGCGCGAGGAAGGATCAATGACGGACGGCTGCTGCATGAAACGCTCCATCGGGGTCGATTGAATTTAGTTTGCGATGCAAACCTATTTGCGTCAAGCGCCTGCCAGGTGCGATCTGGCGGGTTGGCCCCACAACGCGGAAAGCCCGTCACAGGGACGGGCTTTCCGGGAACGACGAAGCCGAGCGTGGGCTCGGCTGTACAGGTCAGTGCAGGCGATCAGCCCAGCTTGACCAGCCAGTTGTGGCGGTCCGGCAGGCGGCCGTACTGGATGTCGGTCAGTTCCTTGCGCAGGGACATGGTCACTTCGCCGGCCGGGGCGTTGATGTCGCCCACCGAGAAGCCTTCGCCCTTGAGCTGGCCGATCGGGGTGACCACCGCGGCGGTGCCACAGGCGAACACTTCGGCGATGTCACCAGAGGCTACGCCGTTCTTCCACTCGTCGATGGTGACCTTGCGCTCTTCGACCTTCATGCCGCGGTCGCGCGCCAGCTGCAGGATGCTTTCGCGGGTGATGCCCTCAAGGATGCTGCCCGACAGTTCCGGGGTGACCAGGGTGCCGTCCTTGTAGACCAGGAACACGTTCATGCCGCCCAGTTCTTCCAGGTACTTGCCTTCCACCGGGTCCAGGAACAGCACCTGCGAGCAGCCCTGCGCCTGCGCCTTCTGCTGCGGCAGCAGCGAGGCAGCGTAGTTGCCACCGCACTTGGCGGCGCCGGTGCCGCCCTTGGCTGCACGCGCGTACTCGGTGGACAGCCAGATCGACACCGGGGCAACGCCCTTGGCGAAGTACGGGCCGGCCGGACTGGCGATCACGTAGTAGCCGGCCTTGTGTGCGCCACGCACGCCGAGGAAGGCTTCGTCGCCGATCATGAACGGACGGAAATACAGGCTCGACTCATCGGCCGACGGCACCCAGGCGCTGTCCACGGCGATCAGCTGCTTCAGCGATTCGACGAAGATCTCCACCGGCAGTTCCGGCAGCGCCAGACGCTGCGCCGAACGCTGCAGGCGGCGGCCGTTGGCGTCCGGGCGGAAGGTCCAGATCGAGCCGTCAGCGTGGCGGTAGGCCTTGATGCCTTCGAAGATTTCCTGGCCGTAATGCAGCACGGCCGCGGCCGGGTCCAGCTGCAACGGGCCATAGGCACGCACGTTGGCGTTGTGCCAGCCGGCATCCTTGTCCCAGCGCACCTCCACCATGTGATCGGTGAAGTGCAGGCCGAAGCCCGGCTTCTCCAGGATCTGGGCGCGCTCTTCAGCGCTGCGCGGGTGGTCCGAACGGGTGACGGCGAAGCTGGGAATGGACTGGGACACCGGAGATTTCCTGTTCTGGTTGCGGGTAATGCCGGGCCCGCGTCACTGCGGGCCGTGGGTCAAAGCATGCCGGTCTCGAGCCGGGCCGCCTCGGACATCATGTGCTGGTTCCACGGCGGGTCGAACACCAGGTCGACGTCGGCCTCGGCCACCGTCGGGATCATTTCGAGCTTGCTGCGCACGTCGTCGACCAGAATGTCGCCCATGCCGCAGCCCGGTGCGGTCAGGGTCATCTTCACGTCGATTTCGCGCTTGCCTTCGTCCAGGTGCTTGATCTCGACTTCGTAGACCAGGCCCAGTTCGACGATGTTCACCGGAATTTCCGGATCGAAGCAGGTGCGCAGCTGCTGCCATACCAGCTGTTCCACCTGTTCATCGGTGGCGTCGGCCGGCAGCTCCAGCGGTGCCGGCGCCTCCTTGCCGATGGCGTCGCCGTCCTTGCCGGCGATGCGGAACAGGTTGCCCTCGACAAACACCGAATAACTGCCGCCCAGCGCCTGGGTGATGTACCCATAGCTGCCGGCGGGCAGGGTCACGGTGTCGCCCTGCGGGACCATCACGGCCTCGCAATCGCGTTCGAAGTGGACAGGTTCGCTGCTACGGGAATACATGGGGACCGATATGGGGCCGTGGCCGGGGCCACGCAAGACGGCATTCTAGCCCAGCCGCCCCGGCACCGCCGGTGCACCGCCGCAAACCACAGTATCCTGTGGGTGATCTTCTGGGAGCTTCGATGTCCTCCAATGCCGCGCGTGCCAGGACCGTCACCTGGCTCTGGCCCATCATGCTGTTGCTGGGCCTGGTTGTTGCTCCCCTTGCCTGGATGGTGCTCGCACTGATGACCGGCCGGCAGGTCGGCTGGATGGCGGTGCTGACCGCCCTGGAACTGGTGTTCATGCTGCGCATGGGCACGCTGGGCCCGGGCCGGCTGCGCATCGCGCTGGTCGTGCTGGGCACCCTGCTGGTCGCCGCCGTGGCCAACTGGACCATCGCCAGCGCCTGGATGGGCGGCTCGATCGGGCTGGACCTGTGGGACGCCAGCCTGCGCATGGGCCCGCATCTGGCCTGGACCCTGATCACCCTCGCCAATGGCGCGATGGAATGGCTGTGGCTGGCCGTGGCCGTGGCCGTGGGCGCCTGGCTGGCGCGCTGAGCGCGCTGGTTGCTACGCCCGCCGGACATGGCCCGGCGCTACCGGGGATGCGCGGGTAAATCCGCGCCATGCGTGAATGGGATGGTAGTGCCGGCCGCTGGCCGGCAGAAGCGTGCGGACCAAGGTCCGCACCCACCGGATGCAGCAGGATCTCAATGCCCGCCGTCGAGCGCCTTCAACTCGCTGACCAGCGAGGCCGCCGCTTCCGCGCCATCGCCGTACAGCATGCGGGTGTTGTCGGCATAGAACAGCGCGTTTTCAATCCCTGCGAAACCCGTGCCCTTGCCACGCTTGATCACCACCACGTTGCGCGCGTTGACCACATCCAGCACAGGCATGCCGTAGATCGGGCTGGCCGGGTCGGTGCGCGCCACTGGATTGACCACGTCGTTGGCACCGATCACCAGCACCACGTCCGTGTTGGCAAACTCCGGGTTGATGTCGTCCATGTCGGCGATCAGGTCATACGGCACACCCGCTTCGGCCAGCAGCACGTTCATGTGCCCCGGCATGCGCCCGGCCACCGGGTGGATGGCGAACTTCACCTTCACCCCACGCTGCCCCAGCCGCTGCGCAAGCTCCCAGATCTTGTGCTGCGCCTGCGCCACGGCCATGCCGTAGCCGGGCACGATCACCACGCGCTCGGCAAAGGCCATCATCGCGGCGACGTCGGCCGCCTCGATCGGCTTCTGCGAACCGCTGATCGCCTGTGCTTCGCCGCCCACTCCTCCACCGAAGTTGGAGAACAGCACGTTGCGGATCGGCCGGTTCATCGCCTTGGCCATCAGCCGGGTCAGCAGGATGCCCGCCGCACCGACCATCATGCCGGCGATGATCAATGCCTCGTTGCCCAGCACATAGCCTTCGAACGACACCGCCAGACCGGTGAACGCGTTGTACAGCGAGATCACCACCGGCATGTCCGCGCCACCGATCGGCAGGGTCATCAGTACACCCAGGGCCAAGGCCAGGACGAAGAAAGCCACGATTGCCCAGGTGCTGAGTGTGCTGGCCGCGATGATGCCCAGCACCACCACCGCCAGCGCCACCAGCAGGTTCATCACCTGCTGGCCAGGCCAGGTCACGCGCTTGTCCAAGCGTCCATCCAGCTTGGCCCAGGCGATCACCGAACCGGACAGCGACACCGCACCGATCGCTGCGCCGACCACCGCCAGCAGCAACACCATGCCCGACGGTTGGCGCGCGGCCAGGTCGGCCAGCGCCTGCGCACTCCAGTGGCTGGTATCGCGGTTGGCAAGGAAGACGTAACGCAGCAGTTCCACTGCACCGATCGCCGCCGCCGAGCCACCGCCCATGCCGTTGTACAGCGCCACCATCTGCGGCATGTCGGTGATGGCCACCTTGCCGGCCGACCACCAGGCCAGGCCCGCACCCAGCAGCAACGCCACCAGGATCAGCGGCACGTTGTGCAGTTCGGGCAGGAAGAAGGTCGCCACCGTGGCCAGCAGCATGCCCAGCCCTGCCCAGCGGATGCCGCTGCGTGCAGTCAGCGGCGAGGCCATGCGCTGCAGGCCCAGCAGGAACAACGTAGCGGCGACGAGGTAGCTGGCCTTGACCAGCCAATCGAGCAGTTCGACGGTGCTGATGTTCAAGCCTGCGGCTCCTTCGGCTCGTCCATGCTGCCCTTCGGCGCGCTCGGCTTGAACATTTCCAGCATGCGCGCGGTGACCACGTAGCCACCGGCCGCGTTACCGGCACCGAGCACAACCGCGAGGAAGCCCAGCGCCTTTTCCAGCGGCGTCTGTGCATGCCCCAGTACCACCATTGCACCGATCAGCACGATGCCATGGATGAAATTGGAGCCCGACATCAGCGGGGTATGCAGGATCACCGGCACCCGCGAAATGATCACGTGGCCGGCGATGGCGGCCAGCATGAAGATGTACAGCGCTACGAACCCGTCACTCACCGGCAACGCTCCCGCTCTGTCTTCGTCGGCCCATCATAACCATGGGCTGAACCTGGCGCGCACTCTCGGTCAACCGAAGCCGCGCTCACGCGTTGTCGATGGTGACCCCGAGCGAGGAACCGTACCCTGTGCTGGTGAGCAGCCCTGTCCCCCCGAGCGCCGAGAACGATGCCCTGCCGGTGTCGCTGGAAGCGTTCCTGGCCAGCGTCGGCCCGCGCGCGTTCCGTTTCGCCGAGGCCGGCCTGCGCCAGCGCGACGATGCCATGGACGCGGTGCAGGACGCCCTGATCCGCATGCTGGACTACGCCGACAAGCCGGCCGCCGAGTGGGCGCCGCTGTTCTGGAGCATCCTGCGCCGGCGCGTGATCGACCTGCAGCGCCGGCGCCGCTTCCGCCTGCCGTTCTGGCGCGATAACCAGGACGCCGACGGCGGCGACATCGACTGGGCCGACCCCGGTCCGGACCCGTCGCAGGCGCACGAACAGCGCCAGCAATACCAGCAGCTGGTGCAGGCACTGCGTACCCTGCCCGCCCGCCAGCGCGAAGCCTTCACTCTGCGCGTGCTGCAGGACCTGGACGGTGCCACCACCGCTAGCGCCATGGGCTGCAGCGAAGGCGCGGTAAAAACCCATCTGGCACGCGCCCGCCAGGCGCTGCAGGACCATCTGGAGACCCACCTGTGAACCGCTCCCTGCCTTCCGATGACACCCTGCGCAGCCTGCACGCGCAGTCGCTGCGGGCACTGTCGCCGGCCACGCTGGCGCGGCTGCGCCAGGCCCGGCACGGTACCAGCGCGGCCCGTCGCGGGCGCTGGCGCTGGTGGCTGGCCAGCGCCTGTTCGCTGGTGGTGGCACTGGGTGTCGGACTGCAGTTCAGCGGCCATGGCACTCTGGCGGGCCCAGCGCCGGCGCCGGTACTGGCCTCGGTAGAAGACAACAGCGCGCTGTACGACGAAAATCCCGATCTGTACCTGTGGCTGGGCGATACCGACCTGGCGATGGAGTGAACCATGCCCCGATTCAACCTCCTGCCGCTGGTGCTGACCCTGTCGCTGCTGCCGGCCGTCCCGGCGCTGGCGCAGAGCGCGGCGCCGGCAACGCGCCCAACGCCGGCCGTGCCGCTGCCTGCGTGGGAACAACTGAGCGAGGCCCAGCGGGAGTCGCTGATGGCACCGCTGCGCGACCGCTGGAACAGCGCCGATGCCAGCCAGCGCCAGCGCATGCTCTCGCATGGCCAGCGCTGGCAGTCGATGAGCCCTGAGGAACGCGACAAGGCCCGGCGCGGCCTGCGTCGTTTCGAGCACATGAGCCCGGAGCAGCGTGAGCAGGCCCGGGCACTGTTCGGGCAGATGCGCGACATGCCACCGGCGCAGCGCGAGGCCCTGCGCGAGCGCTGGTCGCAGATGACGCCGGAACAACGCAAGGACTGGGTGCGCGACAACCCACCGCCGGCAAAACCGCGGTAAAGGCAGCGTTCGACCCTTTGTAGAGCCGAGCCCACGCTCGGCTGCTTTATCGCGCCTGCGCAAGCCGAGCATGGGCTCGGCTCTACAGGAGGCATATCAGGTTCACGCCTGCCAGCGCGTCTTCGCCAGCAGCTCGTCGTCCCAGTCGAAACCAAGCTGGCCTTCGCGCACGAACAGCGCGACGAAGTTCAGCAGGTTGCGCGCATACATCTCGCTGGCCTGGGTCGCGCCGCGGCTGGCCAGGCCCAGCGGGCCATCGATGGTCACGCCCTGATGCTCGACGCACTGCCCCGGTTGGGTCAGTGCGCAGTTGCCGCCGCTCTCCGCCGCCAGGTCCACGATCACGCTGCCGGTGGCCATGCCCTCCACCATCGCTGCAGTCACGATCGTCGGCGCCGGTCGCCCCGGTACCGCTGCGGTGCAGATCACCACATCCACGCCGCGCAGATGGTTGGCCAGACGGCGCTGCTGTTCAGCCCGTTCCTCATCGGTCAGCGCGCGCGCATAGCCTCCCTCGCCGGCCGCGCTCACCCCAAGATCGAGGAAGCGTGCGCCCAGTGACTGGATCTGCTCACGGGTTTCCGGGCGCACGTCGAAGCCTTCCACCTGCGCGCCCAGGCGGCGGGCGGTGGCAATGGCCTGCAGGCCCGCCACGCCGGCACCGATCACCAGCACCTTGGCCGGGCGCACGGTACCAGCGGCGGTGGTCAGCATCGGGAAGAAGCGTGGTGCGCGTTCGGCGGCGATCAGCGCCGCCTTGTAGCCGGCCATGCCCGCCTGCGAACTGAGCACGTCCATCGCCTGCGCACGGGTGGTGCGCGGCAGCTGCTGCAGCGGGAACAGGTGCAGCCGGTCGCCTGCGGCCAACGCCGCAAGGGCCCGATCACTGGCCGGGGCCAACAGGCCAACCACGCTGGCGCCGGGCTTGAGCTGTTCCAGCACCGCCGCAGGGGGGGCCTGCACGCACAGCAGGAGGTCGATTTCGGCCCAGCGGCCAGCGTCGAAGGCCCGAGCACCAGCGTCGTCATAGGCGGCATCGGTGAAACCAGCAGCCAATCCGGCGCCGGCTTCGTACCAGACGGTGATGCCCAAGGCACCGAGCTTGCGCGCGGTTTCCGGCGTCAGCGCCACACGCCGTTCGCCCGGCGCGGTCTCCTTGATCCCCAGCAACGCCACGGCCATGCAGGTCCCCGCTGATCGGTGAGTGTTCCCGATCCTAGCAGGCCAGCCTGCACTCAGTGCAGGGTGGCGTTACCCGGATCCAACCGATCGATCACGCCCTGCATGGCGCTGTCGAAGGCGCCGTCGTCCACATGGGCGCGCAGGCGGCCCAGCCGCACCATCACCGCCAGTTCTTCCGGCGAGGCCACGCAGAAGCGCACACCGCGGCGGTTGACGAACAGCAGGCGCGAGGAAATCGGGCTGACCCAGGACAGCTTGCCGGCCTGGACCTTGCCGTCCTTGTCGACGAAATCCAACCAGTTGCCGATTTCCATGCGGCGGAAGCGGTCGGCATCGGCATTGTCGAAATCGTCGGCGTCGATCTGCCCACCCAGCTCGACCGCAGGCGATTCAGCCACCGGCGGCGCCGGCAGCGCAACCTGCGGCAGCTCCGGCAGCGCGCGCTGCAGTTCCGGCCTGGATTCGGCGATGCCCTGCAGGGTGTCATGCAAGGCATCAACGGCCCCGGTGGCCGCGTCGCCATGCACGCCCACGCTGGCAAACACCTTGGCCAGTACTGGCTGCCAGGCCTGCAGCCATGGTTTGCCGACAATCTGGCGACGGGCCTCGGCCACTTCCTCCAGCAGACCGTCGCCCAGGCTGAGGGCTTCGACCACCGATGCGCCCTCCTCACCCTCACGCAGCAGCGCCAGGGTCAGGTGGTGCTGCCACGGCTGGCGCAGGAACTCGGCGATGGCTGGCGGCAGGGTTGAGTCGCCGATGCGGCGGTCCAGTTCGGCGCCGGCACGGGTGCGTGCCATTTCCAGCTTTTCCTGACCGCGCTGGGTCTCGGCGGCACGACGCTCGGCGATTTCCACGCGGCGGCGGTGCTGCACCAGGAACTCGCGGAATTCTTCTTCCAGGGTCAGGAAGATCGCCAGGTTCTCGTTGAACTCGGCCACCAGGCGCTCGATGATCTCCTCGACCTTGGCCATCAGCATGCGCTCGGCCTGGCTCTCGCCAGTATTGCCCTCACAGGCCTCGGCCAGCGAGTTGAGCAGCTTGCGGGCCGGATGGGTCTTCTGCACGAACATGCGGCGATCGAGCATGGCAACCTTGACGAAGGGCACCACCAGGCGACCGATCAGCTCACGCGAGCGGCCTTCCAGTTCACGCTCATCCAGCATGACGTCGAACAGCATGCCGACCAGATCGATCGCATCCTCGTCCTGCGGATCCAGCCGGGTCTGGCCCGGGTCGACACCGAGGCGGGTGGCGCTGGACAGCACTTCACTCTTCAGCCGCTGCGCCAGGGATTCGCCGTCCTCGCCGATTGCCGCGCGCAGCGTCGCACTGGGCGTGGCCTGCAGCAGCGACAGCACCGACATCATCTCGCGCTGGCTCAACGGGCGATGCTGGCCCACCGCCACCTGCGCGGCCGAGGTGGCGTCCTCGCGCACGTGGCGGGTCTGCTGCAGCAGTTCATGCAGGGCTTCCAGCAGCATGCCCTGCTGGCCTGCGTAGGCTTCACCGCTGCCAACGTCCTCCGCCGCGAGGTGCTGCTGCAAGTGGCCACGGCGCTCGGACCAGCGCGCGGCGAAGCGCTGTGCCCAGGCCGGTGCGGCCTGTTCATCGTCGCTGAACTCGGATTCGAAGCCCGCTGCGTGCTGCGGTTCGGCCAGCTCATCCGCGCTCTGCGCCATGCGCGGGTCGGGCGCTGCCGACAGCGGACGCCGCGGCGCGCCCATCTGCGACATCACGCCGGCAGCGGCCAGCTGTTCGTCCAGCTTCTCGTAAATACGCCCCACCGGCGCGCGCAGGTCACGCTCGCACAGCTTGATCAGCACCAGGTGTACTTCCGGAGCCAGCTCACAGCCGGCGAAGGCCTCATGTATGGCCACGCCCAGGTGCTCGGGGCTGATCGGGTTGAGGTCAGCATCCAGCTCGGCACCACCGATCAACCGTCCCAGCCGCCGATCCAGCCGCGCCAGCACCGGCTTGAAGTCGCGCAGCAGCACAGTGGCGAAGTTGCGCACCGCCAACCGCGATTCCAGCACGTGTTCAGCCAGCAGGCTCAGGCCATCCTCGGCCGGCCCGGACAGGCTCGCCTCGGCCGACAACGGTTCGCCACTGGCCAGTGCATCCCAGCCGCGCTGCAGGTGGCCAGCAAAGGCAGCGGCGATCTCTTCACGACGACGCCGCAGCTCCCGCATTGCATCCAGGAACAGCAGCTGCGACGAACCTGCATTGCCGGCCCGGTCGAACAAGGCATCGTCGAAACGCGCCAGGGCGGCGCCGAAAGCCTGGCACAGCGCGGGCAGGACCATGTCCCGGGCACGCTGAAGCTGGACCGGGTCACGCCCCGGCGATCCCATCGGTGTGGGCGCGCTCATCATTCGGGAAGGCTCCCCACCTTCTCTGGTACGACAGACAGCATGGACATCGCGACGGCCGGCACACCCCATGTACCGGTACGTTGATGGTAGGCCGGCCAGCCTGTCACGGACAGTGAAACAGTCCTCACTTCAAACCTCGTGGCCGGCGGCCCGGCAAGATGGGTATCGTAAGCCGTGCAAGGCCCGCGAGGCGAGGGGAAGCGGTCGTCCGTTTCCCGCCGGTGGCATGATGTTCATCACAGTTTGATATTCAGGGGCCGGACGCGACACAAACGGCGTCCTTGACCACCCCGACTATAATCAAACACCCGTGATGACCGGTTCAGACTCCATGCCCGACGCCGCCGCCCTGCTTGCCCTGGATGCCCGCCGCTCAGTGCCTTCGCGGCAGCTGGCCGCGCCTGGCCCGGACCCGGCCACCCTGCAGCGGATGCTGGCCTCGGCCGTGCGCGTGCCCGACCACGGCAAGCGCGTACCGTTCCGCTTCCTGAAGATCGCCGGCGATGCACGTCACACTCTGGGCGACTTCCTGGCCGAGCGCAGCCGCCAGCGCGACCCGCATGCGGGTGAGGCGGTGTTCGAGAAGGACCGGCAGCGCTTCAGCCACGCGCCGCTGGTGATCGTGGTGGTGGCCAGCCCGCGCCCGGACCCGAAAGTACCCGAGCAGGAACAGCTGATGACCGCCGGCTGCGTCTGCTTCGCTCTGCTGCAGGCCGCGCAGGCGCTGGGCTTCGGCGCCCAGTGGCTGACCGCCTGGATGGCCTTCGATCCAGCCGTGCACGCCTGCCTGGGCCTGGCCGAGGGCGAAGGCATCGCCGGTTTCATCCATATCGGCACGCCGAAGGCCGCCGTACCCGAGCGCGAGCGTCCGGACCCCGCCGCCCTGCTGCGTGACTGGACACCGCCGGCATGACCCTGCCGGCACCACTGCCTTCGCTGTATCTGGTCGACGCCAGCATCTACGTATTCCGCGCCTGGCACTCGCTGCCGGACCAGTTCCAGGACGCGCAGGGCTGGCCGACCAACGCGGTGCACGGTTTCGCCCGCTTCCTGCTGGACCTGCTCGAGCGCGAGCGCCCCCGCCACATCGCCATCGCCTTCGACGAAGCACTGGACAGCGGTTTCCGGCACCGCCTGTATCCGGCCTACAAGGCCAACCGCGACCCCGCGCCGGAAGCGCTCAAGCGCCAGTTCGTGCACTGCAAGGCGCTATGCGCGGCGTTGGGCCTGGCGGTGCTGGCGCACCACGAGTACGAGGCTGACGATCTGATCGGCAGTGCGCTGCACGTGCATCGCGGCAGCCATCGCGGCGTGATCATCTCCGCCGACAAGGACCTGTCGCAACTGCTGCTGGATCACGACGAACAGTGGGACTACGCACGCAACCAGCGCTGGGACGTGGCCGGGGTGAAGGCACGACATGGCGTGCACGCGCACCAGATCGCCGATTACCTGGCACTGTGCGGCGATGCGGTGGACAACATTCCCGGCGTCAGTGGCGTCGGCAGCAAGTCCGCCGCCGTGCTGCTGGCCCATTTCGGCAGCATGGATGCGCTGTACGAGCGCCTGGATGAAGTGCCGTTCCTGCGCCTGCGCGGTGCCGCGCAGATGGCCGTGCGCCTGCGCGAACAGCGCGAGCACGCCCTGCTCTGGCGCCAACTGACCACCATCGCGCTGGACGCGCCACTGGAAGGCAGCCAACCCGGCCTGCTGCGCCAGACGGCCGATCCCGAGCTGCTGGACGGCCTGTGCCAGACGCTGCGCTTCGGCCCGATGACCCGCCGCCGGCTGTTCGATGCCGCCGGCGTACCCGACATTCTTCCCACCCACAGCGAGCCCGCATGAGCCAGCGCAACACCGAAGCCCCGCGTGTCGTCTATGAAGGCAAGTACCAGCGCATGCTGGTGCGCGGCACCTGGGAGTACAGCGAACGCACCCACGCCGGCGGCCTGGCCGCGATCATCATCGCCGTCACCCCCGAGGACAAGGTGCTGTTCGTCGAGCAGTTCCGCGTGCCGCTGCAGGCACCCACCATCGAGATGCCCGCCGGCCTGGTCGGCGACATCCACGCCGGCGAGTCGATCGAAGTCTCCGCGGTGCGCGAACTGGAGGAAGAAACCGGCTGGACCGCCGATCACGCCGAAGTGCTGCTGATCGGCCCGACCTCCTCCGGCGCCAGCAGCGAGAAGATCGCCTTCGTGCGTGCCAGCGGCCTGCGCCGCATTGGCGAGGGCGGTGGTGACGACAGCGAAGACATCACTGTGCACGAGATTCCGCGCAGCGAAGCCGCGGCCTGGCTGGTGCAGAAAATGGGCGAAGGCTACGAGCTCGATGCCAAGCTCTGGGCCGGGCTGTGGATGATCGAGCACCACCTGGACGGACGCCCGCGTGGCTGATGCCGACCTGCACGCGCTGCCGGCGTTGCTGGGTGCAGACGACCCTGCGCTCTACACGATCCACCGCGCACAGGGTGCCTCGCCGTACCTGCTGCTGGCCGACCACGCCGGCCAGCAGGTGCCGCATGCGCTGACCGGGCTCGGCCTGGCGCAGGTGGATCTGGACCGCCATATCGGCTGGGACATCGGCATTGCCGGCACCACCCGCGCACTGGCCGAACGACTGGACGCCTGGGCGATCGAACAGACCTATTCGCGGCTGCTGATCGACTGCAACCGCCCGCTGGCCTCGCCGACGCTGATTCCTGAAGTGAGCGACCACACGGTGGTGCCAGGCAATGCCGGCTTGTCGGCGGCGCAGCGGCAACAGCGCATCGAAACGATCCATGCGCCGTACCACGCGTGCATCGACGCCGAGCTTGATGCACGCCTTGATGCCGGCCGCCCCACCCTGCTGGTGATGATGCACAGCTTCACCCCGGTGATGAACGGCATGCAGCGGCCGTGGCATGCCGGCGTGCTGTACCACCAGGACACGCGCTTTGCCCATGCCCTGCTGCAGGCGCTGCGCGACGAAGGCGACCTGGTGGTGGGTGACAACCAACCGTATTCGGTGAGCAGCACCAGCGACTACGCGGTCCCGGTGCATGGCGAAGGCCGTGGGCTGGTGCACGTGGAACTGGAGATCCGCCAGGACCTGATTGCCGATGAAGCCGGGCAACAGGCGTGGGCCGAGCGGCTGGCACGCATTTTCAGCGCGTTGCAGCCGCAGTTGCTGGCGTTTGGTTGAACGCGCGAGCATCCACCCCGGAACTGCTCGCGTTCGGTTGAACGCGCGTGCATCCATCCCGAATCGGTAGTGCCGGCCGCTGG